>CAWJIE010000001.1:0-42476 GCA_963842885.1 uncultured Nitrososphaerota archaeon
CCGCAAAGCCAACATCGCAGCGCGCCGCGGCAAGACCCTCGTTGCTGAAACCGTCGTCTCTTAACGAGCAAGCTCCCGCCACTTTCAAGGCCAAGTTTACAACCACCAAGGGAGACTTCGTGGTGGAGGTCAAGCGCTCCTGGTCGCCGCTGGGCGCGGATCGTTTCTACAACCTCGTCAAGAACCATTTCTACGACGGCGCCGCCTTCTTCCGCGTGCTGCCGGGTTTCGTGGTGCAATTCGGAATCAGCGCCAACCCCGAAATTTCCCGGGTATGGGCCTCCGCCCACGTCAAGGACGATCGCGTCACCCAGAGCAACCTGGAAGGCTACCTGACCTTCGCCACCTCCGGCCCCAACACCAGGACTACCCAGGTCTTCATCAGCCTCGCCAACAACCAGAACCTCGACGGCATGGGCTTCTCGCCCTTCGGCAAAGTCATCGAAGGCATGGACGTGGTGGAAAAGTTCTACAGCGGTTATGGCGAAGGTGCACCGAGCGGCAAAGGCCCTGAGCAGAGCCGAATTACAAACGAAGGCAAAGCCTATCTCGACAAAAGCTTCCCGCTGCTGGATAGCATCAAGACGGCCGTCATCGTTCAGTAATCAGTGGTCAGTTGTCAGTTTTCAGTTAGGCGTGGCCAGCCTTCGCAGGCTAAGAGGAATTAAGAGCCTGGGCGGGGTCGCGGTCTTACCATTTTCGAGTTTCGAATTTCGAGTGCCGATTTTCCAGTTTCCATTTTCTATTTTCCAGTTTCTAGTTCAACGGAGCCCCCGATGACCGATCTAAGACCTGGCAAATACGCAATCTTCGCGACCAGCCTGGGCGAGATTACCTGCGAGCTGTTCCCGCAACACGCCCCGGAAACGGTGGCGAATTTTGTGGGTCTCGCGACAGGAACGAAGGAGTTCATTGACCCGAAGACGCGCAAGCCCGCCAAGCGCCCCTTCTACGATGGATTGATCTTCCATCGCGTCATACCCGAATTCATGATCCAGGGCGGCTGCCCGCTCGGGACCGGCACCGGTGGCCCTGGTTATGAGTTCAAAGATGAATTCGCCAAGGGCGTGGGGTTTGATAAGCCGGGCAAGCTGGCCATGGCCAATGCCGGTCCGGGCACAAATGGCAGCCAGTTCTTCATAACGCTTGTGCCCACAGCCTGGCTGAATAACCACCACACCATCTTCGGTCAAGTCGTGAAAGGCCAGGAGGTCGTCGAGAGAATCGCTGCTGTGGCGCGCGAGCGGAACGACCGGCCAAAAACGCCTGTGGTGATCAATGCAGTGAAGATCGTAGATGTGCCGTAGGGGTTCGGTTCTGATGTGGGCGGGATTTCCATTTGCGCCACACATTTCGCTTTCTTGAAGTGTTCTGCGCCAGCGGCATCCTGTTGCCACGTATTTTCAAGGGGTTAGAAGAATGCTGAGGAGATGGCGGACGAGCGTACAAGTGTGGCATTTTGACACACTGCGCGGTTCGCCCGCATAACTGTACGCTACATAGATAGCCCAGGAAAGAGGCAACTGCGGAGATTCTTCGCCCCGACAAGTCGGGGCTCAGAATGACAGACGTCTGGAAAAGGGGCGGGCAAGGAATGACAGGCGTGCGGAGATTCTTCGCCCGCCAAAAAAACGGCGGGCTCTCCAGAAACTCGACGCATTACTCGTTTCCATTGAGCAGCTTGGGCCGAGCCTGTCTGATCCGTCCTCGCCCCGCAACTAACCCCTCACTCGGCCCGCGACGGCTGGTGAAAGCGCCATCGCGGTCCACCCTCTCCCCTTGGGAGAGGGCAGACTCACTTTAGGATGTGCTCCGTTTCTGACATCACGGAGAGCGTTCTTCGGCTATACATGCCCAGAATGACAGGCGTTTGGAAGAGGAACACCCCTATCTGCCTCCGCCTTTGGCCTTCTGCCTTCTGACTTCTGGCTCCTGACTTCTTGCTTCTTGCTCCTTTTTTGGTCCCATTACACCCCGATAATCTCCACCAACTCCTTCACCGCGGCGGCGGATTTTTGAAGCGCCGCATGTTCTTCCGGCGTCAGTTTGATTTCCACAATCTGCTCGATGCCGCGCACGCCCAGCTTCACCGGCACTCCCACGAACACGCCGTGGATGCCGTACTCGCCTTCGAGGTAAACGGTGCAAGGCAGAATCTTCTTGCGATCCTCGAAGATGGCGTCAATCATCTCCACCACGGCCGAGGAAGGCGCGTAAAAAGCGCTTCCGGTTTTGAGGAGATTCACGACTTCGGCTCCGCCATTACGGGTGCGCTTAATGATGGCCTCGAGCTGTTCCCGGGGCATTAAATCCCCCACCGGGATTCCCGCCACGGTCGTATAACGTGGCACGGGCACCATAGTGTCGCCGTGGCCGCCCAGAACGAACCCGTGCACGTCTAAAACCGAGACGTTCAAGGCTTCCGCGATGAAGGTCCGGTAGCGGGCCGTATCCAGAACGCCCGCCATGCCGAGCACGCGGTTCTTTGGAAATCCGCTCACCTTGAACGCTGTTTGCACCATAGCGTCCAGCGGATTGGTCACCACGATCAGGATGGCCTCCGGCGAGTACTTCGCCACCTTTTCGGTAGTTCCCTTAACGACCTCATAGTTCTTTCTCAGCAGGTCGTCGCGGCTCATACCGGGCTTGCGCGCAAAGCCCGCCGTGATCACCACCAGGTCCGAGTTCGCGGTGTCCGCGTAATCGTTCGTTCCCCTGATCCAAACGTCGTAACCCTCGATAGGCCCCGATTCGAGCATGTCCAAAGCCTTGCCCTGCGGGACGCCCTCGAGGATGTCAACCATGACCACATCAGCCATTTGCTTGTCCACCAGGCGCTGAGCCACCTCTGCGCCAACATTACCTGAACCAACCACAGTCACTTTTTTGCGAATCATTTGCCCCCCTCAAGAAAGATAGTAGGCAGTAGGCGGTAGCCAGAAGACAGTATGCAGAAGGCAGTGGCTAGAAGGTAGTAGGCGGGGGACAGCGCCAATCTAAAATTTGAAATCTAAAATCTAAAATCCAAAATCGCCACAGCCCACAGCCCCAGGCACCCAGTCTCCCTTGGCACCTGACACCCGACACCTGTCTCCCCCCCCCCACATACCACCTACTACCTACCACCTACCGTTCTTACGTTCTCAATGATGGCGCCCGCAAAAGCGCTCGTGCTGAGCCTCTGAACGCCGGTGATGCCGTCCATGACCATCAGCCGCTCCAGGTCGTATGTGACGCGGTGTTGCGCGATAGTCGCGGCCAAGGCGTCCTCGATCGACTTGCCAACCTCGGGCCAGCCGATGAATTCGAACATTAACGCGCCGGAACGGATCACAGCGCCGTTTTTTCGATAACTCGCGGCCAAGGCGTCCTCGATCGACTTGCCAACCTCGGGCCAGCCGATGAATTCGAACATTAACGCGCCGGAACGGATCACAGCGCCGGGATGCCCGCCCATTTGGAACCCTGAGTCGAACGTCAGGCTTCGCCGCGACCCATCTTGCGAATGGCGACCTCGACGCGGTCCCCCTTGCTTGCAAAGACTAAGGTCGGCTCAGAACTCAAAATCCAGCTCATCCCGAAGTCGCATGGCTAGAGTCTTCATCGCCACTTGCCAGACCGCGGCCCTCGCTTAATAATCATATCTCAGGGGTTCGGGCGACCTGGCCATCAGCCCCGAATCCTCTAGCCGTTGATAAGCTCCTTCCTCCTGCTCATGTGGGAAGAGGGAAGATTATGAAGCGCACGACTCGGTCGACCAAACTGCTCTTCCCCGCCAGGTTGTCGGAGGGGGTCATCAGGTCGCGTCCCAACAGGTTCGTCATGCTTGTGGAACTGGAAGGGAGGGTCGAGAGGTGCCACTGCCCCACGACGGGGAGGCTCCGGGACCTGCCTCTCTCTGGTCTGCGCTGCCTTGCTTCCAGGAAAGCTGGGCCGGCCGCAAGACCGCCTACACAGTCGAAGCCATTTCACCTGACCCCGCAAGAGGAGGGCAGGACTTGGATCGGAATCAACCAGACGGCCGCCAACGCCTACGTCAACTTCTTTTTGGTCTCCGGGCAGCTCTCGGAGATGGTACAGGGGAGGTGCGACGGGAGGTCAAGCTGGGACATTCTCGGATTGATTTCCAGGTCGGCGACACTTTCTTGGAGGTGAAGACCCCCCTCATAATGCTCCCGTCCGCAGGTCGTTCGAAGGTGAAGCATGCGAGGTTCGACTCCTTCGACAGGCTGATCAAGCACTTCGCCGAGCTATCTTCGTCCTTGGCCGGCGGGGGGAGGGCCATAATGGCCCTCTGCTACCTCTACGACGCACCCCGTTCGTCGGCCGCCCGAGACAGGTTCAACGGCAAAATCATCGATGCGGCGGAATCTGCGTCGGCCCGGGGAGTCGAGAGCTGGCAGATCAACATGTGCATCGATGAGTCTGGGGTCTCGCTGACCAGACACTTCAGATTGGGCAGAGCCCCATCCGAGTGACTCGATTGGACTGCTGAATCCTACCCTTTCATGCGACGGCATAGCCGTTATTTACTTGACTTACCTAGGTTAAGGGCTGTAAGTGGCACATCCATGGTCGAGATTAGCATTGAAGCCACTCTAGAGAGGTTTAGGATGTTCCTCATTTACAGCACCTGCCGGTCCTATATTCCTGAGAGCTACTTCCACGATTCTCAGGTCTTCCCTGAACGTGACATCGGTCAGGGGGCCATCTATGTGGAGGCCACGGACAAGGCTAGCCTCAAGAAGATTAGGGACATCGATTTCGTCGACGCCAGGACGTCCTCGGAGTGATATACGAATCCAAGAGCGGCAATACGAAGCTTCGTTGGAGGCAGATCAGGGGGTCCTCCGGAAGGGTGACCGGTGTCGCGTCGGCCAACGCTCTCACCAACTTGATCAATTCTGGCGTCGTCACCTTGGAGTATGTGGAGGAAGTGGTTTCTAGGATGAACGCTGCAAGCGAAGGAAAGGGCGCCGGAGGTTCTGCCGATGAGTCGCCCCCCGATGGCCCCCTTTCACGCAGAGACTAAAGGTAAAATACGCGGAACCGATAGCTCCGGTGGGCGAGGCTGGTCTAGCCTAGTCAGGACGTCACCCTCCCAAGGTGGCAACGCGGGTCCAAATCCCGCGCCTCGCACCACTCATCCTGTCCAAAGCGCTGCTATCGTGATGGATGTTTTCAATCGTCTTTGACGACTGCATGGGATTATCCAAGAGGTGCTGTAGCTATTACTGACATAAAAAGGCCATGTCGTCCGCTCCTGAGAAGTTGCAGGTTGATTGGGCGTGGGACCTGTTCGTCGTCAACAGAAGGCCTCCCACGACCGGCGGGAGGTCCTAGTCCCAGGAAGAGCGACCTCCAGACGACGATAGTTAATAGCCGCAGGTGGCTGCTGGTTGGTAGCGTTGTCCGAGGAAAGTCGGGTTCCGCCGTACCTGCGGGAGATACTGGAGAAGTTCGAAGACGCAGGCGTCGAGCTGAATGGGCTGACACCTCTGTCGACATGGTTCTCGTACGGGAGCAACCTGTGCAGGGCGGACTTCGAGCGGAAGATGATTATGCGTCGATCAAGCCTTTCGCTCCTCCGGGCGCGCAGGGCCTCCCTGACTGGCTGGATGAGAAGGCTCGACAACGAGTCCAGCACCAGAGGGCTTGCGTACTCTATTGGCCCTGGGCCCAGCACGTCAACGCTTGAGGGCATAGTGCATGACGTTCCTGTGGACTCCCTTCTAGACTTCCTCCAATCCGAGGGGATTCTCGACAGAGAGCATCATCTGAAGGGCGAGGAGGGCCCGAACCGGAGGCGGTATGACATAAGGAAGATCACGGTCCAAGTGTCCGCCGGCGGCGATTCGAAGGATTGCTATGTCTTGGTCGGGCGTTGCACTCTGGTTGACGAGTTCGCGAGGGCGAATAGGGCAAGAGGGCACCGATCGGATTTGACCGATTACATCCGCGTCTCAATCAGGGGGGCCGCGGACTTCGGCATCGATAAGTCTTCGTTCGAAGACGACCTCCTGTGGGTCGAGAGCCTGCGAGCCCTGTGACGGCCTCTGCTACTTGGGACCTACCGTCGTCAACTACCGTCAGGCTCGAGCCGTGGGTCTGAAGTATAAGAAGGAGTCATCTCGGCATGGTACCTGTGAGACATCCTTCCGACAACTGGGACTTGGCATGGGAAAAGGAGGCCAGTCCGCTGGAAGTGAACCCTCGGGCTTGCACGTTCATCATAAACCCCAGTTGCGATGCGGGTGATGCATTGGAAAAGCTCAGAGAGAAGCTGAAGGGAAAGAAGTTTGCCGTAGAGAACGAAAGCGGCGAAAGGTCCTGGCCAGGCTTCAAGGCGACGTACCTGAAGTCGGAGGTGTTGGCCAGCGTGTACGAGGATACGATGGTCGTGAATACCATAGGAGCAAGGGCTAAAAGGCCATCCAGGATCACATTGGCGGCGCCATCGGCGATATCGGCTTCGGCTTCCACGAGCTGCCACACAGAACCTGGACGGTGGAGCTAGACAAGCGGCTCATCCTGTGCGGCAGGACCGGCATGCCAAGGGACGACGAGAGGACCTATCCCGAGACGGACTATGAGTTGAAGAAGGGAGCAGACTTGGCGGGGAGGGCGCGGCTCTCCTATTACGATTCGGAGATGGACGAAGAAGGCGTCCCCACGATACAGCTGCTCGAGATACGGAAGGGCCTCCGCCGCCGCGGCTACGGCAGGAGGATGCTGGAGGCCATCGAGTTTGACATGAAGGACATGTTCTTCCCCAAGATATGGGCCACCAACATGCAGGACTATGGCTTCTGGGAGAGCATGGATACGAGTCCGACCTGGAAGAAGGGTGGAAGGAGCTGGCATAGGCCGGCAGGGGATACGAAGGTGCCCCTCTCAATCCCACCGGCGAGTATGTAGTCACCAGCACTTCTGGGAACATGAAGTAGACCGGCTCGCCTAAGGGGTTGTACGAGTGCTTCGGAAGATGTCGATGACCACGACTTTGAGCTTGAGCAGGGTGCCGTCTTCCAGTTCGTACCTATACCAGGGTTCTGCTACGATGGAGCAATCGATGGGCTCCGTGTTCGACAGGTCGAAGGGGTATGCCCCTTCGCCTGGGGCGCCGCTCATCGATGGACTCTAGCCTGCGTTCACACATAAGCGTGAGCCTCCTGCCACTTATCATCACCAAGTTCTGACGACTAGCAAGGATTCTGTACCAATGGGATTCCCTGTGAGATTCGCCCAGTCCGAGGCACTCCTAAGGGGAGCGGGAGCTGGCTCGCGGCTGGTCCCCGGTTCGTTGCGGACGTCGGCGGCGCCGCCCCTGCACTCGCGACGTTTCCATGGCCGAGCGTTGCAGTGCTCCGCGTGCCGACATGAGCAGCCTTCAACGCGCGCGTTTCAGGCAACTTTTTCAACGCCGGAGTGAATCGGACTGGTCGTCCCGGAAGAGATATGACCCCTCGCCAAATGGTCCTGCTCGAGAGGCTGAAGGTCCTCTGCGACCGCGCTTCGTCGGGCGCACTCCTCCCAGCCGGCGTCGTCTCGGTATGGGGGTACGGAAGCTACTTCAGGAACAAGGAGCGCCCCAGGGACGTGGACCTCGACATCGTCATCGACAGGAGCGGCCCCGGCTTCGAACTCTGGAGGCTGCTCTACGACAAGTTCGACGAAGCAGCCCACGGCTACGAGGACCCTAAGGTTGGCGTCAAGCGCTACTTCGGCCGGCTCTACAGGGGGGAGCCCGGCGTCCGCAAGAGGGTGCAGGAAACGATGGACCTGTGGCTGGATGGCTAACATGGTCGCATTTCGCGAAGGCCTACAACTGCCCGCCGAACGCGGAGTTCATCCTGAAGCGGGTCCTTACTAGGGGGCTTCCTGGGGTCCACATCTTCACGGCCATGGGGTCGCTGGACGAAATCAAGGAGTGGAGCAAGGCGAAGGAGTTCGTCCTGATCTGGGACAGGGAGCACCCCGACGTCGAGGCGAACGTGAAGACCTCCCTAGGCGAAGATGCCCTTTCGAAGAGGGTGGCGGAGGAAGCGAAGACCATGAGGGCACAGCTGGGGGGTTACCTCTTCGAGGAGGAGGTCAACACCAAGCTGTTCAAGGAGCTGGTCGAATTACACGAGAGGCCTCCGACGCTGGACTTCGACGGTTGGGAGCAGTGGCTGCTGGCTGCAGCCGGGAAGGAATTCGGAGGCTCCCAGGGAGTGACGAGTACGGTCTCCAACATCTACGCCGGATGGCCGGTTCTGGTGACAGAAGCATCGACCGATGGCATTCCGGAGATGCCTGTGGAGGAGCTGCGGGAGGAGCTGAGGGACGCGCTTGGGAGGGTGGAAGTGGAGCGCGAAGCAGTGAAGGCGATCATCTGCTACTACAGGGAAGGGAAGGAGCCCGAGCGCCGCTGGAGGGAGTATGTGGCTGCTCTGGCAATGAAGAACAGCCCGAAAGAGGCCATTCCCGAGCGATTCATGAGGATGACGGTCGCCCGGCTTGGATTGCCTTCGGACGTCGACTGGCGCAATTACTGGACCTACACGAACAGCTGGGAAAGGACGACTAAGGAAAGAGGGTTTTGAAGCCGTGGACCACCGGATTTACGTCCAAGAGCGGCGATTCGAGCGACGACGGAACCCGCGGAACACTGGCGCAGGCCGGCGAGGCCAGGAATGTTATACCAACACAAGACGGGCAAAAAACACACATGGGACGACATGCAGCAATGTCCGCAATGGTATAACGTTCCGAGCACCAAACGTCGGCCTGGGCCAGAGTCTACCAGTACTGTGACTCCGGACGGAGGCACCATGGTATCTGGGGAAAAGAACCAGAAGGGCCAGTTCGAGAAATGTTAGGACTTGACAACTATGGTACCTTCAGGAGACGACTCAAACCTGAAGAGTGCATTCACTTCCGAATCTTCGAAGATTTCGGAATCGTGTGTGATGACGATGATTTGGCTAAGGGAGACGCTTTCGGGTGATGAATTGAAGTCCGAAATGAGTTTGACCAGAGACTTTCTGCGGTCGACGTCCAGGTGCGCCGTGGGCTCATCCAGTATGATGAAGTCCACTCTGCCTTTGCTCATGAGGCTGGCCATCGCGAAGCGAAGGGCCAAGGCGACCGCGACCTTCTCACCACCGCTCATTGAGGCGACATCGATCGTACCGGAGGCACCGTAGCATTCGATATCCACTTCCCTTCTGCCTTCCTGGAGGGTTATCATGGAGAGTCCAACTCCGAAATTCCTGATGTACTCGGACGCCTTGCTAGAGATCTGCTTCAAGGCCCAGGAGCGGAGGCTCGTGGCCAAAGCGCCGTCTCTGTTGAAAAGGTCGGCACGAATGGTTTCGAAGAGCTTGACATATCTCGAAGCCCTGCTCAGCTTAGCCTCGGCTTGCGTGAGCGTCAGCAGTTCAGCCTTAGCGGTTTCGAGTTCTTTGACCAAACTGCCTTGCTCCCTCGCTTTGTCTTGGAGCCTCCGCTCGATTTCGGTGAAGTCCGACTGCAACTCTGCGTGCCTCGACTCATTATAGCTCACGGTCTCCGTTTGCAGAGTCAGGATGTCCGAAACGATACCTTGGGAGAAGGAATCTATGGCTAGGCTTCCGACGGGAGCCCTGCTGATATCGGTAGGAATGCCCCCGATGACCTTTTGCAGCGTGTTTTTCTCCTCGCTAAGCTTCTCCAAATCATCTTGACTGGAAATCTTGTGTTCCTCCAGCCATGATAGCGCCGTATGCAAATTCGCTTTCTCATTCTGAACCTGTTTCTGGAGTTTCTTCGTCGCCGCGAGGTCAGCGTCAGCCTTAGACAGGGAATCTTCCAGTTCCTCGCGTCTTCCGAGCCTCGAAGATACCCTTTCCTGCTTTGTGAGGAGCTCTTTCAGTTTTCCCTCATTTGATTGGACGTCCCCTTCGTGCCCCTCCTTCTTCTCCAGAAGCCCCGTGAGGCGTTCCTGAGCTTGGTCATAGCTGCGTCTGTCTTTCAGAAGGCTTTGCGTCAGCTGAAGAGACTTCGCGTATCCATCGAGTTCGCCGTCCACAACCTTGAGTTCTTCCTCCTTGGCTCCGATCTTGTTCGATATCTCTGAAGAAGAGAAGGGCCTGTCGCAGGTGGGGCAGACTCCAGCATCCCGAATCTTCACGTAGTTCTCGAATTGGACTTTGATGCTGCCTTTTCTGTCGGTGGAGTCGAGGATCGATTTGTTGAGCCTCTTTGTCTGCTCTTCCAGCGCTTCCTGCGGCTCTTCGCAGGGTTTCTGAATCGAGGCCAGCTTGGCAATCTGCGGCTCCAGGTCAGAGATCTTCCTCTTGGACGCCTCGATCTTCTTCTTCGTATCAGTGATGTCCTTTGCGTATTCCTCCAGCTGGACTTGGAGTGGCTTGAGCTCGGATAGTTCGCCGCGAATATGCTTCTGTGTTTCGCTCAGAGTGCTTTCCTTTGAGTTGTATTCGTTCTCCCTTGCTTCGATGTCGCCCTTTCGGCTGGCCTGCACGAGGTACCCACTCGCCATGCCAATGTCTTCTTCGAGTGAGAGCAGCTCAGCTTTGAGCTGCTTCCGTTGTTCTTCTACATACGTGGTCAGGTCCCGTCTGCGGGCCTCGAGTTGGCCGAGCTTTGATTTCATCAGCTCGTATGAGGTCAGGTCGTTCCTGACCGATTCCTCTCTCGACTTCAGCCCAACCAGCTCCTGAGCGAGGGAATGCAGTTTCGTATCGGCTTCGTCCTTCCTCGTCTGGCGATCGGCTTTCATATTCTCCACTTGCTCGATCTCCGTGTCGTCAAATCCGCAATCGTTTCTGAGATGCTGTCTGAAGCCTGTGATCGCATCGCTCGAGTTACTGAATGCTATGTCCAACCTGTCGATACCGATGACGCCGTTGATGAGCTCCTTGAAGTCCTTTGGACTGTACCTGATGATCTCGTCCAGTTCTCCCTGCTGGACTATTGTCGAGACCCTCATTTTGTCGTAGTCCAACCCGATTATCTCGGATGCCTTGGATGTCATCGATTCGCCGAACTGTTTCCTCTCACCCTGGACTATCACGCGAGCGCCGCCGGAAAGCTCCCTGAGCACGCCTGACTCCAAGCTGCCGGCCTTCCCGAACCTCCTCTCCGCCAGATACTCCTTGTTCCCCAGAGTAAACCTGACCGACACGCCACCAGACGAAGCACCCCGTTTGACCAAGTTCTTCGCTTGTTCTCTCGTGTGTTCGCCGTAGAGAGCGTAGGTGATGGCGTCTATGACGGAGGACTTGCCTGCCCCGTTCTTCCCTATGAATATGTTGACGCCCTCATCAAGATCGAGAGTCGTATCACCATGCGAAATGAAGTTGACTAGCCGCACGGTTTCGATCATTTACTGTTCCTCGAACCTCCCTTCGACGAAGGCTGACCACAGCAGGTCCGCTAACTCTTCAGATTCGCCTGACTCGGCCAGAGGCAGGAACTCTTCAAGAGCAAAGGCTGCCTTCTTCTTCTCACCCAAGACCTTGAGCGCGATGTTCTCCATCTCTTCGTCGATGTCTGAAGGGCGCTCTTGGTAGTCCTTCGCCGAGGTTACCCTTTCTTCGACAGGTTCCCACTGGCAGTACAGGCACTTCTCTTGAAGGGCCCGAATCGCGCTGGTGACCTTCGCGCTGTCGATATCCAGCCCCTTGATCGCCAGGTTCAAGAGAGGCTTCTTCTTGAGTTCTGCGATCTCAATGAGAAGTCTGGCCACCTGTTCCTTCAGTTCCTTGTACTGAACCTCTCTGTAGAGCCGCCTCCGTGAAGACGTGAGCTCGACCCATTCGGGCTTCGCTTCGGATCCCGTGAAGTCGACGATGTAGAATCCCTTTCTAGAGTCCTTGATCCCTTCGTTCCCGGTCGCATCGGTGGACCCGGGATAACACAGAGGGCCTCCCAGGTCCTCAAACTTCTTTTCAAACCTATCGTGGAGGTGCCCCATGGCGTAGTAGTCGAACCTCTTCGGCAAGTCCGCAGACGTCAGTTCGCCGGCAAACTGGTGGAATTCCGTGAGCGCCTGGTGCAATACCAATACCTTCTTTCCGCTCCGCTCCTGGATTATGGCGTCTAGCGCGTTGAGCTTCTGCTGTAGTTCGGAGATCTCAGTCCTTCTTCGCTTGTGGAATCCGACGAGGGTCAGCCCGTCAACGGTCAATGGCTTCCCGTCCTCCAGGTAGGTCGCAAGTCCCGCTCGCTGGTACAGCATCGCGGAGGGTGTTTCGTAGAGCCTACTGATGTCGTGCTCCCCAAGCGTATAGTAGAACCTGATGCCCTTCTCGTTCAATTGCTTCAGGAGTCCAACGAGCTTCACGAGGGCGGTTCCACTAGGCCTCGGGACATCGAAGATGTCTCCGGCATGGATGATGATGTCTACCCTGTCTTTGATCATCACCTGCATCGATTCCTCGAAGGCTTCATAGAAGTCGTCCTCCCTCTCCCTGAGTCCATAAGGAGAGGCGCCGAGATGAGTATCAGAGAGGTGGCCTACAAGCATTGGCTCTCTCACTCTTCCCTGATCGAGTCAGAAGTGGTCCCTGCCGCTATGCTTTCCACCTTCGCTCGCTCGGACCATTCCGCCACGGCATCTATGTCTGCCCCCATCATTTTCTCCTCAACCTTGTCAATCTTGGCCAGTGACGGAAGAGTCACCCACTGGCCGAGGAGGACCGTTTCACCCACGTTCAGGGAAGGCAGGTAACTGGCCAGCTCTTCGCTGACGAGCTCGCTCGACTCGATGATGTAGCTCTGGTCCTTCGGCTGCGTGATCCTGGACACTGCCAATGAGCCCATCTGGCTCAGGACATCTGAGTCCAGCCTGCTGGGTCTCTGCGACACGACAATCAACGCGACCCCGAACTTGCGCCCCTCCCGCGCGACCTTTGAGGCGACGTACTTGGCATCTGTGTCTCTGTCGTTCGGAAGGAACGAATGCGCCTCTTCGATCGCGAAGACGACAGGGGCCATGAACCGTATCCTCTCGCTCTTGTCCTCTCTTCCGGACAGCCTGTATCTGCGGGCCTTCTTCCTGTCTTCAAGCACTTCATCGAGGTAATAGGATATGACGATGGAGGCCTGCATCTCGGTCAGCTCCAGCATGTTCAAGACGTTGACCTGATTCGGCTTGAGCTGATCCACAGGGTCACCTATGTCTGGGTCGAGTATCGCTCCCTTCCTCCTCCGGGCCCTCTCCACGATCTCAGTTAGCCTCTCGGCGATCCTCTTCTCCTCCGCCTTCGATGTGTCACTCGCGATCAGGTTCGTCAGGCTTTCAAGCAGGGCTCCCCAGAAGTCCTTGGCCTGCCTGACTCCTTCGGTGAAGACCCTGTTCAAGACCGACCTTTGCCTTTCGGCCTTGGCCCTCACGTCCAAGACGTCGGCGAACATCTCCACGTCCAGAAGTCTGGGGTTTATCCTAGCCTTGAGGTGGACGATGCTGGACAACTTCAGGTCCGAATACTCGCCCTGATAGTCGAATATCACCAGGGTGCCCTTCACATCTGATAGGCGCTTGGCGAGCAGCGCGAGAAGGTTCGACTTGCCACTGCCCGTTGCGGCCAGGATCCCCAGGTGTCTAGAAGCGAGGCGATTGACATTGACGGACACGGGGACATTTTCATTTCGCAACAGGGTACCGACCTTCGCCCATCCCTTGTCGTCCCTGCTGAACACGTCCTTGAGCTCGGAGGGCGTAGCAGCGAAGACCTCCGACCCAGGCTCGGGTGGCAACGATGGAAGGTTCGACCCCCCTTTCCTAAGGTAATCCAGAAGGCCCAGCACCCTCACCGAAGCGAGGTTCCTCTTGTCTCGCGGGTTGCTTGAGGCGACTTTCTTGGCCTCCTGGGCAGATTGAAAGTTGGTGGCCGAGCCCAGTAGGTCGCTGCTGACTCGGCTCGCTTCAACTAGCCCCAGTACGTTGCCCTCAAGTGCCTCGACTGTGACGTACTCGCCTACTCTAGAAGGTTTCTCCGCCAGGTAATCGAACCCAGATGGGCTCGCCTCGCCCGAAACGATGCCCACAAGGTTGCGTCGGCCTTCACTCGCCAAGTACTTCTCTCCCTCCTGTCTCAATCTCGAGACCTAGCACGTTGGCCAGTCTGCCCATGTCTTCGTTTGCCACCTTACACCTTTCGTGAGCGAGCCTCAACACGTAAGGGTATCCGGAGTAGCTCTTCGCGCTCATCAAATCAAGAAGTCGCTCAGCACGCTGATTGTCGACATCGCCGGAGACCTCGACCTTGATGCATGGAGTGAACTCCGCCAGCCGGGCATAGAACACGGAGACGCCGATCTTATCGTAGTATGGGCTCGAGAAGCCTGGAGAGCGCGAAGCCTTGTTGAAGTAGAACAAGTCTCCCACCCCTCCTTCCAGCATCACGTTGCTCTCCGATGTCTTGGATACGAAAACGATGTTCTCCTTGGCCATGAGATCCCTAGCGAATTCATAGAACCTGATCGGCTTCTTAAGCCTGCGATCGTAGAATCTGGCGAGGACCGAGCCATCCACCAAGACAAAGTCTATCTTCTTCGCGCTTTCGGTTGCCAATCCATATTCAAACTCCATGCCGAGGCTTTCGAGGTAGAGCCTGGGATTGAAAACAACCTGACTGCCTTCCATCGCCCCGAGAGTGCTCAGGTCTACGGTATATCGAGGTGGGACTAGGAACGAGTTGTCTGCCAACGAGGAGACGGCCTCGACGGCGTAAAGGTAGTAGCCTTGGAACATGACCAAGTTCCAGCTGCTGTCGATGCCAGCAACGGTGGAGTTGCCGTTCTGGGGAGCATAGGCGTTCCACATGCTCCTGGCTTTGCCGAGCAGTTCGGCGTTGGCAGTGGCATCGATCTTGCTTAGGATTCTCTCTCTGTCCGCAAGGGCTTGTTCATACGTTTGAATCAGCATGAATGAGCCCCCCGCAGTTCTCCGCGCGAAATGAATGTGGGCGACAGTCCTCACATGAAGCGGCCATATCGATCACAAAAGGCTGGCGATAGCGGTTCATCGAGCGCATGCAATGTGTCAAGATGATATCTCACCACCGCCGTGGTTATCACCTTTTCTGCTCGGCGCTCGAGTGGCAGTAGGTGGGACGCACAGATCCTTTCCCGTTGCCTTTTCAGAGTAGCTGGATGCCTGGGGCCTCGCCGTCATCGAGTAGTATTTCTGCAGGCGCACCTCGATCAGGTTGCACGGCCACGAGGAGAGTGATTATGACAAGCCTAATGCTCTGACCGGTCTTCTTCGCCTCTTGCTACCTGTGATTGGCTTCATCAACAGTATCTCTCCCGCTGTTCCTGATCTTTTCATCGACCAGCCTCACGGCATAGCAGCAGGCGCAGACATTTCCCGCCCAAGCTAATGTCCGGCCGTCATTCTTTGCATACAATCGAACTATGCATTGTCCTCCCGCACTTTTCACAGCGAAGCCTCCTCCCTCCGGGCTTTATCAAAGACAGGACTCCACCCGTGTAGTCTATCTCTCTCTTGCTCAGGACTCCCATCGACGCCAGGAAATCCAGCACGTTCCTGATTTCGTGATCGGAAGCGTTGTATCCAAGCCTTCCGAGCTTGTCGATTACGTCTTCACCGGTCCTCTCCTCAAGGAGGAGCTCGAGCATGGCGGGAAGGTACGGGTACTTCGGCGGGCCTTTCTCTGCATCCGGCGTGTTTCCGAGCTCAGGGCTTCTTCGATAGGCGTGCCTCGATATCCTGTTCACTTTCAGGCAGCCCGTGCAGGCATAGAAGGTGGGCAGCCACCTGCGCTTCCCGTTGACGGTGACGAACGCGTACAGCGTCCTCTGCAGCGTCTGCTTCCCGCATCCAGTGCAGGTCCTGTAGATCAGAGGCATGTCTTACGAAAGGAAAGTCGCTTTTAACGACGAGAGCGGGCAAGCTCCGTAGACAAGCCAGGAACTTAGTGCGTGAGTGGGGAAGCCCACGGCTACGGTCGTTGAAGGATATCGCGTCCACCGTGAACTTGAGAGGAAAGGATAAGCCGCATGCTCTTCGGTGGGCTCTCTGCAAAGAATCGCACACCCCGACCGCCCCTCCACCGTCCGACACCCTCTTGCGAGGTTAGCCGGACGGCTTCAACGGGATTCCCTTGGCTGAAGGGAACTCTCCACATCATTGTGATGCAGAGAACGGTTTCGGCCCGTCTCATCTCATCTGAGAAAGGCCAACCTCCGCGCCCCGATCGGGGAACGGAAGCACCCGTAGCCCAGTCAACGCTGGGTCGGGATCATCAGGGGGAAACGTCCCTTTCGGGACTCGTCCTCCACAAGGGAGGAAAACGGGCCTAAGCCCTCATCCCCTTTCGTTACCTCATCGTACTTTACGTAAGACTGTACGGCTCCTCCTACCTTTGTTTCTGCGAAGGTGTTCCGGGCATCTAGGCAATGCTCCTCATATGCCGTAGCCGACTACTGCCCTTCTTCGGCGTCTACCTTTCCTTTCAGAATGGCCGCCTGAGCCAGCTCAGACAAGTATGACCACCGCCTGGAAAAAGGAAGTGCCTACACCTTCTGGGGGGAGGCAGTGCCTTACAGCTGGGACAGCAGCTTGACCAGGTCCGGCAGCCTGTCCTTCGGCAGAGTGACTCCCTTCTTAGTCGGTCCGGCGTACTTATCACCTGAGACGAAGAGCCTGATGTCTATCCTTTCGACGTCGTCATTGCCCTTAAACTTCGACACCACCAGGCTGCTCTTGGCGCTAAGAGGGATTTCGCCCAGTTTCGTCGACTCCATGCCTCTCCATTCACCTCCCATCCTTCCATCCGTACGGACCTAGCTGGCCCGCCCCGACATCCTTCGATCTTTTCATTCACTTTCCCACTGGAAACCTGTTAAGGAACTTGCCCTTCGAGATACGATACTTGTGGTCATCCACCACGATGCCAGGATCTCCGGCCTTCCTGAGCTCCTCGATGAAGTCCTTCAGTGGCTCCAGCTCCTTCAGGAGGACATCGTTCGGGTCGGTCATGAAAGTCCATTCGCCATTGCTCTGGGAGAACTTCTTCCAGCCTTGCCCGTTGAGGAGGGCTACTGCATCGGCTTTGAGCGCCCCTTTCTTGCTCATTTCATACTCCGTCCTGACCGCCTTGATCTGGTCGACCATTCCGTTCGCATTGCTCAGTATCAGCTTCTCGAGCCTGTCAAGGGCTGAGGCAACGAGGTCGCTTTCTTCCTTGGGCTGCTCCTGTCTGCTGTCATTCATCTTCTTTCACCTCCTTCTAAGTCCGTTTCCTTAAAACGGGCTGACAGGGTCGATTGTCATCCGCACCCTTGAAACAAGGTGCGAATCATCGGGGGCTGTCATAGTTCCGAGCTTCTCCTCCACGAACTGGAGCACTTCGTCCTGTTGCAGGACTTCTGGCCTGAGGTAGCCGTCGTTCACCAGCCCTTCTGCGATCTTCGTGGCCGCGTATTCCTCCCGGCCGATTTTCGCCGCTCCCGCGGCCCTCGCGAGGGCCTCCACGACCCTGGAATCCGGGAGCTCGACGATCAGTGTATTGAGGTTGGCCGTCGCGTTGTTCCTCTTGACTGCACGGACTACCTCGTCCACCGGTCCACAAGGATTCTCCCTGAGAGCCTCGACGACCTGGTTGGTCTCCCTCACGGTCAGGCGGTTCTTTTCGATGGCCCTGGCCACGGCCACCTTCTGGTCATTGGTCTCGAGGTTGGCAAGCGCCAGGCCGTGCTTGATGGTCAGCTTGCCCTCCCCCCGGCTCAGGCGTTCACCCGAGTGAACGTCCTCCGTCGCCCTCGCCAGGGCGTGCCCCTGCCCGACGCTGATCTTCGCGGCCACCCTCGCTGGGAGCCTGTTGAGCGAGAGCACGGTGCTGATCCAACCCACGCTCACGTTGTACTGCCTCGCGATATCCCTCTCGCTCATCTTCAGGTTGCTGACCAGCAGCTTCAGCGCCCTGGCCAGCTCTCCCCCGTTGTAGGCCCAGCGCCTGAGGTTGTCGTCCACCATCATCCGCACGGCGGAACCTTCGTCCATCTCCCTCACAACGACGTCCAGGCCCACCTCGAGCTCGGTGAACCCCAGGATTTCGGTCATCGCCCTGAACCTCGTGTGGCCGCAGACTATCTCGTACCGGCCTCCCTGGGGCCTGGCGAGGATAGGGTTGAAGGGGTGCCCTCCGCTCTGCCTGATGCTCTCCGCGAGCGACTGCAGCCTGTTCATCGTCGGCGTTTCGCTGGGCTCGACCGCCTCGCCGGGCGGCGGTGGCAGCCTGTTGAATTCGAGCCGAGGGTTCAGCGGGTGAGGCCTGAACATCGACGCCGGTATCCTCGCTCCGCTTGCGATGGTGCTCATGATTCCTCACACCTCCCTCTGCTCGGCAGGGCTTCCACTCCGATCTCCTGCCTGAGGATCGCCTCGATGATGTGCCTGTACTCTGTTCGGACGTACTGGGACGCGAGCATCGCATCGTCGACGTTGGCGCTCACCAAAGCTCTCAGCTCTTCAAGTCCTCGCCGCCTCAGCAGCTCGTTGAACTTGGCAGCCAGCGATCTAGTGTTCCTGTGCTGGCAGATTACGCAACCAGTCTGGTGCGTGTTTCCTCCGGCGTCGTGGAATCTCCGCCCTTCATCCTTCCCATCGTCCCTGAAGAGCCTGACGCCCGACCATGTAGTTCCTCTCCCGTCCAAGCTCATAACGACGGTCGCGGCGCCGCAGCTCGGGCAGTTCGCCTGTTTGGGGGCATCTCTCTGCTGTCGGAATACCGCCCTGCAGTTCAGACAGCCTATGTCAAGGTGGCCCTGTTGTGGCATTTCATGTCGACACCTCTCCTGCTATGAGCAGATCCTCCGCTTCGCCTCGATAGGGTGAAACCGGGCATCTGCCCCAACTCAGCTCAGCTCCGACTCCTAGTTTACTTGAGCCAAATCGAAGCGGTATCCGAAATCTTCCTGCGCGATGCGGTCGAGCCACTTCCCGTCTATGTCCACCGCGATGACGTGCCTGTTCATCGACAGGACTTCTTTCACCCATCTGGCCCGGCCGCAGAAGGGATCGAACACGATCTCCCCTTCCCTCGTCAGCGCCTTCACCAGCCTGACCCAGAGCTCCGACGGCTTCTCCGCTTCGTGTTCCACGGCATTCGGAGCGCATCTCCTGTTCACCTTTTTCACCGAAAGGATGTTCGGCATGCCCAGGTCCCACAGGACGCCGTTCCTTTCTCCGGCTGTGAACAGGAGGATTTCCATGACTTGGTCGCGGCCGCAGTGGTAGCCCATGCCCATCACCCCCTTGTCCCACGTTACGCTCCCGTAGAACACGAAGCCGACGGATTCGGCGAGCTCGATGAGCTCCCTGATGTGTGGGTATGTGCTCCTGTTGAGGCTGGGGACGAATATCGCGCACGCGCCCCCGCCCCTTGGGAAGTCGCCTCCAGCCTTCCTCTCCTTGCTGAGCGTGTTCCATTCCTTCGACTTCTTCAGGATCCTGAACGCCTGGGCGAGCCACTCCCTGTCGATGTCCCTCTGCTGGTACGTCCTCTCCCCTCCCATGAAAGCGTGAGGCCGCGTCGTCCCTTTGCCCACCCACTTCTTCGTCCCCATGTCGAATGGCGAGTCCGTGATGAGAGCATCGATCGAGCCCTCCTCGAGTTTTGGCATTACGTCCCAGGCGTCGCCTTCGATGAGGAGGAGCTGCGCTGGCCCGGAGCGCGCGAAGTAGACGCCCCTGGCTATGCGGATGATCCTGCCCTGCTCCATCGCTTCGTAGAGCCTTGCCCTGACGGTCTCCTCGGCGGTTTCGGGCCTGTACCTTTGCACGAACTCGTAGATCGGCTGGAGCGGCTCGGGCGTCTTTTTACAGGCTTCGACGGCTAGGTCTTGGACGGTATGTGAACTCAATCCACATCACCCGGGTCCCACCAGGGTCGCTCAGGTTCACGGCTTGGCGTTTGACAACTCGCCCCTGGTGAATTGGATGACGTCGTCGTCCCCGTCCCAGGCGGCGTAGATTACGGCCATGGGCCCCCCGAACGTCCCGCGGGTGACCTCCCAGGCCGGGGTGCCGACGTATATCTTGTGGGGGTGGACGCATTCGTCGCAGTCCTCGTACCTCCCGACCCCGTACCAGATCCTGAGGTCCGTCCCTTCGACCACGATGCAGGGGCCCTGGTAGACGTCCCACGGAGCCAGCGTGACCTCCAGTCCGGCCGCCGTCATCTTTTCGAGGAGGCCGAACATCGCCGGGTAGTTCGGCCTTATCAGGTAGGATTCGTCTCCGACTATCTGAGGGGCTATCCCCTTCCAGTAACCGACATCCCTGTCGGCGAAGGCCGGCATCAGCATCTCTCCGGTCATGTTTTCACCTCCACTTCGTAGACGCAGGAACCCGCCCAGTCGGCCATGGGGTTTGACCCTGCTTCTCTCTCTATCCCTTTCGGCGTCTTGCCCGTCGTCTCCTTGATGTAGTTGTTCGCTGACCTTGCGGTCTTGAAGACCCCGACGTCGTCGACTAATCCGCGCCAGAGCGCAACGGCCACGTAGACTCTGTCCTGGCTCATTCCCGCATTCTCACCTCCCCTTGAGCACGCGTATGGCCTTCTCAAGCTCGGACGTCGGTATCCTGCCCTGCAGCCAGAACTTCACGACTTCGGCGTCCGTCAGGTGCCCGGCAGTGTAATGCTCCCAGGTCCTATGCGCGGGTATGAAGTGCTCCGGGTCCATCCTGAGCTGCGGGCAGCCCGCGATTTCCGATATTGGCACTGCCCTGAATTGTACTGCCGCGGTCAAATGGGTGCGCTTGTCGGGTACATCATGCTGACGGTGCTGTTGAACTCGAAGCTATCGATATCCTTGGCCCTGGCCACCCACTCGACGAACTTCTTTACGCCCTCCGCGTTTCTTTCCTCCTTGCATTGTAACCCCCTTATGTCATGCGACATCTCTTCGAGCAGGTCGCCTTTGAACAGCGCGTCGCCTCGCTCGCACCAGCTCCGCGTTTCGCCTTCCTTGTACCGCCGGACCTGTAGCATCGCCACGTGGGGAGAGTAGTATCCGATGCTGCCATCCACCATCGCGGCAATCACCCAATCGTCCCCCTTGTCTCTGAGGGCCTGATCTACCAGGTCCTTGTTTGACATGGTCAAGCTTGAAGCTCCCCGTCGAGAGACGCCCAGATGGGATAGAGGCCGAATTGGACCCCGAATTTCTCGCTTTCGTTCCCGAATTCCTCCACCAGCTTGTCCATGCCTCTCAGCCTGGCGAGCCTCCGGGCTTCGGGGTTTTCGATCAGCGCGACCTGCGCCGAAAACTCGGCCTTCCGCTCTTCAAGGGTCGTCATGCGTGAACATCTTCGTTCGCTTTCGAGTCGAGGGCGATCCCGTGTTTCGCGAGTAGTCGTCCGGCGAGCGCCAAGTCCCTTCTTCTGGTTTCCCCTTTCAGTTTCATGTATAGCGGGACCTTGTAGCTCTCGAGGACTCTGCACATCGCCCCGTTGATGTCACCGTAGTCCCCCTTCAGCCACCATGTGCCCCCGCATTCGGCAGATCGGAAACCATGGTCGCCGTCGAACTGGTTAAGGAACCTGATAGTGGCCTCAGGGTCTTCGAAGTAGGTATCGAAGAAGCCTTGCCGGTTGAAGTGGGCTATGAAGGATGCATGGAGGGACAAATGCTCGTAAAGCCTGCCAGTGAACCACTCGACCTTGAGGCCATTCTTGAGGAACCGCTCCCATTGTTCAAGCACGAGGGTCTTCTCCTTCGCGCTCATGAATTCGGAATCCGTCATTGCTCCGTCCAAACGTACCGCCTCCTTCTCAATTGGAATCGGTAGCCGCTCAATCTGATTCTGCAGTCTCGTATGCCTTGCCGCGCGTCCTTATCCTGGTCTCTCCTGTCGTAGTCAGGGTTTCCGTCCTCTCGCAGTCGCAGCGTGAACACCCACCTTCCCTGTCCTCTTTGCTTCCTCGCTGACGGTGAGCTCATAAGGCCTGTCAGGAGACTGGAGCCACCCCTTCAGGAAATCTAGGACATCGGCAGGCCTGCCAAAGGTATGCTCGAATGCCGTCGAACTGTTTTGGGCCAGGATGTGGATCTCGCGTGCTTTGCCGGTCGTTCGGCTCCCCCCTAGTACTCGCCCGGGAGCAAAATGACGCCGTCTGTGTAGTAGAGTTTCAGTTCCCGCTTGGCGTCCGTATAGTCGTAGTCCTGCGTGTAGAGCATGTTGCCGTTGCCATCATCTATGGTCATTCGCGCCTTTTTCTCGGGCAGGAGGTTGAGCTTCACTACCAGGAACGGCTGCTCGTCGAGTTCAGTCTTGATTACGCTGATGGCGTCGGTGGCGACCCATGAATAACCGTTATCCATGACGTATTTCACGCCGTCCGTCGCTAGTACGCCCAACCAGGCCTCATGGTACTCCTCAGACCCGTGGAAGTTTTCTAATTGCTTCAGCTCCAGGTCGATATCACTCAAGCGAATCACCTTCTGAGAAATCAGGCTAATCCAGCAGCCGCTTCGTTGCGGTTTACAGGTCTCCAGCAGTCTCTTCGAGGTAAGTCCGGCTTTTGACTGCGACGAAGTTGTCGTTGGCAGGGCTTCGGTTGCTCGAGCGTGGCCTACCCATCCACAGGTTCATTGCTCTCGATGATATGGTCGACGCTGGTTAGGTACCTGAAATTCTCTTCTGTCAAGGACATCACCTCACCACTGCTCGCATCCGCCACATTCGTCAAGGAACCGGGCGAAGCTCAAGACCCAGTCACGGGTCCCCTGGCTCAGCTCGACTACCTTGACTTCGTTCGGGTTGATCGTCACCCGCTCCTGGCCGAAACCGGCGGCGATGGCGTTCTCCATCTGTATGAGCTGCGCGGTTTCGCCCGTCGTCAGCTCCTCCTCGACCGTGGTCATCCCTTCGACCAGAGGGGCATTGCGATATCCGTCGGAGTATCCCCTGTCAGGGATCCTGATCTGTTTGACCCTGCTGATGTTATCACATATCAGTCTCGCCCAAGCCTTGCAGGTGGGCACGCCGATGGGTTCTCCGTCGTTAGTTCCGCTCCATTCGGAGAGGTCCGCATTCAACTGAGTGAGCAGGGTCAGCATGTAGGAGTGGCCCGTCCAGTTGAGGGTGAAATCCCCGTGCTTGCCGATGTAATGCATCACCAAGCGGTTCACCTCGGACGTTCGTCATGCTCAATTCTGACTTCGCATGCCCAGTTCGTCTTCGATAGGTTCTTTCTCATGTTCCCGATTCGCCTCCAAAATCCTCTTTGACGTCTCGCTTCATTTCAGGTGCTGGCCTACGAGGCCTTTCCATTCTCGTTCACCCGGGAACGGAATAGGGGGTCGTCGGCCCCCTGCCTTTCATGACATGGCTTCGATCAGTCCAGCATCCTTCTCGGGATGTAGTCGTTGACGGTCCTGACTCCGTACGTTCCAGCCGGCAGCGTCAGGGCAGCGTGCTGCGGGTGCGTCATCTGGGTCGGCTCCTCCAGCACGACGTACTGCAGCCTCCCGCTCCTGTACGCCTTCCCCGGAAGGACGTGCGCGTTCCCGGTTTCACTCGCTATCCTCACTTCGTTTCCGACGTGCTCCGCCCTCCTCGGCACCTTCGCTTCGCTTACGATTACGTCTCCCTGCCTGTACACCTTCATGTTCCTCTTTCACCTCCCTTTTGAAAACCCGTTCCTAGAAGATTATTTCGTCGCCAGGCTGAGCCCCGGCCAGCCACAGCTCGCACTCCGCTATGCTCCTTGAAGCATAATCGGGATGCAGGAAATGAA
The DNA here is from genome assembly GCA_963842885.1 of uncultured Nitrososphaerota archaeon. Classification (GTDB taxonomy): domain Archaea; phylum Thermoproteota; class Nitrososphaeria; order Conexivisphaerales; family DTJL01; genus DATKKG01. The sequence goes on from CAWJIE010000001.1 coordinate 23,762, forward strand.
GCCAGACTTGGCCAGTCTCGTCCCTGCCGCCCAGCGCGACGGCGTGCGTGCTTCCCCTGAACATCGCCCTTCCCTCCGTCTGCTCGAACAGGAACTTGGCCACCAGCGATCCGTCATGGTACCTCAGCCACTCGGCGACCGACACTTCGACGCCCCTTGGCAGCCAGAGCTTCCCGTCCGCCCCCAGATCCACCCGGTGGCCCTCGATGACCGAAACTTGGAGAAGCGAGAGCGCGTAATGCAGCCTCCACAGGGAGAGGAGCTTCTCCTCGTCTCCAGTTTCCTGGTGGGCGAGTATCGCTTCGGCGGCTCTGTCTCGGTCGGGGATAAATGCGATCCTGTCACCCAAGGAGAACTTGAACCCGTTCTCCACCTCTTGCAGTTCCAGTTGTCCAGTGTTGTACCTGATCGTCACCCCGCCGAAGAACTTGTGCTTCAGAAGCGTGTAAGGGCTCTTCGGTACGACTTCTACTCTTCCCTCCTCGAGAAGGATCAGAAGGTCTTTCCGTTCTTCAAGCAGCTGGCAGCTCATCTTTATGCGCCTCGACGAGCCTGTTCAGGGACAGGACGTACTCCCTCATCTCACGGATCTCTTTCGGATCCTTGCTGTGCCTTGCTGCGTTGAGGAAAAGGTCCCTGAGCTTCTCTTCCTTGACTTCTTTTTCTATGTGGATGACGGAATAAAGTATCTCTGATTCTCCCGGCTTCTCGTAGTCCGCGTAGTGTATGAATTCCGAGGCATAGTATCTCCTCCCTATTTCTGCATCAAATCCCTTTCTTCCGCTCGCGTCGATTTCGTGAGCGACCCCGAGGTGCGTGAGGAATAAGTCCAGCTCGAACACCAGGTCCTCGTCGCCGAAGACGATCATATCAGTCCCATGGTAGTGGCTCGCCAGGGACGGGTCGCTGTAGAGCCCGATCGAGATGGGCCTTGTGCTCCTTGCCACTTCTTCGAAAGTGAGGGGCCCTATGCTGGTGAATGCCTTCTTCGATGCGAAGCGCCGAACGAAATCGTCGACCGTGATCCCCGTGACCAGCCAGGGCCTGTCCAGGGTTATCCTGTAGTTCGTCCTGATGGTAGAAAGGATGGGCAGGTACTGAGACATCTTGCCCCGGGGGACCCTGACCGTCCTATCGTCTAGCGCTTCGGAATTCTCTCTTTCGGTGTGCTTCCTCACGCACTCGAACCTTCCCCAGCTGTAGGAGCCGGTCCCGGCTTCGTGGACGACGACTTCGCCGACCGTCTTCTGTTTCTTCGGGATCTTGAGCTTCTGTTCGCTGATGAATTCGTCCGCCAGCCTCACGCCGTGCCTGAGCATGAGATCCAAGACCGTGTCCTCGTCGCTCCTCCTCCTGAGCTTGAATACCACCGCGCCCGGCAGCTTGTCCTTGACCAGGGAGACCTTGTTCTCGTTGAGCGATGGCAGGTAGAACAGGTCCGTCGATCGCTTCAGCAGGTCCGCGATCGAGAGGGTATCTCCGGAGCCCCGTGTCTTCACCCTGACGTTCACGAAGTCGCACAAGTCGATGCATTCGGCAGAAAGGTAGCGCTCGAGCTTGAGCTCCTCGTGGTCCCTCAGCACGGCCTGGTAGTCGGGTGAAAGGGCGAGGTACTCCCCCACCGACCTCGCTTCGAGGAAGGACAGCGATTCCACCACCCTGGGCTTCAGCCGCTCCATCATCAGCTCCTCCGCCTTCTCGCTCAGCCTCTCCCTGTCCGTCGTCGGCCTGTACTTCCTCTCGTCCTTTATGTTTAGAAGCCAAGCGCAGAAAGGCAGCGATATGGAGCTGGAGCCGATGGGCGTGCCGAGGAGGTAGGTCTGCGCGACGTACCTCCCCGAGCTCACCACGCCCAGGTCCTCCGTGCCGTCCTTCTTCAGGACGATGGCAGCATGGAGAGAGAATTCGTCGTCGTCGATGTCGACCGGGATGTACCTGGCGATCGCTTCATAATAGTACTTCTTCTTCTCGACGATCCCCTTGAGGTACTCTTCGTATTTCTCCGGGCCCAGCCTGTACCTCCCTGCCTTCTTCGGCGGCTCTTCGTCCCCGTAGTAGGGCCCCTCGAAGTCCTCGGAGAGGTTCAGGTGAGTTTCTATCCCTGGGAACTTCGCGCACCTCGCGATGTATGGGAGGAGCGATTCTATCCTGATGTCCTGCCGCAGCGTGATTGTTATCCTGGTGCCGTATTCATTGAGGTCCTGGGGCGCGGGGAGGAGGTTGTAACCGATCCCGTTCTTCCCCAGCACCGCATATTTCGTTCCGTCCTCCCTCGAGAACGTCTCCAGCACCATTATGTCGGACAGGGTCGAGTACGATGCTTTGCCGAGGCCCCACATGCCGACCTCGTCGCCTTCCCAGTTGTCGGTCCTTCCGAGGTACCTGTAGAGTTCGAGGAACTTCTCCTGAGATATGCCCAGGCTGTCTATCCCGTGGATGACCAGCTTCCTCTGAGACGGGACCAGCGTTATTTCGATCCTGGGACTCGCTCCGAACTGTTTCGCCGATATCCTGCAGGCTCGCGCTTCGTTGTTGTAGAGCTCCCTGAAGCCCGACTCTGCGTTCGCGTAAAGGTCGTGCGACACCCTCTGTATGATGACGTCCTCCTCGAGCTTGACCTTGATGAGACCGTCCTGCGACGCCTCCAAGAGCTTGGGGGCGTAGGAAAGCTCCTCCCTCCCCAGCGCCAGCGGATTCTCTTCCGTTATGGTCGGCCTGTAGATCCTTATCTGTTCGGTCATGTCATCAAGCACCTCCTTGATTATGTTTCGCGGTCTGAATCCCGTTTCTTCCGGTCAGTCAGTCCGACCGCCAGTACACGTAGCCGCCCTTCGTGGTATGGGAGACCCCGTCATAGCGGCAGAGCTCCGACTCCCATCCGTCTATGCTCAGGACCTCCTCGACCCAGTCGTCGAGCCCCTTCGTTGTGCTTCCCTGCTGCACCTGCATCTTCCATATCTCCCCGTCCTCCAGGCTTTCTCTCGCCTTTTCGATGCACCCGTCTTCGTTCCGCATCATCTCGTACCTCTTGTTGTAGAGGTCGACCTCCAGCGTCACCCACCGCCCTTCCTTCACGTCCTTTACGTCCTCGATGGCGAGGCCCATGTCTTCGAGGAACTCCCTGAGCATGCCAGCCTCTTCGTCGTCCAGCTCCGCCCCCGCCTTCTCCCAGGTGTAGCGCGGTTCCGGGTTCCTTTCCTGGTAGGCCCTCACGAACTCTTCCTGCTCCCTGATTGACCCGTCTTCGTCGAACAGGTAGGGCATGACGTCGATGTGCGCTCCGCTCACCCTTGAAATCGCGCGGACGGAAAGCGAACCGGCAAGGAAGAAGAGCTCCTTCTCCTCGGGGATGTTCCTGCCGAAGAGGCTCTGACGTTGTCTCATCTCCGTCTGCGTCTCCATTTCGAAGCCCTTCTTCCTCGCTTCCGCCGCGAACCGGTCTTCGAGCGAATCCTGCAGCAGGCGCATCCTCTCCCACAGGTCCGCCGGCACCGCCGCCCTGACCGCGCCGTTCTGGTAGTGCGAAAGCGCGTCCAGTACGTTCTTCATCTCTGCCTTCTCCTTCGGCGTCCCGCCCTCCACTGCGCTGAGCGCCTCTTCGAGAGACGGCATGAGCAGCTTTCTTCCTTCGTAGCCTTCCACTTGCTGCAAATCACCTGTCACCTCCTTTCCTAATCTTGTGGGGCAGCCTGCGCGTCGGGGAGAAGAGGCCTCACGTCAACTCTCACCGTGTACCCTTTGACGGCGACGGCAAGAGATTTCAGGCCCCTCTTCCTCTGTTCGGACACCAGGACCGTCCCGCCTAGCTCTCCGGCCAGCTCCTCTGCGATCCGCACCGAAGCGTCGTCGAATTCTCCTTTCGTCAGGATGCGCTGGGGCATCAGTGGCCTGTTGAACACTTCGACCCGCCTCATCCCGGACCGGCTGAAAACTTGCTTTGCCGCCTTGATGAATCCGCCTTCCTTCTCGTAGAGGACGTCCGCCGGCGTCAGGTTGAACGCTTCGAAGAACTCCTTCCTCTCCTGTTCCAGGTCTGCTGGCTCTTCCTGGGTCGGCACCTGTGCTCGTGGTTGTGAGTGCGAGTCACTGGCTGCGTCGGGCTTCTGGTCCGGGGGGACGTACCTTATGCTGCTCGGGCCCTTGTAGTCCTTCCACGTGAGGCGCTTCCTATGCATGGAGCTGGACCTCCAGCGCGTCCTGTCCTTCCGTGGCGGGCGGGTCTCCACATCCGCCTCTTCCTCGGTGTCAACCCCGTAGAGCGACGCATCCTCGACGGCGTCCTGCATCGCCTGGGTGACCTCCGCGTCGGACTCCCTGTCCACTTCGGGGGCGCCCGTATCGAGGGGGATTCCCGCCTGGATGGCTACCGCAAGTTTCTGTTGTCTCGTCAGCTCCGTTCCGTTGTAGATGATCCTCCAGTCTACGAAGGTCTGCTTTCCTGGGGCGACGCCCATTATGGGGATCTCCGGCGATGGTTTGTCCGGCCTTGCAGGTGCTGGCGCCGGCGTTCCCGTCGCTAGGGTCCTGTTCCGGATTCCAGCGGACACGGCTCGATCCTCGTGCGCGAGCGCGCGCTCGATGACGATGCCGCTGAAGAGCTTTTCGGGTTCCCTGATGTGCCTGACCAGCTCCTCCAGCGTCACCCCCTGTCCTTCTCTCAGGGCGTTTATCCGCAGGTCGACCAGCCACCCTGCTGTCCTTGGGTCCGTGTATTTCGCGAGCTCCGAGTACAGCAGCTGGGGGTTCACCCACCCCCTTGTCTGATAGAGGGGTTTCCTGCGCGCGAAGTACATGACGTAGTTGAATTCGCCGACCTTCTGGAGTGGATAGTTGTCGTCGTCGTGCCTGTGGTAGCTGCTTTCCTCGTTGAGAGCGAAGAAAGAAAGGCACTTTCTGCAGTAATAGAGATGCCTTTTCACCGCCCTCGGTCTTCCTCTCTTCTTGAGGGAAGCTGTCAGCGTCGGTATCTTTACCATCTGAGGGGTAAAGAGGCTCATCCCTGGCAGCATCATCGTGTCCGGAGCGAACAGGACAGCGACCTCCTTGGGCTCGCCGTCGAAAGTCCAGAACACGTTGCCGGCCCTGCGGACATCCCCGAACTTCTCACAGAGGTAGGCAAGCACGTATGGGTAGTCCTCGCGAGGGATCTGCACGTAATTTGGCCTGTGCGTTCCAGGTCTATGAATCAGTTCTCCTCGCTGCATCACTTCTTACCTCCTTCGACGACGCGGAATTCCGACATCTATACCATCGCCTGCTGCACAACGTCTGCGGCCTCTGTCTGCGCGTCTTCGGTGCTCCCACCCTGTTGCTTGATCAGCTGCTTTAAGGCGCGGAAGCCGTCCTCGGGGTCCGATCCGAGACCGGAACCTACGTAATACGTCGACGTCGTCGTGACCGTACGGTTGCTACTCATGGCAACCACCTCCGAGGCCGCATCCTTCCTCGTTATTTGTCTGATAACGAAGCACTCCCGCTCCGTCATGCGATGACAGGATCGAATCAGACTGATGCTCCGCTTCTTCCCCGACCGTGGCTCCTTCTCAAAAAAAGAATCTATATATGAGAAAGCCGCCTTTCATCTTCGGCCTCTAATCCAGGTCGTGACTACGACGATCTGGCCGGGGCCGAGAGGGCGGGGGCGAAAGCCTCCGTCTTCTTCTTCTGCCATCAGGTGACAAGAGAAGGGTTGTTTTGCGTCGCCGGCGGAGGACACGGCTGCTTGCGTTTCCGCTGCGACGGGTTTAAGCCGGTTTGCCCGGGAGTATTTAAGGCGTCGATGGGGAAAGGGGTCTCCTGGATTTGCTTTTAAGGCGTCTGTCGCGCAAAATTGGAGGATTTGAGGCCCCAATCATCAACGATAGGATGGAGACCCCGCGTCTCATCCCGAGAAGCGAGGGCGGATGTCGGGCTGCCAAAGGGCAATACGTAAAGGCTTAAAGGTAAAAGACTCATACGCGGCGTGCTTTTAAGACGCTTTGCAGGCATGGCCGAGGATTCATCACCCAATTTGTCACCCAACTGCCGCCGGACGCCTGCGCCGACAGAACAGAACAAGCAACCGGCTTCCTTTTTTTCTCTTGCCTTTCTGTCTTGGCTGGCGGCGGCCTTCCGACCGACGCGATTTGCAGAACTGTCTTTGTTCCTTGACGGCAGGCCCTTCAAATTCGAAGGCGCCTGATTTCGTACAACGAGCCCTTCCTGACCAAGACCCCCTCGTCCACCATCTGGTCGAGGTACTCCTGGACCTGTCTGTCGGAGACGCCGGTGATCTCTGTAAGGGTGTGGACCGGCGTCGACGGGTCGCCTTCCAGCCTCTCCAGGATGGACTCCCTGACCTTCCTCTCTGGCTCAGGGATGTCTCTTTGTTTCTCCTTCTCCTCCCCGCCGAACAGCTTCTCCATCTCCATGTCCACCTCTGACAGCTTCTCCTGAAATGGCTGCTTTGGCTTTGCGGGCTGGCTCACGGCGGCCGGTGTCTCAGCTTCACCGCTTTGCGGTTGAAGTCGAGGCTGGCGCGGCGACGGTGCTGACGTCGGTGTCGGAGCCAGGTCTTTCAGGGCGAGCCTGTCAAGCTCGCCTCTTGATTTGAGATATGCCTTCCAGGCCTCGAGGACGTATCCGTCGGGAACGCCCTTGGACATTTCTATCTCCCTGATTTGGGGGAAGTATACCCTGTCCTTTGCGCCGCGTTCCTTCATGTCGTCGAAGACCATGTTCCGGGGGAACTTCAGGTTCTGGGCGACGGGCACCCTTTCCTTCTCCTGGCCCCTTATCCCGGCGAAGTTCAGGGTCTCCTTGATCAGGTAGGCCTCCTCCATGCTCCACCCCGAGTCCCGCAGCGCGTCGAGCACCTCCTCTCCGTCCTTCCCCCCAGCCATCATGTCGGCCGCCCACTCGGTTGCCTCTCTCAGCGGCTTCGGGGGAGCCTTGACCGAGGCCGAGGCCGATTCTTCGTAGGCCTTTTTGATCGGGTTGAAGTCTATTGGGACCATCGCGGCCGCCCTCGCGGCCTCTGCAAAGGGGACGAGGGAAGGCAGCAGGATTCCGCATTTTCCTTCCCATTTCTCCTGGTTCGTCTTCAGGAACGCGGCCAGCCCGGCGGTGTACGCGTCGTCCGTGACCGGCGGCCTCTCCTTCGCCTTCTCATGGCCCCCATCTAGAGGACCGGGGGCTGTCGGAGGCGGAGGGGCCGCGCTTTCACCCTTGCCTTCACCTTTCGCCAGTTCCTCCCGGGGGTTCACCCTTACGTTGTACTTCCTGTCCTCGCCCAGTATCCTCCTGATCTCCTTTTCATTCTCTTCCGAGTCCACGACGAAGAGTATGTTCCTGCCCGCGTTCTTCTCGTAGTTCTTCAGGACCTGTTCGGCGCTCTTGCTAGGATAGGTCTCCACCTCCACCGCCGTCGGCGTGTCGCACCAATTCACGGGGTCGACGGCCCCCACGATATCCGCTTCCCTGTCGGGTATCGTTTTGTACACGAGTATGTCCGGCCTCTCGGCATTGTACTCTCCGTAGTCGACGATGGTGTACCAGCCGAGGTCCCAGTACCTCTTCAGTTCATCGCTGATCAGGCTGTGGTGTATCGCGTCTCCCGTCCTGTTGCCATGGATCTCCCGGGAGAAGTACATCCCGACGGCCTTGCCCGTTATCTCCGCGTACGTCACCCTGGACCTTACCTTCTCGTCCTCATTCTCCGGCTCCCTGCCCTGGAACAGCCCCTCCCTGACGTGGACCCGTATGAGGCCCTTGTCGTTCAGCGCGTTTATCTCCCCCTGAACGAGGTTGCTGTCCCACTTGTTCGCGCTGTACAGGGCGGCCTTGACCCACTTGACGTCCTTCGGCCCCGGCCCCTCTCGGTAGAGCATGCACAGTATGGCCCAGGCGACCGGCGTCTCCTGAGGCAGGCCCAGCATGGCCAGGTAGCTGGTCGTCTCCCTCCGGTAGGCCGGCTCCTTCTTGCTGTCGTACACGCCGGCGTACTCTGCCATCTCATTCTTCATGAATTTGAAGACGGCCTCCACGTCCCTGACGGGAGGGTGGACCAGAGGCACCTCCACCCTGTAAGTGCGCAGGATGCCGCTGCTCCCCACGGGGTTCTTTCTCATCACGCATTCCCAGTTCGCCATCCCTGCGAGGAAGCCCGGCAGCTTCTCGTCTCGGGGGGAGAGGAGCTTGGCGACCCTCTGCGCGTCCTCGGCATTCAGCCTGAACGAGATTATGTTTCCGACGTTCCCCGTCACGGCTTCGAAGAGCCTGTCGGGGATCTGCGATATGTTCTGGTGCGCCATTATTATGTAGAGCCCGAACTTCGCCGCTTCAGACACTATCGTCTGGAATATCTCCATCTGGCTCGCGTTCTGGAACTCGTCTATCACCAGGAACACAGGGGTCCTCGCGCCGGAGGTCATCCCGGACCTCTCCAGCTCCCTCGCCCTCTCCTGTATCATGAAATAGAGCCTCAGGATGATGCTGTTCGTCACGAGGGTCCTGAAGTTGTCCGGCAGGTAGAACCTCGAAAGCCTGAAGATGGAGAGGCGGCCCGGCTTGAGCATTTCGCCGAAAGGGACCGTCGTGGCCTCCGCGCAGAAGATCCGCGGCGTCAGGGCGTCGGCGGGAAGGACGAAGTTGGATATCCTGTTTATCACGGCCATGAACGCGTCGGCCTGGAGCTTCGAGATCGCCTCGATCGTCTTGCTCATTATGTCCTCCTGCACCTTGCTGCTCCTGAGCAGGGTCCCTATCCCGCTTTCGTCTCTCTTCAGCATGTCCGTGAGCAGGAAGTGGAGGTCCTTGAACGAAGGGGAGTCGGAGAACTGGTAGAGGAAGTACAGGGCCCCCCGGAAGATCCATATGAGGCGGGGGGCCTCCTTGACGTCCGTGCCGAAGAGCTCCTTGAGCACGGTGAGCATCTCGTCCACCTGGGTCTGCACGAGCATCGCCTTCTCCTCACGGGTCCTGTCCTTTGCGCTGGAGACGTCAGGGGGAAGCTCCAGGGGGTTGAGTCCGAACGGAGTGTAGCGCGGGTCGAAGAGGAGGACCCTCTCCTTGTCCAAGGGGTCTATCCGCATGGCCAGTTCGAGGGCGGCGTCCCCGTGGGGGTCGATGAACACGATGGAGCACGGCATCTTCTTCTGGACCTGCTCGCTGAAGAGGTAATCCATTATCACCATCAGGGCGTTCGTCTTCCCTGAGCGCGTCGCCCCGATCATGTAACAATGGGACCGCAGGTCGTCAAGGGTCATGCCTTCGAAGATCATGGAGGTGCGCCCGAAGGAGTTCCCTCCTTCAAAGGGGAGGCTCTTGGCCTGCGCTTCGCCATCAGAGCCGGAAGCTCGGCGAGGAAGCCGGGCCTGGGGTCCGCATGTTCGTACTTGATCGGGCCGTAGACGGACATGAGGAGGCTTACGTACTTCTCGAGGTCGTCTCCGTCTTCTGATGAGAGGAGGAACTCCGTCCTCTTCGCCTTCCCGTCGTAGACCATTTCGAAGCTCCGGCAGGCCCCGCAGACGACGTGCTGGAGCCTCGCCGTCTCCTTGTCGGGGAGCCTGTCGTCGAAGAGGGGCACCGCCGTCAGCCTGGCTACGGACAGGCCGGGCTCGCCCCTCCCTTCCCCTTCCCCTCCCGCCGCCTCCTTCCAGTTGGCCATATCGGATATGAAAGAGCCCGGGAGGAGCTGAGTCGTGGGCCTCCAGATGTAATTCAACGTGGCCAGCGTCTTCGCCTGCATCCCCGTGGGGAAGTGCACGTAGTAGGGGAGGGCTTCGGGGGTGAGGATGAAGGACGGAGCTTCGGCCCTCGAAGAGCCGTACCTCTCGAGGTACTTCCCTATGTCCGTCACCATGGTCCTTTCGACCAGGTTCACCAGCATCCTCGGGTCGCGGTAGAGGAACTCCTCCAGCCTGTCGAATTCGTCGGCGCACCTCGAGAAGGGAAGGTCCCTCACGGTCTGCGCGCAGCCCTGACCCTCGCCCACCCACATCCCCTGGATCGCTACAAGGACGTTGGATTGAGTCAGTGCCTCCTCTATCTTCTTCGCCCTGCGGTCCACCTGCCTGTACCACTCTTCGCCCAGCTCCTTCCTCTCCCTCTCCACGCCTTCGTACGTGACGTCCTTCGTTTCGGCGAAGCCTTTGAACGAATGCAGCTCCTCCTTGATGCGGCTCATGCTCCTCGAATGGTCCTTGAAGACGAAGAGGAACTGCACCCACGCGAAGCGGGGGTCGTCCCTTTCCATAGCGTGTATGGTTTCGCCGACGAGCGTCTGAGGCGGCTCGCAGACGGGGACGCTCATGGGGTGGAAGTCCTTCAGCGCGACGTTGAAGAAGACGACGTCGGCGTCCTTCCCTCCTCCAACTTCGGCCTTTCCTCCGTCGGCCGCCGGCATCGCCGTGTACGTGTAGTTGCTCCCTCTCCTGGCGTAATGCTTCACCATCGTGCCAAGCCTCGGGTATCTGAGATGAGTGGCCCTCGGTCTGCGAGGGAGAGGGCCGAGCACGGGGACGAGGAAGACCATGAACGGAAGGGCCGCGAGGAGCTGGGAGACAGGCAGGTAGTAGAAGGGCCTCCCTTCGAACAGAAGGGGGAGGGCGAGGCTGAGCGCGGAGCTGACCAGCGCGCCCGCCAGCAGGAGGTAAAGCCTCTTGAGGCTCCGCGCGGGTTCGCTCGCCGGCTTCGGCACCAGCCCCAGGTAGGCAAGGACGGAGGCCCTGTTCTTCTCGGACGTGTCCTCACCGATCGGGTGGAGGAACCTCAGCGGGTCGTGGTAATAGAGGAAGAGGTAGAGGACTATGATGTAGGGAACGGGCGTCCGGAGGAAGAGAACGTCGAAGGAGTTCATCGAAATCGATCAAACATTTCTGTCTGTACGGTTTTTAACAGAGTCCAGTCCTCAGAAGGGCTGCATTGCGCGCTCGTTGATGTAATGTAAAGGTAGGCCTACCGACCTGTAAGTCCCCGACCGTCGGACTCCAATCCATGAGGACTATTGGTCTAGACCGAAAGGTTGGTCGAGTCCAGTCTGTCGAATTCAAAACAAGTCCGTTTCAGATTTCACATAGGCCAACGCCCTGTCAACCTTCAATCTCCGGCAGAATCTCTGAATCGTGGGGGGTAAAGGATCCCTATACTCAGAACCCTTATATGCGAAACGTTGGATAAGAGACATCGCCGCTACGAACGCTCCGCTGTCTGCTGATAAGAGGAACTTGAAAGATGCAGGATGCCAGGATGGTCTCCGCCGATGGGCTTTGGGTTTCCCTGACGATGGAACACCTCGAGAGGGAAACCTATGGTCTCGATTTCGTCAGCGGAGGACTGCACGACTTCAAGAACTCCTCTCCTGAGAGATACAGGTTGACTGCCAAGGCCGACCCTACCATCGACCCCAACACCCTTATCTCCTGTCTTAGAGCTGGAATCGAGGACGTTTGCGGTGTAAAGCCATCTGTAATGCCCCCGTCGTACGCCTCTGGTCTGATGGAGTTTGAGTGGTCAGTTCAGGGTATCGATGAAGGGGAGTCATTCCGCAAGCTTGTTTCGCTTGTCCAGGCGGCTCGCATAGGAAAGGTCAGTTCCATTCCACAGGGAGGGTCGATACCCAAGGGGAAGCAGTGTGAATTCTGCGGAAGAACTAACGATGGCGGGTGGGAATGGTCCAAGTGCAAGCAGTGTGGAAGTTCGTTTTGTCCGGAACACGCTGAACCCGCTGAACACAATTGTTCGCATAAAGTCGCGCTCGGCAAATCGGGCCGGTGGCCCAAGGGAGGCCGCAGGGAGAACACATGGGTGGACGACATCGGGGTATACAGGACTGTGTCGGGCACGCGCTTAAGGCGGTCTCACAAGAAAGGCTATGCCATCGCGATGGCCACGGTGGCTATTCTTCTGATAGCAACCTTGCCATACTACGCTCCCGATCAGCTACTGCCTTTGACATCCTACGTAAGGGGTGCCGAAAACACGGCGCGCGCATGGGTCGATCAACTCCTGCACGCGACGCCCGGTCAGACCGCCGAACTGGCGACCTTCTCCCCCGCGCAACCCGACTTCGTCGACGGCTCTGCCAACGTAGCCTTCCCGCAGGACTACCAGACACTGGCCAACTACTCTCTGACATTCATCAACAGGGACAGAGCCCTGAGCGGCCTTCAGCCAGTGACCCTCAGCCCGATAGCTTCCGGACAGCAGCATGCGGATTCGATGCTGTACTACGACTACTTCTCTCATTGGGATGTCCAGGGATACAAACCTTACATGAGGTACTCTCTCCTTGGCGGTCGGGGAGGCGTTGCCGAGAACATCGGCCAATCCTACTGCACTACGTCAACCGCCGACTCCAGTTCGTTGACTGTAGCGCCCTGCTCGCTCCAGAACCTTGAGAACGGCATTGCGGCCTCTGAATGGGGAATGATGTATAACGACGCGGCTTGGGGCAACGGCCATCGGGACAACATCCTCAACCCGACACACAATCGCGTCTCGATAGGCATTTCGTACGACCTGTCATCGGGGAAGGTGTACTTTGTGGAGGACTTCGAGGATTATCTCATCAATCCGGTCACGTTCTCGTTCGCGGCGAACTCCGTCACCCTCTCGGGCACAGTCTCGACCTACCTAGATTTCAGCCAAGGAGAGGTGACGGTCATGTACGATACGACACCGCTGGCGATACCTCAGCCCGAACTAAACACGAACCCCTCCTACACGGGCGCGTATGGCGGCGGCACTCCGATCGGCGCGGTGTTCACGCCCTGCCCGGCAGGCTATGTCTGCTCGGGCACCACCACGGACGGGCTGATCGCTTCTTATGCCACGACGTGGCAGTCGACTGCGGGGTCGCTTCTGTTGCAGTTCTCGCTCTCCCAGTTCACATCAAAGTATGGTCCTGGGATTTACACGCTCTACCTCTGGCCTAGCCAGACGGCCTCAAGTCCTATCACAAGCATCTCCCTTCAAGTCGGAACGTAGCAAACGTGCGAAGGGGGCTTTCAGGATTCATCATCCTAAAAGGGCCCGAGTCCTTTCCTAGGTGTCGTTGTCGACGACGACTATGCAGGGGCTGCTATCTGCTATCCTCGGAAGTATCGGCGCACCCCGATTCAGGCCCTGCGCCGTGAAGGTGTTCGTCAAGTCTATGGGCGTCGGTGGCACGTCAGAGAGAAGCTGTGTTGTGAGAGGATCAAGCAAGAACTGATAAGGTCAGGGTGATCGCGTGGACCGTCCCGTCAATCCCCGCTGCCATGACCACGATGGTGTATGTGCCTGCCTGCGCGGAAGAGGATACGGAAACGGACATCGTCGAATTGGTGCCCGATGAAGATGGGACTACAGATGAGTCGCTGTAGCCTATCGTGACGCCCGGAGGCACATTAGACGATGAAAGCGTGACGGAGCAGTCATAGCCGTTAAGGGACGTGAGGGTGACGTTCACGGTATCCATCACGCCGGCAGAGACCTGTTGCAGAATTAGGGCGTGTCGGCCATCTCGAAATCCGCGTTCGCTCCGCCGTCTGCGGCCGTAGGGCTCGTGGACGCCCAGTACGTGTCCCCAAGGCTCGTGACCACGCCCACCTGCGTACCTCCTTGCATGACGTAGGGAATGATAAGGGAGCCCAGCGGCGAGGTGCTTCCGCTCTCGGGCATGTAGGTGACCCGGCCCGTCGTCTCATCGAGGACCAACAACCCCACGACCTCGCTTGTAATGGACCCGTCGTTCGTCACCAGGACGCCGTTCGGCAACGCCTGCACGCTGAGCGATTCGCTCATCCTGTCGCTCACAACCTGCTGCGCGCGGATGCCATTTTGGCTCAAAGAGACCTGCTGGGAGACGACAAGGCCCAAAAGGGAAAAGACGGCGATGGAGATGGCCACGAAGACGAGGGTCCCGACTACGGATGAGACACCCCTGTGGTGGAGCCGTCTGGGGACTCTGCCTTTCAATCGACCCTAGAGGAGCTGAGCCCTTTTAACAGAAGCGAGCGGGGAAGCCTGCGCCCTTCAGGGGTGAGAGCCTCGATCAGGTTACCGTCAGGTAGAAGTTCGCAGTCTCGTGCAGGCCATCTGTCCCCACCCCGTTCACCACTATCGCATACGCCCCCGGGGCAGCCGAACAGGATACGTTCACCTCCATCACGGCAGTCCCTCCCAGAGGCGAAGGCCTGAACGATGAAGGGACGAAAGATACCGAAACGTTGCCGGGGACATTTGTGGCGTACAGCTGGACCGGGCACGAATAACCGTTGTACGATGTCAGGAGCAGGTCTGCCGCGGTGAGGTTTCCCGGCGCCGTCGAGGTCGAGCTGGGGGCCAGCGTGATCGAGTAGTACGCGTACGGGCCGGACGGGCTCACGGGGTAGACGCTCCCCACGGAAGTGAGAATCGAATAGGCCGTATCGTCGCCCTGCGACAGCGACAGAGTCAGCGCCTTTCCGGGCAGAAGGATGGAGGGGTCCGGCGTGAACTGGAGCTGGCCCGTGCCGTCGCTGACAGCCGCGATGCCCAGGACCTTTGCCGTCGTGGAGCCGTTGTTGAGTATGAGTATCGTGCCTCCCGGCAGGGTGAAGACGAGCAGCTGCTCCTCACGCATGTCGGTAAGCACCTTCTGGGCTGAGATCTCCGCCTGCTGGCCCGATATCCCGTAGAGGTTCATGGCGCTCACGGAGGCGAGGGCGAACAGCGACAAGAGGACGAACATGATCGTGGCGATCACGGTCGCAAGGGCCCTCTTCCTTCCCCTTTCCCTTCGCTTCATTACAGTCCAGCCACCACCAAGCCAGCTCAGATCCCATGATTTGAGTTCCGGTGCGTCTTCGGTTGTTGCCGAAGACAGACCTTCGAGGCATCTACTCTGAGGATTGCAGGCATCGTCTGGTTCCCCCTGACCTCTCCTTCTGCCATCGTAGTCGTAAGCGCATGAACCCTAGTCTTTTAACGGCGGGCCGGGCGCTCGTGGATCCGAACCGCACGGGCGTCGGGCGCGCTTGCCCTCCCTTCTCGTCTCTCCCGCCGGAGTGTCCTGCCTCCACCGTTTTTCTCTCGAGGCTCGTGGAAGGACTGCCGCACCGTGCCCAGCTTGGAACGGTATTCTATGCGCCCGTCGCCATCACGGAGCCTTGAACCGTAAACACGCTGCCGCCTTCAAACGTTGCTGTGATAGTGTATTGATAGCTGTAGCCTGCCACGACCACAGGCTTTGAGCTCCCGGAGCCCGAGCCGGCGCCGTAGAACGCTACAAGCGAGTCACCGCCATACAGGGTGATGGTGCCAGAGCTGGGCTCGGCGGACGGAACCGGAGGGTTCGGGAAGTCGAAGTGGTAGTAGGTGACATTCGTGAGGGAGTAGCCAGCCGGAACGTGAAACGTGTACGAATAGGATGTAGGGTATGACGAAGTATAGAACCCCTGGTTCCCGTCAGCCATGGCCTGCAACGCGTTCCAAGCATAGTCCACGCCGTCGACGGTGATGAGGACGCCGGGGACGGAGCCGTTCAGACCGCTCACCTCGAAGGTCGGTGGCATGAGAGCGAGAGGGTCGTATGTCACGACCGCCGTCATCCCAGGCGTCAGGGGATTGCCGGCGCTGATCAGCGGCGACCAGACCGGGGCCGGATTCAGCCCCGGGGTCTTGAGGTCCAGGCCCGCGAAGACCACATCCATGTTCGTAATGGGGAGCGAGCCCACGTTCTTGACGACGAGGACGAAGGTGTAGTTCGAATTGGCAGGTGCGATGAGCTGGGCGCTCTCGATGTCAACTATGGCCTTCAGCTGCTGGGTGGAGGCGGAGCTTTCAAACATGGAGAAGACAAGCAACCCCCCTGCGATCGTGATCGCTATCAGGATGACCGTCGCCAGGATGGGCGACAGGGCACGACGCGCGCGTCTTGGGTGGAACATCGAATGGTCATGAAAAGCATCGCTTTTAACGGGCGAGCGCTTGTCACGGCTGTCGCATTACCAGAACCCTGGAAGGCCGGCTGACCCTGCCGGATCGACGAAGCCTACGTTGATGGCCTCGCCCTGGTAGGCGTAAAACACCACGGGGGAAGAAGAATTGGAGACGAACGTGGCGGCGTCGTATGTGACGTTGGGCACATAGTAGAAGTAGGGCACCGCATATGAGAGCACGACGCTTATGCTGCTGGAAGAGGACGTGTATTCCAGGCCGTTGACCACCACGAACCAGCTCGTTCCTGAAGGCAGGCCCGTCTCCTGGAAGGCGACCGCGCCGGTGGTGCTTCCCGGCGGAGGGCCAGGGCTGACCCAGAACGTGTTGCCCAGAGAAGTTATGACGCCTAGCCCTTCGCTGCTGGACACGGGGGGCTCCGTGACATCGGCGCATCCGCCCGGGCTTATCGTCTGCTGAAATGGGAAGAGGGACGACCCGCCCGTGTCGCTGTCGACGGCGATGAAATACTCGGCCTCGCTCGTAACGCTTCCGTTGTTCATGACCTCGATTACGCCTCCGGGGAGCGTGTATGCTCTAAGAAGCTCGTTCGTCCTGTCATTCACCATTTGACTTGTGGCGGCGGCGCTCTGGCTCAGACGCGCCTCATAGGCCATGACGACCCCCATCGCCGCAAGGGTGGAGAGCGACACGAAAAGGAAGAGCAGCGCGCCGATGGCCGTAGAAACGCCTCTGCGACGACGATGCATTCGGTTTACCAGCTTACGGAGAAAGCCTCGCTTTTAACGATGAGATGACTCCGACTCAGTGTAAGAGGCAACCTGCTGGCATGACGATTTCAGCCCAAGTTCCGTAGGAGGTACTTCACCTTCCTGGGCAGGGAGGGATGCGACATCCTGAAGGAGTATCTCGAGAGGAGGCTGCTCCAGGGGGAGGAGCTGACGCCCGACACCGGGATAATAGTGACGTCGCAGCTCCAGGCGAACAAGGCCAAGGCGGTCCGGGAGGCCCAGGAATCGTGGACGCGTCGCCGTTCCTGAGGACGATCAAGGTCGGTGACACTATCGGGAAGGCCATGCGCGCCGTGGCATCCCCTACAGGCCCTACGTCTGGAGGGCCTACTTCGACACGAACCTCATGCTCGCCGAAAGCAAGAGCCTGATCACGCACGCGTACCAGCAGTTCTTCATGGGCCACGTCGGCGACATAGAGGCCCAGTACACCACCAGCAAGAACACGTTGCCTGAGAGGGTCGTCGAAGACATGCGGAGGCCTACAAAAGGTCCCTGAACTCCTGCAGACCGGCAAGCCCGAAGGGAAGGAGCGAGGAGGAGCTCAAGATGTCGATCAAGAAGGAGCTGCTCCTGGTCGCGGGCTACACACAGGAGGACATGGCGAAGGTGGACCTCTCCAAGCTGGGCAGCGAGGAGGTGCAGAAGATGGTGAGGGACAAGCTCCTCGGAGGGACGACTCCCAACGGGAGAAAGCAGAAGATCGTCAAGGCGGATGAGATTGACAAGTACCTCGCAGAAGGCTGGGAGTTCGTCTTTGACCGGCCCAACGGGGACGCCATCCTGAAGGCACCAGCGTAATCACGAATCTGCCTATAGGGCACTTGTCAGTTTTGGGAACCAAGTGCTTACACTCAATTATGTTTGGGATGAACCAGTTAATTGACGTTCCCGTTACGAATATATCGACACTAGATTTGGAACTTGGTTCAATGTGCTCCGACGGATTTCCGTTCAAGCATCCTTTGATGAATTCAGTTGTGTTCTTCGTGCCTAAGAAAGCGTAGTGCTTCCTTGATGGCACTCTTAGCTCTGAAGATCGTATGCCGTAGATTTTGGGCTACGAGGAAAAAAAGAGACGCTTTCTTAGCACGAAGAACACGAACTGAATTCATCAAAGGATGCTTGAACGGAAATCCGTGCAGACACATTGAACCAAGTTCCAATTCTCGTGTTGATATATTCGTAACGGGAACGTCAATTAACTGGTTAATAACTAACATAATTGAGTGTAAGCACTTGGTTCCCAAAACTGACAAGTGCCCTATAGGCAGATTCGTGATTACGCTGGTGCCTTCAGGATGGCGTCCCCATTAACCCGGTCAGCCTTCCACTCCAGCCTTCTGCGAGGTACTTGTCGATCTCATCCGCCTTGACGATCTTCTGCTTTCTCCCGTTAGGAGTAGTCGCTCCGAGGAGCTGTCCCTCACCATCCTCTGCACTTCTTCGCTGCCAAGCTTGGCGAGGTCCGCCTTCGCCATGTCCTCCTGCGTGTAGCCCGCGACCAGGAGGAGTTCCTTCTTGATCGACATCTTGAGCTCCTCCTCGCTCCTCCCTTTCGGGCTTGCCGGTCTAGAGGAGCTCAAAGGATCTCTTCTAGGCCTCTCGCATGTCTTGGGAGACCCTCTCAGGCAACGTGTTCTCTTCCTGGTGTGCTGGGCCCCTATGTCGCCCGACGCGGCCCATGAAGAACTGCTGGTACCGTACGTAATAGGCCCTTGCTTTCGGCGAGAGCATCATCCCAGGGTGAGAGGATACGATGTGGAGCCTGGCGGAACTTGTAGGTTGAAAATGGTCATCCCATTGGGTTCCCTCTTATGCTGAGTCGGACTCATCTCACCATTTAAGAGCATCGCTTCCCTCCGTAAGTTGGTAAGCCGGATCGTCGGTCCGTCGCAGAGGCGCCTTCTACGGCCATCGGCGCGCTGCTCTTCCTTTTCGTATCGCTCTCCCAGCCTACGGCGATGATGGCCATCCTCGCCTATGAGGCGCGTCTGAGCCAGAGCGCCGCCGCTACAAGT
>CAWJIE010000002.1:0-286019 GCA_963842885.1 uncultured Nitrososphaerota archaeon
ATGGGACTATCTCTGGTCTTATCGCAGGGCGGAATGCTTTTTTACAGGGACCGCCGCCCACGGCATCGCAGCCGTGTTCCCCGGAGCATTCAATCTATTCGGTGTTCACATTAATAACGACAAATTGGCATTGATTCTAATAAGCGTTGCTGTGACATTAGTTCTATTTTGGATTTATGAAAAGACCGCCTTTGGACGTACATTGCGTTCGGTGGCATTTAATCCGGAAACGGCTTCATTGCTCGGCGTGAACGTAAATTTAATACTATTAGCCGCTCTGATAATGGGCTGCACTATTGCCGGTCTGGCAGGAGGTATCCTTGCACCCAGTTACGGTATTAGCCCTCAAATGGGACAAAATGTGCTATGGACAGTCATGTTGATGTGCATGCTGGGAGGCATGGATAGTTTATTGGGAGCAGTTATAGGAGGATTGGTAATTGGCCAATTACTAAGTTTCGGCCAATATTATATTGGCGACGCCATTCAGATAGTAGTATTTGCCTTTATTGGTATTTTACTTTATTTTAGACCAAATGGTTTGTTGGGCCGGGGAATCAATATCGGTATTTAAAATCGGATAAAGCGATGCTTGTCGGGTTAAACACAAGAAAAATGCAGGATTAAGATAAATTTACAGGAAATATCGTTGTCGAGATTCATTTAAATGAGTAAACGTATTCTTCGCTATAAAAACTGGCTATTGGCTTTAGTCCTGATTATTATTTGTGCTCTGATACCTCTGTTCACGCAAAATTCTTATTACCTCGACCTGGTAATAATCACCATGGTAAATGCTGTGCTGGGAATAGCCTTTATCATGACGTTAAAAACTGGATTGATGAACTTGGGTATTCAGCCTTCTTCTGGGGTATAGGAGCTTATGCTTCCGCAATTTTGCACCACTAAATATCAATTGTCATTTTGGATCAGCTTGCCGATATCGATCCTGATAACTATCGTGTTTGCTTTATTGATCGGCTTTTTCCTGATTCGAAGTGGCGGCGGCGGCTTTGGCTTTGTAATGCTTTCCTCCGTTATCGGTATGCTATTTTCGGTAACTGTGGGCGGTATTAAATTTTTAGGCGGTTATAATGGAATTGCGAATATACCTCCACCGACTCCTATCAAGCTGCCTTTTTTACCACCTGTAGAATTTGTTTCCAAGATTCCTTATTTATATTTGGCTTTAATTTTACTGTTGCTGGTGATTATCATCGCGAAATCCTTTTATTTAGGTTGGACAGGCAGAGCCTGGAATGGCTATCGGTTTGAATCCTCGCTTGGCGGAATCGCTAGGTATCAATCTATTTAGATATAAATTACGGTCCTTTGTTCTAGTCTTCGGTATTGGCAGGTTTGTCGGTTGCTTTTATGCCCAATATGAGGGTGACGTGGTTCCCGACACTTTCAGCATGTGGTCGATGTTTATATCCAGATTTACGCTATATTGGGTGGATTAGAGTTACGTTATATATTGGGCCCATTGGTCGGCTCATCGGAATACACGTGTTTATTGGCCGTAGCGGGCAGCGAGCCAAGCCTGGCTCCACTCATAGTTTTGGGCTTCTTTAATTGTTTTAATCATTTTCTTACCACAAGGAATTTTAGTTACCTCAAAGGTGGCCAATCTTAACGAAGATTTGGCTTTCTAAACTGGGTAATTTGATAAAATCACGATTATCCAGGATATCGAACGGAGAACACGTGATACTTCAAGTGACAAATTTAACTAAAAATTTTGGTGGTTTGTGCGCCGTTAACCATTTAAGTTTCGATGTTAATGAAAATGAGATTCTAGGTATCATCGGCCCGAATGGAGCGGGAAAAAGCACCGTAATGAATTTAATCAGTGGTTTTTACCCACTCTCCCAAGGAAAGATAATTTTTAACGGTCGTGATATTACCGGTTTGCCTGACCATCAGATTGCCCGAGCCGGCATAAGTCGTAATTTTCAGGCATCCTCTTTATTTATGGGCCTGCCCGTGATCGAAAATGTTTTCATGGGTTATCATATGAGATATAAAACCAGCATGTGGAAGAGACTATTACGGTTGCCATCGGACGTAAAGAAGAGAAAGGCTTCAGACAGGAGGGGGAGAAGCTGCTGGAAAAGATGGGGCTGGGTCATTAAAAACGAGCTGGCGAAGAACTTATCTTATGGATATCAGAGAATCTTGGGAGTTTGTATAGCTTTGACCACTAATCCCAAACTTTTACTTTTGGATGAACCGGTAGACCGGCATGAACCAGAGTGAAATAAATAGTATGTCAAACATCATTCGGCAAATACGGGATAGCGGCTATAACTATTGTGATTATTGAACACAATATGGAGGCGGTAATGAGTTTATGTGACCGCATAATCGTTCTAAACTTCGGGCAAAAAATAGCCGAAGGATTGCCTGAAGAAATACAACAAAATCAAAGTGTTATCGAGGCATATTTAGGCAATGATCAGGAATAAATCATGCTGTTGGAAATAAAAACCTTAAGGTACATTATGCCAAGGCAAAAGCGATAGAAGACATTTCTCTGAACGTTAATGAAGGTGAAGTAGTTTCTATGGTAGGGGCTAATGGTGCCGGTAAGACTACACTCTTGAGGACAATATCGGGATTGAAAAAGCCCAAACTCGGGAGAGATATGGTTTCAAAGCCGAAGAATAGATGGCATGGCTGCTCATGATATTGTTAAGCTGGGGATTTCTCAAGTTCCTGCCGAGAGAAGATACTATCGCCCATGACTGTGTTGGATAACTTGAAGATGGGCAGTATCTTCGCACCGCGATAAAAAAAATATAACCGGGACATGGAAACTATCTTCGAGCATTTTCCGATTCTAAAAGAAAGACAGAAACAGATGGGAGGCCGGTTGAGCGGAGGAGAACAGCAAATGCTGGCAGTGGCTCGGGCTCTAATGGCTAGTCCTAAATTGCTTTTAATGGATGAGCCCAGTATAGGTCTGTCTCCGATCCTGGTATCTGAAATAGGGAAAATCATCCGTGACATCAATAAAGGCGGCATCAGTATTCTGCTGGTAGAACAAAATTGCCGTCTGGCTCTTATGAACTGGCCCAGTAGAGCTTATGTTTTGGAACTGGGGAAAATAGTCCTGAAGGGTGCCGCCGCAGAATTACTCAATGATGACCGGGTAAAAAAATATTATTTAGGCGGTTAATGTCGTCCACCATCTCCAAACGCATCGCATAAGACCGACAGTTCTTAACACATACAATCGGGCATTTTCCCGGTACTGCCGGCCGCATTTATTGCTTTCAATGTCTTCCTTTTCCCGCTGGCCTTTGTTTCGGCGGACGTCGAGGACGAGAAATAAAAGATATAAACGGGCGGCTCGCTTTTAAACCGGTAGTCTCATAAGCCCCTGGTCACCAGTCCGAATCCAGTCGCCGCCACTATTTTATGACAAACTCTAGTACATTTCAAAAGAAATTCCGGCTATTCGCCGTCGATTTTTTTATATGTTAGCTTTTACGTCGATGGCTGAGAAAGATTGCAGGCTATTTTGCTATTGGCCCACAATGAAGACAGTAACCTCGGTGAACACAGATAACGCCACCGCATTTTATGCAATGCCACCGCTCCTTCTCATTTTCAATAAAGGCACTTAAACCGATTCCTTTAATACTCTCAAGGTTTTCTATCATGCTCATTGCGTATTTCGTTCTGTATCGTTTATCCAATTGCTTTAATCGTTTACAAGGATATTTTTCGCATTCAAAACAGAATTTAGATTGGCTTAGCTTGATCATTTCACAGTTTCTAATAATGCATTTTATGCAGGAAGCCGATTTATTGGTATCTTCTCCATGACAGCCGGGGCATTTCCTTTCTTTTCTAAGATGGGCAAGGCAAATACCACAATTCATACCACATGGAGCTATAAGTTGAGTTCCTATCGGCATGTATCACACTCCTTTTGATGCATATATTGATTAATCTTAAATGGAAATACGGACACCAAAGACCGGTTACTCTGCAGGCCTATAGTATTTAGCGGTATCGACCATCGCTTTCACATTTTCCCAGTCTAATATAATAACGTAAATAATACGTAATTAATAGCACGTTGACCTTGCCCCATTAATTTGGCGCGGCTATAAGAGTTTACCGGTGATTCAGGGATTAGTCGGGCGTCACGGAGGGAAAATAAAGGCATACAAAAGGACTGAGGGTAGTCTATCGTAGAATATTATGACGAGGAGAATGATTATTCTGAAAAAACTTTAATATACATCTTTAAAAATAAAGGAATATAGACAATAGCAGCCAAGGCTAATGTGCGGAGCTGTCTAGCTACTTAACTTTATTTAACCAAATAATACGTCTCTATCATGAAAGTTATAAAGCGAGAAATAGAAATTCAAAAATAGATGCAATATTAAGTCCAGTTAATATTTCTTTTCCCCAGCTATTATATTGTAATCCACCGGCCGCTCTTTGTCTACTCCAACATTCCAAAATATTTTAGCACCTGAAAATGAATATTGTATTAAGATAAGGATTGAAGCTATAATTCACCATTTCTTCATGTTAAATTAATATGGGTTGTTTAATATGGAAAGTAAAAGAAGGAAAGGAGGGACTATTGAAAAGAAGGACTAAGATTCTACTCATTGTCCTGGGATCAGTTGCCGTACTGTCCCTGATAGTGGGCGGTGTCATGGTGCTCGCGGATAGCGGGTCGACGACTACAACTACTCCATCGACGACTACCGGCACCAGCCCTAACGATGCTTTCCTGACAGCGCTGGCTGCCAAACTGAATATTCCGGTAGACACGCTTAAAACCGCCATTAAGGATGCACAAACTGAAGTGCAAGGGCAGGCACTGAAAGACCGCCTGCAAAAGCTGGTGGACGCGGGCAAGATGACCCAGGATCAGATGGACCAGTACTTGCAGTGGTGGAACTCGAAACCTGCTTTCTCAAATAACATAAGTCCTAATTGGTTTGGCGGCGGTAGACCGGGCTTCGGAATGATGGGAGGGCGGGGACATGTCGGCGGTGGTTTTCGTTTGCCCAAAACTACGACTACAACGACGAGCCCGGGTACCTAATACACACGCCCAGTAACATAAAGGGTAGGACATGAAATGCCGTCCTACCCTTTACTGTTTATGTACCCCATCATCCTCATCCACACTCGGATAACCCCGCAAAGAGGATTTCTGTTTGTTCTATTTA
The DNA here is from genome assembly GCA_963842885.1 of uncultured Nitrososphaerota archaeon. Taxonomy (GTDB): domain Archaea; phylum Thermoproteota; class Nitrososphaeria; order Conexivisphaerales; family DTJL01; genus DATKKG01. The sequence continues at coordinate 5,208 of CAWJIE010000002.1, forward strand.
CAGATGTGTCGCCAGCCAGTATTCCATATCGACAAATACGGTTTCGCTGCCAGGCTCGTTGAATATCTCGTGGTAGAAACCATCATAATATTTTAAAGTCTTATCTTTAGAACTAATGCTATCGAAAAGTACCTTGCTGCTCTTGGGATCAGATAAGTAATCTTCAGTACCGCTCATTATCAATATTGGTATGCGAATATCATTCGTATGGCTCTGAAAGTTATGCATGGCATCTAAAAGCTCGATGCCAAGCCTGGCCGTGATCTTGCCGCGATACACGAGGGGGTCGTGAAGATAAGCGTCAACCACGTTTTTATCGCGGCTGATAGCCGAAGCATCTAACCTATCGATACCTAACCACGGTGCACAAACAGAGAGTATCCGTCCTAAAAATACCTCGGCTTTGGGAGCACTGGTTCCAGGCTGGAAGGTAGCACCGGAGATGATTAAACCATCGAATTCTTTCTGATGCTGCAATGCGTATTCGGTAACGATAAGACCCCCGATACTGTGCCCCGCCAGGAATACTTTACGCAAAGGATTCTCGCGGCGCACCAGATCGAAAAACGTCTTTAAATCATCCAGGTAAAAGGAAAATTTTTCGACATAACCCGGTTTGCCAGCCGATTGCCCGTGTCCTCTTTGATCGAACGTATAGAAGGAATATCCTCGCGGTACGAAATAATTCATCAGGTTGATATATCTTCCACTATGTTCGAATAGACCATGAACGAGAAGAAGTACGGCAGCTGTTTTACCGTCAGGCTCGTAAGCACGATAAAATAGCTCCATATTCTTTTGTCCGGTAAAGGTACCCGATTTAAATTTCATCTATAATAGCTTGAAAGCGGATATATCAATCTCACCCTATTATAGCAACGTATCAATTATCAGGACAATAGGATTAAGCATATCGGCTTCCCGCGATATTCCAGAAATTCATATCGATCAGGTTATCCGATATCGATTTTGACAATTGCAGTAATTATAACTAGTACCAAGTAACACTTATTATTTGTTGGTGGCACAGGCGTCCCTGCCTGTGAGCCAAGCGAAATAATTCAAGTTACAAGCTACTAGACGGCAATACGAGAACCACTATTCTAAGATATAATATGTGGCATATGATATATTAGTTGGAAGGAAACAACGATAATTGTGTTCTGCAGCAGCTATGAAAGCTTTAGTTTACATAGCCGAACCCAACATTGAAAACTCTAATAACGCACTGTCTGCCGCTATCGGAAGCTATCAGGGGCTACGAGATCGTTGCAAAGAAATTGGACAAAATTATTAAAAAGGTGTTCAGGTGTTAGCCGGATAAAGCCGCCGGTAGACTAGCGGACTAATATTTACTGTTTGCATTTTATTGATACGAGTGGCAGAATAGATAAAAATCAGAAGGATAATATTATTAATAAATAATTAATATTATTAGCCGATAATATTAATTACAGTAATGAAATCACCTATCTTAATAACTATAGTCGTCAACGTGGGAGTTTGCTTGTGAATAATTCACCCGAAAATAAGCCGTGGGTTATCTGTCCTTATTGCCATAAACCCAATCCGGTGGGAAGGGAATTCTGCCAGTATTGCTGGTCGCCTAAAATACAATCGGAAAAGGCACTGACCAACTTAGAAATGGAAGAGGCGGTCAAACAGTGGAAAGCTCAGGTGAAACGCAAACGTAATAAAAATATACTTATAATCAGCACCGTTTCACTGATTGTTGCTGCCATTTTTACTCTTTTTATTTTGTATACCAGGACCGATGTTTTTTTCAAGCCTATTATTTCGCTTAATTCCAACTCTACAGCTAGCGATTGGACAATGTTCCGTCAAAACCAGCAGCGTACCGGGGTTTCAGGTCAGGTAGAACAGCTACCCGTGGGTAAGGTACTCTGGACGTTCGCCGCCAGTGCGGGTATACATTCTTCACCGGCAGTAGTCGATGGGACAGTTTATGTCGGTTCCCGGGATTATAAACTCTATGCGATAGATGCCGCTACCGGTAAAGAGAAATGGGCATTTAAAACCGGGAGCTGGGTAGAATCTTCACCGGCGGTAGCGAATGGGGTCGTTTATTTCGGCTCTAATGACGGCTATTTCTATGCCGTCAAACGCAGAAACTGGCACCAAAATTTGGTCTTTTAAAACAAAATATGCCGTTAAAAGTTCTCCGGCAGTCTCCGGGGGTGTGGTTTATTTCGGTGCCGACGACGGTTATTTATATGCGTGAAAAGTCAGTGACGGTAAGCGAATTTGGCACTATAAGATAAGAGGTCTGGTACAAGGGTCTCCCAGTGGTGGCCAACGGTATAGTTTATGTTTGTGCCGGAGATGCGCTGTATACGCTGGATGCTTCCTCGGGTAGGTTCCGGATGCATTTCGAGACTTATTATTCTACCGATTCATCTCCGGCAGTTAACGGCACGACTGTTTATTTTGGAAACTCGGGAGGTAGTTTGTATGCCGTTGACGGCAACGCACGCAGCTGGCCTTGGGAATTTGATATAAGAAAATGGTGGATAAACTTTTGGCTTATGGGGATCTTGCCTGAACCACCTCCACAATCAGGATCGCTATGGGGTGTTAGTCTGGGCACGGGAATGCATACGTCGCCTGCTATTTCGAATGATACGGTTTATATCGGGGTTGATAATAACCTTATCGCCGTCGATACTCAGAGTCATAAGACTTTATGGATGTTTACAACGGGCAAATTATTTGAATCTTCACCGGTTGTAGCTGCCGGTACCATTTTCTTCGGTAATGATGATGGGAATATATATGCTATTGACACAGCCAGCGGACAGCAAATATGGAAATTAGAAACCGGCGGCACTGTAGAATCTTCTCCCGCCCTGGTGAATGGCATCCTTTATATCGGTTCGGAAGATGGTAAGTTATACGCTATTAAATAACCGGCTCTTAATTACTCTTTTTGTTTTTCCAAATAACTTACGATTAACGCTGCGGGTCCCATATGGACACCGAGCATCGGACCTACTCGGGACACGATTATTTTACTCCTGTTAATAATTTTAGCCGAGGCTATCTTATCGGCCAAAATTACTGCATCTTCCGGTGTCGTGTTGTATACTACGGTGAGTTCACTAACGTTACCATCGCCTTTGGCAATCTCCACCAGGCGGTCAATCCCTTTACTGCGGCTGCGTACCTGCCCCGCCGGAACGACTTCACCATCCTTTAGCGAAAGCACCGGTTTAACATTTAAAAGAGAACCTAGTAATGCTTTGGCCTTACCGATACGGCCACCCAGCAGTACGTATTTAAGGGTGTCGAGTACACCCGTAAGATGTACGGAGGACACTAATTTATTTACTTCCGTAACAATATCATTAAGATTCGTGCCTTCTTTGGCCATTTTTGCCGCCGAGATTACGATTAGACCCAGTGCCATGCTGAGTACCTGCGAATCGATAACTTCAATGGAGCAATCTTTTATACCTATTTTAGCCTGTAATGCCGAGTTATAAGTACCGCTTAACTTACTGGAAATATGTATGGATACGATGCCCGTACATTCTTTTGATAATTTCTGGTATACTTCGGCAAAATCTTGAGGGCTGGGCTGAATAGTACTGGGATGAATAGTGCCAGTGGATAAACGTTGATAAAACTCGTCACCGGTAATATTAGGAGTTTTTGTATCTTTCATTACGTGATCTGTACCATCCCTATATACTTGTTCCCCGAACCGTACATATAGAGGTACAACGGAAATATCGAGGTCCTTTATCATGGGGCCGGTAAGTCGGCACTACTATCGGTGACAATTTTTCAACCGCCATTATTTATTCCCTCCTCATGATTTCTATGCTGGCCGTATTCCCTAAACAGAATGACTTAATTATAAACTATAATTTATTCATTTTGTCAATTATTATTATATAGACACAAATATAGCGACGATGCTATACTGCGTTTTAGAAAATTTATTTAGCTATGATCATTGATTCAAGAAACCAGAACAAACAAAAGGAAATTATAAACCAAAATGTCCGTCCTTTCCGCAGAGATATCAAACGGCTAATTACACAACAGCCGCCTTTGCTTGAAGGATACTGCAATATCGAGGAGCAGTTACAGCCGAACGGGTTCGATATCACTTTAAAAGAAATAGCAACGTTACAAACTCCGGGTAGAATCGAAATCGATAACAGCCGCCGTGTTATATCGAGCCTGAAGTGGATCGATTTTGACAATGCCGGATGCGTTACTCTTTTACCCGGATGTTATATCGTTACTTTTAATGAAATCGTCCACTTACCGAAAAATATCATGGCATTGGGTAAAACAAGGTCGAGTTTATTACTGCTGTGGCGTGGCGGTACATAACGCAGTTTGGGACGCAGGGTACAATGGACGTTCAGGCCTTAATAGATGATTGTTATAACTCATATGGTTTTCGGTCACAGCATAACGCTCGTGTGCTACAGTTGATTTTCTTAAACCTTTCCTCGGGAGACCGAGGTCAAAGGGATATATCAGGGGAAGAATGTTTAGTTGAGAGCGGTATTACGTTAGACGATTAAACGTAAAGCGGCAGGAACCACACTGAATCTGCGGGTCCTTCTCCTAAAAATTCGCCATCAGCGTAAACGAGAGCCCGTTCGGATGATTCGACAGAGATATCGGTTGTCTTATCCAACTTGATTTTGGGCAGGTGGATATGTGTGCCTTTATATACTCTGGAAACGTTTTAATAAATTCCAATTTACCCATATCTCCGACAATAACGTATCTAATAATCCGTCATCCAGTTTAGCAAAAGGCGCAAAATTCATACCGCCTCCGGCGTAACCGCCGTTGGCAACGATTACACTGACGACACGCTGTTTGTCAATGTTACCGCCGCTCCTTATTATTACATGCTTGTTTTATAACTTAGCAGGGTCCGTACCAATCCCATTAGATAGGGATGTGCCGCCAAAATATTCGGTATTTTTCCCGTATTCTCCACTACCGCCGCATCAAGCCCTATTCCGGCCGTATTAAGGAAGAACCGTGTAATTTCTGGCCTTTTTTATGAAGTATTCGATTATGCCTACGTCTATCGATAACCGGCCGGGGCTGGATAGGCGTCGAACAGGCTTTCACGTAGTCCCCGGAATACCGGCGGAACGAATAAAATCGCCGCCCGTACCGGTACTGATTATACCTAGTACCGCATCTTTGGAATTTTGTGAATTTAAATACCGTTGGCAACCTCATTCACCGTACCGTCGCCGCCTACCGCAACGATGCGGCTCGTACCCTCTGCGGCGCTTCTTTCGCCAGCTCTATGGCATGACCCGAACCTTGGGTATATTGATAGTCAAAATGAAGACCAAGGTGTTTTAACAAGTCCAGGATAACCGCCCATTTCCGGCGAGAGGAATTAGCACCGGCGGCAGGATTAACAATGAATTTGGTACTAAGCATTAAATAATTATCCTCTAAGTTAATTATAACACATCCCGGTTATGTAAATAAGTTAGTCTAGATAGCTGATCGTAGAATGAGGGACGGTCTACATATATCTACGTGATATTCGTCTTCACGGAATAGAGCTTAAAAACTCATCATCATTGTATTTACGATAGCTGACGAATCGTTTGATACGTGAGTTTACCAGCATCTTAGCACATAATACACATGGAGTGTGGGTACAATATATCGTACTGCCCTCCAAGACTGACTCCGTGCAGACCGGCTTGAATTATGACGTTCTGTTCCGCATGGATGGCCCGGCATATTTCCTGACGGGTACCGGAAGGGATTCCTAGTTCATCTCTCAAACAGCCTAGTTCGAGACAATCTTTCAGACTCGCTGCGGCACCGTTATATCCGGTAGCCGAATATGTTTATCTCTAACCGCCACCGCACCCATGTGATGCCTGCGGCAGGTAGAACGTTCCGCAACTACCGTGGCCAGCTTTAAAAAATACTCATCCAGATTCGGTCTGATATAATCATTCATCTTAAGAATTTTATAACCTTTCGAGTTTCTTTTCTGTAGACTCTTAAGTGATGATTCATTAAGCAATGTGAAATCCAGCCATAGCTATAGGACCGCCTTTGTTTATATTTTCAATTTCCGCTTTATCTCTTGCCGAGGCTTCTTCACGCGTTAACGGACGGATTTCCTCGTCGCCAGGGCGGGTATCCTGGTTTCCGGTGAAGCCCAAACGGCAACCAGCTTAAGGCATCACCGTAAATTGATTTCAAAATCAGAATTCTTCCCAGGAATAAAGACCATCGAGCACAACATTGGAATTTTTCAAAGCGGCGTTTATTTTAGGCATATTTAATTTGGCATAGGCTGACATGCCATGATTTTTTACGAGCGATTCTCTGACCATGACGTTCATTTTCTTCATTAAGGACGAGCCCACGTCTAGCTATTTCTTCATCGGTGATATCACCGAATCTGATACGAAGATAACCGTTTTTTTCGAATTCATGGGTGACTTCTGATTTTCCTGAACCGGGCATACCGACTACTGCTACTATATTCATAAACTATATTAATTTAGTAAGTATATCTGAGAATGGCAAAATATAAGCATTTATGATTCTCCGATACGGATGATATTTCTAACACCATATGAATCACATTGAACATTGATTGTTTAGCCAATATGTTTAATTTTGATTGTAGTTAAATATAAAAGTGAGTAACAAGAATAACAAAATTTTGCCAATATATTACTGGTTTCCTGCAAGGACCGGAGAACTGCAGCGAAGCACGGTATGAAAATATTTCTGGTCGGCGGAATAGTACGTGATTTACTGCTCGGTTTATCCAATACGGATATAGATATTTAGTAGAAGGCGACGCGATTGCCCTGGCACGAGCATTAAGACCGACCAATGTAAAAATTACCCTGCATCCGGAATTTCGTACAGCCAATGTAAAATGGCATAGAATGGAGTATAGATTTTGCTACCGCCCGTACTGAAATATACAGTAAGCCTGGGGTATTACCCGAGGTAAGTGCCAGTATCCGTGAACATCGATCTCATGCGTCGTGATTTTTCCATTAATGCAATGGCAGTATCATTGGCTCCGGAGAACTACGGAGAGTTATTCGATCCCTATAACGGATATCAAGATTTACAAAACAAGCAAATCAGGGTTTTACATGACAAATAGTTTTATAGATGACGCTACCCGTATATGGCGTGCTATCCGCTATGAACAACGTTTGGATTTTGTTATCGAACCCGTTACGCTGCGTTTGCTTAAACGTGATATCAATTTGCTGGATACTATCAGTAGCGACCGGATTCGTCATGAATTGGAACTGGTCTTAAAAGAAAAATATCCGGAAAAAGTATTACACCGTGCAGCAACCCTGGGTATTTTGTCTAAGATTCATCCGGGCTTGAAAATAGATGAATGGCTTTGCGAAAGGTACGAAGAAGCAAGAGAGATAGGATTAGCGAATTCTTCTCTGGTTGCCGTCTATCTCGCATTATTGTTTTACCGCTTGACCAATATAGAACTGGACAATTTACTGACACGTTTTCATTTCACCAGAGCCGTTAATAAAATATTGAAAGAAACAATGGAACTAAAAGATAAATTACCCGGTTTAGATAAAACCGGACTAATCCGGAGCGACATATATTTTTTACTTCATAATTACAGCCAACTGGCTATTGTGGCTAACTCGCTGGCGACAGATTCTACGACGGTGGAAAGGAATATTGATGCTTTTCCTGTCAAGATTACAACATATTAAACCACGCCTGAACGGTGATGATTTAAAGAAAATGGGTATTAAAGAAGGGCCTAAAATCAAAGATGTCTTACATCTGCTGCATACTGCCCGTCTTGACGGTAAGGTAACTACCAAACAGGGAGAAGTCAGACTTGTTTATAACTGGATTGATTTGAACTCAAACCATAGCAGACTATTATCAAAACTGAAGCTGAACTTCAAAAACAAAGAATTAGCGGAGAATATATTTGCTTTACATACTTTACGGACCGGATGATTATTCAAGACATCAAGCGTTGGCTGATATTAAAAAAAGTCTTGGTGACGATGTCTCTACAGGCACTAATGTCACCAGCATCGATGGGACAACGGTTAACATTAATGAATTCAAAGTAGCATGTGAAACCGTCCCCTTGAGCAAGGCAATCTTAACCAGTAGATGACATAACACAACCATTGCTCTTCGCCGGCGAGTAGGCGGAGATGCGGAACCACTTCTGGAGCGGCTCGAAGAACTCTTCGAAGGAGGCGTCGGTCCCTTCAAGGGCAACCCGGCCATAGGTCCCTATCCAATCGAACTTCGAAGAGGCCAAGTTGGGGAAGAGCTCGGTGGCCCTCTTGCCGACGACCTCGGCGGGCCTCAGGCCGGTGAGTTTCTGAAAGTTGTCGTTCACCTTCAGGTACAGGAAGTCGACGGGTCTCCCGCCCGCATCGACCATGATCTTGCAGTAGGCGAAGCCGTCCGGCATGTTGGAGAGGAGCAGGGAGTAGTCGGCCTCGCTCCTCCCTACGGCGTCTTCGTCCGTAGGGCTCATGCCACTTAACTCTTCTGCCCCACTGCGATATACGCTCTTTGGAAAGCGCCGACTTTCATGAAAGCCGGAGCGCAGCTCCGTCCCGACACAACGCCCCCGCGCGCCGTCCTGTATGGCGCACCACTCGTACAGGTCTTTCCCAAATACTAGGCATGGCGAATACAAGATGACTAGATGCGGTTGGATGATTGGTGGCGCACAAAGGCGAGCGCGGCAGTTCGGACAGCTGCGAGGGAGTCTCAAGCCAATCTTCTATTGTAGAAAAAAATACAGCTCAAATGTTTAAGCTAAGCCTAGGCCTTCTTCTCTTCTGGCTTGGCTGGTACAGCTACCTTCTTCACGGCCTTCTTGACCTTCTTAGCTTTCTTTGGCAACCGACCCGGCTCCGCGGAGTCTGGTAAGCCGTCCCCGGTTAATAATATGTGGCTCTCCTCGGACTGGACGCTGGCGAGCTACGAGTATGCCCTTCCCCTGTGGCTGATCCTGAGGATGAGCACGGTGTCGCCCGCCCTCGCGTATATCACTCTGTATTCCCCCACCCGTAACTTGTAGAGCCCCTTGAACTCCCCTTTCAAGGCCTCCCCCGCACCTGGATCCTTCGAAAGGACCTCATGGACCTCTCTCAGCACCCTGTCCGCGACTCCCCTGTCCAGCTGCTTCAGGTCGTGGTAGGTGGAGGACTTGTAGACTATCCTATAGGCCAAGCTTCGTCCTCAGTTCCTTCTCCGAGACGATCCTGTCCTCTTTGTCGTTCAACCGACCTAGGGCGATCAGGTAGTCCTCGTATTCGTCCAGGTATTCCTGCAGGGCCCTCTTGATGATGTAGGTCTTTGGCCTATCGAGGGCCTTGGCAAGCTCGTTCAGCTTCTTGGAGGTCTCATCGGAGAGCCTCACTGAGGTGGCTTCGGTCATGCTGTACCGCAAGTATTACTTGTATGACATGTATTTAAGGAGATCATCACGTGGCCTCTGTTCTCTCATGTCGCTCTTCTTTCCAGCAGCAATAGATACCCCAGGTTATGACGTCCAACAGGAAAGAGGGCGTTGTTATCATTCTGACGAAGGCCTCTCAATAGGTTAATCATCTTTATCCTATTTTGGACAACAGGTTAATTGAACGGGAGCAGTCTGGGCACCGTTGTATGGACTCCTCCGAAGTGGACTGTGACTTTAGGGTATGCACTGTATCTCTGGAGCTGAAGGTCGCTTGTAGCGTTCACTACGACCTGGCTGTCGTTCGGATTGTAGAGCACGACGTAGTAGGTTCCCTGCCGAAGCTGGTATGACATGGTGGTGTTGAAGGATGGGTTGACCAGGCGGAGGTCCCACACGTTCTGACCAAGCTGTACGGCTAAGAAGGGGTTCCTGCTGAAGTTGGCGTACTGGGATTCCTCTACAACAACGAAGTACCAACTCCCGCTGCCTTCAAATCCACCGTTGAGATATGCTTGCGAGGCGGTCACGTTTATGTTGGCTATCACCAGCTGCTGGTGCCCTGAGACGGTATACGAAGTGCCTAGGTCGATCAGTGTCGAGAATGTAGCCTGTGAAGTCTCTCCCGCTATCCTGTAGACGGCTAGTAGGGCTACGATGACAACGACGAGAGCAACAACTACCTGCTCCGTTCTCTCCTTCATTGCGTCCATTTGTAAGTGCTGTCCCCCGCAAGATAAGGCTTTGGCCGCTGAATCAGGAATTAATGCCACTGAATCGAACACGCGTTCGGGAAGCCTCTAATCGGCTGGAGAGTCGTCCCGTAGACTTTTTCGCAGCGGAGAACTCATCTCTCGGTGGCTCCCCATTTTCGCAGGTCCAAGCCCACGTTCAGGATTACCGTATACGAACCCTAGGGCGATGTCGGAAGGTAGACAACCGTCGCACCAGCCACCCCGACTATCTTGACATCGTAAACGCTCGACGACACTACACAATCGAATATGGGATGGGATGGTATGGTTGGCGGTTCGGACGGGTTATAACCCACCGCGAGCCAGACCCCGTCGCAGGCATTGGGCACGTACAGGAAGTAGACGCCCTTCGAGTCGTTTGAGGCCGCGATGACGTTGTATACCGTGGCGTTGGCAGGACCCCGGATAGATGAGGGGATGGCTACTACTGTAACCTGAGGAGGGCTTCCGGCGAGTGAGCCGTTCACAGAAGGCTGGCCGACTGCAATCCAGGCCAGAACCGAGAGCAAGAGGTAAGGCCACTGGAGTGGTGGAGCCGTCGAGTTGTAGAGTTAGGCGTAGACCTTCGTCACGCCGTAGGCAAGATAGAGCAAAGACTGGATTGAGTTAGATGGCGACGCGTGCAAGAGATGCACCGCCACCGCGGAGTACATCTGAAGGTTCTGTGACGTCTTCGGTTGCTGTCTACAGTGGCGCCATCGCAGAACGACCGACAACGACACAGAAGCCTGTCCTAGTTGACGCCGTCTATCTCTCCCGGCAAAGCGACTCGATCGCGGACAACGGAGACGCCGAGATGGCTGGCGCTATCGGGCGGCGTCTTCCGAGCCGTATCCAGCTTCCTTCGAAAGGAGGCCCTCCACATTCTCCTCCTTCGCCCTCCTCCGAAGGTAATCGATGTCCAATCGGTCCACGAAGCCATGGAAGAGGGCCGAAGCCTGCTCGGCGTCACGTTCGCTCTTCCAGAACTTCGCCGCCGCCAGCCTGTCGATTATCAGGTCCTCGACCCCGACGACCCTCACCTCGTAGGGTCCGACTTCGATGATGCGGGCCTTTTCCGTCCTGGACGGGTAGGACCCCACTATGTGGACGGCCACCGCGAGCCTCTCGTTGAGCCAGACCATCCCCTCCCGTACGAAGCCCATCTGGGCCAGGACCTCCTCGGTCGATTCGCGGTCCGTTGTGGTGATGTCGATGTCCCCGGTGGTGTACTGACCCGCCGTATAGGTCTCCACGGCCTGCCCTCCGACCAGGAAGACGGAACCTCCGCGCCTTGAAAGCCGGCTTGAGATGTACCCGATGAGCAGCATCTTCCTCTTCAGCTCGTTCGGCTCCTTTCTCAGCTTTGATACAATCTCCTTCGGACCCCAGAATCGTCTCTTCATTCCATCCTTGGCAGGGCGTCCTGCGGACCTTGGGCTCGTGCGGAGATCACCTCATGCGATAGGTCGATTCTCCGACCTCCTCGAACATCTCCGCGAACCTGGCGCGAGCGACCTTGGCGAGCGCGGAGAGCTCTCCTTCGACCCTGGGGAGGCTCCCAATGGAGACCCGGCGCCTTCCCTCCCTCGTCCTGAGCGAGACGGCGAACTGCCGGCGCCTGGCCTCAAGGGCCTCCGCGAAGGTGAGGGGGATCCTCCCTATCTCGTCGTTCACCTTCCTCCAGTCCACCCGTCGAGACCGTTCGGCCGCCCTTCTGACATCTTCGGGGACGCCGGAGGCTAGCTTCGGGAGGGGCCCAAGGTAGCAGAGGGTCTTCTGCCTTACCCGCCCTCCCTCCCTCACTCCTTCGACCAGGTAGGCGTACCTTCTCCCACCGATGCTCTTGACCCTCACGAACATTAGGTGAAACATTGGAGGCATCAGTATAATAGTGTTGTGCCTAAGAATGCCAAGGACAGGGTCGTCGAGGTCGGTACCGGACTCCCCCAGCATCAGCGGAATCGAGTCAGCTCATTTCGCAGGTCCAAGCCTACATGTGAGCCCTACCCAAGAATCCCATGCCCCAGACGAATGTCTCTGAAACGACCTGGTTACGCTTTAATACTTTTGCCGACTCCATCTAATCTAGTATTGGACAAGTACGAGCTCCGACTAATTCTATTGGCCTGTGCCGCGGTCTTGGTTACGGCAGCACTTATTTTTGGGCTGGGGTTGGTCAGCCCAACGTTTACTGATCTCAATCAGCCGCGTGAGACGCTGCTTATCGCCTCGAACGCCACACTGTTGGCCACTTGTCCTACTGACGGGACGCCTCCCTGCTGGTACATCAGCCTGTACGCTGCTAACTATGGCAATGTCGTGACCATCCTCAGTCAGATTCAGCTGAACGGGACTTCCTACATCCCCACCAATGATTGGCCCATTACCTATCAGCTGAGCGAGTCGTCCAAGCAAGGCGTCGTCGTCGCTTCGCCCATATCTGTGCAGGTCAAGGTGGGACAGAACTTCTCGACTCAGTTCTACCTGGACAGCTCGGGCGCTGCCGTGGGAGGAGAGAAGTTCACCAGTGGCCAACAGGTCGTCATTAATCTGCTGACCTCAGACGGAGATTCTTTTCCTTGCGAATTTACTTTGCCGTAACGCCTCCCATCTCTTCTAAAGTCATGGCTTAACAGCCCATTTTCGCAGGTCCAAGCCTACGTCCTTAGCAGCGTCTTACCATTTTCGTAGACTGAAGCAGGGGTCACTTGTCCCTGCCTGTCCACGAACGTGGTATTATATCTCCGAGCCAGCGTACCATGATATTATGTCCGACGAGCCCGACGCTGCGAGCTTTGACAAGTCACCGGCGGAGCTGTTCGACGCATTAGGTCACCCCATTCGCATCAAGATGCTTCATGCCCTCGAAGACGGCCCGTTAGGCTTCTCGGAGCTGAGGCGCAAGGTTGGTCTCGAAAGCAGCGGCCACCTTCAGTTCCACCTCGGGAAGCTTAGCGGCATGGTCAGAAGCGAACCAGATGGTAGCTATTCACTGACTGATGACGGGAAGGAGGCGCTGAGAGTTGTGTCCACCTCCAAGGGCACTGGCTCCGGAGAATCTCGCGACGACAGGAAGGTCCTCCTCAGCAGAACTATCCTGGCTGGCCTTGTCGCTGCGATGCTCCTACTGGCTGCAGTTGCTGTGGTTCAGGAATTCGAGGTTTCAGGCCAGCTAAGTCAGATCTCATCTCTTCAATCCCAGGTTTCCTCGTTGCAGGACCAACTGTATCACTACGTGATTCCCGATGACGTATGCGACAAGCTCGGGAGCGGCGACTGCTTCAAGGTACTCGCATCGCTGGTCATGGAGAACCCCAGGTTCATCACAGCCGAGAACGGCACCAACTATTCATATTATGGTCCTGGCGGCGAGGAATCTTCGATCATCAACGACTCGGTGGTTCGCACCATCAGCCTGGTCTTCAGTTCGAATCAGACGAACATGAATCTGTTCGCCTGGATCCCTCTGGGTGGAGGGATCGCTGGCTATGGAGGCTACTACGACATAGCGGATATGACCTTCTTCTTTTTCCCCTCCACCTTAAGCTCCCCTCCAACATGAGCTTCTGACCTAAAAGGACCAGATAAGCTCAGAGAGGACGGATGCGACTATCTGCCTGGTCCCACCGAAGTGATACCAATAGAGGGTTTTCTCCTCCAATCAACCTATTGATTTCAATAACTTAAAGATGATTAACCTATTTAGAGGTCGTCGTCGGTCAGGATTCCCGTCTTGGCCAGATGACAGGTCACAGGGAAGGCCCTGAAAGTACAATTCTTGTTTGCCTAAGCTAGAGGTTGGGCAAACTTAGAATCGTCCCAGCAAAACAATAAACAAACTTACTTTGCTATTAGACGGTTAATTCAGACATATCATTTGGCCGAACAGGTCTGCGACCATCTTGAACTATTCGAGTCCCTATCAGGAGCAGGTTTGGTTCTAGCCCTGGCGGCGGCTATGTCTCCATTTATGCTGGGAAGGACCTTAAGTGGCCTCTCCGTTGCCATCAGAGCCTATTATGCAACCTTTTTGTCTAGGCCAATTGGAGTTGGTCTCTTGCCGAAGCAAAAGGATAAGATTACATCGCTCCTACATCTGGACCATGGTCGATGGGCTTGTCGAAGTGTTCGTGGACGAGGCCGGTGACCTCGGCTTTGGCAGGCGGGCCACCCGATATTTCGTGGTGGCTTATGTGATCCCTTCCCAGCCCGACAGGGCCAGAGCGAACATCATCCATCTGATCAGGGCGTTGAGGCTTCACAACCGGGTATCCATCAAGGAGTTCAAGCATAGCCGGGACTCGCCCAAGGTGCGCAGCAAGCTTCTTGAGACCATTGCGGCTTTGGATGCTAAGGTGGGGGTTGTAGTGGTCAACAAAGAGTCTGTTGAACTGGATCTCAGAGACAAGCCAGGGGTCCTTTACAACTATCTCTGTGCACATTACATCGTCTCAGGCCTGCTGAGTCTCCATCCAAAGAAGGTCATAGTGAGGATGGATAGGAGGATGTCCGCGGAGGGCATCCAGAGTTTCAATCGATATTTCGCTAACAAGCTCTCTTGGAGGAGCATGGAGGCCGACCTGGCCGAGCCCGAAGTCGAAGTTCACCATGTTGACTCGGCCCGCGAGAAATGTATCCAGATAGCGGATTATGTCGCAGGGGCCTGTTTCATGAAGTTCGAGCGCAATGATCCCCTGGAATACGACATGCTCAAGTCAAAGATCGTCTTCAATACAGGTTGGGGAATACAGAATTGGTGAGTCTTCCCCCCAATCCCAGCCTGCATCCACAGGCATCATCTCAAGGGGAAGACCCCCGGTTGCCCGGGTTTTACACCAAGAATCCATATGAACTGGTTGTATTTCAGATTAAGTGAGCCCTTTCAAAGCGAAACATACCTCGAGGTCATTGTATGAGACGGTTAGAAGGTCAACTGTACTTCACATGAGACGCTTTGTATTCAAAAGTGCCTTTGTCTCAGTAGACTTGTGTTCGCTCGGCAGTGAGAAGTCTTCTGTTATGTTCCGTGCGCTTTAACTTGACCTTGGTTGGTCGTCGATGGCGACAGTAAAGGAACCAGCAGCGGCTGACGCTGGGATCAACCTGTCGGACCGCCGCGGGGCGTAGCGTGGGTGAATGAGAGCGTGTGCTCGAAGACCCTTCTTCGGAACCTCTCGATGGCTTCTGCACGATATCCTTTCTCCCCCCAGCAGTGTTTCTCCTCAAGCACAAGCTCCCTGTAGTGTCCTGCCCAGAGGAGACGGAAAGCGGTCAGGATGGGACGCAGATGACCCTCTTCAAGTCGGCAGTCGCCTCCGGGCGGAGTCGACAGGAGGCGCATGGCGGCTGAAAGGTCCTCCCGCGTCAGGATGTCCCTCTGCCCAATCCTGTCGTCCACGTTCTTGAAAAGGGCCAATATCACCTGTCCAGCGCCGTCTTCCAGGTCGCGGTCATCGATGTCCTTGGCCACTCTGGTCAGTTCAGATCGGAAGTCCTCTAGTGTTGCGAGCATTGAAGACTAGACCTCCCAGAGCATTCAAGAAAGCATGCGGGGTGGAGGGAGCTTCCTTATCTTGGCCGTCGGCGTATCAGAGGGCAGCTACGGATTTAAGCCCAGGCCGACCGGCTCAGTGACAGGTCCGCTCGGTGAAGTTCTGTCCTCGATGCAACAACCGCATGAAAGCCGTTCGCCCAGGCTCGTCCGTCTGCGTCAGATGCGGATACAGGGAAGACACGAAGAAGGCCGGAAAGGATTCCACGCTGGCAGGCAGCTTCCCATACGAGTCGATGAGGCCGCACCAGAAGGAGGTCATCGAACAGATAGGGGCGGCCCTGGGCTCGAAACGGTTCATAATACTCGAAGCGCCCGTGGGGTTCGGCAAGTCCGCCGTCGCGGCCACCTTCTGCAGACACTTGGCCTCGGCCCACGTGCTGACGTCGACGAAACAGCTGCAGGAGCAGTACGCCGCCGACTTCGGCTTCCCTGTAGTCAAGGGGAGGTCCAACTTCCGGTGCCTGGTGCCCACGACCTCCGGGGCGTTCCTGCAGTGCGACAAGGGGAGGTGCAGGGCCGACTGGAAGCTCAAGGACTGCCCCCACTACCTCACCTTCGAAGAGTACGAGGAGCACAAGCTGGGAAGGTGCGGGGGTGATTCCAAGTGCGAGCGGCTCAAGGACGGTAGGCTCTGCCTCTACTACGACCAGAAGTGGTCCGGGTTCGATGCTCCCAGCACGGTCTACAACTACCCGTTCTTCTTCAGCGAGATGAAGCACGCAGGGGACATACCACACCGACGCCTCCTCGTCTGCGACGAAGTCCACGACCTTGAGAAGCAGATAGTGAGCTTCGCATCCTTCGCCCTCGAGAGAAGCGCGCTACAGCCCTATCATGACAGGGTCAGGCACGGAGAGAAGCTCGTCATACCCGACATGGGCAGGGACAATCCGGCCTCCTGGCTGGACGTGCTCCTCCGCTTCAAGGAGGAGCTTGAGGAGTTCCTGGATTCAAGCCATGCAGGAGACGACGAACAGGGGAGGGTCGCCGTATGCATGGACATGGTCGACGCGATCATGAGCTTCGCGGAGGACCTCAAGGCGAATCCCACTAACTGGGTGGTGAGCAGCCTGGAGAAGGACGGTGAAGGCTCTGTCGAAGAGGTCGGGTTCCAGCCGATCCTCGTCGGCAAGTATACGGCACCCCTCTTCAGCGTGGCTGATTCCATACTCCTGATGTCAGCCACGGTCTTCTCGAAGGAGAGGCTGTGCGACGTGCTCGGAATAAGAGAGGAGGAGGCATGCTTCGTCCGAGTGTCCGAGTCGTCGTTTCCGGTGGAGAACAGGAAGATACGCGCCCTGAACGTGGCCCAGCTGAACCAGGCGACCATGGAGGCTTCCCTTCCAATCATCTCGCGGGCGATCGACGAGATAATGAGCAATCACCCGGGAGAGAGGGGGGTGGTACACACCACCTCATACAAACAGGTCAACTACATAATGGAGCATCTCTCGGAACCGAACAGGGATAGGCTGACTACAACCGAAGGGAACCCCGATAGGTCTGGACTCCTGCGAGGGCACGGCGTGAAGACCGGGTCTGTCTTGATCTCCCCGAGCCTCTTCCAAGGGGTGGACCTGAAGGACGAGCTGTCCCGGTTTCAGGTCATAGTCAAGGTTCCATACCCGGACCTTTCCGACAGGAGGACCGCGGTGTTGCTTCAGAGGAACCAGACCTGGTATGACTGGCAGACGGCGCTCCGGCTAGTGCAGACCTACGGCAGGAGCGTAAGGAGCGAAACGGACTATGCGGTCACGTACGTGCTCGATTCGCACTTCATGAGTTTCCTTCGCATCCATCGAGACCTTTTCCCGGCATACTTCCTTGAAGCCCTGGTGGAACGATAAAGCACATCGGAGATTGCAGACAGAAGGGCGATCCGGTTCTGGGACGTCTTCGGTTGCTGTCGGTACTGGCGCCATCGCAGAACAACCGACGACAACATGGCCTAGCCACTCTAGGGGTTTCGCATATCGTCTTTCCAGCAGCAATAGACACCGGACTGCGTGTTCCAAGGTCTAGAGATAATAGCCCAAGTGACTATACCTAGTAGCCAGATGAAGACGGACAGGAAGTGGATGGCGCTCGTCATTGGGTTCACCCTCATGGCTGCCATGCTGTTCGTCCCCATCGTCCCCATGAAAGACGTGGGCAGTACGCTTGTCACCCTTTCTCCGGCCAGCCCAGAGGGAATATCTCCCTCCGCCGCGCAGGATAACTCTTCGGTCGCCTACTGCGAGGGCTTTCCTATCGGCAGCTCCCTGCCTCCCGGGTGCGCAGTGGAGAGCGACCCGTCGGGAACCCACTACTTCAGGGACCTTGGCAATGGCACTTGGGAGACGGATCTGGCCACATACGAAAGCATGCTTCAGGATCCCTACTCCGGCTTCGGTGGCACTGTCCAAATCGTCAACGATACGGTGTACTTCAAGGGTACGGCGCAGAGCAACCTCACCTCGGGTGGGCCTTACGGCCCACTGTCGTCGCTTAACTCTTTTGGGCCCGCGCCAGACGTATGGTACCTGCTGACTGTAGTGGAGTGGATTGCGGTGCCGCTGGTTCTGGGCTTCCTCCTGTTTCTGGTGTGGGAGCACGGTGGAAAGTGGGGCAAGTTGACTTGAGAAGGGCTTACATTGCGGTCACGGTTGTCGTGGTGGCTTTCGTTGTTTTCGCCTTCTTCGTTCCGTTCATATCTGAGACTGTAAACCTGTGCCCCACCAACGCTGCGTCTTGCCCAGCGATGGACAGTAATTACCCTGTCACCGATTCCTTGACTTACCACTTCTTTCGTTTCGGAGTTGTGGCGTCCAGTTACTTTTACCGAATCTTAACATCGTGAGTTCTGCTTCGCATTAGAATCTGGTCGCTGTAGGGTGCTCTCCTTTCGTCTCACTCAACCAACCTATTGTTCCAATAACACAATGATGAATCAAGTCAGCCCATTTTCGCAGGTCCAAGCCAACGTTTGAGGCTGGTGGTCATCGTCATTCTTTACAGCGGCAATAGATGTCCAAGGCTTGAGGCAGCCTCTCGCAGGCTTGAGTGAGGCAACCCCTCGCAGGCTTGGGAGAGGCATCATTCAAATAGGACTTGCCAGCATTTTCAATTGTGCAGAATTGGGTGCTGGCGACGGTCGTGGTGCTTCTCCTGCTGGTCGCAGGCTCGACCCTCTTCCTGCTCCATCCCCCAGCCTCCGCCGAAGACAGCTCGGCGCCCACGGACCAGGTAACGCCTTCTCGGGCCCCGTGGTTCCTCGGCGCCGTTACGACGCAGCAGGCGACGGCGCAGGAGATTGACGCAGAGTTCTACGTCCCGCAAGGGATGCCCGGCGTCGCGGACACCTACTATCCTCTCATGGCGTCCGCCTACGACTCCAATTCGAGCTACGACCAGATAGGAATCCTTGCCTGGCATGGCACGTGGTCCGCGACGACATCGAGCACCGTCGTGAACGGCACCACAACCGTCTACGATACTCAGGTCTGGGAGGAGCTCCCCTCCGGCTATTACTGGTTCAGGATGGCGATATCGAGTGGCGTCGTCACGTACACGGTGGCTGCGGAGAACGGCTCCGTCCTCCTCGACGAGGAAGCGCGCACAGGCGGGGGATACTTCCTCGTCTCGTCCTCTTTCCTGAACAACTACACTTTCACCTCATCCATGGGCTATACCGTCTTCGAAGAGGTCTACAATGCCACCGGCGGTGTGCCCGCCTTCAACCTGTTCTGCAGGGAGAGCTATTTCGTCTCTAACGGGACGAGGTTCGAATCCAGCTGGACGGCGTTTCAGTCGGGGAGCGTGCCATCGGGGATCGGCGTCTCGATCAACGGCTCCTCTCTGATAATCAGGAACGTCTCGCCCCTCGTGACCCTTGCCAGCGACAAGTCCCAGTACTACACGAAGGAGTCCATCCTGCTTTCGGCTGACGCCGTCGGAACCGTGGGGGAGATCACCTATGGCTGGTACGTAGACGGGCTGCAATCAGCCGCCACCGAGGGCCCCGACTTCAACCTGACACTCGGAACGGCCTCCGTCTATCAGGTGGAGGTGGAAGTGCAGGACGCCACAGGGACCTTGGCCAGCAACGTGCTGGAGCTGGCTGTGACCAAGATATTCCTCACAATCTCCAGCGAACTTGGGACGGTCACGGGGGCTGGCCTCTACGATTATGGAGACCTGGCGGCGGTCGTCGTGACCCCGGCGGCCATATCGACCGGAACCGGGACGAGGGTAGCGCTCACCGGATGGCAGAGCACATCGTCGGACGGGTATGTCGGCTCAAATCAATCCTTCGTCATCCTCCTTGACCACAACGTCACCGAAGTCGCGACGTGGACGAACCAGAGCCTCGTCAGCTTCAGGTCGGACCCCGCCGGCCTCTCTCAGGACGCATGGTACGACTGCGGGCCGGAGAACATCACCCTTCCAGCGGTCTGGAGCAACGACTCGTACAGCAGGATGTCCCTGACGGGCTTCACCGTCGACGGCGTCTACACGCCGACCGGCAGGGAGGGGTGGGTCTTCTCCACCGACCTGGAGGAACCTGTGACGCTGAACCTCAACGGAGTTCAGCAGTACAGCATCATCCTGGAGGGCTACGACGGGCCCTACAACTCCAGCTCGCAGACGGGAGACCTGTGGTTCGATTCGGGCTCGGACGCCGTGGTGAGCCTCCCTCTCAACTTCACCCAGGGCCTCACCAGGAGCGTGTTCTTGGGATGGGAGAATGGCTCCACTGATAACACCGTCACATACCCTGCGATAGACAGCAGCCACACCCTCACCCCCGTTTTCAAGCTGCAGTACTTCGTGTATGTCGGAGTCAACTATGTCTTCTCTCCCATCCCGGTGGAGCTGACTGTTGGCCCTCCGAATGGCTATCTTTCCCTGCCTTCAATCCCACTGGGTGCTGAAGGAGCCTGGTTCGACTCGGGCTCCTTGATACCCACCGCCTTGGAGGCTTGGAGTCAGGCCGGGGTGAACGACTCGAGACTCACGCTGTATTACGTCTATATGTCCTTCACAGCGAACGACACGGAATCCGGCGTGATCTATCCCGTATCGTATGGTCTGCTATACGGCGTTACAGGGGGGAGTATCAACGCCTCCTCGGTGTCGCTGTCCAGCATAACCAGTTTGGGAATCAACGGTACCCTCCCCCCCTTCCAGCTGCCCAGCGATGAAATGCCGAAGATCGAAGGGAGACAGCTGGTCGTGGACAGGCCTCTCTATCTCGAGTACCTTTACTCCCCCGAATTCTATTTCAGCCTGAAGACCCCATTCGGCGGCTTCGAAGGGTGGGTGGCCCAGAATTCGGGTTCCCCGCCGAACGTTGCATCGGGGGAATTCTCCTACAGCGCTCCCGACTTGGCCGGCTTCCTTGGAACCCAGAGGTTCGCCGGATGGGTGGGGACCGTGAACAGCACTTCGCCTACCCTGGACCTGACCGTAAGCCAATCCTACGTGGAGACCGCGCATTACGTTACGGACATCGGAGCGGTGGCCTCCATCGTCGCGGCCGTAGCCGCGCTCGTGATAGGGGCATATTTCATGCTGAGCCAGCGTTACTCATCACGCACTCGGAAACGAATTTGAAGCGGTCTTGACGATATCATAGTACTTCCAGCAGCAGTAGATAACCAAAAGTACCCATGAAAGGGCGATTCGTGTTTGTCTAAGCTACAGATTGGACAAACTTAAAACTGAGTCAGCCCATTCGCAGGTCCAAGCCCACGTCCAGCCAGGGGTTCCAGCCAGACTGGTTTCGAACCTTGTTGTCATAGCTAGTCATGAGTTACCTTGACATGAATTCACCGCAGGTGGGGATGCGAAGTACCTGCAGGTTAGGCTCGTGCACGCGATGCGTTATTCCCAGCGGAAGTAACGGATCGCTATGAATGAGAAGATAAGTGCGTAAACGACCATCGTAAGTATAGTGGTAAGCGGCGGAGTGGCATTAAAGACCGAATAAAGTAGAACCCTAACGGCCGCGCCAGACGGAGAATAGTACATGATCGTCGCCAATGGCCCACCTACCGTGGCAGGCGGAACCCAGAGACCTGAAAGGAAGAGCAAGAGAAAGGTCAGCAACCCAGTCAAGCCGGTTGCGACCGACTGTGATGGAACCAGGGCCGCAACAACCAAGCCAAGAGAAAATATCACCGCAATCGAGAGAACGACCGAGAGAACAAAGTACGGAATACTTACGTCAAGTGGCGCCCCGAAGATCAATTCGCTTCCAAAGATGACAATCAAGATTGCCGCCAAGGCCAGCACGAGGTTGACGCTCAATTGGGCTCCGAGCAGTCTCGAGGGAGACTCTGGAGTCGTTGAGACTCTTCGCAGCCACCCCATCTCCCGATACCTCACCAGGGTGACAGGCAAGATATAGATTCCCAGGAAAATAAATGCAAAAACCATGATTATTGGAACGTAAAGGTCCAAGACTGTATAGCCTGTATTGGCCACGTTCCCTGGGTTTGCTATTCCGATGAGGCCGAATACTACGAGCAGGATGATTGGAACACCGATCCCCACCCCCAATCCTGTTGGTTCTCGCAGGGCGAGCTTCCCCTCGACCTTGAGGAGTTCCGCAAAGTGGCCCCGTGATTCCTTCTCTTTCGATTCGCCCGGGACCGAGGTCATGGTTGGACCCCTCCTGAAGCACCGGACACGTCGTCCCTGGTCAGCTTCACGAACGCATCGTCAAGGTTTCCTCCTCTTGCTTCTATATCGGAGACGTGCACTCCAATTCTCGCGAGTGAGTTGATGACAGATGCTGCCTAGATCGCCCGTGCCTGTGACGGTTATGTATCTTTCTTTCCTCTCGATTTGATTCACACCAGGTATGGCATACAACGTCTTGTCGTCAACTGGCTGTGACGGGACAAAACGCACCCTGTTCCCTCCTGCCTGCGCTGCGATCGCTTCAGGCGTGTCCAGTGCTCTAAGCATACCATGGTTGATGAGGGCGAGGCGGTCACACAATCTTTCCGCCTCATCCATGTAGTGAGTGACCAGTATCACGGTGACGCCGCGTTCCCTCATGCGTTCTATGAGGGCCCATGTCTCACGCCTTGCTTCCGGATCTAGTCCCGTAGTCAACTCATCCAGTATGGCTACCTTAGGGTTTCCCACCAGGGCAAGCGCTATCGACAACCTCTGCTTCTGACCGCCGGACAACTTCTTGAAAACCGAATTCTCGATCTCCTTGATTCCCAGTGACTCGAGCAGTTCGTTCGTATCTAGTGGATTCGAGTAGAAAGAGGCGAAAAGTCTCACCGCCTCTCCTACCTTGAGGCGCGGAGGGAGCTGGCTTTCCTGCAGTTGAACACCGACAAATTCTCTTATCCTGTTCCTATCCTTCTGCGGAGAAAGCCCATAGACACTGATTAATCCTGAATCCGGAACGCGAAGTCCAGAGATACACTCCACCGTGGTGGTCTTGCCAGCACCGTTAGGTCCGATGATTCCAAAAATCTCTCCTTCCTGTATCGAGAAGGAAACGTCGTTGACTGCAACGAATTCCCCATACCTTTTGACAAGATGTTGAACCGTGACCACCGATTCAGATTCCGTGTGCAAGCCCCCCGATGAATCAGGAACTTGAGGACGACTCATTAGATCACATCAACGGACGAACAGGCCCCACGATAGAATTGAGCTGCTCACCGGCGAAGGCCGGCCTTTCAACACTGGTTCCACCCGAGTCCTTCCATCGTCCAGCTACCCTGCCATCATCTACGAGATAAGGATGACTAGCTATCGAAACTTGGAGCACCACCCAAGCCTGCCGACCCTCAGCCGCTAGCTAGGGCATTTAACTCGTCATGAAACCCTACGCATTAGTCGACACATTTCTTCGCAGGTCCAAGCCCACGTCTGAGGGCCACGGTTGTAGTATAGCCTTCTTGCGAGAGGCGAGGTTCACCAAGAAATCTACTATCATAGGATTGCCATAGCCAGTCCAGGGAGGAAGCCAAGCGCCCCAACCCAGCGGACAGAGCCCTTCAAGCGAAGAATGATGACAGATGCGACGGTGGCAAGAGGAAGGAATTGAAGGCCCCAAGTGAACAAGCTGTTGTAAAGATAGGACTCTGACGGAGCCAGCGTATCAGGAGTGACAACAACCCAAGCAATCCTGTAGAAGAATCCGAGAATGAATCCAGCTGAGAACCCAGTAAAGAACCGCCTCCACCGACTCATTGAACTGGATAACGCCCAGGTCCATTTTGAATCTTCCTTCCACTCACCATGATAACACAAAGACGAAGGAAGTCAGCCCATTCGCAGGTCCAAGCCTTCACAGAGAGCAAAGTTATCACATTTGACCTCTTAGAGCAGAACGATGACAATGTCTCTTATGCAGTCTATAAAGGTGAGACCTATCACAAGCCAAAGTGCTATGATGAGAAGGAAGTCCGCGGTGGTGTTCGGATTTCTCGGTTTTGACTTTCCTCTCCTTCGCCTTCTCTTTTCGAATCGATGAACGAAGAAGTTCGCTAATAGAAATGGAGTTGCTATCAGGAGAACATGGAGGACTGTAGAGATAAAGAAATTGAATGTTGAGGCAAATGTCCAAACCTCAAGTGGGTTGCTTTCGTGCACCAACCCCCTCTGTACTCCATAGAGGGACACGATGCTGGCTAGAAAATTCGCTGAGACGCTCCAAAGCCACCCGTAGGAAATGGTGTCGTGCTCGAATTCTGATATGTCAGGACCTCCAACAGGAACGAAGATCTTGGTCAGCCACTTGAGAGCAATGTTGTTTTTCTTTTCGAAGACAGAGAGGAGGCAGCCGCTCAGGACGATCCACGCGGCGTAGGTGCCTATGGTGAGGGTGACGATGACGGATGATTCCATCTGCGCGAGTGCTGTCCGTTGTGCCACCTGTGTGATGACGGAGGCCAGAATTCCCCCCAGGGCCACCATTGAAAACAGCTGCTTCATGCCGACTTCATGAGGTCGACCATATAGGAGGAAGCCGAGGCAGAAGGCGAGGACAGGACCCGACAGTAGTTGCGCGAGGTCGGTGTACCACGGTGGAAAATTCCCAGGAGGATAGAGCAGATAGTCGATGGCGACCGACCCTGCTCCTACCGCTACGAAGCCTATTACCAGCCAAGCTGCGAGGAGGAAGCTCTTACTGCGGGCGGGGCTGGCTATCGTAAGGGCACCTCGGCGCCACTGCGAAAGGAACGCCCCTGCCAGCATGACCAGTGAGACGTTGAGCGCGTTCTCCAGCGCGCCCACTGTGTTGTTTTGTATGAGGGATTGTATGAAGGGCATGCTCAGGTCGAGCTGATAGCTGCACGTACCAGATGCGTTGGCGAGATAGGGAGGGAGTCTAATGCAGCCCTGTGTAATGGTCATGGGCACCATCCCGACCAGGAACCCAGCGGCCAGGGTCATGACGAAGATCCCCATCAGGTCGAACGACTTGAGCCTCTGCTGGACGAAATACCCTGCGAAAGGCACCAGCACCAGATACAGAACGAAGAACGAGATCTGGGACGCCACAATGTAGCCCAAAGGGCGTGGGGCAAACGAAGGAGGGACGACCAGGTATTCCTCCGCGAAGCTGACCGCCCAGAGGAGGAGGGCGACGCCGAACCACACTCCCCACACCCCCCAGTTCCTTTTCGGCGTGGGTGCTTGTGATGGTTCTCCCGCCGCGACGTCCTCTGACATTCGGAGATGGCTTGCTTGACCCTCCGATTTAAAATATCATGTTCTGGTGGCTGAGGTCTCAGGTGGGCATGGTTCCCTCTATCCATTTCGCAGCCCCAAGCCCACACCCGACCGCCTCAGTCTGATTATTCTATTGTTTTCAATAACATAAAGATGATTAACCTATTGAGAGGTCGTCGTCGGTCAGGATTCCCGTCTTGGCCAGATGACAGGTCACAGGGAAGGCCCTGAAAGTACAATTCGTGTTTGTCTAAACTACAGGTTGGGCAAACTTAAGCCTGGGTCTGCCCCTTCGCAGTCACAAGCTCGCGACACGACCCGAGAGGCACTGATTCCAAAACCACGCCTTCGGTTGCTCGGGACGCCCATACAGGGATACTGACCCTATGCTAAGACACCTGATCCACTAATGTGAATGAGTCGCATCTACGTCGCTAGGTAACCAGAGCCAGAAAGCGAAGAATGCGGTGGCTACCCAGAGGGCAACGAATAGCCCTGCCACGCACAACTGGGAAAGAGCGCTGCCCCAATAAGTCGGGGGGAGCCACCAGACGTCGAGCCTTGTCTGAAGGAGCCATGGCAGGTTGAGTTCTAGGAATTGGTAATCTAGCGGACCGCCGGATATAGAAAAGGCCGAGGTCAGTGCCCCGGTTCCTTCCACGAACGAACTGAAAACAAAGGTGGCAAGAAACAAGATGAGGCCCTTCCCCTTGGCCCTCGCAAGTACGACTGAGATTGGGATGCAAAGAAAGGGCATCGCCAATATGAGAAACCTCGGCCCGTAGCCCGTCCCGCCCGCCCAGTCCTGCCACGCCGAATATGCGAACAGGACGACCAGAAAGGAGGACAGGAAGAGCACCGCGTCAGGAATCAAATCCGAGTCCTCTTTCATCTTGACGATGCCGTAGAGGCCGATCAGAGCAATTGGCGCCAAAAAGAGGATGCCACGGTAAGGCGAGCCCAGGTATGCAGCAACGTGTTCCACGAAGCCAGAAAAGCTGAACTGCGAGAGCAGGCTGGTTGCTCCGGTCTTGAGCTGCTCCGGAAAAATCAGAGGGTTGCCGAAGGCAATATAGTTGTAAGAAAAGTGCAACGCGGGAGCGGTCAAGGACCCAAGCCCTAGAAGCCCCATGTTCCTCAACTTCACGTGAGAGAGGGCCATGTAGGCTAAGAAAGGGAGGACGAGCAGGATGGCGAAGTATTCGACAAAGCAGGAGATCCCCAAGGAAATCCCTGCCAGGACTAGCCTCCAGCTCTTTCGTTCCTCTTTGACGACCTTAAGGAGAAGATACAGCGCTAGGACCGCAAAGAGCAGAGAGGCTTCGTGAATGAAGATGACCGTTGCAAAAGGCCATACAGAAGTGCCGAACGCAAGAGAAAAGGCTGCCAGTAGGCTGGCGGCGGGCGGACCGTAGTACCTGCATATCTTGTATACGATGACGGTGGCCAACGAAGCCGCAAAGGCTAGGAACGCTTCGTCCAACAAAGCCGCGTTACCGAACGTCGTAAATGAACCTCCGTCCAAGACGAATCCCAGCGCCGCAAAAGGCAGCGACAGTACCGCGAAGCCAGGCGAGATTGCACTGTAGTAGTGGCCGTTGAGGAGCCCCTTGTCGACCGTCTGCACGATCAGCTGCCCCGGCGTCCCTAAGCTAAAGGAGTGATACTCCCAGAGGGCGTATTGGGTCCCAAGGATGCTCGCAGGGTAGTCGCTGGATATGAAGGTGTTCAGGGACAGCAAGAAGACAGATAGCGGGATGAGGAAAGCTAGAATGAGGTACGGCCTCTCTCCCCAATCCAACGGAATGCGAGAAGCGTCAGAAGTTGTTGCCAATCAGGGCAGGGTTCCCAGTACGTTGTGGGAAGCCGCAGTCCCATAAGCCTATCGAACTTCAGTTTCAACAGGCTGCACGGTTGAGGCCTACTTCTCTTCACGCTCAGTATTGATCTCAATACGTTGAAGATGAGTGAATGAGGGTTCGGTCTCTGCCGCCGTCTCACGGAGAACTATGACGATTCTTATCCAAGACCTCAACAAAACTAGGTTTGTCTAAGGAACCTCTTCAATTGCCAAAAACAGCGGCTCTTCGTGTTTGCCTAACCTACAGGTTGGGCAGACTCAAGACCGAGTCAGCCCGTTCGCAGGTCCAAGCCGCTCAATACAAAAAGGAGAAGAGTGATACCTTGTCTTGGCGTGGGACGTTTGAGTAGAACGCATAGGGGCATCGGAAGGGTAGTACTAGTCGGCTTCGTCGTGTTGGTGGTCCTCATTTCGATTTCAACCGTATGGGCCCTGGGGAGCTACGTGCGGAAGCCTTCGGAAGAGGGGTTCGGGATCTACTCCCTCAAGGACAATACCCTGTTGATCTCTGATGCCGACGTCCTTTCATACAATTGGACCAGTCAGGAGATGGCTATCACCGCTCAAGCCTCCGAGAGGTTGAACCAGACGGAAGACCTCTACGGTTACTTGCCAGGGTTTGTAGTCAGGGTAGATGGAGTGGAAGTGTACCGCGGTATCTTCAGAGAGATCACCATGAATGCGATACCGGCTTCTCCGAATATCTCTATAATATTCCCTTCCGTGATCCTTCCGTCTGGATCAGCAAACTACGGGGCCATCCGGTGGTTCTTCCCATTCTTTCAGCCACCGAGCGACCAACCAGCGAACAACACGAAGCTCCTTCAGTACTTCGAGAAGGCACAGAAACTAGTACACTAGCAGGAAAATCGCGCCGAGCGCGGACGCTCCAGTCAATTAACCTACCGTTTTCAATAACACAGAGATGAACGAGGTCAGGCCAATTTTCGCAGGTCCAAGCCCAGGCCTCTATACTGGGAGATGGATGATTGTTCAAGGACGCAAGATTGTTCCACTTAGTTTATAGCGCCAATCGAAGGCGCGAGGGACTACAATGCCGAAATACGTCGTCATTTCAAATCATCCTCCCGAAAGCTGCCCTTCAGCGAATGGAGTCCTAATGCAGAGGACCAAGACGATGGAGAAGGATCTGGGTCCGTTCCTGGAGAAATACAAGGTCAAGCCGGAAGTCATACACCATCTCGATCCGGGCCACAAGATGCTCTGGGTTTTGGAAGCACCCAACGCTGAAGCCGTCAGAGACATGATTTACGCGAGCGGCCTGTCTCAGTGGAACGACTTCGAATTCTACATGGCTTCGACCTTGGGCCAGATACTCAGCTGGACCGAGAAGCTGCAGCCTGTATGGTAGAGTAAACGGTCGTCAAACCCCGTTCTTTTTGCATCCTAGGAAAGCTGGGTACCGGATGGTCTGTGTCGCATTCATCTTCCACTGTCAGCACATTCTCGCAGGTCCAAGCCCGCGTCCTGACTGAATTCGTCCAATTATCAAATTGTCCTCAATAACATAAAGATGATTAACCTATTGAGGCATCAGTGTGCCTCTTTCGCTGGTTTGAACCCCGCTTCCGGTGCTCCTATCCCGGCCGGAGCGCTACATGCCATGATTCCATCTCAAGCTGCGCACTGGCGCGGCAATGCTACCCGGGACCATCTTGTCTACAAGCGCAGGCCGACCGACGCAAGGAGGAACGGACCGGCGAGAATGCCCCGCGTCAGCAGGCTCGTATCAAGGGGTGGGTTCGGGGCGAAAGAGCCGGGGCTTGTCGCCCGCCTCCTCGATCGCCCATATGACGGGGAGGCAAGGGTGTTCGAAGGCGTCCGGCGAGCCCTCCTCCACCGGGCATCCGGTGACGCACCGGTCGAGCCTCGGGTCGACCGGACAGCGCCGGAGCTCAGGGCCCTGGAGGAGCCTCTCCTCATCCAGGAGCTTGCCGCAGTCCGCGCAGTAGGTGCGCACGACGAGGAAGTTGCCGTCCGCCGCCTTCTCGCCGCGGACCCTCACGTGCTTGCAGTCGGCGTCATGGGAGGAGGGAGCTGGCTCGGAACCGCGGAAGGAACGATCTCTTGACCTACGGAGGGAGTCGGACACGCCCCGAGCACTTGGACACGAAGTTGAGTTTCATGCTATTAAGCGTTGGGAGCACAGACATCGGGCTGCACGCCTGCCCTGGCGGCGACAGTCGCCGAAGGAATTGGGCTCAGCAGGGAGGGTCCAGGAGGATGGGAAGGAGCAGAACCGTTCGTTGCTCTCGGAATTGCGTGGGGGAGGAGGAGGACCAGGCTGCGCGCGGAGTGGACCTCGGGTGATACCACGAAGCGCTTCTTCGATCACGTGCCAAAGAAGAGGGCCAGGAAACCATGACCCGATGCCGAGGAAGGTCACCTTCCTCAGCTAGGAGGACACGCCCATGCAGCGGGCCATGGAGATTCAGTGGCTGGTAACCTCAGCCAATGGAGTGGTTCTAAGGAGGCCTCCCGTGACCCCGACTCCGTGCGGTCAGAACAGGCCGGTCTGTACAGGTGGACCGTGCTCCTGATAACGTCCATCGGGGCCTTCATGACGCCGCTCGACAGTACCATAGTGAGCGTATCCCTTCCCTCCATCGCCCAGGGGCTGAAGATGGACTACGAGTCGGTCATATGGGTGCCTACCGCGTATCTCGTCGCCCTGACCGTGCTACTCCTGAGCCTGGGGAGGCTCTCCGACAGCAGGGGAAGGAAGCCGATTTTCATTTCAGGGTTCGCCATCTTCTCGGTATCCTCCTTCCTCTGCGGCAACGCGTCCAGCGGCCTCGAACTGGTCGTGTTCAGGGCCATCCAGGGGGCCGGGGCGGCCTTCATAGGGGCCACCTCGACGGCCATAATCACGGACACCTTCCCTTCGAGTGAGAGGGGGAAGGCGCTGGGCATCAACACGATGTCCGTCTACGTGGGCCTCTCGGTGGGCCCCAGCCTGGGAGGCTTCCTGACGTTCGCCTATGGCTGGCGCTCGATATTCTACGTCAACGTGCCCATCGGGCTGCTCGTGATAGCGCTCGCGCTAACCAGGTTGAAAGAGTCCCCCGTCCTCGGTCCCAGGAAGGGATTCGACCTCCTGGGAGCGGGCACCTTCTCCGCGGGGCTCGTAGCCGTGCTCGTCGGCCTGACGGTGGGGGACAGCCTGGGCTGGGGATCGCCTTTCATAATCGGGCTTCTGGCGACCGGCGGGCTCCTCCTGATCTCCTTCGCCGCCATCGAGAGGGGAAGGGGGACAAAGGCCATGCTAGACCTCTCCCTCTTCACCGGAAATCGGCTCTTCGCGGCGGCGAACCTCTCCGCCCTGCTGAACTACACCTCCTACTTCGGGGTGAGCTTCTTCATCTCCTTCTACCTACAGAGGGTCCTGGGATACGACGCCCTCCGGGCAGGCCTGGTGCTCCTCGTGATGCCGGTCTGCATGGCGTTGCTCTCGCCCGTCAGCGGTTGGCTGTCGGACAGGTTCGGCTCGCGCGGCCTCAGCTCGCTGGGCATGGCCCTGATCGCCTCAGGGCTCCTCATGATGAGCACCCTGGGCATCTCCTCGCCTTCGACCCAGGTGATCTCAGGCCTCCTCGTCATAGGTATCGGCATGGGGCTCTTCTCCTCCCCCAACACAAGCGCCGTGATGGGCTCCGTGGAGAGGGATAAGCTGGGGGTCGCCAGCGGGACGCTGGCCACGATGAGGTTCAGCGGCCAGTCCCTGAGCCTCGCTTTGATGGGGGCCGTGGTGGCCAGCGCGGCGTCCGCGGGCCTCCTGTCTTCGCTGTTCACCGGCGTGGGGACCTCTCAGCTGAACGTCGCCGCGGGCTCCTTCGTCGAGGGAATGAGGAGGGCCTTCATGGTCTCCGCGGTCATCGCAGCCATGGGCTTCTTCACCTCCCTGCAGCGCGGGGCAAAGGGACGTGGGGAGCAGGCCGCTCACGTTCCCTAGGAGGATCGTCCGGCCTCTCATGCATAGGCCATGTCGAGCAACACGGACGGCCGGAAGGACATCACCTCCAACTTCCGAGGCACCCTCGTTCCCGAGTTCCCGGGGTCTCTAGCATCATTCGCTCTGGTAATCGGCGCGCTCATGGCCATGGTCATCGAACGCAAGGTGGGGCCTCAGCACGGTTCGGTTTGAACATGGCATCCTATGTCCCTATCTCGGCAATGACACGAATCTCTGAAGTCAGCAGGTAGGGTCCAGGAGGATGGGCCCCGAGCCAATCAGCTTCAGTATCGGGACGGCGCAAGAGAGAGAAGGCCTCCCTGTGCTCCACCCAGGAGAAGGCGCTCCAGGAGGCGGTGTGGAAGATTGCTCGTTTGTCGAGCCCCCGGCCTGCCTCCCATTGGAAGCGGCGAGCGGGCAAGGAATGTGTACCCAACTTATATTTATATATAAGTTCGGTCAGACCTCCGCCATGGAGCAAATGCCGCTTCACGTCAGGCTCAGGAAGAGAGGACATAGAGAGGTGGCCATGGCCCAGGACCTTCTGGTCTCGGCGGCATACGATGCCTTCCCCGCTCTTGTGCTTCATGGAGGGACCGCCATCTGGAGGTGCTACGGGGGGAGCAGGTTCTCCGAGGACGTGGACGCCTACCTTCCGCCGCCGGTGGGAGGGGATGCCATGCCCGCGCTGAAAGACGTGCTGGTCGCGAGGGGGTTCGTAGTCCTGAAGCTCAAGAGGAGCAGGAACGCCATCTACGCACGGCTTTCGTACGCCGACGCTGAGGTGCGCTTCGAGGCCCTTGTCAAGGAGCCAGGAGCCTCGGTGGTCCGCACGTTCGAGATGGTCGACGGGTCCCGGATTGCCGTCAACACCCTCTCCCCGGAGGCCCTCTTGGCAGAGAAGGCCAGGGCCTACGTCGACAGGAGGAAGGTGAGGGACCTCTTCGACGTCTTCTTCCTCCTGAGCCTCGCCTCTAGGGGCCCGGAAGTGGAGGCAAGCGTTGGGGAGCTCATCGACGGGTTCGTTCCACCGGTGGACGAAAGGGCGCTGAAAGCCCTGGTAATCTCCGGGGCAGTCCCCACTACGGAGGGGATGGTGGAGGCGATTCGCTCATGGGCAAGAAGGTCCACATAGACGCCGTCCGCGCCTTCATCAAAACCACACCGGTCTTCAGGGCCAGGGACGTCGAGGTCATAGCCGGTGACAGGCGGTACACCCACCTCCTGCTGCACAACATGGCGAGGCGAAGGGAGATCGTGAGGCTCACGAGGGGCTTCTACTCCCTGGAGGGGGACCCTGTCCTTTCGGTGTTCTGCTTCAGGCCGGCCTACATAGGGCTCCAAGAAGCCCTGAGCATGAGGAACCTCTGGGAGCAGGAGACGAATGTCGTGATAGTCACGGCGGCCAGCGCGAGGGCAGGGGTGCGGGAGGTGGCCGGAAGCAACGTCGTGGTGCGCCCCATCCCCGTCGGTCAATTCTTCGGCTACGAGTTCCTTCCGTACGGAGAATATAGAGTGCCAGTCTCGGACCCAGAGAAGACCCTCATCGACCTTGTGAGCCTCGGCGAGGCCTCTGACGTGGGGTCGCTCGGAGAGCTGTTGGGCGCCGTGAGCAGAGGGAAGGTTCGGGAGTATCTTGCGGCCTACCCGGCGCCGGTTCGACAATCAGTGCTGAGCCTCCTGGAGACTTGAGCCCCGAGGTCGATCTTGTCCGCTGTCAAAATGGAAGCCTAGGGGCGGAGGGCAAAAGGGCCTCTCTGTTGGCCACTCGGGAGAAGGCGCTCCGGGAGGCGGCGTGGAAGATGACGCACTTGTGACTCCTCTGCATCGGGGATGCTGACGAACCAGGGGGTGCCCGGCGCCCTTCTGGTAGGGGTTCAGAAGGTCCTCCCCCTGCTGCGTCGAGGCCCGCATCGGGGGTCGCCCGGCGCATACCCTGGCATCGAAAGGTTCCTGATCGCGCTGCAGGGACCGGGCCGGCGAAGGGGATGACATTCGGTCGAGAGAAGACCTATATGTCGAAGGCGCGTGATTGCAGGTGGAAACTTAGTAGGTGAACCTGATGGCGTCAAATTCGTCTTCACTCCCCGTGATCGTGCTGAAAGGGGGGTCGACGGAGGCAAAGGGAAGGGAGGCCCTGCAGAACAACATAAACGCCGCCAAGCTGGTGGCGGAGCTGGTCGAGTCCTCACTGGGCCCGAGGGGGATGGACAAGATGCTCGTCGACAGCATGGGGGACGTCACCATAACCAACGACGGGGCCACGATGCTCAAGCAGATGGACATACAGCATCCAGGCGCCAAGATGCTGGTCGAGATCGCCAAGGCGACGGACAGCGAGGTGGGGGACGGCACCACCTCCGCGGTCATCCTGGCCGGCTCGCTCTTGGAGAAGGCCGAGGAGCTCCTCGACAAGGACGTCCATCCCAACATCATCGTTGACGGCTACACCCTGGCTTCGGAGAAGGCGCTGGAAATCCTGGCAAAGATCGCCATCAAGGTGGACCCGACCAACAAGGAGTGGCTCGTCAAGGTATCTAAGACGAGCCTGGCTTCGAAGCTTGTGTCCCAGGAGAGCGAAGAGCTTTCGAACATCGTAGTGGACGCCGTCCTCCATGTGGTGGAGAAGTCCGGAGAGAAGCTGAAGGTGGACATCGACAACGTCAAGGTCGAGAAGAAGCCCGGGAAGTCCCTCAGCGACACTTCTCTCATCAATGGGATCATCATAGACAAGGAGGTCGTCCACGCGGGCATGCCGAAGAAGGTGGAGGGGGCGAAGATCGCGCTTCTCAACTCGCCTCTTGAGATCGAGAAGACCGAGATGAGCGCCGAGATCAGGATATCCGACTCCACCAAGATGAAGTCCTTCCTCGACGAAGAGACGAGGATGCTCAAGGGGATGGTGGACAAGGTCGCCGAAGTAGGCGCGACCGTAGTATTCTTGCAGAAGGGCATCGACGACATCGCCCAGCACTATCTCGCGAAGGCCGGGATAATGGCGGTCCGCCGCGTGAAGGAGAGCGACATGACCCGCCTCGCCAAGGCCACGGGAGGGAGGATGGTCACCAACCTGAGCGAGCTGACAGGCGACGACCTGGGCTACGCCGGGCTGGTGGAGGAGAGGAAGGTAGAGCAGGACAAGTGGGTCTTCGTCGAGGGCTGCAAGAACCCCAAGGCCGTCAGCATACTCCTGAGGGGAGGCACCCAGAGGGTGGTGGACGAAGCTGAAAGGGCCGTCCACGACGCGATAATGGTGGTCAAGGACGTGATAGAGAAGCCCTCCGTCGTCTGCGGAGGAGGGGCCCCGGAGGCCGAGATCGCCCATCGCATCAGGAGGTGGACTCACACGCTGTCAGGGAGGGAGCAGCTGGCAGCGCAGGCCTTCGCCGACGCCCTGGAGGTCGTCCCGCTGACCCTGGCGTCGAACGCGGGCATGGACCCCATCGATACGCAGGTGGACCTTCGGGCGGCGCACGCGAAGGACAGGACCTGGGCCGGGATCAACGTGTTCGACGGGAAGGTCGGCGACATGGAGAAGGAGGAGGTCTTCGAGCCCACGGTGGTGAAGTCCCAGATCATAAAGTCGGCGACTGAGGCCGCGGTCATGATCCTGAGGATCGACGACGTCATCGCTTCGAAGGGAATGGGGAGGGAGGGCGGAGGCCCGCCCCCTGGCGGCATGTAGGGAAGTTCCTTTCACGTTTCTCCGGATCTGTCAAGGCCCAGCGTCTGCTGGCCTAGGAACTGGAGAAAATCCCGGTGCGTCTGCCAACCTTTTTAATGTAACTCGTTCTAATTCATAGGATGTCGGACATCTTCTGGTGACCCGTTTTGTCCTCTAGGAGGGAAACGTTCCCCGGCGACCAGGCCGCGCAGACGGAGCGCTGCCCACGTTGCGGCAGGCGACCCATGGTCATCGACTCTGCCAAGGGAGAGATGGTCTGCAGCTTCTGCGGATTCGTCGTCAAGGAACGCATCGAGGAGACGGGTCCGGAGTGGCGCGCGTTCTCCAAGGAGGAGAAGGATGACAGGAGCAGGGTGGGGATCCCCGCTTCTCTTGCCATGCACGACATGGGCCTGGCTACGGTCATCGGCTCGGAGAACAGGGATGCCTCTGGAAGAAACCTGACATGTGCGTCAGGACGTGCGTAAGGTCGTATTCGTACGCCTACGACCTGAACCCCCTGAACCTCGTGGACCTCGTCGGTGACGCGAGGATCCAGCTCAACCAGAGGGTATCGGCGCCCCCCTGAGGGGACGCGGCCGAACAGAGAAACCACGAAGTATTTGAGAGCGGGCGTGCCAGCCGCTGGAGAGTAAGCCCCGATGGACGAGTCGCCCGCGGAAGTCAGCAGAGAGATTCCGGTCCAGGAGGGCCTTTCGCCTCAAGCCGTGCGCGGAATGGCCGAGTTCGTCAAGGCGCACTATCTGGATGCGCGCCGAGGACGGGCCGGCCGCCCGTATCAGGAGGGCTGGTCCGAGGCTGAGAAGGCCGTGCAGCTGTCTTGGAAGGTATGGTCGCCCCCGAACAGGACGCCAGCCGGCGCGTTGGCCCTTGAGACCTATGCTCGCCTGTCCATAGGGCCGCGCTCCGTCTCCATCTCGTTCACGGACCTGGACGCCAGGGATGCGGAGGGAGTCAGAACTTGCAGGCGAGTGGCCGACGACGTCGAGGCCCTCGCCACCTCCTTCCTGACGATCGCCAAGACGACCAGCCTATACTTCATCTTCTCCAGCGGGGCTGTTCAGGCCATACGTGACGTCCCGGGCGCGTCCGACGGGATAAGGAGGGGAGTCATGAAGAGGATCTTCACCGGGAACATGGTGAACCTCTACCTGATCATCATGGCGGCCAGCTTCGGGCTCTTCTTCCTGCTGGGCGATATGGCGATCTTCGCCGTCATTGGAATCCAGCTCGTAGCGCTCTTCTTCTCGGACCGGCTGGCCCTCGGGGTCGGAAGGGTCCGTCCTACGGCAGAGAGACCTAAGGTGACCGTCGTCAGCGTCCCCGTCTCCCCCGAGACGAAGAAGTGGATCACGAAGCACCCGAAGGGCATCGTGCCGGACACCACGGAGCGGCTCGAAGAGGCGCTCTCTCTCGACGCTCGGGATGAATCCCAGGCGACGGTCGCGGTTGAGGAGGCGCTCGCGCGCTCGGGATTCAAGTCGCCGCACGGGGAGGTCAAGATAGTCACCAGGGACGTCTACGGCCTCGTCAAGGGGGTGGCCGATCGCTTCCGGCTCCCGGTCCCGAAGATCGTCATCATGAACAACATCGCCGCCAACGCGGCCGCGACGGGCTTCTCCCCACGCCGATCCGCGATAAGCATCACCGCGGGGTCCCTGGAGGACCTGGACGACCCCGAGTTCTCCGCGGTCGTGGGCCACGAAATGGGCCACATCAAGGGGAGGGATTCGCCCATACTCTTCTGCGTGACCTTCCTCCTCTACGTCGGGGGGTTCTACCTGTGGCTCCCGGTGCTGCTCTACCTGGGGCTCTTCTACTATCTGGTGGTCTTCGCCATCATCTTTGGCGTGGGGAAGGTCCTGGAGACGAGGGCCGACACGGAATCGGTCGTGAACCTGGGTCAGCCCGGCGTCTTGGCCGCCGCCCTCACCAACATCGGGTTCCGCCAGCTCTATTTCGAACGCTACTCCCGAGGCCTGAAGCTCCTCGACTGGCTGAGGTTCGACCCGCACCCTCCGATCTACTTCAGGGTACAGAGGCTCTCCCGTCTCGCGTCGACAGGAGCCAACATCAGGCACACCTTTATCGTCTCCGTCAGGGATTGCACCCTGGGCTTCCTTCGGGCCCTCCTTGGGCGCTAGGGCGCCGGCTCATCTTCCCTGTGGAGAGGACCCCACCGTGTTACCGTTAGGACGCGGACTTGCAAGCCATCGCAGCAGCTCCGGACAGCACCCCATGACCCGCCAATAATCTATTCACGCGTCAGCGGGACAACGTTTATAATTAGAGCATCTATGTACAATTGTACATAGGAGATTAGTTCGCTGTGAACAGCACTCGAACCGGGGTCAGGAGGAACAGAAACGCCCTAGTGACAAGGGGCCTCATCGCAGCCGTCGAATCTCTCGAAAGGCGGGGCGTGGAGCCGACCTTCAGCGAGATCCTGGCCGATCTCAGGTCGAGCGGGATCCTCTCCAACCATAGGTCGTTGAGAACCTACCTTGATTCGCTCGTGCTTTCGGGAATCCTGAAAGTGAAAAAGGAGGAAGCGAGGCGGAAGAACGTGAGGCCGAAGGAGATTCTATTCTCTCACCCACGGACGCCCCCATGTCGAAGCCGGAGACGGCGCTTTGCTCTTCCATGGGCTCAACTGGACCATCCCGGTGAAGTCCTCGATCAAGCTGATGACGGACGAAGAAGGGGTGGCGAGGGCCCGGCTCGTAGACGGGACACTGTATGCCTCCCTTGAGGACATGGTGGTTGCTAACCTGGCGGCGAAGAGGAGGGCCGCCCTCGAAAGGGCGCTCCCCCTGTGCGCGGCGCTCCTGGCCACGTGCAGCTTCGACCCAGTCTATCTGGACAGGAGGGCCAAAGAGATGGGCGTCGGAGGGCTGGTGAAGGAGCTGCTCGATGAAATAGGCTACATCGTGTCCTCCCCCAGACCAGAGGTCGAGGACATCAGGACCCTCTACGCCGTAAGGAGACGGCTCGGGTCCCTTCGCAGGAACGTCGCCCTTCATGACCAGGAACCGCGCTGGGACCTGCTGTCGCCTCATGAGTTGGTGGATGTGGCCGGGAAGCAGCTGGGGTTGGAGTGAAGATGAAGCCCTCCCGCCCTCCCGCCAGAGTGTGGATAGGCGTCCTGGGCCGCATCCTGCCCGTCCTGTCGAGGGGAGAGGCCAACGACGTGGTGCTCTTCGGCTCTCAGGCCATGAGCGTCTACACTCCCAGGGCCCTGGCGAGCAAGGACATGGACCTCATCGTCCCGGGTATGACCCTTCGAGTCATGAGGGAGCTCTGCGACGAACTCGCCAAGGTGGCGGTGGGGAGGCCCAGCTACGACTACCTTTCATCCGAGTACTCGGGGAGGGAGTATCCCATCTTCCATGTCTACTTCAGGCACGACAGCGGGTATCCGATGGTCGTCGAAATCTTCCTGAACTTCCTGGGCTTCGAATCCAAGAGGCTTGCGCCCTTCCTCACCTTCAGGGAAAGGTGGGGGGCGAGGGTCCAGGTCCCGACGCCGGAGGCAATCATAGGAACGAGGTTGTCCTTCAGGCCCCCCGAGCGGATCACGCCCTTCAACGCGAGGAGGTTGTCACGTTTCATAACGGGGATGGGCAGGGGGGTCGACTGGGCTAAGGTGAACTCGTTCGTCGACGCCTTCGAGCTCAGGGCCGTAGCCACGGAGAACCTGCGGGCGCTTGCCTCAAAGCGAATCTTCATCGCCGGGACGTCCCATTTCCTCAAGGGGCAACCGGGAGACGCGCCGAACTCCGCATGACCGTTCGTTGCGGGTAGCCACGGGCCCGCCACTTGTTGGCCCCATGGATAGCATTATGCATCGATGGGGTTAAATCCGACCTAGATTTCTGCGCTTGTGACATGGCAGCCACGCAGAGCGGGCTCCTAACCAGCCTGATAGAACTCCTGACGCCGACGGCAGCGCTCCTTACGA
Organism: uncultured Nitrososphaerota archaeon; assembly: GCA_963842885.1. Lineage (GTDB taxonomy): Archaea > Thermoproteota > Nitrososphaeria > Conexivisphaerales > DTJL01 > DATKKG01. The sequence goes on from CAWJIE010000002.1 coordinate 44,153, forward strand.
TCGTCATCGAACTGTGGAACATGACGTCCGTAACCATAAGGCTCTTTTCGGTCATCGACCTCGTCATACTTGTCTTCGTAGCTCTCATCTGCTTCATGGAGCTGAAGTCTGAAAGGCTTGGAGACCGAGGCCTCAGCCTATCCGCGTTCTTCCTCCTGTGGCCCTTCCTCGTCCTTCTTGGTCTGGCGGTGGCTGCCCCGGTGATGTCGCTCCTGGGGATCGTCTTCATTCCCTGGAGGACGAATACGAGGGATTGGTGGGCGGGCATGGGGATCGCCTTGGCCGGGATAGTGGTGACCGGCCTGCTGGCCTGGAGGTTGGTCCTGCTGACCAAGCCGCGTCTTCGAACCTGAAATAGTGCTCCCACAACCCTGACCATGCTCCTCGATCGCGCTCGTGCTCTCACGTCGGACGCGGCGTGGCCAAGGTCGCATCCATCTGCACGAGGGCGCTGGGCGAAGGTCCGCTGCGGGTCTGAGCCCTCGGGACTACTGTGGACCCTCCGAACGATGTAAAGGGGCCACCCTGCGGCGGCGGCGGCCAACCTCGCCCGATGAGGATCCAGACGTCTTCGCCCCCCTCCCCAAAGCTCTAATAGAGTGAGCCCGCCAACGAGATGGGAAGGCCATGTCGTCTGAATTCGAAAAGTTGGTGAAGAGGCTGGAGAAGCTGGAGACGAGAGTGCAGCTCGCGGAGGAGAAGCAGTCCGTGGCGGTGGAAGGGGCTCTCGGGGACGAGGAGACGAAGCTTAAGGCCGGGGAGAAGAAGAGGGTGGACCAGCTGGAGGCCAAGGTGAAAGAGCTGGAAGCGAAGCTAAAGGCCCTAGAAAAGAAGCGTGCGAAGAAGTAGGCCTCATCCCTTCCGGCAGGAAGCACGACGGCGGAACCATAACGAGACTAGGTTTGCCTAAGGAGCCACTTCAAGACCTAAAATGAATGACTAGTAGTGTTTGTCTAAGCTACAGCTTGGGCAAACTAGAAATCGGACCAGCCCATTTCTTCGCAGGTCCAAGCCCACGCCCGCGCTAAACTTGGAACCAGTCACGGCCACAAAACAGATTCAAGGTGATTCCTCTTGGTCTTCTTTCTTGTTCAGCTCTTTGAACATCAGAGAATTGTAGTAGGCACCAAGGAGGCCTACAACTAGCCCACAACCGCCGATCAACAGGTCCAGTGGCAATACGAAGTAATGGGGAGAGAAGAGGTAGTATGTGACCAGGGGATATCCGATTGCGAGCAAGCAAAGCACCACTCCGACGATACCCATTATGTTGTTCCGCCTAAAATGACGAACACGAGGATATCTCTCGGCCCCCACTACCGTAAACCCCCGGTGTCAAGAACCATCACTATCCTAATGAGGCTTTCCAGTTCAATTATCAAATTGTTTTCAATAACATAGATATGAATAAGCCAGCCCGTTTTCGCAGGTCCAAGCCCCCAAGAATCCCATCCATAGACCCAGTTGGGTCCTAGTCCTCCCGCGCCCGCCCGCCCAAAGGGGACACCTCCGTTTCTCCGGTTCTCCCCCAAAGAGATCCTTTCCTGACGGCAACCGCAAACTTATCGGTTTTGGAATACGCCCCCTTCCCATCTGCTTCCCATCAGGCTTGCCCAAGCGCGTCAACAATAAGATGCCTTTCGGCCCGCCTGAGTTCAACGTCCAAAGTTGATGGGGCAAGACTGTGGATTCCGGCTAGTTGCTTGATGCTCGTCTTCTTTGGTATATCGAAGTAACCCATGCTGTAAGCAGTGGAGAGAGCTCTCCGCTGTTTCTCTGTCATCTTGTCCATTGACGACCTTGAGAGCCTCAGGTCTTCGAGTTCCACAATCCTGTAGGGCACTCCAACCCGATCAACCATCTTGCAGAAGCGTCTTACTATCTTCGGATTTCCAAGATACGTGATTCTGAACCTCCCATTTCTGATTTCGTATGGTGGGATGAAATATCCGCCTATCGCAAGGAAATCCAAGAAACTGGGGGAAGCCTTCTTGAGCTCAGGCTTGAACCTCGTGAAATATGTGAAGAGATTCCCTTTTTCGTGTCGAAGCATCTCGAAGAATAGTTTGCTGCTCGTCGTTTCGCGAATCAATTCCTCCAATCTGCTTGCCGGTTCGCGGAGTTTCACCCTGAATATGAACGCAACCTCGTCAGAGAGCTCAAGGAAGTAAAGCACCTCAAACCATTCGACTTTTAGGACTTTTAGGAGGGTCGCCTCGCGGAATTTGTCCAGGTCGTTCTCCGCAAATTCGATCGTGAGCCGGCGCATCCATGTATGTAAGAAGGTCGCCCCTTCCATTTAAGGGTATAAAAGGATGGCGAATCTATTCGCATCAATGTTAAAACGCTATCATCACGAAATCAGTACGGGTTACGATGTCAAGCAAGTATGATGTGGTTGTTGCCGGCGGCGGACAGCATGGGCTCATTACTGCGTGCTATCTAGCAAAGGCAGGGCTGAGCGTCTGTGTAGTGGAAAAGCTCGATGCGACGGGCGGAGGGCTCGTGACCAGGGAACTCAATGCGCCGGGATTCAAGCATGACATGGCCTCGGTTGCTCACATCTACATCCAGGCTAACCCTCTCCTTGTGAACGACGAGCTTGGACTCCTATCCAAGTATGGGCTCAAGTACATTGTCCCTACCGAACCGGTGGTAGTAGTCTTCCCGGATGGAAGAGAGATGGTAATCTGGCGAGACGTCGATAAGACCTGTGAGTCTATCGCCCAGTTCAACAAGAAAGATGCTGAGGCTTACAGGAAGCTCTACGAATGGGCACGTCCAGGTTTGAATATGCTGATTGGTGGCATGTTTGTTCCACCCCCGCCCCTGTCAGGCATGATTTCGTTGCTCGAAGGGAGCGATTATGGGCGAGAGATGAAAAGAGGGTTGCTACTGAGCGCTTTGGATATCGCTAACGACTGGTTTGAAGGAGACGCAATAAAGATCGCGATGCTCAGGCTCATATCTGAGCTATTGATGGCCCCGCAGACAAAGGGGACCGGACTGAACTTTTACCTCATGGTTCCCATGTTGCACGCTTACGGATATGGGTTTGCGGAGGGAGGTGCACACGCACTCGCTGAAGCCCTGGAGCGTTGCCTCAAGGCGAATGGCGGAACGATCATGGTTAACAGTCCCATTAGGCGCTTCAAGATAGATCAGGGGAAGGCCACTGGTGTTGTATTGGAATCTGGCGAGGAGGTCCAAGCCAGCAAGCTCGTAGTCTCCAACCTAAACGTCAAGCAGATGTTTCTTGAGATGATTCCGACCGAGAATCTGCCTCCTGATGTGCCAGGGAAGGTTCGGCGGATTAAGCAAAGCGACTTCATGCCCTTCCATCAGTTACTGGCACTGAACGAAGCGCCCAGGTTCGACACTGGCGGCATGGCCGATAGGGCCTCAGGTGTCTATCACATTTCCTCGTACAAGCTTGCAGATCTTTTGAGGGGATTCGACGACTATAGCTACGGAATCATGAATTCAGTAATGCCTTTGACCGTGTGTCAAACATTGTTTGATCCCACACGAGCGCCAAAGGGCAAGCATACCGTGTATCTCCTTCACTTTGCCCCCGCCAGGCTGGCAGACGGAGGGCTTGAGGGATGGGATAAGATAAAGCAGAAGGCAGCTGATGACATCCTTGGGACTGTACGCAGGCACGTCGTGAACCTGGATGACAAGAATATCGTAGGCAGAACAATATTGAGCCCGCTTGACTTCTACAAGTACAATCGTTCATGGTATGAAGGAGACTTCTGCCACTTTGGCAGCATGCTGGGCCAGCTCTTCGCGGACAGACCCCTCTCTGATTGGCCGCCCTTCAAGACCCCGATAGACAAGCTGTACCTCACCGGTCCAAGCGCACCTGGGACTGGCGGCGGCGTAACTGGCGCAGCTGGAAGAGCCGCTGCCATGACCATCCTTCAAGACCTGGGCATTAGTTTCGACAAGGTAATCGCCGCCAAGTAGCAAGATGTCACGATCTAGACAGGGGTTGTGACATGACTGCCTCCCCCTAGAAAGGCGACGGACATGAGCCCTGACAATACTGCCGACCCCATGAGAATGACGGACATGCACGGGAACGCCGTGATAGAAATGAGGTCCATCGAACGGTGGGAAGACGCACTCGTGATCCAGGCAAAAGTGTACGGAACGATGTCGATGACCCTATACATCAAGCCTGAAGAGATGTGGAGAAGCAGAAAACTCCTGTCTTGGTCAGTGGTGCTGTATCTCCCGAGGATGATCATCAGGGGCTGGTGGCGCTCCAGAAAGAAATCGAAGTAGCGGGGCACCGAGATGGTATTGGCTTCTCAATTCCGGCTTCACGACCTTATCCGCAAGCATGTTCGCACCAAGCGCGTCTTCACGTACCTTCCCTCAGGTAGCACAGGCAAGGTGATAGAGGTCTACGGCAGACGAGGCATGCCTCTAGGCATCAGTGTGAGTAGGACGGTGTCGCCAAGCTTCGTTCTCTTGGGCTTCGGAGGGGTCTATTGTCAAGGCCACATAGGGGTGACTGAACCATTCTTCAACTCTACCACCTACTCCTATCTATTCACTTGGAACTCCTCTGACCTTTCTCAGTTTTGCCACGGACTCTACTATCATTGAGAGAGTCAGCCCATCTTCGCAGGTCCAAGCCCACGTTCTCGACCAGGACACCTTTGTGAATGGTTCACGTTGGCGACTATAGTCTTTGCCTTCCGGCTAGTATTAATAGATGCCCCATTAGCGTTTGGGGTGTTCATGGAATCCTCTCTTCGATTGATTGAGACGTTGGCGCGCGGCGCTTTCTGAAGAGGAAGAAACCAGCCGCGGCGACCACGACTGCCACTGCCACTCCGCCCAGAATCAGCGTCGTAGTCGTCGGCAGTGTTGTTTGAGGGCCGCCCATGGCAAACGGAGAACCTGACAGGGCCGAGACGGGAATATCACCGCAAACCATGACACCAGGCGTGGCAGTCATGTTGGCTGCTTGAATCCATGAACCTGCTGAGTAATAATCAATCACCGTGCTGGCATCCGCGCTAGCATTTGATATGCAGACGTTTGCAGTCCCTCCCATGATTCCAGTTATGCTCAGTTCATAGAATCCGAATGAAGTGCCGCTGGATCCATTGACGCTCAATCCGCCTGTGTTCGTGGGCTGACTGGTCAATCGCGAGGCGATTATCTCAGCAGTTCCGTTCGTGCCGGCGATACTAACGTTCAATCCTATGGTAGGAAAGGCCACGGTGGAGGCAGACCCTGCAGTAACGTTGGCGGATGCCTGCTGGCCGGATAGGCAACTTTCGACCATTATTGGACTCCCTGTCATCGTTCCCATGTTGTTTATGACACCTATACTGTTTATGGCACCTCCGCAGTTGTTGAAGAAATAGCCAGGGTTGTTGATCGTAGCTGCGGCGTTGTTATTCAGCGTGCCAAAATTGCCCGTCGAATCGAAGTTGTTAAAGACACCATAGTTGTTGAAGGTTTCATTGAGCCAGATGCTATTAGCTCCGTAGTTGTCAAAGGTACCGTAGTTATTGATCGTTCCAGGTGCAACTCCGACATTGGCGAGTACCGCGCCACTCTCGACTGTGACAGTGCCGCCCAACTGGTTGTCAAGTGCGCCACCACTGAGGGAGGTTGCGCCCTGGTCATCCAGAAGACCGGCGTTAGCAAAGACACCGCCGATGTGCAGCCCAGACGGGTCGGGGGCGGAGGTGACGAACGTGCCAGAATTATCGAGCGTACCGTCGGTATTCATGCTGAAACCTCCAGAGTTCGAAATCGTGCCAGTGTTGGTTATCGCGCCGTCCATGCTAACCGTTCCGGACGTGTCAATCGTACCCGAATTCAAGAGCGTGCTTCCTGGGCCTACGTTAAGCCACCCACTATTGTCAATCATTCCTCCGCTATCAACTGACACTACGCCAGATCCCCCAAATATGCCGGAATTGTCCAAAGTGCCTTGGATAGTAACCATGCCCCCGGCATCCAGCTTGGTGCCCGAGTCTATTTGGATGGTCGTTCCGGATGGAATTGTAAATCCGGGGCCCGCCTCACACGTGAGAGCCCCCGATGGGGGTGTGGGACCCTGCCATGTACCATTGAAGGGAGCAGCCGCACAGCTATCTGCGCTCAATATGATTGTCGACTGGGCATGCACAGGACGGACGCTCAGCGGACCAGCAACCGCTGGCAGAGAGAAGGCCACAAAAGCGAGAAGGAACAACAGACCGACCCGTACGAAAGCTACCCCGGTTCGTTGCATCTTCAAAACCTTATAAATAATAGAGGGAAGTTGGATATAAATATTTCAGGATTGGTTGAAAGTTATAAAAACGTCTATAGACACTATGACCAATCATGATATCTTTGTTGAATTCTAGCGTGCTTTCAGCATGACACTGGTAGCATGTGCTTGCAATTCGTGCTGAGTCTACAGAATCCAGTTTGGCACGACTTCGGCACCGATATAGCCACGAATCCGCTCCGGCCCACCACGATCGCTGCACTTGAGCATAGCATCCTATGCTCCTATCCCGGCTGGTGTATCCTCGTCCAAGATCAGAGGCGGCGCAGGTTTGAACCCCGCTTCCGGTGCTCCTATCCCGGCCGGAGCGCCACATGCCATGATTCCATCTCAAGCTGCGCACTGGCGCGGTAATGCTACCCGGGACCATCTTGTCTACAAGCGCAGGCCGACCGACGCAAGGAGGAACGGACCGGCGAGAATGCCTCGTGCCCGCGGGCTCGTATCAAGGTGTGGGCTCGGGGCGAAAGAGCCTGGGCTTGTCGCCCGCCTCCTCGATCGCCCATATGACGGGGAGGCAAGGGTGTTCGAAGGCGTCCGGCGAGCCCTCCTCCACCGGGCATCCGGTGACGCACCGGTCGAGCCTCGGGTCGACCGGACAGCGCCGGAGCTCAGGGCCCTGGAGGAGCCTCTCCTCATCCAGGAGCTTGCCGCAGTCCGTGCAGTAGGTGCGCACGACGATGAAGTTGCCGTCCTCCGCCTTCTCGCCGCGGACCCTCACGTGCTTGCAGTCGGCGTCATGGGCGGAGGGAGCTGGCTCGGAACCGTGGAAGGAACGATCTCTTGAATCATGGAGGGAATCGGACACGGCCCCGAGCACTTGGACATGGTTTGAATCTAATGCCATTAAGCGTTGGGAGCACAAGCATCGGGCTGCACGCCTGCCCTGGCGGCGACAGTCGCCGAAGGGATTGGACTCAGCAGGGAGGGTCCAGGAGGATGGGCTCGATGTGACTTTCAATGTTGAAACGAAGCGGGCAGCGTTCGGCTCGGATAAATACCCGTGGTTCTCACTTCGCTGGAAGGGGATGGTCATCGGAGGACTAAGGCCGAGGATTGGCGCGTTTTCCTTGCTCGGCTTCCTCGTCATCGGCGCGCTGGTCTTTTCGAACATTTCACAGGCCCTTGACGCCCAGCTGGCCCTGGCGGTCGACCATGCGGACCTTGGCGGCCCGGCGACGGCGGTGATGGTCCTCGCGTCGACCTACGGCAGGGAACTCTTGTGGGTCCTTGTGGTCGGCGTAATGCTTGTCCTCGGAGACAGGGACACGAAGCTTCTTGCCATCGAGCTCTCCGCACTATTAGTAGCAGGGTTGGTCGGCGGAGACCTGATCAAGGACGTGGTGTACAGGGCGAGGCCCTTTGAGACCCTGAGCGGAGTAGTACTGCGCGTCCAGCCGCCCATGGATTCCTCGTTTCCATCGGGGCACGCGCTCACGGTCTCCATCGGTGCTGCCTTCGCATTGACTAAGTTCAGGAGGAAGGCCGTCGCCCTGCTTCTCGCTTGCGAGGCCGCCGTGGTCTGCTACTCGCGCGTCTACGTGGGCGTCCATTACCCTCTCGATGTGGTGGGGGGAGCGCTTCTTGCCGTCGGCATCGTATCGATGGGACTTTTCCTCCTCGACAGGGACTTCGAGCGCGTCGTGGCCAAGGTCACATCTATTTTCACAAGGGCGCTGGGCGAGGGTCCCCTGCGGCTCTGACCTCTTAAGACTGCTGTGGGCTCGCCCATGAAGACGACGAGGACGGGCCCCGACGGAGCCATCGGAGAAGCGGGTCTAGGGAGATGGTCTAGGAGCCGACGAGCTATAGAATGGGGGAGACGCCTCGACTTGGACTTAACTGGTGGCCCTGTATCGGTTGTGGTGGGTCAGCACCTTCGCATCACGCCTCACCCTCTGATGCTCTTGCCGGGACAGGGACTGGGGATGCTCAAATCTGAAACTGATATGGAGCGTCAGGCAAGCTGTCTTATGCCGTCGTCAGAGGTACACAAGTGCTCGGCGGAGAAGCTGGCTCGCTTGGGGGAGAAGGAGGCGCTGGAGCAACCGGCGCCTGCGATGCCTGACTCGGTGAAGGCCGCCTTCTCCGCCTGATTAGTATTACGCCTAGAACGGCGACAATGACGATGGCTATTGCTGCAACTGCAAGGTACAGCTGAGTCGAGTCAACAGCCCATGTGGCCGTGATAGTCTTAGGAGAATCGACCGTCACCGACGCCGTGCTGCTCCTGGCGGTGGAGTCTCCGGACCAGCCCGTGAACACATGGTAGGTGAGTAACCCCGCCGGCACGCTGGAAGGCGACAGAGAGAAGGAGGCGGCAGAACCAGAGTCATACCATCCTGCGCCAGCGACGCTGCCATATTCCGATGTGACCGTGACATAGTACTGCGTCTTCCATGAAGCGGACTCTGATACGGGGCCCGCCAGGACGACATAGCCAGGATTGTTCGATCCCGAATAGCTCCCCGACCAGCTTGAGAAGACGTACTGAGTGCCCGTCCCTCCCGCTGCGGGGGTGGTGACGCCGAAGCTGGCCGAGGCGCTGGCGTTGTACCAGCCGGCTCCCTGGGGAGGGCCGTACGAAGAAGTGACCGTGAGGTAGTATTGTGTCGTCCAGGTGCTTGCAGACTCATTGATCGCATCATTCATCGTCACCGAGCCCGGGTTATTCGTGCCGCTGTAACTCCCTGCTCCCGCCCCAGTCCAGACTGGGTAGGCGTACTGGACTCCTGTGATTCCTGCCTGTGGGGTCGAGATCTGGAAGTCCGCGGTCGAACTGGCATTGTACCAGCCAGTTCCAGTGGGGCTTCCGTAGGTTGACGTGACGTTGAGATAGTATTGATGGTGATAGGTGAAGGAGATCGTCTGGGTTGCCGATGCGGTGCCCGATGTCGTCTCCGACGTACTCCACCTCTCGGTCGGACCGGAGCCGGGCAGGCTCGCGTTGACCGACCAGGTACTCCCCAAGTCCAGCGAGTAGCTCTGGGGGGCCGAGCCCAGCGTAGCCGTCAAGGTGTTACCGTCGCTGACGTAGGTCAGAGTCGGGGAGGAGTAGCCAACTCCTCCTCCAAGGACGGAGGTGCTGAACGTCACGGGCACTTCGGACACAGCGGGCACGGCGCCGCTGATGAACTCGTAGCCCTTCGCCGCCATGGTCGTGCCGTTCGTGCTAAAGTACTGGAGCTGAGACGGATTCGAAAACGCGAGGTAGAGATAATCGGAGAAGATGGTCGCTCCGGTGTTAGGGTCCCAGTCGTCGGCCCAGAGCCAGCCTGAGGAGAGGGCGGTGGTGGAGTTGGTGTAGATGACCGGAGAGATGGTGCCTATGCTGGCGGTCGAATGCCACCACTCGGTCATGAGGCCCGTGAACAGACCATTCCCGTTGTCAGGGCCGCCGGTCTGCCCGACGAAGGTCGTCGCTCCGTGAGCGGTGTAAGCCTCCTGTGCGCTGGCGCTCGTGTTCCAGTCGAAGGCATACATCACGACGTTTCCGCCGGAGAAGGAGAGGCTGAGAAGGACGATGTCGCCTTCGTTGACCGCGCCGCTGAGGGTGGCCAAGCCCCCGCCTCCCGAAGCCGGGAAGACGGAGTTGCCCCCGCTATCGAAGACCTCATAATTCAAGCTGAAGCCGGAGTTGTGGCCCCCGTTCGCGTTCGGCCAGTTCCAGGAGATCCCTACCTGGTACCAGTATCCCTGATTGGACAGCCCATTGAGGAGATAACCGGGCCCGAATCCGTTTGCGTCCGACTGTGCCACGGCTGTAACGTTGTAGGCAAGGTAGGCGAAGCTTTGTGTGAAGGTGATCCCGAGTTGGACGTCGTAGTAGCTGGCCGACCTGTGAGCGATGGTGACTGGCCCTCCTGAACCGGCCGATTCAGTCTGCACCAGCAGGGGTCCGGGACGAGGCAATCCGGCGAAGGAGGCGGCCGGAGAGGACGTCCTCGGGCTCGACTGAAGGGTTGACGCCGCAGCAGAGGAGGCGAGAGGGAGGGTGCCCCGAGCGGCAGAAGCGGAGGTGGCGGGCTGGAAGACGGTGACGCAGGAGGCTACCATAAGGATGAAGAGGACAGCCAACACATGGTACCGCAAATCGATCTGACCGACCCGTCGACGAGCGAGCTAGCTGGGTATTTATGCTACTAGTCATATTCGTAGCTCTCGTCCTCCTGGGATACGTGGGCCTGAGGCCAGGTATCTGCAAAGGGTAGCCGCGACCGCCGAACTGGAAATGATCTTGGCGTACTGCCAGTAGACGAGGTCCCGCACCGTCCTGAAGGCAGCTGGAGGCATACGCATCATCTGATGCGGCACGGAGACGCAAGGCTCGCATTTGGCCAAGTGAGACATGTCCCAGGCCCCAGCCTGACGGCCTTTCGTCACATCCTGTAGCCTTAACTATAGTGTGCGGCTAGACGGTTGAGTGATGATGCCTTCGGAATTCAAGGAGGTCTTCTTCGACATGGAGACCACGGGCTTCGACCCCTTCGACTGCCACATAATCACAATCCAGGTCAGGGAGGACGGCAAGACGACCGTCTGGCCCGTATGGACCTCCTCGGAGCGCCAGGTCGTCAACTCCTTCCTCTCCTACACCGACTCCGTCTTCAGGAAGGAGACGCGCTTCATCGGCTACAACCTCCTGAAGTTCGACGTCCCCTTCCTCACGGAGAGGATGCACTCCCTGGGCCTCCTCACCTACGACTCCTGGGCGAGGGTGAACAGGGAGCTGGGCTGGTTCGACATGTACCAGCTCCTGGGTGACCGTTTCGGGAGGTTCAGGGAGTGGAAGCTGGGATTGACCGGGAGGGCTGCGGAGACGGTGAACAAGGAGATACCACAGCTTTACGTCGAGAAGAAGTACAACACGGTAATCGAGTACATCGAGGACGAGATGGAGGGCTACGAGTTGGTGTACCAGGCGATCAAGAGGGAGAAGTTCTACTCGGAGCTCATGGCGCTCAGGGAGAGGCTGCTGAACTGACTCTGCCTAAGCGCTGCTGGTTCCGGGAGGAACCTCCTCCCGCCTTCCAGGATATGAGATTCTGTTGCATGCTCGTCGGCCACGGCTTCGCCCGTCCCTGGAGTATGGTTGCCCTATTCACAGCCTGAAGCCCCATCTTCGTCAGAGCCACTTCCGTCGACAAACGGGTCAGAAGGAATTCCCAACCTTGCATCTAAATCCCCCTAGCTACATGGTGCCGATATGAGCGTGAAAAAGGGAGGGGTGGAGTGGGAGGAGGAGCCGTCCGAAGGATTGGCGGAGCTGGATGTGGCAGACCTGGACCTCGCCTGGGGGGTGTTGAAGGAGGGATTGGCGGATGCGAAGGACGTGCTTGAGGGGAAGGTCACGCCGGAGGACAGCGCGTTCGCCTCCGAGGAGCGGGCCAAACGCATCATGGAGGCGGCCCAGCAGGTAAAGGGCGCCCTGTTCGAGATGGAGATGTTCCCCCTCTGGAACATGCTCGGAGATCGTCCGCGAGCGCAAGATGATGGGGCTCGACTCCTAGGGTGTTAGCCGCATCCGTCCCAAAGCAGAGGAGACGGGCGGCAGAGTGCCCTGGCTTCGCAAGACCTAGCCTCATTCCTCGAGGCACGGCTATCCGCGCTTGGCCTTAGTCTCCGTCCCTTCCATCTGCCTTACTCTTGAGAGAACCGCCCTGCCTTTCCGGGTGGCTGAGAATATCTTTCCGACCCTGGCTCCGGGAGTGAGGCACTCCACCAGCTCCTTCGATTGCAGCTCCCGCAGGGCTCTTCTTACGTTCGTGAGGCTGGCGACCAGCTCGCGCGCAAGGGCCGTAGGGGTCATCCGTTTCTAGAGTCTGTTGAGATGTGGAGCGGTCTCTCTCACATGATAGGTCGTGAGATGCTGCCCGCCGCCGATCTGCTGACCTTTGGCCCGTCTCTGGAATATCGGCGCTCTTCTCATGGCGGGAGACCCGAACTGAGGAACTGCGTTTCATGCGCCCCTAAGTTAAAATACCATGCTCGTCTCTCATCTGTGTGGTTCAGAGTGGGGAGTCTCCCTAGGGGCAGGGCAGTGGCGCCGTTTCCGCCGCGAATGTGGCTGCCCCTGTATGCGCTCAAGAAGCTGGGCAAGGTCTACTCCAAGACTAAGCTCCAGAAGCTGGTCTTCCTGGCCCAGTATGAGGCTCGTCTCGACCTCTACGACTTCAGGAAGTACCCTTACGGCCCCTATTCCCCTGACCTGAACCTTGAGACGCTGATGTATCCGACCCTGATCAAGGCGGAGATCAACACGTCCTCCCTCGACCCCCAGAGGCAGTACTACCTGTTCGAGCTCGGACCCGAAGGTGGGAAAGCCCTCTCAGCCCTGACGGCGAAGGTCGGCAGGGCCTACCTCAAGAGAGTCGACGAAACGCTACAGCACTACTCGAAGATGAAGACGCCGGAGCTCCTGGAAGACGTCTACAGGCGGTTTGCCCTGAAGGACGAAGATTCGGCCAAGCTCGAGACAAGCGTCAAAGTGGAGCTGGAGCCAATCAGGTCCGCGAACGATCAGTACTTCTACACGCACGGCAACAGGCAATCCTTCTTCCTTCTGCTGCAGCTCCACCTCCTTGAGCGTGCCATCGGCGCCCTTGGCAAGACCCCCGACACCGTGCAGAGGGGGGTCATCCTCAACCTAGGCCAGGAGATGATCGCGAAGACCAGGGACGCCCTGGGCGACATGGCCGCGGGGGCCGACTCGTCAATGCTGCGCCCCAAGTTCGTCGACCTGGGGGACCTGACCAGGTACCTTCGCGAGTACTGTGACGCCAGGGGCATCCTTCGGGACACCTTGAAGCAGCAGCTGAAGGAGCTGATGTCGGAGGACGAAGCCAAACGTCTCGCAGAGGCCCTAGCCCAAGTGGAGCTGGCCGCATAGTCCTCCTCGACGCAAATGTATGCCTAGCCTACTGTATCAGCTTCAAGTATGGAAGACGGCCCATACGGCTGAAATACTCCAAGAGCATGACGTGGTACCTCACTCAACAGTTGGGAAGACCCGGAGTGGGCGTGTCAGAGCTCGTCGCGGGAGAGACTGGCAACAAGATATGGGATCTGGTCACCAACATCTGGTACAGGGAGCGGATGGCGAACCTTGTCGCGCCGGAGACGCTGGTCGACCTGGCCTTCGAGAGACTGAGAAGGCTCCTCGCCAAGTCCGAGAAGATACGCGACGAAAGAGGACATCTTCAGGATGTGAAGGAGATGTACCGCTCAATTTGGGAGGACCCCTCCAAGGCGGACATGGTGAGGACTTGGGCCCGGTTGAAGGGCAAGAAGCCCGAAGACGGCCCGCCCTCCGGCAACGACCTTGTGATACTCTCGACTGCGGCCAAGCTATCCGAAACGCGCGATACGGAGCTGCTAACGTTCGACTCCGACTTCACGGTGTTCTCAGACGAAATCAAGGAGAGGTTCAGGGTCAGGGTCAGCAACGCGGGCGCCATACCTTCATAAGAGCCATGCACTCTACGCATTCTAAGGGCGGCATGTCCATGAGAGAGCAGGCGAGCGAGATCGGAATGGAGCTTCACGTGACAGAGGGCCCGCTGAGGGTCGGCCTCACCTTCGACACCAGAGACGACTTCAGGTTCGCCAGCCCCGAGCCGGAGGACTGGGACGCCGAGTTCGCCGTGTCGGTGGCCGTAGACGACATCGCCCACGCCCTCGAAGACCTGGGCCACGAAGCGCTCTACATCGGGAGCGGGAGGAAGCTGCTGGACGGCTTCGGGGAGTACAGGGGGAAGGTGGACATCGTCTTCAACATCGCGGAGGGCTACTTCGGCAGGGCGAGGGAGGCCCAGGTCCCGGCCATGCTCGAGATGGCCGGCGTCCCCTACGTGGGCTCCGACGCCTACTCCCTGGCGCTCTCCCTTAACAAGTGGCACACTAAAGTCCTCGCCTCCTACTACCAGGTCAGGACCCCCGGCTTCTCCCTGGTCCGCAACGAGGAGGAGATCGAACTCTGCCGCCCCAGGTCCTACCCGGCCATCTGCAAGCTCTGCTACGAGGGAAGCAGCAAGGGCCTAAGAGAGGACTCGATCGTCCACGATAGAGCTGGAATGAAGCGACAGGTCAGGTTCCTCCTGCGGACGTACAGACAACCGGTCCTGGTCGAGGAGTTCATCAAGGGAAAGGAGATAGACGTCCCGATAATAGGGACCCTCCCGAAGAAGGCCTTCGGCGTGGTGGGGATTTCGTTGGGCGGCTCCCTAAGTCTGGGGGAAAGGTTCCTCACCTCCAAGATAGTCGGAGCGGACTCCTACGGGTTCAAGTTCCCGCTCGAAGAGCCCTTCGTTCAAGAGGCCGACTCCATGTCCGTCTTGATGTACAGCATCCTTGACTGCAGGGACTTCGGCCGAGTCGACATGCGGATAGACGAAGAGGGGAGGCCCTACTTTCTGGAGATCAACCCCTACCCCTACCTGGGGAAGCACAGCAGCTTCAACGAAATCGCTGTGAAGTCAGGCCTGGGCTACACGAAGATGATAGGGTTGATACTGCAGAGCGCGCTCGAAAGGCAGACCGTGAAGAGACACGCCTAGTCGAGGATGTGGATGTCGCAGGGGTAGTAGTCCAGCTCGTAGAACCACTTCTGAGGCCGCCTTGTCCTGAACAGCACCTCCGCCTCCTTCAGCGCCGCATCGGCCTCGGAGGCAAGACCAAGGCTCCTGAGGGATCCGGCCTTGGCCTTGAGCCGCTTGGCCTTCACGAGCTCTGCATCCCCCTTCCACGAGTTGGGCTCGTACCACTCCAGCCACCGCAGCGCCTCACGATGCCTGCCGAGGGATGCTAACGTCGTGGCCAGGTTGAAGGAGAAGTAGTCCTGGATCAAGGACTCCCCAGACCCTTCGACCTGGGGGATCAGTGACTCCAGCTTGGAGAGGGCCAGCTCGGGCCTCCCCTCCATCCTCTCCAAAATCGCCAAGTTACTGGAAGAGCATATATCGTTGAAGGCTTCGCTGCTCCTCGTTTCGGCCTCTTCAAACATGGAGCGCGCCTTGCCCAGTTCGCCCGTCACCGTATAGACGACGCCCAGGTTGTTCAGGGAGGCGTCGACTTCATACGCATCTATCCTCCTGTAGGTCTCCAGTGCCTCAAGCAGGTTCTTCTGGGCGCAGTCGAAATCCCCCAGATACATGAGCTCCGCGCCGAGGTTGTTGAGGCACCTTGCGGTCTCGATGGTCGCCCCGGTCCTCCGGAAGGTCTCCAGAGCAGACCCGATGTATCCTATGGCGCGGCGCGAATCGTAAATCATGCCCGACTTCCTCTGAAGCACCGCAAGGCCCGTTTCATCTCTCGCCAGATTGAAGGCCTTCTGGCTTTCGCCGAAGCGCTTGACGGCCTTGTCGAAATTGCCGAAGTGGTCCAACACGGTTGCCAAAGCCGAGAGGGCCCTCCCCAGCTCCTGCTGTCGTCCTAGCAACTGGAAGCCATTCACCGCGTCCTCCAGGTGTCTCACCGCTTCAGCGCTCACCTCTTTCGTTCCGATATAGCGACAGCATTCTCCCGCGATAAGGTGGCTCTCAGCCGACAAAGCGGGATTAACGTCATTTGACTCGATTAACCGAAGCGCCGTAGTCCTTGCCAGCTCGAACTTCCCGTCCTGGAATTCCGCGCTCGCGAGCCGGAGTAGGAGTCGTCCGTGCTCTAGACCTTCACGCCGGACGAAGCCCGAGTCGACTAGGGAAAGACACTGCTCCAGATCGGCTGCCGCTCCCGCGTATCCAAATTCCGCCGATGACCTTTCGGCCGCTTGACCGAATAGCCTGTAGGCGTCATCATACCTCTCTGCAAACCTGTAATGAGTCGCTATGTCCGCCAGACTTGTCGGACCGCCGCTCTTTCTTTCGAGGCATGATGCCACCTTGAGGTGGACCGCTGTCGAAATCGAGCCGAGCTCCGACAGGATCACTTCTCGGGTGATTTCATGGTCGAATTCGTACCGGTCGGGCGAATCAGCGACGCGGACGATGTGGTAAATCTCTTCCAAGGACTCCAAGCGGTGCTTAAGTCTCAGGACGTCCGTCTCCATGACATCCGCAAGGTCCGCGACTGAAAACTCGCGTCCAAGAGCCGCGGCGTAATCAAGCGAAAGTCTTGCCTCGGGGTCATCATCATTTATCCTGAGCAGATTTCTGGCGATGAGATTCCGTATTTCCTTCGGCGCGGCCTC
Organism: uncultured Nitrososphaerota archaeon; assembly: GCA_963842885.1. Classification (GTDB taxonomy): domain Archaea; phylum Thermoproteota; class Nitrososphaeria; order Conexivisphaerales; family DTJL01; genus DATKKG01. The sequence continues at coordinate 60,649 of CAWJIE010000002.1, forward strand.
ATGCCCCGTGGAGAAGGTCGGCCAGCCCGGCTCCTTCTGCCCCTTGCCTGTCTCGATTGCCTCCCTGACGATGCCCGAGATGAGCATCGGGTTCCCCTCCGTCCGCTCCAGTAGGACGGCCATCTGGCCCTCGGCGATCAATCTGCCGGTCAACAGCCTCTTTACCATCTCCGTCGAAGCCCCATGTGGGATCGGCCTCAGCTCTATCAGGTCGACCGATTTGCTGTCCGTGTCATGCAAAATGCCCTGAAGCGTCTCCGTGCTCTGTCGCTCCCGCTGCAAGCTCGGATACCCCTCTCTGAGGCAGAGCACAAGGAGGGCCTTGCACCTCCCTATCCTTTCGGTCAGATAGCCCAGAGACTCTAAGAGGAGGAGTCGGCCCACTGGGCATCGTCCACAAAGGCGACGACAGTCTTCTTCTTGGATAGCTTTTCTATGAGCGTCAGGACGACTTCGTTCACGTAGTATGATTGTGAAAGGATCCTGAGGTCCGCTGCGGTCAGCCCAGAGAAGTCCTTGTAGGCATCCAACGATGCCCCAACCAAACCTCCAATCGATGGGATGAGCTTTCCAAGGTTCATGGCCGTCAGGGCCACCTGCCTTCCGTACCGCAGGAGGGTCCCCTTCCTCAGGACGGGCTCGATCAGCTCAGTGATGGTGACGAAGGGCGCCGAAAGATACCTGGCGACCAGCTGCCCGGAGGATAACGGCCTCCTTCTCATCGAGACCTCCTAGGAATTCGTTGACAAGAGAAGTCTTCCCTATGCCGGGTTCACCCCTAACGAATACGACCCTGCCGGCGCCAGTCTCGACTACCTCTTTTAGAGCCTTTCGGAGAGCTGAGAGCTGCTCCTCCCTGTCAACGAAGATTGGCTGCGTTTCAGCCCTGGCCCTTGACATGGGTCATGGAAAAGGAGGTCGGAGGGCTTATTAATCCTGTCCTGCTGGCTCACCCGTCAATTGAAACTAGGGCCTGGAGGCCGTATGCGGCTCCTGACTCTCATGTCTTGTATGCTCGATCCGGACGCATCAGCCTCGTTTTTGAGCTCTCGAGACGAGACAGAGCGCTATGGCGAAAGCGTCGAAAGAACCGGGGTTGTCCCCCCAGATAAGGCGATGTCAACCCAGAGATGCAGAAGCTTTCCTAAGACTGGAGGCAATCTGCTTTGAAATGCGTTATCGAAATGAAGTACTGTACTACTGGCGTCCCGTCTTTGATTATGGCTGGATATTCAAGGTCATTTGTGGCGGCAGGATTGTGGGGGGAGTGATGGCGATGCCGACAAGACAGGGAATGATCTACATCAACTCCTTGTTTGTCCATCCACTCTTCAGGAATCGGGGGATAGCCAGGAGGCTTCTCAAGAAGGTCCTCATGCTCAGGACGCCCAAGGGCTTCGTACTCGACGTGAAGACAGAGAAGCGATACCTGATAGCGTTTTATGAGAAGGAAGGCTTTCGAATAGCGCGGAAGGAGGCCAACTACTACCTCGATGGTTCCTCCAGGGTAATCTTGATTAAGGATTCGCAGGAGCAGGTGTCCGTCAGCTCAATCTTGAAACACTCATTATCGTCGCAGCATGAGCGAGTCCACAGCCTCGAAGCGTCCTGCAAACAGCCCTCGACATAGCTCTAGGGCATCTCATCTGGAAGGGATGGGCAAGAAGGCAGCCGTCGAAAAGAAGGAGGTATGAAAGCCTCTACCACTGGGAATGTTTCTTCAGCCGAGGTGAACGTTAAAGAACTGGAGCCGAAGATATCTGGTTCGGGATGAAGCAGCGAACGGGAATACCGGCCCGTATCCAATCCTTGGTTCTCTCGGCGAACAATCACACCTGCTGCATATGCAGGGAACGCGACCGACCCGTCAACCTTCACCACATAGACGGGAATCCCGCGAACAGTGAGCCTTCGAACCTCGCTGTTGTTTGCATGAACTGTCACAGCAAGGTTACCGGCAAGCAGGGCCTTGGCAAGGCCTTCCTAGCAGATGAGGTTAGGGCCTACAAGAGGGGTTGGGAGGAGTACGTCAGGGCTCTAAAAGGCGATTTCGCATCTCCAAAGAGGATACTGAAAGGTGTTGAATCGCGGCTTGTCGAGTTTGACATACGCAAACAGGTCTATGAATTGGAAATCGAAGAGGACCCGAAGAGGATTCAGGCGATTCTCAGCCTCCTGTTCCTGTACGCCTTAGAAGAGCGCTTTGCTACCTACATCGTCAAGCAGATTCATGAGCAAGTATTCGGGATCACCACGAAACATGACAGCGTGAGAGCGCGGCTGGTCGTGCAGTACCTTCCAATGTTCTTCGCCGGCCTCCCCTTCCCCGATCGCTATCCTTCTGAGCCTGATGCAGAGACGGGCCTGATCTTATGCCATCGATACGATGCACCCCTTCGCGCTGTGTGAGCGTCAGGGCTGGTAGTCTGGAGACTCCGTTCAGAGGGCATGCATTGAGGCGTTGCGCGAGATCTGGCTTCGCCCGTAGCTCTCACATGAAGAAGGCCGAAGAAGACTCACTGAAGGCCATTGCCAGCATCGGCGAGACGACTCAATCGGAGGAAGTGCGAAGACTCTCCGCCAAGTGCCTTGAGGACCTTAAGGCCGCGAACTCCGGGCCCGCCTCCCATCTCAGCCCTTGAAGTGCTTTGGCTTCTCCAGCCAGCCGAGGTCCTTCAGGAAGTAAACCGCCGCGGCCCTCATGGCGTCGGCCTTCGACGCGAACAGCCCCGCCTCCACGACGGCCGCGAGCATTTCGTCCAGCTGCTCCGTGACTGTGACTCTGACCTCGGATGCGCAAGCCTCAGACATGACGGCCTGTTGGGGTCCTTGTAGCCCGTTCGTAGACGGCGTCTTTCATGCCGGAAGTCCCCGGGCCTGCATCTCGGCGATGACGTTGTTCTTGGCCGTCTCCACGACCTTCTCCGCCTGCTGGGCCTTGGCCAAGTATTCCGACAACTCCTCCGGGGACATATCCTTGACGGTCTTCTCATGGCTTTCCTGGGCCTGCCGCGGGCCCTGCTGTGGGGCTCCGCTCCTGGCGACGCCGTGCTTGAAGCCGTCGCCGAAGCCCTCGGCCAGCGGCTTCCCGACTTTTTCGATTCCTTCCCTCACGGTTTTCCCTAACTCGGTCAGCTGCTCCCTGGCATACTTCTGGTCGGCCTGCTTCTGCTTCTGCTCCCAAATCCAGCGGGTGAGCTCGTCGTCGTGCGTCTTCGCCCACTTCTTGAAGTCCAGGTCGATCTTGGCGACCTCCAGGTTTTCGGGGTTCTTCTCGCCGCCCATTATCCCCAGGCCCTTGAGCTTGCCGACCATCTCGACGGCGTAGCTAAAGGGGTCATTCCCCTGGAGCTCCCGGATCGACTGCCGGAGGTCCGCCATCGCCTGGGAGTCCCTCTCCTTCACCGTGGCCAGGAGGGTGTCGACTATCTTGCTCTCGCCCGTGTTCGCCTGCGGCTTCATAACCTCGGCGACGGCCTTCACCACTTCGACGGCCTCAGAGGTCTTGGTCCCTCCCTGCTGGGGCTGGACCATCATGGGGCTCCAGTAGCCGGTGGTCTTCATCATGGGCCGGCCGAACTGGTCCAGGACGGGCTTGCCTTGCTCGTCCAGGATGGGCTCCTGCAACGGGAAGGCGCCGTAGGGTCCGGCCACCCCTCCCGCCTCCATCCATGCCGTCGATTTCATCAGCATATTCATCATGGCCATCTTCCCCATGTTCTCCATCATCTTGTCGCAGGCGTCCCCGCCCTTGGGCCCTGCGACCTGCTGGTAGGTGATGGTTCTGCGGACGACGGGCTGCTTTGTGTCGGGATCGGTTATTTGCTTCCCCTTCTCGTCCAGGAGGGGCTCCTCGTCGATTACCGCCGGCAGCACCCTCGCGTCCCCGGCGCCGAACTGCCCCTCATCTTTGAAGATCTGCTTGACTATGACGGCTTCCTTGGCCTGCTCCATCAGGGAGGGCTTCTCGGGCTGGGTCTTGGTCAGCTGGGCCCTCAGGTCCGCTAGTTCCTTCCATGCCTCCCCTCCATCTCCTTGATGCGCCGGTCCGCCCGTTCCTCCTCCTTGGCCCGTCTCTGCTCTTCGCGCATCTCCTTGAGGAGCTGCAGCACGGCTACGTCCTGGCCCGAGCCCTGCCCGGCGGTTCTCAGGCGCAGGACCTGGTCGATCTCCATCTCCTTCTGCATATATTCGTTCATCCAGTCGCCGGAATCAGCCTCATTGTGCCCGTCCTTGTGCGCCTGTTTCTCGAAGAGAGCCACCAAACCGGGCAAGGCTTCCGGCTTGAGGTCTCTTATCACCCTCTCGGACGCGACGAAGGCCCGCTGGTTTGAAAGCCCGGCTCCCGTCAGCAAGGGGTAGATTTGCAACGGGTTGTTTTCGTAATACTCCGGGTGAGTGTCTATCTCCGCCAACACGGGGCCCACCAACGATCTGTTGACGCCTGATATCGTCCTCAGGTGAGTGTTCAGGATGGATGATATGTCACTCTGCGGCTCGTATTTGGACTCCTTCTTCTCTTCGCGTTGCCCCTCGGAGTCGACCTTAGCCGTGACCGGCCCAGAGAACGTTCCGGCATCCCTTCCCCCGCTGTCACCCCGAATCCACGTGTTGAGGACCCTCGGATTCACCTTCAGTGCGCGGCTGGTCTCGTTCCTCTTGTATGCCTCGCCGTCCAGTACGATTGCTACCTCCCGGGTGGACTTTCCTTCGCGGCGTAGTTCCCGAACCCGCTCCTCCACAGCCTTTCTCCTCTCGCTTTCGGACGGTCCTGTTCTGTGCACCCTCTTCCCCGTCACCCTTCACCTACCTGAAAACGCGAGTGTGTGGCGCCCAAATCGGGAATAGAGGGCCGAAACCTCAGTCGCAGTCCTCTCCGTCACCGCGCCAATTCTCTTTGGCAAGCGGGTGGGACAATAGCTGCGGTTTCCCGCATTCCTCGCCTTCGAAATCGCAGGCCACAGGAGTTTGACGCCCACCTTCATCCGCTCCTGGAGAGATACTTCCCCCGAACCGGAAGGCCCATCGCCTGCCTCCTTCAAACCGACGATTTGTAAACCCAGAATCTTTCTATGGATGTTCACGACCTGGGGAGCGGATAGGGTTAATAAATAGGGCTTGAGTTGTCGCAAGTTGTCACAACTTTGCGAATCACCGTTCGAAAAGTCAGGGGTTCCAGGGAAGCCAGTGAGATGGAGGCCTCGGAAGCGTTTGACAAGCTGCCTGCAGCATACGACTATTCTCCGAGCGGTCTGTCTAGAAGCTTGGGAATGAACCGAAAAGTGATCAAAAGAGAGCTTGAACGCAAGGTGAAAGAGGGAAATTGGGAGAGGAGATTGCTGGCACGCCCTGACGCCAAGAATGCTGGGCAGTTCCTGCGATCGCGAAGCCCTAGAATGGTAACGTACGGAGTACACTACCGCAAGAAGGAGCTTATCTCGCACAAGGACTAGGGCAATGGGAACTTCTCCCGCATATCCAGGAAGCGTCTTCTGCTGGGACTCCCGTGGTCAAGGGATCACACAGGCAACCTCCGAACCGAATGCCCCCGGTCAAAGGAGGTAGCTCTTTAGAACGGCTAAAGGCGGACTCAGTATCGTCCAACCTGCAATGAGCGACTCGTCTGAGAAACAGCGAGGACGCAAGCCCTTGAGCCCAAGGTATCCCGACATTTGCCGTCGCGATCAACGATAGTCTGACAATGCTCAGATATCGAACCTACCACTATGCCCCTATGGAGGAGTCTATGAGCTGTCTGGAAGCAGACTGTACTGCCAGACACCTAGACATCGGGAGAAGTCCACAAGAAGTCTATGACGAAATACAGTTGCAGGTCTAGGGTGGACCTTGTTTCGGTCCTCACAGACTCGCCACAGTGCAAGCCTGAGTCCATCCGGGTCTTGGCTACTGGTCTAGCAAGGTCTGATGCATATAGTTAGCTTGGTCGAAGAAGTCTACATAGCAACACGGCGAACTGACCTGGGAAAGACCGTGACAAGATGCCATCGCGAATGTCAGGCGTTTCCCCCCGTAGCGAAACGAAGCTGGCCCAGAGCAGCCTCATTGCCGAAAGCGGGGCGTGGACCCTACGGCAGTTTCTCTTCCAGTATCCTGACGATCCTCTCCGCGGCGTGGCCGTCCCCGAAGGGCTGCGTCCAATCCCTCCTCCTCTCCATCATCATGGAGGCCGCCCTCGCTATCCCCTCGGGCTCCACCCCGGCCACGACGTTGGCCCCAACCTCCACCGTCTCCGGCCTCTCCGTGTTCTCCCTGATGGTGACGCAGGGGACCTTCAGAATGCAGGCCTCCTCCTGGACGCCGCCGGAGTCGGTGAGGATCAGCCGGGCCTCGCTCTCCAGCTTCAGGAAGGAGAAGTAGTCCAGGGGCTCGACGACCTGGGTCCCTTCCGGGGGCTCAATGCCGTGCTCCCTGCACCTGCTCCTCGTCCTGGGATGCATGGGGTAGACTATCTTCACCCCCAGCTTGGAGTGGACGAGCTCCAGCCCCCTGAAGATGCCCTTCAGCCTGGCGGGGTCGTCGACGTTCTCCTCCCTGTGGAGCGTGCAGAGGAGGTGGGGGCCGAAGTCGGCGACCTCCTTGCTTATGCTTTCCTTGGCCAGCTTCAGGTTCTGCTGGAGGGCGTCGACGATGGTGTTCCCCGTGACGAAGACCCTCTCCTCCGGTATCCCCTCCCTCAGCAGGTTCCTCCGGGCGCCCTCGGTGGGGGCGAAGAGGTAGTCCGAGACGTGGTCGGCCACCGTCCGGTTGATCTCCTCCGGCATCCTCCTGTCGAAGCTCCTCAGCCCGGCCTCCACGTGGCCCACCCTGATGTGGAGCTTGGCGGCGGCCAGCGCCCCGGCCAGGACGGTGTTCGTGTCCCCCTCGACCAGGACGACGTCGGGCCTCTCCTTCATGAGCACCTCCTCTATGCCGATGAGCATCTTGCCGGTCTCCTCGGCGTGGGTCCCCGAGCCCACCCCCAGGTTGTACTTCGGCTGGGGGAGCTTCAGCCCCTCGAGGAAGACGGCGTCCATGTCGCGGGTGTAGTGCTGCCCGGTGTGGAGGATGAAGTAGCTCCCTTCCTGGCGCTCCAGCTCCCGTATGATCGGGGACATCTTGATGATTTCGGGCCTGGTGCCCAGGATGATGGAGATTCGCATTTCCTCTACGAACATGTGCACTAGCGAAGGGTTTCTTATATCTCTACAAATGGCCTCCAACAGGCATCCAGCCATACGCGTGCTACGGCCGACGGTCTCTCACTAGGACGGGTTCTGTAGAGAAGGTGGGGAGGAGCGAATCCTCTGGCAATCGGCTCAAGTGACCAACCGACGAAAGAGCACCTTATGGCAGGCCAAGTGTCACCGCTACTCTCTTGGCGGCCGTGGGGGCGATCCTCGCCATCATCCTGGGGGCTTTTTGTAGCACCGCAGTGGCGTGGAGGTTCGTCGGACAAAGGCTGGGGACGAACGTCAGATTCTCGAGGATGTGGAAGCATTACCCGGCCTTCGGTTTTGGCGGCCCCCAGTCGTCGTACAAAGGATCTTGCATGCTTCCGCCGCTCCATTTTGCGGCTGAACGACGAGGTTCACTTTTTGGCTTTGCGACAATGAGAAGATTAGCGTCACCCTTAGCAAGGCTGGGTTCTGCCAAATGAAATAGAATGAACATCCAAACATGAACTAACGAAGAAAGAACCAGCCTAAACAAGAGGTGCCTTCGGTCAGCTCTGAAATTGGCTGGGGCCAAAGAGAAAATCCTCCAGGTACTCATTCTCAACCATTTCCTACTCGAGACGGCCTCCAGACCATTTTGCGAGAGCAGATCGACCAATTGCTCTAGCGTATAGTGTCTCACATGTTCCCTGATTCCTTGTTCGAGAGGGATTCTGCTCGCGTTGGGGGTAGTGATGAGAATCCGACAGTCTGTCGTTGCCACCCTAGCCATTTCCCTTGCGGCCAGATGGTCATCCCGAAGGTGCTCAATCACTTCAGTGCAGACTATGACTTCGGCGACACCACCTCTTAGCGGGAGCCACTCGGCGCTCGCCATTATGGAGTTCAAACCGCAACGACGTAGCTGACGTGTTATCTCTGGCGTGAAGCCCATGCTCCCCACTGACGGTATATCCAAGGCGATAATGTTGCTCGAGTGGATGTATCTTGTAAACGAAGCGGGGCCCGCCCCGACATCAAGAATCACGGCGTCAGCTCTAGTTCCCTGCAATTCTCTTCGCAGAGCATGTCTAACAGAATAGTTGAACTGAGAGTCAAGGAAAACCTCCTGGAATAGTTCATGACCATACGAAAGGTCGTAGAGAGTATTGAGCAATCTATCAGTGCAAGTCATACCGTTCACAACCGACGTTGGCGCCCCCCTCCATCATCTCAGGCCTCTACATGTTCTCCCTTATGGTCACGCAGGGAACCTTCAATACACAGGTCTCCTCCTGGACGCCCCCAGAGTCCGTGAGGATGAGCTAGGCCTTGCTCCAAATTTAGGAAGGAGGTGACCACACAGAGCATATTGCACTTAACACGTACTAGTGACTCATCTTGTATTCGATGATCCGGTCCACAGAATCCGCCGGTCGAAGAAAGCTGACAAGACCCAATTCTTCCTTCGCTCTACTAACATCGATAGTCATTTTCTCTTTGTCAGATAAATCAAACATTTGAGGAAGTCCCTTGTCAACTACTTTAACGACGGGGCTGAGCCTGTTGTCGGAATGTTTCGAAATCGAGTTGGAGACTATGTTAGCAAGCTCAATGATTGTAATGGGTTCAGGGCAGTAGACGTTGAATATGTGATGGAAGTCCAAGGCACTTCCTCTACTCGCGCCCCCAAGAATCTTGTCGGCAAATGATTCAAACGCTGTACAGACATCTTGGATGTCAACATAGAGCATGGGCCTATGCATGCTATGCTTGAAAGGCGTGAGTGTCTCCCCTTTCAAACCTCTATCTATGAAGGTATTCGCAGCAGTCACTTCTGGCATGCCTATTCCTAAGACAGTGCCCATCCTGATTATCCCAAAGACCTTGTCAGACATTGCATCATAATAACGCACAATAGACTCTTGCGCAATCTTGGAGAGGGTGTAAAGCTTTGCCCTATCCTCCACTTTATCCGGCCTGAATCCAAACTCCTCATTGACTGTCCCTGAAATGTCGCGCTCGCCAATGGTGTGCCATGAACTTGTCAGAATCAGGCCGCTCCCTTTCGACTCGGACACAGCCCTGCAGACATTCTGTGTGCCAATGAGATTGACCTCGTATCCCAGCTTCGCCTCGGAGTTGATTCTAGGTATCTGAATGACTGCTGTATGGATTATCAGGCCCGAGTCGGAAATGCAATCTCGAACTGCTTCGTAGTCACGGATGTCACATTTTCTGAAGACGCAGTTACCTTGCCCAAGGTCCCAGCTCGGTTCTACGATATCTAGTATTACCACCTTGTGGTGTTTGCTGAAGTGCCGTGCAAGCTCGCCACCAACGTAGCCTGCTCCACCTACCACCCCAATGCTCCATTCATTCGGCTCCACATCAAATCACCAATTCATTCACCGACCGAATTGAGCTATTAGCTCTTCCGGCGGGCGATTACCAAGTATGCGACCACCATAACGGCCATCAGGAACAGGGGATTAAGCAAAGCAGTTTCCCATGGAACCAAGTAGTCATTGTATGGAGTAGCGTTGTAAGCAACTTGATACCGCCCACTGAATTTCATGTCTGTTGAAAGTACGTATGTTTGATCAGCACCCAAGAGTCTTATGCTGACATTCCCTTCAATCGTGACGGTCTTCCATGGGCTATAGATAGTGTAAGGCCATGTCAAGAATGAATCGTTCAGTACTAAACTGCCCCTCGCTTCTACGAAAGGAGCCTTCAGATAAACTTGATTTGCGAGAGAACTTAGTTTGAACGAAACTGTGCCGTTAGTAATAACGGCACTCACTTCATTGCCTCCACTAGTGTCGATTTCGACTAAAAGTGCTGACCCGCCGCCAAGGTCCAGCCTGAGCAAGGTGTCATTCGTGAAACTGACTCCGACGTACTCGTCAATCCCTGGGGGCTCTAGAGAAAAAGAGGAACCGAGCAGACTGACATTGACATCGCCTAGGACTTCATATGAAAGCAAGCGGCCTTCCAAGAGGCCGCCAACCGACGAGGTTTCATTTCCGGAAAGAAATCGAACGTCGCTAGAAGAAGCGTCCATAGTGATTTCGAGTGGATTGGAAAGGAGAGCGGCACCCGCTGGATCATTGACCAATGCGATCGCGTTAAGTCTCATGACAGCAGAGCCACCTGCGGCATCGGAGTGGCCGGTCCAGTAGATGCTCTTGATCACCCCGAAATTAAACCCAGTCAAATCGAAGACAAGCTGTTCTTCACTATGACCATTCACTGTTTCGGGCGTCCATCCTCGCAGCACATATGTTCCAGTATCGGTCGTAAGTCGCAAGAAACCGAACGTGTAATTCCCAACTTGGATGGATTCGTCGATGTAGAGGTATTTGGCGCTGACATTGGGAACCGCCAGAGAAACATACTGCCATACGTTGCTCGCCGAGGCGTTCAGTACAACAGTGACCCCGTTATTGCTGGGTGTTTCTACTGCCGTACTGAAAGTCGCATTTAGAGTGGAGAAACTCCATCCAGAGCTGAGATTGGTGTCGTCCCATATGATAGTAGAAGATGCTTTGGGGTCGGCGCCGGGAATGTACATTGAGCTAGCCGAGATGCTGACATTGCCCACTGCAGTCAGGTCCCCTTCTGTCAGAATGACTCCTGAATGTGCCTGAGCTGAATCCGTCTGCGGCAGGCCTTCAAAAAGAATCGACAGGTACTCGCGGGCATAGGAAGGCAGTGAGAGGCTGCTGTTCGCCAAGTCACCGCCCAGCAGAGCAGCCAATTCGAGAACTGTCACAGAAGTGTTTCCAAGCTCCCCCGCGAAGACCAGAGGAGAGCCCATTGCGCCCGATTCGGTAGAATAGCCCAGTATCCGGGTAGTCGTGTTGGACGCTTCGAAGATGGGCACTTTAATATCTCCTGCTGTGTCAACAGACTTGTTCGCGAGCACCAAAGTGTTTGATAGTGTCACGTTAGGGAGGGAATCGATTCCGAGATAGTTCGAGATCAACCCGCCAGATAGGTCAGTCTCAAGAACGATAACCTGCTGGCTTGAGCTTTCGAGTCTTTGAACAATAGTATTCTCAATCGCAGAATCGGTGTTAATGTCACCCACCAGAACAACGTTCCGCTGCGAAGGCAGAACATTCGAGCTTTCCGTAGTATAATCGAGCCCAAGAGTAGATACTATTCCTAAGACTTCCTGAATCAATTTGGTGTCTTCGTTCGAAACCACAATCGATGTTGCGGCAGAATCTGACGGCGGTGCAAAATGGGGCACACTCAGTATGGTTGCGGAACTGCTAGAATAGAGAACTGAAGAGAAAGAGGCTGCCCAATCCGGCAGACTGCTGTACTGGGAGTTCTCTCCATCCAGGAGAACGTATCTGTAAGGGGAATCGCCATATTCGACAAATGAGTTGTATGTCAAGAAGCTGGCCAGACACGACATGCAAGATGTCTGCATCAGGAAATCGCCATAATAGTAGTCCGGGTTCAGCCGTGTGAAATCCTCGATTAGCGGGAAGGACGCGAGCGTCGATGCTACCGTAGAAGAAGGTTCACCGGTGTTCTTGAGAAAATCCAAAGCGTCCAGTTGCCCTGCAGTCAGGAGGGATTGCGGGCTGGAGCGACCTACAATCTCATAGGTTTTGGAGGCCATACCTACAACTAGAAGAACTGCGATAAACGTGAATGCCAAGCCTCGTGCAACGAAGCCAGAAAAGTTGCTATGGAGCACTTCAAGAACAACCGCGAATAGAAACCCCACCATAACGGAAATGCCCACCCACATAAATTCGCCGGGAATTCTGTCCGCAGGGTAAAAGGGCAAGGAAGTCGCCCCCAAATAGGTATTGACCCTCTCAACCAAGAACGCTAGTAAGACTATGGCCCACGATATCGAAAACGCACTTTTTGCGACGCCTAGTTTCCCGTCTTTGAACGAGATTGAAATGATGAAGAGGAACAAAGGCAATCCCAAGGTCACGGGATATAGGAACCAAGGGAATTCAAGACCGAGCACAGCTACATATTCCTCCCTAGGGACAGCCCACCATAAACTAAGCCCAAGGGCCAAGCAGGAGATGAGTAGGATGACAATCCAGTCGCGGAGGCGGAATACTGTCGCAGCCACTCTGTCGACAGCCCGGTGCATTTTGTCGAGATGAACTCCAAGTTGCGCCTCTATAAGCAAGTAAGCCATAGATGCATAGAGCGCTAAATACTCTATAGAAAAAGGAGAAGCTAATATGTATACTCTCTGGGGGGCAACGAGGTCCACCCCAAGCACAAACAGGAGGCCCAAAATCAGAGAATAGACGAAGAGTCCGACGTTAGCAACTTTGTCTCTGTAGACGAATACGAGTAGCACTACTAGGAATACCAGTACAAGCGCTTCTGCCTCATGAGTCAGGAATGCGGTAGCGAAAAGCATTGCCAGGAATACTACCTGTCTCTTGCCTTGCGCCTTCCCCGAGACGACAAATGTCAAAATCATCAAGAAACACGCAATCCCGATCGATTTGGCAAAAAGGAAAAGTGGAAAAGGCTGGGCACCCGACATTACATCGGCTGTCCCAGCCGACACGAATCCTATTGCCGAAGACCAGCTCTGTGTCCCTGAGCCTACCAGGTAGTCTACGTATAAGCCTCCGAAACCCGAAAAGAGGGAGAAGACCAGACTGGCCAGAGCCGCTATCCTTTTTCCAGCGAGACTGCGCACTAGGGAATAGAACGCTAAGGTTGGAAGGATCGCGATGACAGGAACAAGAAGAATATATCCATTAATCAGAGAATTGGCGACCAGACTTAAGTATGTGCCTAGGAACATGGGTTCCCAGTAGAAGCCCGGAATGAAATCAAAGATTGTGCCATAAGCCACTTGTAAGGACTTCCCATATGTAACCCATTCATCGTAGTTGACAGGAATCTTGAAGGGATAACTCAAGTAGATCGTTACGAACGCAATCAGAACGCAGATTACAGCGACCGAGAGACTGGCAGAATCTAAGGAAATGGTCAGCTCTGTTTGGCCACTCTTCAGACAGTAGAGCCCAGCAACAACTATGTTGATAACAACCAATAAGTATGGAGCGACGAGTATGGCTTGAATTCTAAGTATGCTCGGAAGGAAGGACGCCGTCGCGGATATGAAAATGCTTACCAGTATAGATCCTACGACACGCTCTGGCAAACTAGTTTTCCGCATGACGAACTTTGTCAGAAAGAAACCAGGGAAGAAGGCGCTCAATAGTATCGCGGAAGCAATCCTGGCCAAATTGACCCAAGAAAGGGCTTGCCAGTTCACGAATTGTGAGGACGCCTGCTGAATCGGTAAGAGCACCAAAATCAGACAAACAAGCCAAGGCAAGAGCAGCAGCCTAGAATCCACTGTTCTATTCCGGAATGTTAGGCGAGGAGGGCCTTCTATTCCTGCTCCAACCGTAGCGGTGAATACTGCGGTCGACACCAAAATGGAAAGGGGCAGAGAAATGTCTATGGACGAGGACCTGAGATAAGTCGCTAATCCTGAGGCCAGAGAAAGAAGAAGGCAAGCTGCAATACTAAGGCTCTTCAAGTCTTTACTCGCCGTCGCGGTCCAGCCTGAGTTCCCGGAGAACAGATTCTGCCAAAGACTGAAACTCGGCCGAGGACCTATCAATGCCATATCCTTCCAATACGGTTCTTCTGCTGTTTGTTCCGAGGGTCTTGGCCAACGAAGGGTTATCTAGGACTTCAAGGATTCTATCAGCAAGCTGCCTGTAGTTGCCTGGTTCAATCAATATGCCGTTCTGATGATCATGCACCATTCTCGATGTCTCGCCGCTATTGGTCGCAATCACAGGAATGCCGCAGGACATCGCTTCCAGAAGCACAAGGTCCGAGTAATTGTTGAATGGTGAGAGGCATGTCACGATACTGCTCCTGTCGTACACAGGTCTAACATCCTCAATCACACCCAATAGATGGACACTCTCAGATATGCCCAAATGTGCAGCAAATAGAATAAGCTTCGCATCCAAGGGCCCTCCACCCACGAAGACAAATTTGACATCATGTTTCCTCTTCAAGACCAATGGGGCCGCCATAAGCAACAATTCCGGTCCCTTGAATTCGCTGAGCCTACCGACGAACGTTACCTGCGGTGTGTAAGAGGAAGGATGCTCTGTGGGCAGGAATCGATTGACATCCACGCAGCCTTCATCAGAAAAATGAATTCGATCGCGAGGAATACCCCATCTGACGAGCGTCTGTACGGCTGTCTCCTTCTGGACAACAATAGCTCTTGCCATTCCAACAAATCGAAGAACCAACGGTAGCCTTGTACTATCAGCATGATAGTCCACAGCGTAGCCATGAAGAACCGAGATAAGAGGCCTTCCTGTGAGAATAGCGACAAAGGCCGCCTGCCATCCCCCATAGTAGTCTCCGTCACCACGCACAAGGTCGATTCTGAACCGCCTTACAATAATCGTGCCTAAGACGACTGCCAGAATCGAATAGCGCAACAACGAAAAGATTTCCCTGAACATCGGGTGCAATCCAGACTTCAAAGGGGGTGAGCGATAGGTGACCATGTTGTGTTCTGTCCAGTCCACACCCTTACACTGATTGACTCCACGAGAAAAGACAACCACAAATTGACCTGATGACGAGAGCCTTGACGCCAGCCTCTGGATGTGCCGCGCGATACCGTAAACGCTGGCAGGTGGGTAGTTATAGCTGAAGAAGGCAATTCGCAAAGTGAGAATCCACCATGGTTGGACTTCCGACGAAAGTAAGGCCGCGATGGAGATGACTAAAGTATGATTGGCAGACCAGCGATAACCCGCTCATCAATCGTAATCCGACCAGAATTGCATCCGGCCGTATCGGGTTGAACCCGATACTAACACATTTCCGAATCCGGCCGTTGCCGGCTCGTTAATGTGGCCGAGTCAAAGAGATCGGAATACGAAGACGCGATGTCAGACCAGGCCAAGCCCTTCACGCTTTCTCTTGCTCTTCTTCCCAATTCTTCCCTCAACTTGTCGTCCCCGAGCAGCCTTTCTAAGGCGGAAGCAGTAGACTGACAGTCATCTACTGGCACAAGGAGACCGTTGACGCCGTCTACGATAAGATCCTTAATACCTCCAACGGCGCTAGCCACAACTGGTCTACCCGCGCCTAGCGCTTCAACCGACACTAATGGCAACCCTTCACGGAATGAGGAGAAAACGACTATTGTTGCTTTAGACATCAGGTTGAGTACTCGCCTGTGCGGAACATTGCCTAAGAACGTCACTTGGTCCTTCAATCCTTGCTCATGACAGAACCTTTCAAGGGTCGGACGGAGTATGCCGTCTCCCACTACGACCAGGCTTACGGATGGAAATCGGCGAGTCACTGCGAGATACGCCCTGACAATGGACAGTGGATTCTTTGGGTATGACAACCTACCCACAGTAAGGATGTAGTCAGCTTGATGCGAGACAGTCTGTACCTCATTCACGGCAAGCTCGCCTTCCGGGTATCCGTTGGGGATTAGTCTTATGTCTGCAGGCGGAATGCCATACTTCCTTGCCAGGACGGCCTTCAATTCGGTAGACACAGTGACTACGCAAGTTGCCTTCTTCAGAGCAACTCTCTGCAGAGGATAGTGGAAAGGGCCTCCCAGTTTCACATCTGACCCATGGCAAGTCACAACATAATTGCATCCAAGAAGCCTAGATGAGATTGCAGCCACGATGAGTTCACTCGTGGCGCCTTCAGCGTATAGAACGCTACGATTTCCACATCCCCCACGGAGGATTTTCGACAAACCGCTGAGCACGAACAACATTGTAGAGATGATGGATACGCGGCAACGCATCACTAGGTCAGAATCGGTAATTGTGACGACGTCATACCTGCATCTAAGCTCTCTTTCCAGATAGAAGGCATGCAGTTCCCTCCCGCCGACCGAGAACGGGTAGATTCGTCTTGCTATGAGATAGACTCTGAACGGAGAGGGCAATTCCGGTTCACAGGAGGCTTTGGTATTGGAATGAAATCTTCTGGACCATTCCCGAAATCGAAAATTCTTTCTCGATTCTATGACGCCCCTCGATTCCCATGGACCTCGCCTTGCGCGGATCTTCGAGTAGCGCCAAAATGCAGTTGGCTGTCGTTTCTACGTCTCTGGGCCTTACAACATATCCGGACACGCCATCCTCAACAATCTCCTTTGAGTCACCCACATCGGTCGCCACAACAGGCTTCCCAGCTGCACCCAGCTCAAGGAGGTTCTTAGGGAACTGCTCAAGCAGAGAGGTCGAAACTCCGATGTCGATTCTGGAGAGAAGCCAGGGGATAGCGTCGTAGTTCAACTTCCCAACAAAATGGACCTTTTCCGCGATTCCAAGGTTCTCCGAGTACTGCTTTAGACTGTCAATAGACGGCCCGTCCCCAACAATCAAGAAGTGCGCGTCATGAACCTGCTCGACGACTAGCTTGGCTGCTCTCAGCAGGAAAGTATGTCCTTTAAGGGGAAGAAGGTAGCCCACTTGACAGATCTTAGGGCATCCTGAAAGGCCTTCTAATATTCTCTCGACCCCTGGGGAGGGCGCTCGATTTGCCATCTGGTCAAACCAATCCAAAGGTATCCCGTTTGTCACAACAGACACTTTGCTTTTTGGAAGTCCATATTGGTCTATCAGCGATTCTGCCAAGCAATTCGAGACGGTGATTATCTTGTCACACGCGTGGTCAAGCAAGATGTGGTACGCCAAAACATTTCTGACCTTCTGACTGCTGCTACCAGCCAGCAATACGCTGTTGAGATTGACGATGGTCTTAGGTCTTGCTCCACCCGAGGTTAACCTAAGTGGCCAGAGTTTGAACCCTTTCTGCATGCCATACACATGGACGATGTCATAGTGACTCCGCATAATCATCTTATACAGTTCAGGGAGAAGCGGTCTCGACAAATCTGATAGCCCAGCAAATTTGTGCACAATGATGCCCTCTGCCTGCAACATATCAAACAATCCAGGTTCTTGTTCAGATTCATCGCTGACAACCTCAAGGGCTATACCCGCCTTGGAAAGGGCCACAGCTACCTTCGCTAGGTACGTAGTTAGCCCAATGACAGGAGAACAACCTCCATAAAGCACGGAAACCCCGACCAAAGTCACTTACGCCCAGAGCCCAAAGGACTTGAGGCTGAAACGGTTCTACCAATATGGTGTACTGTGGTAAAATTGGCCTTCGGCGACGCGATTCTAATAAAAGCAGGGTCGCTTGCTGCGCTAGCACGCGAAATGTCGAAGTGGCCCACCGGTTTGGCAAGTGGCCGAAATGCGCGCATTAACCCAAACCAGAAAGTAGGTGCCTCAAGTCCGGGAGACTTGGATGCAATCACTCCATAAACAAACATGTTCCTTCGTTCGGCGCCCATTGCATCATGAGGATTAGATGCGATCAGTTTGTGGACCTTATGACCTATATCGGCTAGCTCCGTTGTTAGGTTGTGAGTGTAGATCCAGTCACCGTCCTTGATCAGCGGAAGGTGCTCGTAGGTCACGGAGCAGCCTCTCATGGTGTTTCCCACATGATTGGCATAAGGACCGATAATGGCACGTTAAGATCGCGCGATACGGTGGTACAGGTCCTCTAATTCCTCAACATTCTTAGACCAGTTCAACTCCCTCGTAACGAATGCGCGTCCCTGGCTTCCTAGTCGTGATCTAAGGTCCTCGTCATTCAAGAGCGCCTTGCATTTGGAAGCCAAGTCACCTATGTCGTCATAGTCGACGGAGAAACCGAAGTCTCCTCTATGGACTACCTCTGCGATGGCGTTTCCTTTAGACACGATTACGGGTGTAGAACAAGCGGCGGCCTCCAGGGGCACTAGGCCATAGACGTTCGTAGGCTCGACATTGACAACTACCTCGGCGTCAACGTAAGCTTCTTTCCTCTCCTGATCTGAGAGCAAGCCCGGGCATGTTACGCTGTCACGCAAACCCAACGCATCAGTCAAACGAATAACGTCCTTCAGATACCCATCGTCAGGTCCAGCTATTACTAACTTGACGTTCCTAGTACCGTCAGTGATCAGATGTGCAAAAGACTTCACGAGAAAACCAATGCCTTTGCCTGTATGTATCCTGCCCAGATACAACACTATCTTTTCGTCATCCCTTATGCCGAACTTCCTCTTGAAGGAGCCTTTAGGGGGCAGGCTTGCGTATTCTGAAAGGTCTATCCCGTTGCGTATGATGGCAATCTTCTCCCCGGGTACACCCATGCTTCTGTATTGCCACGCTTCAATCTCGCTGAGAGCAATGACTCTTGAAGCATCTCTAAGCGCTTCGTATCCAAACAGCAGGTCGTAGACAAGTTTCAGTCTCCTTTTCGGTGCTATGCGCGGAAGAGAGCCAAGTGCCTGCAGAACATATGGCGTCCCTGACTTAACCGCATAGTGATGAACGGCGATATCCTGGAACTGCCTCCACGAATGCACATGAACGATATCAAAAGCTACCGGCATTTGCCTTAGCAGGCAGAGCATTGCCGGCGAGACATTCAGGCTTCCGAATATCGGCAGGCGAGGGTACCTGATTATGCGGTACCCATTGGAATCTTCAATGGAGGGTACTCGGGAGAAATCGTGCATTCGATCTGCCGCGTTGGTCGTCACCACAGTGACATCGTGTCTGCGTGACAATTCTTTGGCCTCGGCTTCGACCACGGCCACAGGCCCCCCGAAGGACCTTGTGAAGACAGGCACTGCGAGAAGTATTCTCACTGTTTCTTCTTGCCCTTCAAATGCAAGCTGTCCGGCAGGAAGGGTATTCCCTTGTACCCAAACACGATGCGACTGATGTCTTGTATTCCCAAGTCCTGAAGAAGCCTCTTCAAAAGACCATACGAGAAGCCGCTCTTGTGAAAGTTGAACTCATCATCCTGCTCCCCGTAGATGTTGACTATGTCCTTCCATGTAGGGCGCAGCGCGAACAGCAACGCTCTTGCGCGCAGGTCTGGGCATCGGATTTCGAAGACTCCTCCCGGGCGTAGGACTCTCACCCATTCTTCTAGGACGCTCCTAACCTCTCGATGCCCAAAATGCTCTAAGCTGTGACTGCTAAAGACAAGAACGAAGGAACTGTCTCTGAACGGCAGTCTAGAGGCATCGGCCAAGACCCTTGCCCCTCGCGTGGACCGAACGTCCAAGCCCAAGTGTCCCGCCCTTGGACTATCTCCACACCCAATGTCGATAGACATTTCCGCGCTGTCGTAGAAGTCTTCAGACACAGCGTCAGAGCCCAACTAAGAAGTTCGTCGATGTGTTTGTCCCAGTTCACACCCGAATAGTTCTCCTTGAAGAGACGACGTGCCTGTTCCGACATGAAAGCGAGATGGTCCCGAACGTACCCCAACGCATAGATCCACGCTTCGGTAGGTGCATTCACAGATACCAAATAGCCTGTCTTCTTGTGTCGAACGAATTCTGGTAGGCCACCTGTGTCGCTCGATATGACAGGAGTGCCGTACATATAGGAACCAAGGATCGCCGCACTCTGGGTCTCACGCAGGTACGGGGTGACTACAGCCAAGCTCTTTCGCATGAGCTCCCCAAAATACTCATCTGAAATGACCTTGCCATCAACCAAGGTCAAGTTCTGGACCGTCCTAATGCTTTCGTCGGGTATCCTTAGTCTTGATATCACCAGAAATTGGAAGCCTAGGCGACGGTCATTTGACAGCTCTGCCATGCCCATGAATGTGCTGAACCCCTTTGCCGGGACTATGGGGCCAACGAAGGTAACGTATTCCCTGGGAAGTTGCATAAGCTGGGCACCCAAGTCTTCGTACATCAAAGGAATGAGCAGTCTCTTTCCGGAATAATCAGGGAACCTCAGTTGCATCAGGCATGAAGCATACCCAGATGATACGACTGCCTTGCCGGATTGATCAAGCATAAACGATTGTGCCCTGTCGAACAAGGTCAACCAGATTGCGGCCAGAATCCCATGTTTGGTCTTGCTCGCTACAAACGGTTCATGTAGATGATACACAAACTGAGCTCCGTGCACCGCGGCAAGACGAGCGATGTAATGGTTGAGCGGGTGGTAGTTGAACATATAGACCATGGCAGGCGGCGATTCTCTGAATGCCCGCGATAGTTTCCCATAATTCCCCGCGTTGAGCATATCAAGCATCATGCTACCGATGCCCCTAGAACGCCCGACAAGCGTCGTCTTCTCCATCACATCCGCTGGAAGCAACGGGAGGTATTCTGCTCCAAACAGATACCTGACCCGGAACCCTCTCTTCTCAAGGGCATCCCCCAGGGCACAGCAAAGTGACTTGTAGACGGGACTGAATTGGAGACTACCGATGTAGTAGGTCAGCAGTGCGACTCCCCCGGGTTAGCATGTCGACCCAGCTGTGCGCACTCATTCTGTGGTCCACGCTACTTCCTAAGTAATTCAGCAACTAGGCATCCCTGCTCCTTTGAGGTCAGCATTCTTCTCGACGTACCCTCTTCCGCTTTGACCATATCTGGCCGCGAGAGATGGGTCCTGCGCTATGGTCAGTATGGCACTGGCGAGGGCATCTGCATCGCCGGGGGCTACGACAAGACCCGATTGGGATTGGCTGACAAACAAGCCAGGCATACCTCTGGAACAGACAACAATAGGCTTGCCGGCAGCCTGGTATTCGTACAACTTCGAAGAGATTCCCTTTTCCGTGTCTCCTAAGCCTGCAAGGGGTTGGATGAGGATGTCTGCATCGCACATCAGCCGAGCAGCTTGAGCCCTCGAAACTACTTCCCTGACCATTCTGACGTTACTCAGTCTCCTCCCTGCGATTTCGCTATCAATCTGCTCGGCGCGTTCTCCGTCTCCCCTGAGCGTGAATGTGATATCTCTGTGGCCTCTGAGCAGTTCAGCAGCTCGAAGTACTTGTCCGAAATCGTAGGCCGAAGAAAAGGCACCGATATACAGGACGCTGACCGTTTCCTGACGATTCTTGGATGTTCTGCCTCCACGAAACAAAGCAAGGTCAACGCCTCCTGGAATGACGACCAACTTCGACGTGCTGACATCATACTTGTGGGAGATCACGTCGACGTAGGCTGGGCTAATGGGGGCCATATAATTCGAAAGACCGTAGGCTAACCTTGCCACAGACTCAGCTACTCTTTGAAGCAGACCAGAGTTCAGCATCCCCAAGTCGTAAAGCGACTCCGGCCAAAGGTCATCTACGTTCAGAATCATCCGGCACCTGAATCTTGTCCGGTAGACCAAAGCCGGAAAGGCCACGAGTACCTGAGGGTTTGAAGCGAACACGCCGTCCACCCCATCTAAGAATGCGATTGGGAACAGGGACGACAGCATAAAGCAGAAGAACAGGACGAAGCGCCTGACAAGGCCTTTGGATGCCAGAGGGGGGACATAGGTGCGTATGACATCGATGCGGTTCATCCGTTCGAACACCAAGGCTCTGTGCCTGTAGCTCTTCGGGACGTTCCCTGAAGGATAGTGAGGGAAACCCGCAATCACCGTCACCTTGACACCGTTGGCGGCAAGGCCTTTGGCGACGTTGAACGCCCTGGTCGCGCCGCCACCAAGGTCTGGTGGATATATCTCCGAGAGTATCAGCACGTGCATCTAATCACGTTGTATACTCTCTATGATCGCGCTATTCTGTCGAATCCAAGTGAGAGTAAGCAAAAGACCGTTGTGAAATGCAGTCCTCGGATTATAGCCCAGCAAGGCTCTCGCCTTTTCGATGGAGGCTCTTCGCCGACCAGACTTATCCCAGTCTCTCCTGCCACGGAAAACCACCCCTCCCTTGCTCTCGGTGAGCTCATTGACCTCATTCGCGAGGTCCAGGATCTTCGTCTCGGTCCCTGACGCCAGGTTCACTGCTTCGCCAACGGCTTCAGGGAGGACACCCATTCGGAGAGACCCGTCCACTACGTCATCTACATACGTGAAGTCCCTGGTCTCTTCACCCGTCCCGGTGATCGGCAGTGGCTTCCCGTGCATCGCCCACCAGATGAAATTCGGAATCACGTCTCTGTATTTCCCTGGCACCTCTCCCGGACCAAAGACGTTGAAGTACCTGCAAATGGCAACGGGGAATCGATAGTAGTCATGGTAGTAATTGCAGTAGAGTTCGCCCACAAGCTTGTTCATCTGATAAGGAGTGTCAAGATGGAGAGTGACGAAGCTCTCCTCCAGGGGAAGCGGCGCGTTGCTTCCATAGACAGAGCAACCCGACGACGCGTAAACGACCCTCTCCGCCCCGGCCTTTCTCGACAGCTCGAGGATGCGAAGGGTGCCAAGCCCGTTGACCATCAGGTCCGATTCGGGATGCTCGACGCTGTTCTGGTTGGCGAAGTGAGCTGCAAGATGGAAAACGACCTGTGGGCTCTGAGCGAAGACCTCCCCAGTCTTCCCTTCGTCTAGAATGCTGCCCCTGACGAACTCCACCCGAGGGTCCTTGGGTATGTTCCACTCATAGGAGGCCGAGAGGTCATCAAGGACGATTATCTTCTTGGTGCCCGTGCCAAGCAAAGCCTTGGTCAGGTTGCTCCCAATCATCCCGGCACCTCCCGTAATGAGGACCGTCTTCCCTGCGTAGGAATCCAGGACCTCCTGCGAGCTTGGCGCTATCTCATTCACCAATTCCGTAAATCTTCCTGAACCACTTGACCGTATTGTCGATGCCCTCTTCGGGTTCGACATAGAACTTCAAACCCAGGTCTCTGACCGCCTTCGCGGAGTCGGGCGTCTTGACTCTGGTCGTGAACCCTTCGGCGTCCTTGTAGGTCACAAGCGAGTCATCCCGACCGACGGTCCTGAGCACGATGTCCGAGACCTCCTTGATGTCATACTGCCGGGAGCTCCCCAGGTTGTAGACCTCGCCAGGCTTGAATCTGTCAGCGATCTGAGAGAAGGCTACGCAAATGTCGTCGACATATTCGAGGGTCCGCTTGTGCCCCTTGTATACGGTGTAAGGCTGGCCGATCAAGGCGTGGTAGATGAACTTGGGAACGAACCCCCTGTAGGGAGTGTAGTGCTCCCCCGGGCCGTAGACGTTGAACAGGCGCACCCTCACGGTCTCCGTCCCGAACATGGAGGCCGAATTCAGGATCTGCATCTCGTTGACCCACTTGGACATCGCGTAGTCGTTCATCTGTTTCAGCGGGACCTTCTCCATGACCTCCTCGGACATCACACCGTCGTAGTCGCCGTACACCTCCGCGCTGCCGAAGAAGACCATCCTGAACTTCTTTCGTTCCTGCATCCTGAGGATGTTCTTCGTCCCTATGGCGTTGGTCCTCCACATGTTCTCGTAATAATCCTCGCCGTTCCACCTCCCGTATTCCGCTGCGGCATGGTACACTAGGTCGAATCCTTGGTCGAGGAGCTTCTCGATCTGGCGGAACTCGCCCACATCGCAACGGACGTAGTTCGGCCCAGCCGAGTTCCGGAGGTCGCAGCACCACACTTCATGGCCTCTGGTTCGCAGTTCCTTGACCAGGTTCGAGCCGATGAAACCCAGTCCTCCCGTGACGAGTATCTTGCTCATATCGCGCACCTGACCCTAGTCCGTTCTCCTGATCTCAAGCTCTCTGAACCTCCGGTTAAGAGCGTTCAGGAAGAGGGCCAGAGAACCCAACACCAACCCCACGAGTATCGCCGCGATGGCCAGAAGAGCGGTACCCACGGCCAGTTGTCTGGTGTTGTTGAATATCACCACGACCTGGAAGAACGCCGCCAACCCTACCAAGAAAGAAGCCATGCCGGGAACGCCGACGTAAACGAGAGGTCGCCCCTCGGTCACCAGCCTGATCATCGACATCACGAGGCCCGCGCCATGGGAAATAGGGTTCTTCTTGGATGTCTTTCCTCCCGTGTTATACTCGATGAGGGAAGGCACCTCAACAATCTTGAACCCCGCCTTCTTGGCCTTCATCAGGATGGAGAGGGAGGCCCCCATCCCCTGCTCGAGCATCATGGGCGCTATCGAGGAGATCGCCCTCCCGCTGTAGGCCCTGAACCCGCTCTGGGTGTCGGAGACGTCCACCCCCGCCATTCCGCTGGCCATCCTGTTGACCGACTCTATCCCCGCCTTCCTGTACCCGCTGGCCCCGTTCCCCCCCTCGACGAACCTGGAGCCTATCACCACGTCGGCCTGCGACTTCAGGATGGGCTCCACGAGGGAGGGTATCTCCCGGGGGTCGTGCTGCCCGTCGGCGTCGAGCGAGACCACGACGGCGGGATCGAACGCAAGCGCTTCGAGGAAGGCGCTCTTCAGCGCCGCGCCGTAACCCTCGTTCTGGCCATGGTGGACGACCCTGGCCCCTATCCTCTCGGCGATCTCCGCCGTCATGTCGGTGGAGCCGTCGTCGCAGACGATCACCTTGTCCACGAACTTTCCCGCCTGCAGGACCACCTTCGCTATCGTCTTCTCCTCGTTATAGGCGGGGATGCAGGCGACGACGGCAGCCCCCTTCCGCAGGGGCTCCCACTCTCCCGCCGGTGAGCTCATGTGTTCCATCCGGTCTTCATCATGCAAACGTGTTTCCCCCGCCCATCATTGCAGGGCCTTCCGGCAGGAGGTCCCCACTACTCCCTCCTCCCTCGGGAGGAGTGCCTGACGGAGTAGGTGACGATGTACGAAACCATGAAGGCCATGCCGAAGATGACGGAGGTCAGCCCTATCACGCCCCTGACCCCCTGGGTGACCGTGATCTGCTTTGTGTAGTAGAAGGAGATGAGGAACGCGGCCAGCAGCCATACGCCAGCGAGGGTGAAGGCGAGGGCCGGGACCCCCATGGCGAGGAAGTCCCTTTCGAGGATGGACCTGGAGAGGCGATTCCATCCGCGCGCCGGCCTGGACGGAGACACTGCCGTGACTCCAGGCGCGACCGGTCGGGCCTTAAGGGTCCTCAGGGTGACGGCCCTGACCCTCAGGCCCGCGACCGCGGCGAGGGCGGTCTCAGGGGAGGTCCCCGCCTCCGAGAAGAAGCCCTCCTTGGTGAGAGCATAGAGCGCCTTCGGACTCATGGCCGTGACTCCCGCATCGACCGCCCCGATCCCACCCGTCCCGCTCATGCCGACGGCGATGTCCGCTTCGTCCTTCATGATGGGCCCGAGGACGACAGCTACCTCGTCGGCGTGGCCGAAGCCCTCCCTCTCTACCAGCACGAAGCCTGAGGGGGACTTGAGGATGACTTCGTTCACGACGTCCGACATGCTCCTCCCCTTCCCCAGGCTCGTCTCGTGGCGTATCACCTGGGCGCCGGCCCTCCTGGCTTCCTCCGACGTCCCGTCCGTGGAGCCGTCGTCGCAGACTATGACGTTCCCGCAGTGGCCCAGGGCCTGCAGCACGACCCTCGCCATGCTGGCCTCGTCGTTGTACGCCAGGATGCAGGCATAGGTGCTCTCGAACCTGGCCCTCTCCTCCCTTGGAACTGTGACCTCCCTGGCCCTTAGGCCCGGGGGCGAGACCGGCGTGCTCATCTGCTCATCTTCATGTCCTGTCATCTATTAGCGTTGCCGGCAGGGAGAGCTCCCTCCCAGGCTGTTGACGCCCAGGAGGAGGAGGTAGTCCCTGTTTTCGGCCCAGGCGGAGGCCGAGGAGTTGCCCATGGCCATCGCCGCGCGCACGTTCGCAGCGGCCAGTGGGCGTCCCATGGAGAGCGCCTTGGTCAGGAAGGAGGGCGAGAGCCAGAGAGAGGCCTTCGCGAAGATCGATGCCAGCGCAGACGTCAGGAACCTGCTCCTGACCTGAAGGTTGAGCCGGCAGCAGAGGTGGAGTATCCCTCTCTCCACCGGGTTCAGGGCGATATGCAGAACCCGCTGCCTGACAAGACGCCGTTCGAGGAGGTGCAGGTCTTCCGTGAGAACAGCTTCGGCTGCGCTATGGAGTCGAACCACATCAGAGTCTCTCTTTGGCGTTACAATCTCGGAGCCGAACGCATCCTTTAACCTTATCGAATCGAGAGGGCATGAGCTTGTCACACATGAGGGAAGAGTTGAGGTCTCTGCGGCCAGTTGTCTCAAACGAAAGCTGGAGGACGTCAACACCCCTCGGTGATGATTTCGGTGCTGGTGCTGCGAGCGAACTTTAGGTTTTGTAGTCCAGTACTCGCCTGGAAACTTGGCAATGTAGTAGCCCGGGAAGGTATCAAAAGGATAAGTTCGATTATACAGCGATTATCCTTCGGTACGGGTTTAGGTCCCAGCCAAGACCTCGCGGGTGTTCAGAACCCGGAGGCGGTTCTGCCTTTTGAAGTCCTTGTCATCGCTCCAAATAGCCTCACAAGAGGAAGCCAGGGCCGCGGCGACGAAAGGGGTGTCATCTCTGTCTACCGACCCGATAATGCTCTCCGCCTCGCTCCAACGCACAAGCACCTCTTCTTTGGACACCACTCGCAAGTTGGTCGCAAGGATGCCAAGAAACAGACGGATTTCCCCTTCGTCGAGACCTGTCTTCTTCTCCAGTGTGTCGATGTGCTTCTCAATCTCTTCAAAGGCATACTCTGGGACGAAATAGTCGTTGGCAGGGTTCAGGAGGGTGGCCCTCACCAAGGAATCCTTGATGAGAGCCTTCATCAGGACGTTAGTGTCGACGAGCAGTTTCAAGAGCCGGGCACTTTGTCTTTACGATACTTCGCAGCCATTCCCTTTTTGATGGAATCGCCTAGGGCACGAGCCTCGGGCTCCGTCAGCATGCTCTTCCGAGCTATAGCGTCGAACAGGTCGAGCCTTCTAGCGTACTCCCAAATCGCCTGCCTGGCTACTTCGCTCCACTTGATCTCGGGATGGGACTTCATTATCCTGTGTAGGTCCTCAGGGACGGCCAGAGTGACATTTACCATATCTTCTGTGTGTTATGTGCAGGCACGTATTTATGTATTTGTTGAACATCAGATTCGTACAGTCATGAGGAAGAACGGGAGACTATTGCGCTTGTTCATCGCAGGTCTCATGTCCACGCCCTGGGAGCCACGAATCGGGCAGTATTCATGCCCAAATGGGTTCGACTCCGGAAGCGGCGATGTAGAAATGGCATGAAGCAAACCACTATCACTAGAAAGACACAGGAAACAGCAAGGGAATCATAGGATCAACAGATCGGTTTGACAAACGAGGTCCAGACGAGTCGTCTTTTGCGTGAGTCGGCCTGTCTTCTCGAGATGAAGGGGGAATTGGGGATTGATGTCAGGATAGTTGGCCTATCATGGTCATTGGCGGTCGCGCCGTGGTAGTCGACGTCTTACTTCTCTATGTGTTCCCTTATCTCGCGTAGCAGCTCAGGGTTCTTCTGGAGGAAATCGACCAGCCCTTCCAACCTGTTGATGGTCTCGGGTTGGATGTGATGCTCTATCCCTTCCGTGTCCTGGTTGGCCACCTTATCCTCCACGCCGAGCATCAAGAGTAATTCCGAGATCGTGCTGTGCCTCGCAATCACTGACCTCGCGACCTTGGCGCCCTTGTCGGTCAGCTTGATGCCCCGATAGGGCACGTGCACCAAGTAGCCCCTTGCGGCGAGCCTCTCCAGCATGCTCGACACTGACGGAGGTCTGACTTGAAGGTTCTCTGCGATGTCGACCGTGCTCGCATAGCCCTTGTCCTGGACAAGATGGTAGATCGCCTTGAGATAGTCCTCCAGCCTCGACGTCCGTTCCTCCGGCGCCATCTGGGTCGCCTTTGCCAACTGGTCCCCCGCTGCAAGAGAAGAAAGCCCTCACTCATTAAAAAGGATTCTCAATTGATTAGGGAATACTAAACAAAGACGGGTACTCTAATTATATTAGATTCACCTAAACTTAAATAGTACCCCCTCCCTAGGCGATGCGAAACCTTGTCCGCACCCTCGAATGACGCTCTCCAGTCGCCCGAGCGAGAAGCCGAGGAAGAGGCGGCAAGGCGCAGCGGAACCGGATGGTCCGCCTACCTCAAGTTCTTCGGTCCGGCCGTCATGGCATCCGTCGCCTACATCGACCCGGGGAACTTCGGGACCGACATCTCGGCCGGAGCAAAGTACGGCTACCTGCTGCTGTGGTCGGTCATGCTCGCCAACCTCATGGGGATGCTGCTCCAGTACCTCTCGGGGAAGCTGGGGATAGCCACCGGCCAGTCGCTCGCCGAACTGACAAGGCAGAGCCTCGGCAGCCGTGCGAAGGTGATACCGTACTGGCTGGCGAGCGAGGTGTTCGCACTGTTCACCGACCTGGCGGAGTTCCTGGGGGTGACTTCAGCGTTATACCTGCTCTCCGACGGAGCGGTGCCGCTTCTTGTGGCGGCCTGGATTTCGGCCTTCGACGTGGTCGTGGTCTTCGCCATCGCCGGCAAGAGGTTCCGGAGGATCGAGCTGATGATAACTACGCTCGTGTTCGGCATCGGCCTCGGTTACATATACGAAATCTTCCTGGTGAAGCCCGACGCCGCCTCGATCGGCCGTGGGCTCATAATCCCCACGATAGCCAGCAATGCGCAGCTGTTCCTGGTGGTCGGGATCATCGGGGCGACGGTCATGCCTCATGCCCTCGTGCTCCACTCGTCTCTCACCAAAGCCAAGGCGGTCGGGATGGACGTGGACCAGAGGAAGAAGCTCTTGAAACTCCACAGATGGGACACGATAGCGAACCTGACTGTGGCGGGGCTGATCAACATGGCGATCCTGATAATGGCCGCCGCCGCGTTCTTCGCAGCTGGACTCAACGTCGCCACCATCAACGATGCCTACAAGACGCTGGTGCCCCTCTTCGGACTGTCCGCGAGCGTGGTCTTCGCGCTGACGCTTCTCTTCTCCGGGTGGGCCTCCTCGACGGTGGGCGTGTTGGCGGGGCAGACGATACTGGAGGGACTTCTGGGGTCGAAGCTTAATCCGTGGTACAGGAGGATCGTCCTTAGGGTGATAAACGTCGTGCCGGCGAGCATCGCGATAACCCTGGGCTTCGATCCCCTTGTGCTCCTCGTCTACAGCCAGGTGG
Organism: uncultured Nitrososphaerota archaeon; assembly: GCA_963842885.1. Taxonomy (GTDB): domain Archaea; phylum Thermoproteota; class Nitrososphaeria; order Conexivisphaerales; family DTJL01; genus DATKKG01. Next base: position 89,767 of record CAWJIE010000002.1, read on the forward strand.
TGCTCAGCCTGCTGATACCGCTCCCGCTCATCCCACTGATCTACTATACCTCCCGCAAGAAATTCATGGGCCAGTTCGTGAACAGGCACAGCATAACCTTCCTGGCGATAGTGGTGGCAGCCACCATCGTAGGCCTGAACGCGGTCCTCCTTTATACTTCCATTTGAGAAGGGGAGATAGAGAGATGAACTCTTCAGGAGGGGGGTGGGAGGCTAAAGGAACTTCGTCGACGAGCCTCGCCATGACCTCCCTGAACGAGAAGCTCGATTATGCTGTGTCTTAGCCCGACAGTTGGGCTCGAAGGGGCTCATGCCGAATTGGGTTCAAACCCCTATCCTCAAGTTACCCGATTCTCGAGAAGCAGGCCGTCAGTCTCATCCTATTGCCACCGACATCCTCTGTTCTAGTCATCGAACTGTACGGCGAGCCGGTTACCCAAGTCATAATAAGCCGTTAGGGCATCAACACGGCTTCGGCTGCGCTATGGAGTCGAACCACATCAGATACTCTCTTTGGCGTTACAATCTCGGAGCCGGACGCGTCCTTTAACCTTATCGAATCGAGACGGCGTGAACCTGTCACACATGGGGGAAGAGCTGAAACCTCTACGGCCTGCTGTTTCAAGCGAAAGCTGGGGGACGTCAATACCCCTCGGTGATGATTTCGGTGCTGGTGCTGCGGGCGAACTTAAGGTCTTGTAGTTCAGTACTGGCCCGTCAACTTGGCAATGTGGTAGCCCGGGAAGGCGTCGAAAGGAAAAGTTCGATCATACAGAGTTTATCCTTGCTGTAGGAACTGGAGGGATTAGCACCTGTCTGGGTTCATCGTTAAATTCGTCTCATCAGGATTCCAGCTTCTTGAATCAACGCCCAGGTGCTGAGAGTGGTAGACAGGAAGGCTTTGCGCCTATGCCTTTAAGATAGAATCATTAGACGCGCCATTAACGTTTGGAGAGGGTTCATGGAATCCTCTCTTCGATCGATCGAGGCCTTGGCTGGCGGCGCCTTCTTAAGAGGAAGAAACCGGCCGCGACGACCACGACTGCCACTGCCACCCCGCCCAGGATCAGCGTCGTAGTCGTAGTCGGCGTTGTTAGAGGGCCGCCCAAGGCGAACGGAGAACCCGATAGGGCCGCGACGAGAATGTCACCGCAGACCATGGTGCCGGGGGTGAAAGTTATGTTGGCTGCCTGGATCCATGAACCGTTCGAGTAATAGTCGATCACCGTGTTGGCATCCGCATTGACATTTGACATGCAAAGGTGTGCGGTCCCTCCCGAGATTCCAGTTATGGCCAAGTCATAAAATCCGAATGAAGTGCTGTTGGACCCGTTGACGCTCAATCCGCCCGTGTTCGTGGGCTGGCTGGTCAACTGCGAGGCGCTTATCTCCGCAGTAGACCCGGTCGTATCTGAGATGCTCACGTTCATTCCTATGTTCATAAAGATCGCGGTGGAGGTAGATCCTGAAGTGACCGTGGCAGACGCCTGCTGGGTGGATTGGCAAGTTTCGACTATCGTTGGATTTCCCGTCATCGTCCCCATATTGTTTATGACACCTCCGCCGTTGTTGAAGAGATAACCGGTGTTGTCGATCGTAGCTCCGGCGTTGTTATTCAGCGTACCGAGGATGCCCATCGTATTGAAGTTGTTAAAGACACCATAGTTGTCGAAGGTCTCAGTGGTCCAGATGCCATTAGCTCCGTAGTTGTCAAAGGTACCGTAGTTATTGATCGTCGCAGATACAACTCCGTAGCTGTCAAGGGTACCATAGTTATTGATTACAACTCCAGGTGCAGCTCCGACATCGAAGAGTAGCGTGCCACTTTCGACTTCGACAGTGCCACCCACCTGGTTGTCAAGCGTGCCACCATTCCCATTCCCCATGCTGATTCCGGACTGGTCATCCAGAAGACCGGTGTTAGAAAAGACGCCGCCGATGTGCAGCCCAAATGGTTCGGGGGCGGAAGTGACAAACGTGCCGGAATTATCGACCGTGCCGTCCGTATTGATGCTAAAACCTCCAGAATTTGAAATCGTGCCACTGTTAATTATCGTGCCATCAACGCTAGTAAAGTTGGACGTGTCAACCGTACCCGAATTGTTGGACGTGTCAATCGTACCCGAATTCAAGAGCGTGCTTCCTGGGCCTACGTTGAGCTGCCCACTGCTGTCAATCACTCCTCCGCTATCGACTGACACTACGCCAGCCGATACGTTAGATTCGTACACAGAAAATAAGCCAGAATTGTCTACAATGCCTTGAATAGTGATCATGTGATCGGTACCCAGGCTGGTGCCCGAGTCTATTTGGATGGTCGTTCCGGATGGAATTGTACTGCCAGGATACCCCACCTCACAATCATTTGTCGAATCATTCCAATTACCATTGAGCGGAGCCGCCACACAGCTATCGGCGTTCAATACGATTGTCGACTGGGCATGCACAACTGGAGATGTAACTACGGGACCCAGGAACCCGGAGGCCGCCAGAAGAGCAAGCAGAAGGACCGCCTTCTTGTGCATTCCCAACCATTGGACTCTCATGGAAGACCGTTATTTAAGAGCGCTAGTCCAGTTTTGGTTATGCTACCGAAAACTGAGGAGAGGGTGCCCGGCGCCCTTCCGGCAGCGAGTTTGGTGGGATTCGGCCTCAGTTGGGTACTTGGAACCGCTAGAAATCGGATTCCCGTCAAGCTTCAACTGGCAAGCCACACCGAGAGTTCGCGAGACTCGATTGTGGTTAGACCAACAGACAAGCCTGGATTGATGGCCTGAGAGATTCATAGCTTTGCTTAACCAAGGTGAAGATAGCCCGGGAAGGCATCGAAAGGAAAAGTTCGATCATACGGCGTCTATCCTTCCGGGAGCAAGACCGATTTGCCGAGGTACCAAGGTAATTAGACATTTCCTTTGCTATAGGAAAGTGAAGTTGTTTTGAGTCGGAAGCGTAGTTACAGTCCCCAGACCTAAGTGATTTAAGTGGGGGACATGGGGCCCACTCTGGCGATTGACGTGCAGAGAAGAACGGTTGGGATAGGGCTAGTCGTCTTCGTAATCGGGATTGCATTGGTCATCGGCGGCGCCCTCGGAGCGCTCGGTTCAGTAAATATCAACAGGACATTCACCCAGCCGCAGCCCGGGGAATATGTCTCGGCCGAGATAATGCTGAACACCACCTCAGATCTTGTGGTGTCATCTCCCGCTTCTGTGGGTGGAATCATCTATGCCCAAGACCTGAACCAGGTGAACTCGACGGACGTCAGTGCGTACGCCATCCCCTACAACTCGACGGGAGCGGGAAGCGCCATCTACAAGTCGCTCAGCGGAGACTTCTATTACGTTGCTTTCTCCTCAGCCCAGCCCGGCAGTACCATCGTAGCTACGCCTCTGAGGTCAGCTGCGCGCGGGTACGGAGCGCTCGTCCTGCTAGGAATAGTCTGCGTGATAGTGGGAATCGTAGTCGCGGCGGTGGGCGCGTTCCGCAAGAGCAAGGCGCCAGTTCACGAAACGGCCGAAGCATGGATAGAGTCGCAGAAGGCTTAAGCGAATCTTCACGCAGACGCCCTCCGCAGAGTGGCACGCCCCGAAACGACGCGCATCTTTTGGTGCCGATGCGCAGCTCGACCTTGTGGGGTTCGGAATCGCCCACGTTGAACTCATACTTCCTTGGGCCCAGCCACAAGTGTTGGCTGTCTGTTAGTTCCTTGCCATCGACTTCGACCTTGATCCTGCCGAGCCAGAGACCGCCTGAGTGGTCGACAGCGACGACATGTCTTTCCTTGGTGCCTATCGTGAACCTCGCGCTACCCACATCCACTCTATCGGTATGCCGAACCGCTATTTACGGGCCCCAATTCACAGCTCAACCATCTCTTTCAATTCTACACATTCTTGTAGCTCAACTCGTTCCTGTAACTCAACACGTTCTTGTAGTTCGACGCATTCCTGAAGTCCAACTCGTTCTTGTAATTCAACTCATTCTTGAAATTCAACACGTTCCTGTAATTCAACTCGTTCCTGAAGCTCAACTCGTTCCTGTAGTCCAATTCGTTCCTGTAATTCAACTCGTTCCGTCTGTTCAACGCGAACTCGTATTTCAGTTTAATCCACGCTACCACCACCATTCGCAGACCAAGCCCACGCCCGAGATGGCTGATTGAGGAAACCGGCTTTATTTGACTATGAAGTACAGAAGGACCAATTGTCCCCATTCGTCACCGCCCGCCATGGTGTAAAACCCTGGGGCGAACTTTTGCACTTGACTCGGTGGGTAGTTGTAATTCAGATATGTGCCTTGCAAGGGGAACGATCCCGAGACGGGAGCTGTCCAATTGTTTCCATATGGCTCCCATGTCTTGTTTCCTGAAGGTTGCCAGTACTCAAAGGCGGTGGCGTTGTCGCTCAGGGGCTGAAAGACGAAATATCCGACAGAAAGAGGAAGGGAGGCTGTCACTCGCGGGATGGTGATTAATGCTTGCGCAGATGAGACATTATCGGGTACATAGTAGCCGCTATAGATGGCAAGCGCCATCGGAGTGAGGTAAAGGTCTGTCGGAAAGGGTTCCCCACCTGGAAAAGGCAATGGGATGCTCGTGTAGTTGGTTGCCCACCAACTACTCGTGACGTTGTTCGTCGAGAAGAGGGTGTTCGTTTCGCTCATGGTGACCATTATGGCTCCTCCACTTGGAACCGAAGTTGAGTTGATGGTCAGGCTAAGCTTCAATCCAGTAGAAGTGCTCGTGACGCTTGTTGTATTGGTCAAGCTGGAAGGATTGAGAGGATACGAGATTGCGCCTGTATGGTTAGGCGCAAGGACATACGCTGCGGCTCCAACCAAGAGGACTGCCAACAAGGCGACCGCGACTACTCCGTATGGCGCCAGCAGTCGCCTCCGCTTGGGTGGCAATTCGACGTTGACACTCTGGCCGAGGCCTTGGCCTGACACAGATGATTGGTACACAAGACTCGGATATAACGCCATACCTGTGGACAGCCCCTCCTCGGCCCAGCACCCTTGTCCTATCCCAGTTAACCTATTGTTTTCAATGACACAACGATGTACCGTCAGCCCATCTTCGCAGGTCCAAGCCCACGTCCAAGGTCGAGGTCGTGTGCACGGATGTCCAGCTTTAAGAGGACTTTGCCCACGGTCCGGTTGCCCACGAACTGTGCAAAGTTCGCATGAGATAGAGAGCCGCGTACAAAGAAGATGAAATTAGCAGCAAGGACAAGAGAGTTCTTTGCGAATAGTCAAACGAAGCCGTGAAGATGTAGACGCTGTGGTAGCCAATATATTCAAGGAACGCAAATCTCAATCCGAATCCTACGGCACTGGCTAGAACGAATCTGACCGCACTCATCTTCAGCGTCCCTGCGGCCAAGGAAGTGACGCTGTAGAAGTACGGTATGAAGGTGGATATGAAAATGGAGAAATGGCCGTGTTCTGCCAACCATCTATCGGCAGCCTCGATGTCCTTCTCGGATATATCGACATAGGACAGGCCCTTCAGCAGTATCCGTCTGCCCGCAAATCTGCCAGGGACGTATTCTATCGGAAGCACGGCGGCCGCGAGGCATACCAAAAACGTCGTATACGGATCGAATACCCGTATTGATGACAGATAACCATATGCCGGAACGAGAAGGTAATCAGGTATTGGTAGAAAGGCGAGGCTGACGAACATGCCGATATAACCCGCTAACAGGAGTGGCGACGAATAGCCCACCTTGCTGATATCATAGGACGATATGTTAGCGAAATGGAGATAGGCGTTCAGCAGGGCCAGGGCGCTCAGCGATATGACGAGCATCGAAATCACGAAAAGATAGTGCCAATATTTGTAAGGCAGAGCATGTTCGCCTCCTCTGAACCGGTGTGTTGCGCTCATTCATCGTTCTCTCCGCATCTCAGGAACTGTCGTGTCGTTCGAAACGATTTACTACGTTACGTATTTAGTTTTTGAGGGGCTCTTCTTCAGGGCGTACCTCAACCAGCCCTACGTCTGAATGATTCTGTGACCGTCGTTAGCGTAAACACTGTTTGACCAAGCTACAGGTTGGGCAAACTTAAGAACCAATAACAGTCATAGGCTATCCTTCCGCCCTCGTTCAGATAACCTATAGATAATCGCAGATTTGCTAGCCAAACTCAAGCGACGTGCCGAAGCCCAGAAGGAAGAATGTATTTATAGACGCTTCTCGAGGTTTTCATGGTATCACAGAATGCCTTCTTCAGATGACGACATCCTGGCGGAACTTCGAGAGATCCGGAAGCTGCTCACGCCCGCTCCTGCACCTACCCCCAAGAAGGGGTTCATGAATGAGTTCAAGACCTTCCTGGAAAACTACAAGGTGCTGGGACTGGCGGTCGCATTCATCCTCGGCATCTACCTTGGAGCCCTGGTCAAGTCCCTGGTTACCGACCTGGTAATGCCGATCGTATCGTACGCCCTCCCGAAAAACACCAACATCAACACGTACATGGTTGGCCCGTTTGGCATCGGCGACTTTGGCAATAGCGTCCTGACCTTCATCATCGTCGCTTTGGTCATCTTCCTGATTGTGAAGCTAGCTGAACGGGCGAACATCAAGTAATTCGGCAAAGGGTATCGAATCGTTCGGTCAGCAGCTCTTCGGGAGCTCATCGAAGGGCCCTCTTTTTTTCGCAGTCATCAACCAATCAATAAGCCTGTGCGAGACCCAGCTGCAGGGCATCTCAGAGAGCCGTTTCAGTGGTTTCTCGATAGAGATTGGGGAACCTTTGTGGCCACGTTCCTCTACTATTACTGGAGCATCGCCCACGCCTTCGTCATCCCTTCGATCGACGGGCCCTAGCTCCTCTACCTATTGCTTTCTCGCCTCTCAGACCTTTCAAGAGGATGTGCAGCGCTTTTTCTGATGCCGTCTCAGCAAACCAATAAACAAACTCACTTTACTATTAGACGGTTAAATTAGACATATCATCTGATGGATTGCAAAGGACCGCGAAAGCTCGATTCCTATTTGTCTAAGCCACAGCTTGGGCAAACTTAAAGACCAATAACGGCCGTGGGCCAAGTGTTGCCCTCGATTTGGGGGGCGTCCACTTGAACTCCGCGGCCCCGGAGGCGTGTCTTGCGCCGTCATCAGGATGGTCACTAACACCCAAATACGCCCTGCCCTACCAGTCTGAGAGGTACAGTGCTTGCAGGACATCATAGAGGTGGAAGACCTCGTCGTGGTGTATCCTGACGGAACGCGAGCTGTCGAAAATGTTTCATTTAGCGTCAAAGAGGGCGAGTTCTTCGGATTTCTAGGCCCGAACGGGGCGGGAAAGAGCACTACGATCAAGACTCTGACGACCCTTCTCCACAAGACCTCCGGCCAGGTCTCGGTCGCCGGTTATGACTTGGACAGGTTTCCAAAAGAGATCCGGAGGTCCATCGGCGTGCTGACCCAGGAGACGAGCATAGACGTCGACCTCACCGGGAGGGAGAACCTGCGTCTCCAAGGGAGCCTGCAGCAGCTTCACGGCCAGGTTCTTGAGCGGCGTATCGACGAACTGTTGAAATTGATGCGGCTGGAGGATGTAGCGAAGAAGCCCGCGGGTCGTTACTCCGGCGGAATGAAGAAGAGACTCGACTTGGCTTCGGCCCTGATTCACAAGCCGAAGCTCTTGTTCCTGGACGAGCCGACCAATGGCCTCGACCCTCAATCACGCTCCGCAATCTGGGAGTATCTGGAAGGCTTGAACAAGAATGAAGGCACCACGATCTTCTTGACTACGCAGTATCTGGAGGAAGCTGACCGGCTCTGCCGTGAGCTCTCGATAATCGACCACGGCAAGATCATCGCGAGTGGAACTCCTTCGGAGCTCAAGGCTGCGGTGGGAGGTGACAAGATCACTCTCACCTTGAAAGACGCATCGCTGAGAGCGAGGACGAGAGAGATCCTCAAGACGGTCCAAGGAGTCACCAACGTCATGGATTCGGACGACGGCGTTGTCGCCTATGCGAAGAACGCGGGCCAGATCATAGCTGACGTCGTTGCGACTTTGGACCGAAACGGCATCCGACCATCCTTCCTCAGCATCTCCTCTCCCACCTTGGACGACGTGTTCTTGCGCGAGACCGGTCGGAGCATCAGGCCCGAGGAGCTAACGAGGAAGGAGACGGAGCCGTTTCTTATGTGAGCTGATTGGATGACGATATTCCGCGACACGCAATCACTCTTGAAGAGGGGCCTGACAAAACTCGTCAGGAATCCAACCCTGCTTGCGACGAGTCTGGTCGAACCCTTGTTCTTTCTCCTGATCTTCTCGCAGCTGTTCCAGAAGCTAGGCGTCTTTCTGCCAGGCGAACCGGGAGGCTATCTTGCTTACCTTACTCCGGGGATTGTAATGTTTTGCGCCCTCATAACTTCTCCTCAGAGCGGAGTCTCGATCGCGAATGATCTGAATTCGGGGTTTCTCTCGAAGATGCTCCTGACTCAGGTATCGAGGCCTGCAATCCTATTGGGGAGGCTGCTGACGGATGTGTCCATGGTCGTAGCGCAGACATTGATCACGATCATCGTTGCGATTGCGATGGGGGTGAGAATCTCCTCTGGGCTACCTGGAATCTTGCTCATGCTCCTGACGGTTGCGTTCTTTGAGCTGGCGTTTTCGGGGATCTTCCTTGCGATTGGGATGAGGACCAGGAAGACAGAGACGATCTCCGCCCTGGCTGGATTCCTCTATATGCCGCTGATCTTTTTGAGCAGCGCGATGTTTCCTGCTTCATTTTTCCCCTCTTGGGTGCAGACTATCTCCAGTTACAACCCCGTGAGCTACGCCTCGGACGTGACACGCGAGCTTGTACAGGGCGGACTGACCCTCAGTACGCTCGCGTCCGCGTACGCGTTGATCGGAGTCATCGCGATTGTCACCTTCGCAGCCACCCTGTACCAGTTCAGAAAGGTGATAAGCTAGTCGACGGGTGATTGCGGCGTTCACATGCATCCGGGTGACCGTCACGAATACCATCGACAATTCCCCCTATTCGGTCAATATCAGGTTCCTTTCCGCCAGCCTGACGAGCCAGCTGGACTGGGCCTATGCCATAATCTGGTACCGGGGAATAGAGAGCGTGACTCCCTATGTCTACTGCATGATGGTCAACTCATCTGCTTTCATCGTCTCGATTCCCGGCGGCCCTCCGGTCTGACTTCAGGGGCGTTTGGTCTACCATTTCGCGCCCCCTAGACCAGCCCATTCGCAGGTCCAAGCCCACGTCCTGAAACAAAGCTCGATCGATTATCAGCTCAACATTCATATCTTGGCAATACCTCAGTCTTCTACACGACCCAAGACAGTTCAGGTAAAACAGGGTACATTGCGATAGCCATCTTCTTGGTCGGGCTGGTGGCCTTCTTCGGACTTCAAGCATCTTTTGGGTCTGGTCTGCACACACAAATTCTTTGCAGCGAGAAGTTTGTTCTATGGGCGGCGACGGACTCATCGAACACCTCGCTTGTCATTTCTGTAACAAACAATGGGTGTGGCGCAGCGACCGTCACTCAGGTCTTGTTTGACAACGCGTCGGTCGCGCTGAGCAGCATGACCCCTGAAGGGAATTTCACGAAAACCTCAGCCGGCGCTTTCCAACTGGCATCCGGGAAGACAGGAGAGCTGCTGATTGAGAAGTCCTCCCTAGACGTCAGTTCGGGACAGAGCTATGACATCTTGGTAATCACGGCAGCAGGGAACAGCTACCCTTCTCAGGGAGTCTGGCCGTGAGTTGCCTCTTCCTCATCCAATTAATCAATTGTTTTCAATAACACAAAGATGAACGATCCCAGCCTATTTCGCAGGTCCAAGCCCCCGCCGCTTCACATAAGAGAGAGGAGCAAGCAAGTTCCACTAAAATCACGCGAGTTGAAGACTAGGACCGCGCCCCCCATTGAAGAGCAGCTTCCTCCTCACTTCGCTTTCATCCCGACCCGAGGACTATTGGAGCCATGATGTCCACGTTGAGGGTGACCTGATAACTTTGTCCGTTCATCAAGAGATTGACAACTACAGTCTGTTCCTCGTAGGGGCTGTTCTGGGGAGCACTGACTGTAGTGAAGAAGTAGCGCACCTGATATGGCTGAATCGTAGTGACAAACGGCTGCGTTGAATATGGGGCGTTGAGGTCGTCTTGGTCATAGGACCACATCTTGAGCCAGCTGGCAGTCACCATGGTGGATAGTGATACACTGAGATTCGGAGCGTTCGCCGAGCTCGGCACATAGGCTATGCCCCAGAGTATGTTTTCGTGATGCCCCGGATTGACCACCACGCTGGGGTAAATCGGCAGTGGACTGCCTCTTGAGCCGGAGCCTATCAAGAAGACTGGCTCGGTGGGCTCAACAGGGACGGTGATGTTACCTGTTCCGAATGCGATGATGAGTGGCACCGTGGAGGGAGTGGCACTCGATGATGACACGACGCCGCCCGCCAGGTATAAGGTTGCATTGCCGCTGCCATCCGCGCCAATCGTGACCGAGGAAGCCGAGAGCCAGGCAGCAAGAGGGACTTGAGGAAGGTCTAGAGCCAGGGGGATGGTTGTTCCAGGCTGCCCGCGGACTACGATTGGGAAGGCCTCCCCTGAGACCATACTGATTCCACCGTCGCTGAACGTGAAAGCGATACCACGACACGCTGCGTTCTCCACGGTCGCGTTGAAGCTCCCGTCGGTGAAGGTGAAGCCAGGCAGAGTCCAGCAGGATACTGTTGGATAGCTGTAGTTAGTGGTCGGCGTCGTTGTACGGAAAGTGATGGTTGGGAAGGGGGAGTTGTAGTAGCTGAAGGGCTGAGGTTGAGCTGTGGAGGAAGCTTTTGGCAAGACAACGACTGCAAGACCCGCCACGTCCAGGAGGAGCAGGGCAAACGCAATCGTCACCAATATCTTGCTGACCGCCCTTCTCAAGCCAAATCCAAGCTCATGGTACCGAGGGACAGCCCATAAACCTAGGCCTTAGAACGACTCGATTCTCTTCCAGACAAGACCCAGTTCAATCAGACGGTCGACAGAACTAAATGCTAATAGGAAAGAGACGGCCAAATGGAGGACAGACGTCTGATGGCAAGGCTGAGGCTGCACAGGCGGACGGCCATCCGTGTGGGCATGCTGCTCGTAGCCGTTTCCTTCGTGGGAGCCCTCATCGGGAGTGCGATCGCCAATGCTACACAATCCGACCCTCTGGCCTTCTATGCCGTGGGCGGGACAATAGGGTTCTCCGGCTTGATTCTGCTTCTAGTCTCTCCCTTCCTGCCTCAGCCTCGTGGGGATGAGTACCGTGGGATGGGTGACCTTCTGTCACAAGAGAAAGTCCACTACGGCAACTACGCAGTGGGCAACTGGCGGACCACCCTCGACGAGATGGACAAGGAAGACAAAGAGAAGCGAAAGCGTGAAACCGACCACCAGTAGTCATCGAGAAGACAGAGATGAACTGATTCAGCTCCATTCTTCCCAGGTCCAAGCCCACGTTCCTAACCGGGCGGTTTATGTCGCTAGATTGAATCCGGCAAGCGTGTTCGGGCAGTGAACAGTATATCAGAAGGCAGCCATGCAGTTCTTCATATCAAACGGAGGACGATCGCCGCCGACGCAATCCTGCTCGTCATAGGTTTTGTCCTGCCCGTCCAGCCCACCAAGGCGCCGACGGCCACAGCTATAGCGCTGCTCGGATGAAAATGTGCAGAACCAAAGGCCGGAGCTGAACCAGGCTCCATATGAGCCGAAGGTCCAAACCGGTCTGCGCCTGGGAACACCATAGATTTCTCGGCAAGACAGGACGGCCGGAATGTGTTCTCTATGGTGCGACCGGCAAAACTTTATACATACGTAGGAATCCCACGTTCCCGTGAATTATCCCGGGGGAAGGCATAGCCTGAAGGTCTTCACGTCAATTCTGCTTGTTTCACTTGTGGCACTGTCGGGAGTGGGTGCCGTCCACGCCTCCGCCGTGGTCGCCACCGTGCAGGTCATCGGCAACCCGACCAACATGGTCTACGATTCCGGCCGGGGGGAGGTGTTCCTGACCTATTCCGGAAGTAACGGTGGTGGCGGGATTCAGTCCATCTTTGACAGCAACAACACCGCCGGCGGATATGTTGGGACTGGAGGAGGGTCTGCGCTCGCCTACGACTCGGCCAAGGGCGAGGTCTTCGTGAACGTCGGCCAGAATTTTGTCGCGATAGTGAACGACACCACACTTGGCATATCGGACGTGCCTGTGGGGCAGGGCCCGGCCAGCCTCGCATACGATTCTGGCGCTGGCGAAGTATTCGTCGCCAACACCGGATCGGGCACCGTGTCGGTGATATCGGACAGCAGCAACGCGGTGGTGGCCAACATAACCGTGGCAGCAAATCCCACGGCCGTGGCCTACGACCCCGCAAAGAGCGAGGTGTTCGTGCTGTCCCACAACAATACTGGCTCTCTAGGCGCCCTTCTATCGGTCATCTCGGACAGCTCCAATAAGGTGGTCGCGACGGTGAGCCTCGGGGCCGGCGCGGGGACCATGGCCTTCGATTCCGGGAAGGGGGAGATATTCGTGCAGTCCGTCGAGAGCATCCAGGTGATATCCGACAGCAGCAACAAGGTCGTCGCCAGCATACCTCTCGGCACGGGGGACACCTACGCCATGGCCTACGATTCGGGCAAGGGCCTGATCCTGTTCACCGACGATCACGGCCTGAACGTGATATCGGACAGCAGCAATTCGATCGTCGCGCTGGGCGTGACGGCTGCCGGGAGCGCTCCCTGGGGGCTCGCTTACGATCCGGCCACGAACGAGGTCTTCGTGGCCAACTACGGCCCAAACGACGTCATGGAGTACACGGTCACGGTCCTGTCTGACGCTTCGTTGCCAACCTCGTCGACCACCACCACTACGACCACCACCACGACAACCACTACTCCGACAACCACCTCTACACCCGGCAAGAGCGGAGGCGGCGTGCCGGAGTTCCCGTATCAGCTCCTCGCGGCGGCGGCCTTCACGGCCATCTTGATGCTCTCGTATCTGCTGGTCCGGTCCCGGGCCTTGCCGAAGGCTCCGGCGGCAGCGAGGAGAGCCTCGTAGGGCGGACCTCCAATCGGCTCGGTGGCGGTTCCTTGATCAGGGTGGGGCGGGGGGACGCCAGGCTCGTGGCCTGGCTGGCGGTCACGTCCTTCGTCGCCGTCACCCTTTATCTTAGACAGCTGATGCTTCTGGTGTCGGGGCTCGATGAGCTCCTCACCTCGACCCTCGGGACCGTCTTTCCGGCGTATCCCTTCCTCGCCCTACTAGTCCTCCTCACCGCGCTCCGCTGGAAGGACTTCCAAAGGGCATTCGCTGCCGAAAGGGGGCTGGTCACCAAACCATGGATTCGGCTTGCAGGGGTGGCGTTGATCCTCCTTCCGGCAGCGCTGTGGGCCCTCTTGTTCGGCCAGGGAGGGGCGCCGACGCAGTATCTTGGGATGGAGTTGGCCGCCTCCTCTCTGGTGTTGGTAATATATGGCAGCCTGTTGGCGACCAGCCCCACGCTCTGGAGGATGATGCTCCCCTACGCATCCCTGTATGTGGTAGGACTGGTCTCACCGCTCTTCTTAGTGGAGGCGCTGGGGGGGCAGCTGGCTTCCCTGTCGAGCGGAATGGCGGCCGTCATGACGAGAGCTCTTGGGATCCCAGTGGCATGGCAGGGCGTCTCGTTCTCCTTCGTCTCCGCTGCGGGTGAGCCCATAAGCTCGGTCGTGACGCCCGCCTGCTCGGCGGTCTACTCCATCGGCATATACCTGGGCCTCCTCGGCCTGATGTACTTGGACATGAGGTCCAGCCCGACGACGATAGCCGAGTTCGCCATCCTAGGGGTAGCCATCATCCCGCTCCTCGACTCTGCGAGGATCGCCATCACGATCTGGTTCGGCTTCGAAGGCGGGTCGGCCGCGTTCTGGGGCATCCACGATTGGCTCGGCTACGCCCTCTTCCTGGCCTTCTACATCGGGGCCTTGCTGGCATACTCTAGGACGGTCAGTAGGCCTTCAGGGCCGGCAAGCACCTTCACACCCTGACCCCTGGCGCATTTAACTTCACATGAAACCCCACGCTTAACTTACAGCCTCCAAGGAGGGCCCGTTTTCGCAGGTCCAAGCCCACGCCGAAGATGGGCGGCTAACGAGACAGTAATCCTTCCCAGCATCGATAGATATCCAAAAGGGTCAAAAGCCCGCCTGCCTATACTCTCACCAATGCCAGTCTGCGACGTCTGCGGCAAGATCGTGAAAGACCTGAGAAGGCACAAGGCCCGTGGCCGCTGCGGCAAGAAGGGGAAGACGACGCGGGCGCCGCCTCGCAAGTACCAGCAGGGGACGCCCGAGTTCAGGTTGGGCCTGGACCTCTAGCTCTCTGGATGGAGGTCGCCGCGACCGTTGGGGCGACCATGGGACTCGGCCAGTATCGCGACTATTAGGCTCAGGTCGAAAGGTAGGACGTAATCCGGGTGTTATGTTTATCTCCTTCACTGTGCGAAGCACGGCTCATGACGCTATATGCGAGGGTGATGTCGTGGTGGACGGTCGGTCCGGGGGGCATCGCTGACAAGAACCTGTCAAAGAACCTGAGCAATATCATGGAGGCCATCCAGAGGGGCGGGGGGAAGATAACGAGCTTGACTTCTCAGCTTCAGGCCTTTCAGCTTCAGGCCATAAATCAGGGAGTAGTCCTGTACTTGATTCAGTACGAAGCTTCTTCCTACATCGATGTCTGACTCAGATCGGCTGTCTCGTGGCTAGTTTCGCATGCACGTTGCTGCTGGAAAAGAAATCAATATCATTCAGCCGCCCACCCCAGACGTGGGCTTGGACCTGCGAAGATGGGGTAAGGTTAGGAGCTCTGAGTTACGCGTGGGGTTTCGGGTCGCTGTTAAATGCCTCAGATACAGAAGTTGGACTGAGATGATTCACTCCGCCGTGGCCCTTGACTGGGGCTATGATCAGGACTCCGCTAGCGATAGCGAGGTAAGGTCCCGTCGCTGACCCAGGTGCCAGCGCGAAGCCCTGGATGTACATATCACAAAGCCACATGGCGACCGCCGCGAACACGATTCCTGCAGGGTACGCGGCCGAAAAATCGTAGTCCCTCAACAGCAAGAGGGTCAAGAGGAACGCGAGAGGGTACATGACAAGCACAATCGTGAGCAGATAATCTTGGGTGATCACTCCCCCGGTGTAATAACCGATGTCACCGCCCAAGACTAGGGAGTAGATGCCCCACAGCGACACGCCCGCTCTGTAATTGGTCGGGAGCCTGTTGGTGCTCACCCAGGGCAGGAACAGGGCGAGCAGAAGGAGTATCGTTCCGGCGATAACTATCCCCTTCCTGATCAAATCCTGAGGTCACCGAAACGAGCATCCCTTTTATGGTTTTACGAAAAGTTGAGCTGGCAGGTTTCGGCACGCCTCCGATAGCCACGCGTACGGGCATCGACCTCGATCTCCAACGTCAAAGAGCTTGAACCAAAGACCCGTGGACGTGGGCTTGGACCTGCGAATGGGAGCCACCGTAGGATGCCCTTGGATATCTGTCGCTGCTGGAAAAGAAATCAATATCATCGGCCTGACCGACGACGACTTCTCAATCGCTTAATCATCTTTGTGTTATTGAGAACAATAGGTTAATTGAACGAGGGCTGAAGACGGGACCTCGACCGTTCGGGAACCACTTATAGGCTGGCTCGAATATGTAATCACTGATGAACCACAAGGAGGAGCTGATGGTAGCCGCTGCACTCATTTTGACGGCTACAGCTTCCTTCCTGGTCGTCTGGGCGTATTATGGCCCAAGCAGCCACCCAGCGACCGGCATCTGTGGCGCTGGTATGGAAGTGAACATCAGCTCCACGAAGTATTGCGCCCTCGATGTAACGGCCGATTCAGAGATTCTCGTAGAGGGAGGCTACACTAGGCTGACGCATCCCGTCGTCTATATGGGAGTCAATTTCACGACGTCCTGCGGAAACGGTGAACGGTGTGGAAACATCGGGTGCCCACCGTCCAACACAACTTGCGTAGCGATGACTCTGGGCGCTATTAAACTGAACATGGTATTCTCCGACGGCACTAACGAGACTGTGAATGCGGTCATAGGCGACTCTATGCCAGGACCAACGCTGTCTCAGCATTCCAACCCGAGGGCGGGCTTCGAGATGGAGGGACCTTATACCTCTCCGAAGCTTCTTCTCCTGGTTCAGGAAACGGCGCCTTCAAGTGGGCAACCATCAGGAGTGCTCTACGACGTGACCTTCCAGCAGGACGGAGCGTGTTCTCCCGAAGTCTGGGTAGGTACTTGGTCCGTGACAGTCGGGAATCAGACCATAGTGCTACCGCAGGGCACGCCACTACCGCTGGACGACCATAGCTGGGCGAGCACGCAGAGCCAGAGCCTCTCTGCCATCACCTTCGCCCTCCCTGATGGGTCCTACACATATCAGGTTCATCCTTCGGACGGGTTCGGCGGCTTGCAGAACCCGGGTGTCGTGGAGGTCAGCGGAAGGAACGTCGTGATTCACATCTCTCCTGTGTTTTTGTGCACGACTACAGTGGCCGTGACTCCTTGAGCCAATAATCAGGCCGTGGGCTTGGACCTGCGAAATGGGCTGGCTCGTTCATCTTTGTGTCATTGAAAACAATAGGTTAATTGAATGGGGAAAGGGTCGACCAGCTGTCACGGAGTAGATTCCCAGGTGGCAACTGTTGGTCAAGTCAGAGCGGGAGATGGTACGCCTGCTGAGGACCCCTCCAAATTCAGCTCAGGCATCCACCCCGAGCAAGGGGACTAGCTGAGCGCGAGCATCAACTGAGAGTGAAACGCGTCAAGTATGCGAGAACTAGAGCGCCGGCCGCGCAAAGGATGGCGGCGTACGTGAAGGCCACCGCAGGCGAAATCAGGGTCCAGAGCAGGCCGACGACGAAACTGGACGTGAAGTCGCCTATGCCGTTCACCGTCTGAAGGAGGCCGTAGCCCGTGCCGCGCACGTCCGAGGGAAGGAGGTCGGCGGCTGCCGCTCCCTCGACCGTGTCCGTGATGGCGTTGAAGAGGCCAGCCAGGGCGAACGTCGGAACGAGCAGCAGGAAGTCTCCCGTAAGGTAGGCCGCCAACACGGATGCCGCGGCCGAGATGATGTATCCGGCAGCGAGGACCCTCCTCCTCCCCACCCTGTCGCTGATGACACCGACGGGGACGCAAGCGGCCGCGTAGACGAGGTTCAGCAGGGTGTACAGGCCCACGGCGACGACACCGGCTGAGACTACCCCCATCCTCGGTGAGAGGACCTCCTGGGCCCTCAGCGTGAACAGGCTGTTGGCGAAGTTGCCCAAGCCGAAGACTCCCACCCCGAGCAGATAGAGCTTGAAGGGCCTCGGCAGTCCCTTCAGCGAGGCGATGAAGCCCTTGTCCTGCGTTCCGACGGGGCCGGACGGCACCCTCTTCGGCCTGTTCTTGATCTCCTTCACCAGCAGGAGGACTACAAGGAAAGCCATTAGCCCGGGCACGAACGATATGAAGAACACGTCTCTGTAGGAGAAGAACTGGATGAAGACCAGAGCCAACGCCGGACCCAGCGTGGCCCCAATGGTGTCCAAGGCTCTTTGGAAGCCGAAGGCCGTCCCTCGCACATCCGCCTCGACCGACTCGGAGAGAAGCGCGTCCCTGGGAGGCCCCCTGGCCCCTCTGCCCATCCACCCCAAGACCCTTAGAACCAAGACCTGAGGCCACGTTATGGCAAGGCCTATCGCCGAGATCAACGCCCCGGTCACGGCATATCCCAGATTCATGACCGGCTTCCTCTTGCCGCTCCTGTCGCTCAGGTATCCGGAGAACGACTTGGTGAGGCTGGAGAACCCGTCAGAGGCACCCTCTATGAGGCCGAGCACACCAGGGCCGGCCCCCAGCTGGACCGTCAGGAAGAGCGGCAGGATGGCCGTGGCCATCTCGTGGCTCGCGTCGCTGAGGAGGCTTGTCAAGCTGATGTAGAACACGTTCTTTGTGAGCCAGCGTTTTCGCGACAGGAAGCCGTGAGGAGAGGACAACTCAATCAGTCCTCCGGTTCCGGGAGCCCGCATCTGCACCTACGGGTCCTGATTTGTCTTGGAAGAGAACCACTGACCGCACGGGTTCAAGGTATTTCTTCACTAATTCATCATCCTTAGCTTCGGTGGTTGAGTCGGCTTGCGAAGATGAACCAAGCAGCTTTCTTAAGGTTTCGTTTTCCCTCTTGAAGGCGTTGAGCTTCATGGCCACGGTCTTGCATCCGTTGTACTTCGAGTAGTATTCAAACTTTAGAGAAGCCAGGGGAGAACCAATCCTGGCATGCCGCGCCCGCAGCTCCTGGAATCGCTCGTCAAAGGCGCTCACTCTTCAGAGGGAGCGTGGGGTTCCTTGCAGGGCTAGGGCTCATGTCTTACTACCTTCAAGACTGGTTGACCGTCGTGATGGTGGTGGTAGCAATATGCCCCGCCGCGTACCTGTAGTTAAAAGAATGAGATTTCTTCGGTTCCGTCAAGTCTGAGGGCTTCCCCACAAGCTGTCAAAAGTCGGTGTCAGGCGCGAAGGTGTATATCTGTCATCCCATGAATCGAAAGGTGAGAAGGCATGAAAAGAAGGGCGGCTTGGTCATTGAGGGCTATTGTCATCGGAATTGGCAGCGCGTGGGTGGTTGTGGGGTTCCTATGGTTTGCTGCTACGGGCGCATTTTCCGGGCAACTGTCTACAGTCCCGATTGTCACTCCGATTCTCAGACCGGTCTCGATACTGATGATGCTCGTCGGTGCATTCGTCATAGCTATTGGATTGCTGATGGCGCGAACATCTAAACCCGTCGTAACACGAAGTGGAGGGTGAGAGAGCTCGAAATGTGGGCTTGGACCTGCGAAATGGGCCGATTCAGGTTTAGGTTTGCCCAAGCTGTAGTTTAGGCAAACAGTAATTGCACCTTCAGAAGAGTGCGCGTCATGCAAAAGGCGTTTTAAGAGGGGTGGTCATCGTTGACTAATGAATCGACTGGCCTGGGGAGTCATTGCTTTGGGGACCGGCTTGGCGGGGTTCCTCGTGGTGGCTTTCGCTTCGCCTCTTTTCGTTACGCGGCGCACGCAGGGAGGCGGAGGAATGATGGGCGGGTCCGGCATGAATGGGAACCTTGTTGGGATGATGACTTGGTGGTTCCAAGCCGGAAACGGAGCCTACTCATATCCCTCGGGACTCTGGCTCCTCCCTGTCGCCCTCCTTCTGTTGATGGTGATTGGAATCATCATAGTGGGCTATCAGGCGATCCTACCCGAAATCAAGAGCCCACCCGCCTCAACCACACTCATATCACCGGCTCAGCCCGTTTCACTCCAGGCGAACCAGGCTCCTGCTGCCTCACTTGAAGCGGTGCTTCGGACTCTCAGACCGGACGAGAGGAAGGTATTCGATGTCCTCCTGACGCATGACGGACGATACCTCCAGAAGCTCCTGAAATCCGAGACGGGCCTCAGTCGGCTCCAGGTTCATAGGGTGGTTTCACGCCTAGTTGAGAGGAACTTGATTACAATGAAGGCAGTAGGGAACACCAATGAGATATCAATAGCAGGCTGGGCGTTAGGGGATAAGAAAGAACCGTAGAGGGGAAGGTTTCACGGCAGCGCCGTCTGGTTGAAGAAGCCCGCCATGGCGTTCCTGCACCACGTGAGCATGTCGCCGAAGTCCCACGTTGAAGTGGCGTTGGAAGTGCCGCTGGGAGAAGCCCTCAAGCCCATCATCCCACCCATCATCCCTCTTCCCGTCTGAGATCCACCGCTCTGCCCACCTGCAGACGACCCCATCATCCCGCCCCTCTGATAGGAGGCGTTAGAGGAGGAAGTCGTCGTCTGGGCGAACGCGGCTACTCCGAATAGACCCGCCACTACAAGCAGGCCTGCTATCGCAAGCGCTTTCCAACTGTTGGTCATTTGATTAGACACCGGCTATTATGAGGCATCGCAAGGGGTATAACACTTGGCTGAAACGGTTCTCACTGTCAAGATGATACGTTCCTGATACGGTTCCTGAAACAGTTCATGCTTCGCCTACCCTGCGTACAGGACATAAATGCCCACAGCAGCGATTACGAAGCCCACGAGCGCGTAGTTATACTTCGGAGGAACCCTTGCGAATACCTCCGATAACCCCTTCGACCCCACCAGTACCAGTAGGGTCAGCGAAAGGATCGAACCGGCGGCGAATACTATGGCAGTGTCTATTGCTAGACCAAGTCCCATTGGTACGGCCAGCAGGAAGATGGGCAAGATGCTCAGGTCAGGCGAAAGGGCTCCCCCAAGGACCGCGAAGTATCCAACGCCCCTTCCACCTCTCCTCCCTATTCTAGCTCCCTCCTTCTCGGCCTCCTTCTGGTAGTCCTCCTTGTGATTGGAGACGATAGTCCACACTCCGTAGAATGCCCCAGCCAAGAGCATCACACCCCCTATGGCCGTAGTCAGGTATTCAGATACTGCTCGGGTGAACACTACTCCCAGAAGTACGACGGCGAATCCGAGCGCAACGGAAAGGACGACGTGACCAAAGGCAGTCACCAAGCTGACCGCCATAAGCCTGGACGTGCTCCACTTGGAAGTCTGAGCTAACATGCAGAGGGTAACCCAATGGTCAGGCGCTGACATGTGCAGCACGCCGACAAGGGCGGCTGCAGCCAGAAGCGGGAGTACTGCGACCAAGACAACCATCAGGGGAACGGGTTGACGCGAAACGGAAGACGGTTGCCCAAGTACTTTGCCCTACCAACGAAATAGGGTTCAGCGAGTGGGCTTGGACCTGCGAATGTGGCTGACCGAAAGGAGTTATGATGACCTTGAAACAGCTATCGCCGTCGCGGGATGAAAGCAAGGGTGAAGAGGGCTGCGAAGACCAGGAGGACTCCAGCCAGAAGCCAGAAGCCGCCAACGTATCCTACCGACGTGGCGACCACGTATCCAGTCACGATGGGGCCGAGCGCCTGTCCGATGTCCATGATTGTGCCCAGGAAGCCCATCGCTGACCCCGAGGCCGAGTTATTCGAGATGTCAGAGACCAAAGCCGTTGTGGAGGATGTAGCCGTCGAGAAACCGAAGCCGTAGAGGAGGGAGGTCACCAGAAGGATGGGGAACGACGAAGTGAGAGGGATAACCAACAGGGGGAGCGAGGTCATCACCAGGCCTGCCGTTATGGGCCAGAAACGACCGAAACGATCAGAGAGTCCGCCCATCACAGGCTTTGAGACGACGACCGTCACTATCGGCACCCCCGCGATTATTGTTATGGCCCCCACGCCCAGCCCCACCTGCTGCGCGTATGCCACCATGAAGAACTCGAAGGAGCCGTAGACGAAGTACTGCGCCCCTTCGACCGAGCTGGCCACTAGGACGTGAAGATCTCCCGCTAGGGAGCGCAGCTGGGGCCCCAAGCTGCGTCGCGGGGCGGTTGCGATGACGTCCGTCTCCCGCCAGAAGACCGCGAAGATGGCCACAAGCGTTGCCACGCCCGCAGCGCCCACGACCAAGTACACATCGTGGTAGTCGCTGTTCGTCAGGAGGAGGATTCCCCCTCCGAGGAAGGGCGCCAGGCTCCTCCCGACGAGGGTCGACGACGAGAAGAGAGAGAGCCTCTCCGCCTTGCGCTGGGGATACCGATCCACGATCACGGCGTTCGCCACAGGGACGAAAATCGCCGTGGCGAAGCCGTGGTAGAACCTCACTATGATGAGCTCCAGAGGCGTCGTCACCAAGAAGTAGAGGAAGGGCGCCGTGGCGAAGACGATGGCGGAGAACCACATCAACTTCCTGCTCCCTATGAGGTCGGAAAGGGAGCCCGCGGGGAGGCTCACGAGGATTCCAGGGATGGTGGACGCCGCCGCGATGAAACCCAGCATTGCTCCTTGGGCACCTAGGCTTTCAGAGAGCAACGGCAGGATGGGGTTCTTGGACATCGTCGAGCTGAGTATGGCTAGGCAACCCGCCACGCAGAAGGCGTAAAAGAACTTGGCGTCGGCCTTCAATTCGACGCATCCCGCTGCGCGGCCTCTGCGGTCAACTGGGCGTACAACGAGTCGAAGACCCTAAGCGCAGCGGCCACCGTCTCCTGGTCGGACTTCGATGTCCTGGCGATGCCTCTGACCACCTTGAAGACCCCCGCCGTCTCCCTGAAGCTAGTCCTCGCCGCGTCCTCCCCCGCGTCCACTTCGTAGTCGTGTATGATCGCCCCAATCCTCAGGGCCGTGGGGTCCGTCACATGATGCTTGGCCACCAAGGCATCGTACGCTGTGGAGACCCCCTCCACGGGGTTCACCTCCGCCCCAGGGAGCACGAACGGGATCGAGCCGCTGGGCGGGACCTCGTCCCTGTTCACGAACGCGAAGGTGGCGTCAGGATCGATGAACATCTTGATGAGCCAGGCGGAGGCGCACCTGTCCAGGTGCGGCTCGTGGCGCGTTGCCCAAAGCAACGGCTACACCTTCGCCGCTTTCGCCTTGAAGAACGCGTAGAGCGCATCGTATACGTAGAACTGCTTCGCCATGTTGTCGAAGTCGTCCTTGGTGATGGCCCTGAAGCCCTCCGCTATCGAGTTAAGGCCTGGTGATTCTGGCGTGAGGTTCCTGTTGGCCGTGTCGGCCCCCCGCACGACCTTGGCGAGCTCTAGGACGGCTGGGTCCTTGACCGCGTACTTCTGAACAATCGCGTCGAAGCTGCACTGGTCTCCGTGATGCCCCAGCTCCACTCCGCTGGCGTCGTAGGGGATTGCCCCCTCACTCTTTGCCACTTCGAGGACCCTGTCGGCGGGGACGAAAAGGAACTCCGCGTCATGGTCCACGAAGTTCTTGATCAGCCAAGGGCACGCTATTCGGTCAACCTTCGCCTTCTCTCTTGTTACCCATTTCAAGAACAGCACCAGCCTTGCCAGTAGGGCCTCTGGTATTTGACCACTGCCCCCCATCATCGCCCTCCCTGCAAGCAGGAGATCTGATTACAGCACCAATGTATAGTCCCAGAAGCGAGTCCGCACCGTTGGGGATTCGCCCCTAGATGGATACCAGTCCTGTCCGAGAAAGGATTCCTGCACTGCGAGAAATCCAGAGGATTGGCCCATCAAGGCGTGTGTATATAATCCAACACGATAGTAGATGGATTGCGAAGAACAAGGAAGAATATGGTCAAGAATAGGAGAATTTCATGGGCCCGAAGGGACGAGGACTCGTATGGGTTCGCAAATTGGACTCTTTAGTGCATGACGCAGCGGGTCCGGGAGGATTAGGGGCCGAATAGGTTTTGAAGGAGGATTCCGAATCTGGTGAGACGGCCAGGGCGCCCACCGCCATCGCAGACCTCCTGGGGAATCGGCGGCGGACACAGGTTTGTCGAAACTGTCCGAATGCAGACGGGGAAGGGACCTGACGTCCTGAGATAGTAGCCCTTTGTCCGAGAGGCTATCGGGGCAAGATGGAATCGCCATTTAGGAATCCGGCAGCCATGCCAAGTGTCAGGCACGCTGCTAAGAGGGGGACACACATTTCTCAATGGAAGAAGGTGGTTAGCCAGACCTGTGCCACGAGTGTGGGAAGCAGGCCACCAACCAGTCCAACCCAGAGCCACTTGAAGAACTTCATGTGGTAGTTGAACTTCTTCTCCATCATCCCCAGCGCGACGATGTTGGCCGTGCTCCCAATCATGGTGATGTTTCCTCCATAGACGCCACCGAAGAGCAGCCCCCACCAGAGGGGTGCGCCGTTGAACCCGATGCCCGATAGGCTCTGCACGACGGGTATCAGCGCTGCAACCAAGACGACGTTGTCCAAGAGTGATGATGCCGCTGCGCTGAACCATAGGATGAAGGTCTGGATCTGGAATTGGGAGGAGGCTACCGAAGCTATCCCGCTCGCCATCCTGTCGGTCAGGCCGGTGTACTTCAAAGCGCCCGCTTTGGCGAACAAGAACATGAAGAAGACGAGCGTCCACCAGTCCACCCCTTTGTCGACGATCTCCCTGGCCTTCTCCCTCTTCCAGGTCAGCCCTATCGCTGCCCCTGTAAATGCGGCCACCAG
The DNA here is from genome assembly GCA_963842885.1 of uncultured Nitrososphaerota archaeon. Classification (GTDB taxonomy): domain Archaea; phylum Thermoproteota; class Nitrososphaeria; order Conexivisphaerales; family DTJL01; genus DATKKG01. Next base: position 113,859 of record CAWJIE010000002.1, read on the forward strand.
CAGATAGGTGAATTTCTCCACGCCGAACAACAGCTCCAGCCTGTAGTGCACGGCGACCAACAGGATGGTTCCGAACAGCAGAGCACCGCTTATCTTCACGTCTCTGATCTTCCTTGGGTCTACTTGGTCGAACACGTGGAGAGTTGTAGCCCCATTCAACTTCGCTGCCACCTTAACCCTTGCCTGTTCGAGGGACCTTCGGTACCAGATCGGAAGGATGACCACGAGGATCAGCAGCGACAGGACCGCCACGGGCGTCGCCCAGACGAGGAAGTCTTCGAAGGTCAGGTTCCCTCTTAGCCCGATGAGTAGTCCCACGGGGTTGCCCAGCATAGTGGCGGAGCTCCCTACGTTGGTGGCGAGGACGGTGGATATGACGTAGGGGAGGGGGTCGAGCTCGAAGTACGAGCAGTATTCGAAGACTATGGCTATCATGAACAGGATTGAGGTGACCTCGTCCACGAGTGCCGCCATCAACGTGGAAACCACGAGGAGAATGACCAGCACCTTCTTCGGGTCGTAATAGGCGACCTTCAGAAGCCTTCCGAGCAACCAAGAGAAGAAGCCGCTGTCTTTGGCGATGTCTACAATTATCATCATCGCCACCAGGAACGTGATGACGTCAAGATTCATGAATCGAATCATGTGTGCAATGTCGAGAGACTGGGTCGCGAGCAGGGCGGCGATCCCAAAGAAAGCTACCGCCAACCTGAATCTCCAGAACATCAGTGTGCCCACCACCGTCGCGATGAAGACGGAACCAGCGGCAGTCTGCCTGACATCGCTCGTAGCAAACCAGAGAACTACAGCTGCTGCCGTGACGATGCCTGCGAATATGAGGAAGTCCCGACGGGTCCCCGAGGGGGCGAAGGACTCTGCTTCGGTCATACCTTGGGCCGCACCCCAGACCCAGATTGGCGCTTTTGGTCAGGTTCGGCCACAGCGGCGACCAGCTACTTCGATCGACGCATCCCGCCGGAGGCATCGGCCGCGGCAAGTCTGAGGAGGGACGAATAGTCCTCCTCCTTGATCGTGCTCGAAACTATCGAAGTGGAGAGCCCGGCGGTGAGGGGTTCAAGCGGCGTGCAGACATTGTCTCTCAGGTCCTTTAGGTCCTTGCTTATGGTCCTGAAGACGTATTCATATGAGCCAACCGTGGATTCAACCTGGACGATCCGGGGATGCTTTGCGAAGAACCTGAAGAGCTCGCGCCTGACCTTCTCGTCCACCGCCGTACGGGTACCGATGATGGCTGACATGCCGTAGCCAAGTTTACTCCAGTCAACCTCCGTCCTGAATCCCTTTATGACTCCGAGTCTGACCAGTCGCTCGACCCTTCGAGCGACCTTCCGTTCGTCGGCTCCTACCATCTTCGCCAGCTGCTTGAAGGTCATCCTGCAGTCCTTCAACAGACAACCGAGGATTTCGTAGTCAATCGAATCCAGGACCTTGCCTTTGCGATCTGCCATGGCCTGAGCCGACTTGCTCCCTTCAGCCATATAAGCGTTCTGCATTCAATGGCGTTTCTTGCCTGATCCATGACGCTCTGCGACGTTCATGCACGCGTTTATGGCGTATCGTACCGTTTCCTTTAGCCAATATGGCATTCAGGGCATAATGGTTATATCTGGCGGGCGCGGTCTGTGGCTCTGGGGAGCTGTGGAGAAGATTGGGCTGTTGGGTTCACTCATGGGAAGAAAGCGCTGATGGGAGCCACCGGGTCTGTAAGAAATGCGGAAGGAAACAGAGAAAGATAATCCAGACAGACCAGTGGAAGGACGAGTAAGGCCAACTTCCTTGGTGGCTGGTTACGGCCGAACCTCGACGGGTGCGCCCTTAAACGATGACCAGGCGGGCTTCACGTGTGATGAGGGGGGCCGTGGACCATTTCTCTCAGAACCATATCGTTTCTGGGGGCGCACAGGCTTGTGCTTCGACGCCGTCATCACAGATTACGATAGAACGCTGACGGACAGCGACCTTCATGTATCGCACACGGCTCTCCGATTGCTAAGTAGGATTCAAGAGCGGAGGCGGGTCCTCGTCCTCATCGCCACAGGCAGGAACCTAAGTTTCGTGCGGAGGAAGCGGAGGGAGCTAGGCCGACATGGATTGTATCGTCTGTGAGAACGGGGCCGTCCTGTGGTTTCCGTCCCGGCGGAAGGTCATCCGATTCGGCGACATGTCGGCTGCAAGGTCGATGCTGATCGCTAGGGGCATCCCCTTCGATGCAGGCGAAGTCGTGGTCTCCGTCCCAAGAAGTTACGAAGACGACCTCCCAGGAGTTGCCGAGGCGCTCGGCGGCCTGGTCCATCTGGTGTCAAACCGAGACTCCGTGATGATCCTCCCCTCCGGCGTAGACAAGGCTTCGGGCGTCACCAGGGCCCTCAGCGAGCTTGGAGCGAATTCTCCGCGGCTCGTCTGCATAGGCGATGGCGAGAACGACGCCTCGCTCTTCTCCCTGGCGAGCCTGAGAGTTGCGACGTTCGACGCCGTCGAATCCCTGAAGGAGATGGCGGACTACGTCTGCGAAGCCCCGGCCTCGAAGGGCGTGGAGGCCTTCCTCAAAGGCCTGCTGAGGGGGAGCCTCCCCGCTTGCAGAGCCGGCAGCGAGGTGGAGATGAAATGAGCGGGCTCAAGATGTGTGTCAGCACGCAGACGCCGCTGGTCCAGTTCGACATGGGCGAAAGGGCGCGAGGGAGAGGGGAAGGCGAAAGCCCGGCCGTGGACCTCGAGTCCTTGGTCGAAGGGAAGGAGTATCGGTACACACCCGGAGGAGTCACGAGGATGGTGTTCCCGCTTCTGAGGCACATGCTTCGTAGCGGGATGCTGACCTCAGTCGACTGGACCTCGCTGAACCCTACAGCCCCGAGCATAGCGAGGATTGGAGGGATAATGTTGCGCTCCGTCGCCATTGAGAAGTCACGGATGGCCGGCTACGGCAAAGCCAAGGAGGCCATCTTGGCTGCGATGAGCGGCATCGCCTCGGGTGGAGCGGATGATGATATCTTCTGGAGCGATGACTTCACGGACTATGCCTACTACAACAGGCAGACGGCTGAGCTTGTTTCGGCTCTGGACAGGGAGAACGATTTTGACGTCTTCTACATCCATGACTTCCAGCAGCTCCCTCTCGGCCATATGCTCCACTCTCTGAAACCGAAGATCTTCCGATGGCACATACCGTTCGACGAGTCCGTGATACCGAGTGAATGGAAGGAGCCCCTGGGGACATACCTCAACAGCTACGACGTAGTCATCGCAAGCGGCATGAAGTATCTGAGCTCTCTGCAGCGCTTCGGGTACTCGGGGAAGGCCCGCCACGTCTACCCCTACGTCGATCCCACGGACTATTCAGTTCCGAGCATGGGCGAAGTAGACTCGCTGTGCAGCGGCTTGGGGTTGGCAAAGCAGGACAAGGTCGCGCTGGTCGTGGCGAGGATGGACCCGATGAAGGGCCAAGACAGGGCGATAAGGGCCCTGGCCAAGGCACGCAAGGAGGAGCGGAGGCTGAAACTGGTGCTCGTTGGGAACGGGAGCTTCTCAAGCTCGAAGGGAGGCGTTGGGCTGTCAAAGGGGGCGGCCTGGAGGAGCGAACTTGAATTGCTCGCGAAGAAGCTGGGCCTCAAGGAGAGCGTCGTGTTTGCGGGCCACCTTTCGCATGGCGGGCTGGACGCCGCGTATGAAAGGTGCGACTTGACCCTGCTCCCCTCGGTGAGGGAGGGCTTTGGTTTAGTGGTCCTAGAGAGTTGGATTCACAAGAAGCCTTCGATCGTCTCGAGGGGGGCTGGCATCTCCGAGCTGGTCGCCGATGGAGTGAACGGCTTCCTCTATGACCCTGACGACTGCGACGGCCTGGCGGAGAGGATGCTCGCCCTGGTCTCCGACAAGCGGCGGGCCCGGCTGATGGGCGAGAGAGGCTGTTCGACGTCGAAGCGCTGCTACATAGACGAAGGAGTTAAGGACGAATCGGACGTAATAGCTGGAGTGGTGTAGGCCTGCGTTGGCTCTGAGTTACAACGGCATATTCTTTCCCGTGCTCTCCTTTGCCGCGATCATCGTCGCCACGTGGATAGTGGCCCACTTCACGGGCATCATCCTAGGCAGGGTCTTGAGGACAAGCGTTCCGTCGGTCGGCCGTCAGGCCCGTAGGCTCGTGTGGGTCCTCATCTGGGTGATGGGGGTCCTCATTGCGATCGAACAGACCGGACTGAGGCTAGATCTGCTCCTGCTCATCCTCGGCCTCTGCGGGGCAGCGCTGATAATCTCCATGAGGGAACCCTTGGAGAACATCTCGGCCAGGTACTTTTCCGACCTTTACGTCCCCTTCAAGGTCGGCGATTCGGTCAGCGTCAGAGGATACTCGGGCAGGATAATAGAGATCAACCCCATGAGCACGGTGCTGCTGTCCGATTCCGACCAACTCGTCTCGATACCCAACTCGGCCTTCCTCAGAGAGGCAGTGGTGAACACGACCCCCCAGGCCTGGAAGGAGGTTCTGATCCCAATTTCGCTGGACGGGAAGCTGGACATCGCCGAATTCGAGAGCCTGGTCCTGAAGAGCTGCAACAAGCTCAAGCTGCACCTCGACGGAAGGTTCCCACCAATCCTCACAGTGAAATCCAGGAGCCCCCAATCGACCGAGCTTCTGCTGACCCTCATGATCCGCGAGCCGGGAGAGAAGGACTCCATCATGTCAGAGGTCAGTCAGAGGATCGCGGGAATCACGGAGGAACTGCGAAAGAAGAAGGCATAGGCCCTCTTGCTTCATGGTCTGAACGGCCTGGAGGAGCCTTCTCTCATTGATCTAAGATGGGAGCATTCGATACGCTCCGAGTTCATAATCAGATATATCTATCCCCCATACGAGATGATGCGGATGCTCGAAATCCTGTTCGTGTCTTCAAGGGAAAAGCTTGCTCTGATGTCAACATACATCGGAGACAAGCTGTCCACCATACCTCTCTTGAAGGCCCATTCCATCATCCTTGAAGACAAGTCCACGGAAGACGCCGGCCCGGTGATTACACTCATCCAAGAATTCTTGGTGACGCAGGGCCAACATGGCTTCAAGGAGACATTGGAAGGGCACAAGGTAATCGTGGAAGCCCTTGCAGACGAAGCCGCGTCTTGGGCCAATCACGACGATTCTCCTGTCGATCTTCCCCCCGGTCTATACCAATGCCTCCACTGCGGGAAGGTCTTCACAAGTGACGAAGAGTACAGGGCCCACGTCATCATCCATTACGCCTAACCCTGCTACAGACGCTTGTCAAGCAAAACATCTATTCATAAATACAGCTATTCTTACTACATCATCACGAGAGTAGCAATGCCAGATGGCAACCACTAATTCCGTGAAACGGTACAAACTGAGGAAGCTCATAGCGTGGCTGGCAGACAAAGAAGGAAGGGGAATGGAGTTCATCTCCTTCTACATACCTCGGGAGAAATCAATAGACGAGACAGTCGCAATGCTCAAGGACGAGTCTGATTCCGATGTCATGAAATCTGAGAATATCAGGGATCGCCTTCAAGACTCCCACAAGGAGATAATCGAGCGCCTGAAGCAGAAGAAGGAAATCCCAGAGAATGGACTCGCGATATTTGCTGGAACTTTCGTCGCGAAAGATTCGGAAGGCGAAGTCTTGAACGTCGAAGAGATCGTCCCGCCAGAGCCGATTACCGCCTATCTTTACGAGGTCGACGACCATTTCCGGTTAGAGCCGCTAAGGGAAATGTTGAGAGACGAAAGAGTCGTGGGGCTTATCGCCATGGATTCAAAGGAGGCCGGACTTGTTCAGGATGTCATCTTACTTGCTGAAGGCTGAAAGACGATTCTAGATGTGGGCAAGCAAGGGGTCATCCCCAAACAAGCAGTGCGCACTTCCACCCCATCGATTTCAGCCTTCTCGTCAGCCGGAATCCTATTAGTGTTGTGCCGATTCGAATCCGGGTGCGCAAGCGACATCGAAGCCTTTCTTCAGGTTGGTTCCGACTTGGAAAGAAGTTCGACTGCTCTGTTGTAGGCGCGGATGACATCGGTCCTAGTGATTATTCCCACCAATTTGCCCGTGTCCTTCGAAACGACTGGGAGACGACCGATTCCGTGGTTGGTCATCCTGTCCAGGACATCTAGCAGTGATTCGTCGGGGTGCACTACGAGCAGGTTCTGCGTCATGATAGACCTGAGTGGTGTAGAAGCCATCCGCTCATGTGGAACCCTCAGAAGGTCGCTCATTGTCACTATCCCGACCACCTTTTCAGACTCGACGATAGGAATTCCCCGAAAGCCCTTGTCGAGCATCATTTGGTAGGCATTTTCAGTTGTGTCATTCGGAGCGAGAGTTAGCACAAAGTGATTCATGGCGTCGGAAACGAATACTCTAGTCAGCAGGGGAACATTGTATTCGCCTCTGTGGGCAGGAGAATCGGACCTCATGGCCACCTGGCTCCGATAGATCGTATATTTTGGCCCTGTCACAAAGTACGAGATTACCACTGCTACCATCGAGGGAGCGAGTAGTGAGAGAGTACCAGTCATTTCGCTTACCATGAGAATGACTGCGATTGGAACTCGTCCGACTCCCGCGAAGAGAGCCATCATTCCTACGATGACAAGCGGTGCTGGCACGGGTATCACGCCTGGGAGCACAGAATTCAGGGCCATCCAGAATGCTGCGCCGACAAACCCGCCGATGACGAGCGAAGGTGCGAATACGCCCGCACTGCCTCCCGAACCCACCGTCAGGGACGTTGCGATAATCTTGAACAGCACCACAAGCACGAGGACGACGAAGATCGGAGCAGAAAGAAAACTGATTCCTATCAGATTCATCTTGCCGTCTATCAGGTATTGAAGGAAGCCATAACCGAGGCCTAGGACCTCCGGGAAGAAGATTCCGATTATTCCAGAAATGGCCAGTCCTATTACAGGTTTCGTGAACTTCGGAACATTGAGCGAGGAGAAAAAACTCTTCACTGTGTAGAACACGGTCGTGAAGGCCCGTCCGATGACTCCACAAACTAGACCCAACAGTGCGTAGAATACAAGGTTGGCAGGTTGTGTGAAGAAATAGGACACGGAATTTCCGAAGATGGGAGTGAATCCGGCGAAAGAGGCAAAGATCACGTACCCGACCGGAGACGCAATGAAGCCGGGTATCAGGGCTTCAACCTCGAAGTCTCCACCGCTATAGAGGATTTCGCCGCTGAGTATGGCTCCGGCGAAGGGCGATTTGAAGATTGAACCTATTCCTGCTCCAATACCAACTGCGACAGCGGTCCTCCGGTCTTTAGCAGAAAGTTTCAGTGCATCTCCCACAAACGAGCCGGATCCAGCTGCGATTTGGGCCGTGGGCCCCTCTCTTCCGCCGCTTCCCCCGGAACCTATGGTGAAAGCGGAAGCCAAGGCCTTGACGATAGGAATCCTTCGCCTTATCTTGCCATCTCTACGGTGAAAGGCGGCGATGGCCTCGTCGGTGCCGTGGCCTTCTGCCTCTGGGGCAAGCTTGTAAACGAGAAGCCCTGTGACCAAGCCGCCCAGTGCTGTTGACAAGGGAACGAGCCACAGATTGGGGTGGAGGCTGGGGAGGGAAGCGGATTCCCCGGCCGGGCTGGGAAGGTAGAAGCCTGTAATCCCTCCGAGCATTAAATTGGTCGCGACCTGAATTAGGAAGTAAAAGACTACCGCGCCGATTCCGGCTGCTATTCCGATGAGAAGGCCAATGACAGCCCATTTCGCCACGTAGTTCCGTTGGATAATCCTGTTGATGTTTGAAGAAATCTCAGACAGGTCTTATCAACTACTCCTCAGGTGACTTCTATTTGTCCTATATTATCTTAACCGTGCCTACGGCTTCGCACCCTTGAAAAGCTAGTGCTGCGAGACGGTCGCTGGAGTCTGCGTGCAAAAACACCAGTCCAACAAGGGTTTCTCGGTTCAGGAACTCAATTTGAAGCGCGGTATGGAAAAGCTTTGGCCTACCCCGAGACGGCCAAAGAAATGTACCCTTTCGGTCCTCGGAACCGTGGGAATTTCGAACACCCCGCCGCGCCTGGGACCCTTTCCTCGCCGGCGTTCGGCCATGCGGTCCGGTCAGGCGCTTGAGCATATTGTCTCCAGATGACTTTCGGGCATCGCCCCAGAGCCGAGGAGAAACGCGTGTGTCTCGGGGATCAAGCAGCTGGGAGCAAGCTCCCTCCCCTGACCTAGAGCGTCGCGTCGATTATGGCGCCGCCGACTTCGTCATGTTTATGAGGGGGAAACGGGACGATTCCAGATTGACTTGGTCCAGCCATTCCAGGATCCAGTGGAGAAGTATGCGAGGAAGAGCCTTTACTTCGTGCCCGAGGGTGCCTCCGTTCGCAAAGCTGCTAGAATCATGAAAGAGAAGAAGGTTGGCAGCGTTCTAGTCTACAGGGGTGGCATCCCCATCGGGATCCTGACGGAAAGGGATGTACTTTACAAAGTGACCTCCGAAGGCCTGGACCCTGAAAGGGTCAAGGTCTCAGCGGTGATGTCCTCTCCCCTGGTCACGATAAGAAAGGGGGAGCCGGCTGAGAACGCTCTCAAGCTGATGAAGGAGCACGGCATACGGCGGGTCTTGGTCTTGGATGAAAGAGGGAAGCCGTACGGGCTGGTTGTGCAGAAGCAGATGCTGGGAGACCTCGTGGGCAAGGCTGTGGGGCTCCGAGAGAGCGGAATCAAGGCGAAGTCTTGGCTGGAGAGACATGTGATGGAGGTCACGGATGAGGCCCTGCAGAGGTCTGAATGAAGCCTAGCGCTAGATGGCCTTCATATTACCTCGACTAGGGATTGCAACACGTCTTAGGCCGCGGGGAGTTCTTCCTGAACCTTCATACCTTCTCGGATCATGAGCGTCTTGATCGGTTCATCAAATACGCTCTTCGTCCAGACCGCGATGACGACTTGGTAGGTGGTGGCTCCAACATCTACTATCTCCACGCTCGACCTTTCCCCGTCGATGATGTCATATTTCTTCAATGATTCAATGAGCCTTGCCCTGAACTTGTCGTAATCCTTCCTTTTGTCCAGGTCCATCCTCACCCTGACTGTGCGTAGGGTGACCTTCGAGTAGTTCAAGATCAGTGCTCCGATGACCACTGAGTTCGGAAATATCGCGGGAATGCCGTTATCCAGCAGGACGCGGGTGAAGAAGATCCCGACGTCCTGCACCACCCCGGTGAAACCGCTCGTCTCGCTTTCATGAGAATAGGTCGATCCGGTCAGTCCGTAGGAGGCGGTTGCCAGCCTCACCCGGTCGCCGATCTCGAAAGGCTTCGAGACGAGCATCGAGAGTCCCGCGAATATGTTGCCCAGGACTTGTTGCGCCGCGAGGCCGAGGACGATCCCGAGAAAACCTGCTCCGATCAGGGCCGCCGTAAGGTTGAAACCGAAAGCTGCGAAGACGAAGACGACGATGACTATCGCGGCGAGCACCTGGAAGAGGTTCTCGACTCCCCGTGCCCGCGTCACGCCGAATGTCGGCTCGATGATCCGCGCAAGTATCCGGTTGACGACCCTGATCACCAGGTAGCCACCGATAACCACGATGATTGCGTAGATGAGTGGAAGGTAGCTCTTGGAGACCACTCCGCGGTCGGCCAGGTAGTACACGAGCAGCGCCGCCACCAGGGCGGCAAACAAGATGAAGATGAACTCAAGTATCCTGCGTCTCATGGGACCGGTCTCTCCCTTCATACTTCTCATCCTCGCTACAGGCAAGGACACGATGGCTAATATGTCTCTAGGGCGCTGTGCGGAACTGCTCTAAGCAGCGTGCGAGACAATCTTGGGCCTATTGAATGAAAGAGCAACCGTCGCAGGATGCCGCTGTTCTTGGATATCCATTGCTGCTGGAAAAGAATTCAATGTCATCGACCCACAAGACAGAACAGAGACGGCGTCGGGGGCCAATTCTGGCATGAGCGTGGCATCCCTGGCCTGGGCGAATTCAACATGGTGAGTTACCGACGAGATTAGAAAAAGGGATGGGCAGGACGTGGCTTAGAAGCCAAATAGAAGGAGCTGTTCTGGAAGGGGCGCTCCGGATACAACGTTCATGTCGATGCCGGTGAAGTCCTTGATCTCGTTCTTCATCCAGACGGAGAACTTGTCCTTTGACTTCGCCAAGTCCTCGGTGACCTTCTGCGGGTTAGCGCACTCGAAGTAGTCGATGATTATGTCTCCACGGGGAGTGGTCTGAAGGAACATGGCCTCCTTCGTGACTTTGCTCCTCTTCTCAGAAGCGGCGAGTTCCTTGGCGTGCTTCGTCTTGAAAGATTTGAAGAACTCCCTGGCCTTCTCGGTCTTCCCGGGCAGCACGGGGAACACTATGGCGATGGGTTTCATCAGTGACGAAGCGGCCTTCCCGATATTTAACTACTCCACCTTTCAGTCTGCCCCAGGCCAGGTGTTGAAGCCCGAGTTGAAGACGATGAGGTGGCAGTCTCCTTTGGCGGCACTCTGGGCCTCTTTCACGGAGTCGTGGACTTGGCCCTTAGATGCTAACCGGGATAGGGACTAGGATGCTGTGCTCAAACCGGACTGACCATCTACCTCTCGACGGGTGAGCGGTGGGTTCCTCAGTGCGTCAGAGACGGAGGTGTCGGGCGTTCCATCCTTGGCCATAGGATGGATCAAGGCTCGCTCGGCAGATGGTATTCTTAGTATTTGTCTCAAGCTTGAAGTGATATCCCAAACTAGAGATACAAGAGAGCGATCAAGCATTGCGGTCCTGGACGCATCGAATCCCGCCCGTCGACCTGACGGCGGAACTATGGGCTCCGTCTAAGTGCCCTCTCGAATGCCAGGCCGACGAATATGGCCAGCCCGAGCGTAGCGAAGACGAGAAGCCCGGGGAACTCGGGGACGGGCTGCGCAACTACGACTTGTCCAGTCAGATCGCTGTCGACCGTGCTAGTATACACATAGGTACCGGGAATGGTGAACGTGTGAGCGTAGGACTCCCCATAGGTCATCCTCCCCGAATCCCATGACTCCGCCTGCCCGGCTACGGAGGTGACGGTATGCGTCCCCGAGGCCATGTCCGTCCAGTTCACCGTGTCGCCGACGGCTACAGATATCGTGCTGGGGTCGAAGTTGAAGCCGGGCATCCCGCTCCCCTGGATCTGCACCGCCCACGTCGTAGCGGCACGGGTGGAATTCAGAGGGGCTGGACTTGAGGCTGCTGCCAACGCGAACACGGCTAGCAGGAGGACCGTCCAGAGACGGGGGCCGACCAGGGGCTTCAAGTTCCTTCGTCCTGTCATAAGACGAGTCATTATTGTTCCAGGCGACAGTTAAGTCTTGCTGCCGTGGAGTGATCGTTTCTCGTCTCTTGCACCTCTTCCAGCAAGCTTCGCCCGAGGTCCAGTTAGCATTCCGCTGTTTCGTGGTCAGGATACCATCTCAGGCCTAGACACACAGTTTTGGATATCTGTTCTACTAGGACACCAAGCCCCCCTGCCACAGCATACAGCAGCACAGGTGAAGCGCCTCACCAACCTCGCAAGGGGCATCGAGGAGCTGAGAATTGAGATGAATCCTCAGAAGGAATCAGAGTGAACGTCCTAGGGTCAAGCCTAAGCGAAAAGTTCAAGACTCGATGCGCGAACTTAGTTACAATGCCGAAAGTGAGGGTGAATGACATTCAGATCTACTATGAAGTGCATGGCGAAGGCTTTCCGTTAGTAATGATTCACGGGTTAGCTGCAAACCTTGACTGGTGGGACCCGCGCATGGTCAGAGAACTCTCAAGGAGATTCATGACGGTCATGTTCGACAACAGGGGGGCTGGACGCACCGACGTGTCTGACAGAAGATATACCATCAGACTGTTTGCCGATGACACGGCGGGTCTGATGGATGGCTTGGGGATTTCCAGGGCTCACGTGCTCGGGCTTTCAATGGGTGGAATGATAGCCCAAGAGCTGGTGCTCAACTACCCCCAGAAAGTCGAAAGGCTTGTCCTCTGCTCCACCAGCTGTGGAGGTGGAAGGTCGGTTCGAGCATCTAAGGATGTGATGGGAATGCTCATGGCTGGCAGAAGCGCTTCGTCCCAGAAAGAAGGAGCCGAAATGATGATTCCACTTTTTGTGACCGAAGATTTCGCCAAGAAGAACCCTGACTTGGTAGAGCTTATGATGCAACGGAACCTCAGGGCCCCGATTTCAGACGAAGCCTACAGGCGGCAATCAAACGCGATCTCGGAATTCGACACCCATGGTAGGCTGCCTCAGATTAAGGCCCCCACTCTGATATTGCATGGCAAGAAGGATATCCTCGTGCCTCCTGGGAACGGTTCGGTCTTGGCTGAAGCCATATCCAATGCTAAGCTTGTCTATCTTGAAAGGTCAGCCCACACTCTTGTAGAAGATATGGCTGAAGTAGTCAACGCTGTGACAGGTTTCCTTGGCTAACCTTTGCACTATCGTAGATATGATATGGAACTTTGATGTAGGCTAAGCATCAAGAGCCTATCTCAAGATCATCCTTTGATAGACCATGATGGAGCAGGCGAGCTGGATGAGCCCAAGTCTTCGTCAGAATGATAACAACGCCTCTTTCCTGTTGGACGTCATAGTTTTGGATATCTATTGCTACTCGAAAAGAAATCGATATCATCGGGATTATACTTTATAGGCTTGGTTGCCACCGGAGAAGAGGAGCATGCCTGCGAAACCTGTCAGCGTGCTGGTCACTGTCCCCATCGACGACAAGCTCTTGCAGCAAATCAGGGCCGTCAGCCCCCGGATAGAGCTCAGCGATGCCTTCGAACTGACGATGGCCGAAGAGGGAGGAGACCTCTCCCGAAAGGATGAGCTGGACGCCCTGCTGGCTGGGGCCGAGATAATCTATGGGTTTGGCCTCCCTCGGAACGTCATCGTCCGAGCTCCAAGGCTGAAATGGATACAGGTGATGTCCGCCGGAGTGGACAGGTATCTGGATGATGAAGTGCGTAAGAGTTCGGTGATGCTGACCAACGTGAGTGGAATACACGCCACCCCGATCAGTGAGTTCGTCCTTCAGCTGATGTTGATGTTCTCGAAGCAGGCTCCGCTTTGCTTTCAGCTGAAGCAAGAGAAGCAGTGGGAGCGGCTCGGCACGACCGTCCTGCGCTCCAAGACGGTGGGGATAGTGGGGCTGGGCCACATCGGGCGAGAGGTGGCTCGGCTGGCCAAGGCCTTCGGCATGAGGGTCGTGGCCACCCGGAGGTCGGCGGGCCTGGCGGCCTCGGCCCGGCACGTGGACTTGCTCCTTCCTCCAACGCAGCTACCGCGGCTGCTCTCGGAGAGCGACTTCGTGGTGATTTGCGTGCCGCTCACTCCTGAAACGGACGGGCTGATCGGAGAAGAGGAGCTCAGGATGATGAAGCCTAGTGCCTGCCTCATCAACGTGGCCAGGGGCAAGATATTGAACGAGGGGGCGTTGGTGAAGGCCCTTGAGGAGAAGAGGATAGCGGGAGCGGGTTTGGACGTCTTTGCAACAGAGCCCCTTCCCGCCGACAGCAAGCTGTGGGGGTTTCCAAATGTGATCCTGAGCCCTCACATTTCGGGCGGAATGGAAGACTACCTTGAGCAGGCGACGAAGGTATTCTGCGAAAATATGGGGCGTTACCTGAGCGGAAGGAGGCTGGTCAACGTGGTGAGCAAGAAGAGGGGATATTGATTATGAAACTGCTCCTGTAGAGGACCTTCCAGTGGCGCCACGGTCCGCCGGCCTGATCAAGGAAGCGTCTTACGTTCTCTCTGTCCTCCTCGTTGATTCCTTCGGCGCGGCAAGTACTTCCTTGCTCTAGGCGAATTCAACACAGTGAGTCACCGACGGGATCGGAAAAAGGGATGGGCAGGAGGTGGCTCAGAAGCCAAATAGGAGGAGCTGTTCGGGAAGGGGCTCCTTGGATATGACGTTCAAGTCGATGCCGGAGAAGTCCTTGATTTCGTTCTTCACCCAGACGGCGAACTTGGCCTTCGACTTCGCCATGATCTCCATGGACTTCTGCGGGCTCGTACACTCGAAATAGTCGATGATTAGGTCTCCCTGGGGAGTAGGTTGAAGGAATATCGCCTCCTTCGTAGTCTTGATCATCTTCTCCAACGCGGCGAACTCCTTGGCGTGTTTCGTCTTGAGAGACTTGAGGAACTCCCTGGCCTTTTCGGTCTTCCCGGGCAGCACCGGGAACGCCATAGCGATGGGCTTCATGCAATATGAAGCGACCTTCCCGATATTTAACAGTTCAGCCTTTCAGTCTGCGCTAAGCCAGGTGTTGACGCCCGAGTTTAAGACGATGGGGTGGCAGTCTCCTTTGGCGGGACTCGGCCTCTTTCACTGAGTCAGTAGACTTGGCCCTTGAGTTCCAACCGGGATAGGAGCATAGGATGCGATGCTCAAGCTCTTTGCCGAAGAGGTCGTCAAGTCGTTCTCCTGAGATCCACCTCCCCCTGGGCCGTCTTCTCCGCAACCCACTTCGCTAGGCAGAACGCCCGATTGCGAAACGTTATTACAACCAGTCATTCGGTACATCTCCGGTCAGCAAGGCCATGTCACCTAGAGGTTCCTCAGGTCCGAGAACTAGGAAGGCCGCTTCAACCGCCGCGAGCTATGTCTTGAAAGTGATTCAAGACAGACGATCAGCACGAGTCCCCTTCGATCCTCACCGCCCGGTGGAGGCTGAAAGCCTCAAGAAGATCATCGAGGCCGCCCGATGGGCCCCCACTCCTCACAACATGCAGAACTTCGAAATCATCATAGTGGATGACGGGAAGCTCCTGCAGGAGCTAGGGAGGATCAGGTCCCACACCTCAGTGGAGTTCCTCCGGGAGAACTATCAGCAGCTTTCCCTCTCCGAGGAGGAGCTGCTCCGAAAGAAGGTCGGAGTCCTCGGTGCCCAGTTTCCACCATCGTGGAGGGACCCTGCGAGGTTTGAGGAGGTGGCCCAAGAGGGCGCCGGCGCGCCCCTGAGCCAGATCATCAACGGAAGCCCGACGCTACTGATAGTGACCTATGACCCAAGGAAGAGGGCGCCTGCCTCTGAAGGAGACTCCCTAGGGTTCATGGGCCTCGGCTGCGTCATGGAGAACATCTGGCTCATGGCCTACTCCCTGGGGGTGGGCCTTCACATACTGAGCGTCTTCGGCAGGGAACCCGAGGAGGAAGTGAAGCGGGTCCTTAACATCCCCAAGGAGATGAAGATCGCCTACGCCGTGCGCCTGGGGTACCCCGTCCATCCCCCGGCCGAGCATCGGAGGGTGAGGCGCGATGCGAGGGTGCTGACCCACCACAACCGATACATGGCCACCAGTTAAGTCGAGGCGTCTCCATCCGTTACGGCCCTGGCGTCATCCTTAATACGACTGAACGGGAAGGCGGCGCTGTCATGAAGACCACCGGGAACACCGTGTTGATCACCGGGGGAGCCACGGGCATCGGCTTCGCGCTCGCTTCGAGGTTCTTCAGCCTGGGAAACGAAGTCATAATCTGCGGAAGGAGAGAGGCGAAGCTTCGGGAGGCCAAGGAGAGGCTTCCGCAGATCAGCATCAGGAGGTGCGATATCTCCCGCCAGGCCGACGTCGAATCCCTGCTCGCCTGGGTCACCTCCGACCATCCCGGCATCAACGTCCTCGTCAACAACGCCGGAATCCAGAGGGCGATAGACCTGAGGAAGGGCGTGGAGGACCTGCTCGCGAACGAAGACGAAATCATTGTAAACCTGAGGGCCCAGGTCTACCTGTCCGCCTACTTCGTGCCGTTGTTCGCCAAGAGACCAGGCGAATCGGCCATCATCAACGTCTCCTCGGGCCTGGCCTTCGTCCCTCTAGCAAGGTTCCCGGTCTACTGCGCGACCAAGGCAGCGATCCACTCGTTCACCATTTCGCTCAGGCACCAGCTCAAGGACACGCCGGTTCGGGTGTTCGAGGTGATCCCCCCAACGGTGTACGATACGGAGCTGAAGGGCAGTCCGCTGCCGAAGAGCGATTGGACGGCCTCGTCCGAAGAAGTCGCGGACGCCGTCATCAAGGGCCTGGAGAACGACGACCCCGAGATTCCCGTCGGCCAAGCGAAGGGTTGGCTCGCAGGCTCGAAGGGTGACCTGGACGCCGCGTTCAGGAACATGAATCGTTAGGGGGCTTCGTCGCCTTGAGGAGCGAACTCCAGACGCCTCATGCCTGGGCTGACCAAGAATGAAGCTCAAATTCATGTCCAGGTTTGATATCGTTCCGGTCGCGCCGTTCGACTTCGATCTGACGGTGAGGAAGCCCGCCGGATGGAGCCTGTTCAACGCCGGCGAAATCTACGAAGGCGGGACCCTCTGCACGGCGACGAGGATCCTGGGGAGGCTGGTCGGGCTGAAGCTTCGTTCTGTTGGGACACTGAAGAAGCCGCGAATCCTTGTGACCGTCTTCACCGTGTCGCCCATCCCAACGCGGGAGAAGCTGGGCATCAAGGAGGCGTTGGAGACACTAATCGGTGCCGACCAAGACCTGAAAGAGTTCTACGAGATGGCCAAGAAGGACGACATCCTGGAGCACACGGTCAAGGACCTCTATGGAATGCACGACACTCAGACGGCTTATCTCTTCAACTCAGTCGTGCTGAGCATCTGCCTCCAAATGGCGAGGATAGATAGAAGCGAGAAGATGATGGCTACGATAAACAAGCTCTACGGAACCAGGGTGGAGTTTGACGGGAAGGAGATCGTCGTGGAGCCAGCGGCTGAGACGATTGCGAGGCTGAAGCCAGAAGAGCTTGCAAAGAAATGCAACCTTGGTTACCGTGCCAAGTACATAATTGGAGCGGCGAAGATGATCACCAATGGATTCCCCGACACCAGCCAGATCTTGAGCATGCCTCCCGACGAAGCGAAGAAGAAACTCATGGAGCTGCCGGGAGTGGGGGACTACGCGGCGGACATAATCAACCCGCACGGGGGCTTCCCCATAGACGCGTGGTCAGTCGATGTGTTTGGCAAACTCTTGTTTGGCGAGGAACCCCACAAGGCCAGGGAGGCCATAGAGGCGGTCAAAAAGGAGGGACTGCGTCGCTGGGGGAGGTTCGCGTGGCTGGCCTTCTTCTATGTGGCGCAGGACCTTGCAAACCTTTCGGAGCGGCTTGGGATTCAGCTCAGGATGCAGTAGGCGCGCGTAGGCTTGGACTTGCCAGAGTCCGCACCGTTGGGGATTCGTGGCCATGTCGATACTAGACTGCCCCTCTCAGTCAACTTGGCCCTTAGGTTCCAACCGGGATAGGACATAGGATGCTGTGTTCAAACCGACGAGGAATGTCGCCGACCCTCATCATTTCCGTCCTCTCAACTCGACGAGCCCAAATCCGAACTTCTCCCTAACCTCTTCCTTATTGACGACGGGGAGGCCCTTCTCCTTCCTCTCGAAGGATTTGCATGACGAATATAGGAGGACATAGGCTCCATACTCCAAGCAGACCAGCTCCCTCTCGAAGTGGGCCGCATGGGCGCAGAGCATGCAGTGCGGCGGGCGCACTCCTCCTCCTTCGAGATGCTTGAAAAAGTCAGGTGGCAGCATATCCCTGAACCTAACCCGCATTCCCGCTTTAACGACCCTCACAAAGGCAGGGGAGACAGCGGAGTGAGCTGGGCTCTGCAACCATCATGGCCGGAACAGTTGTTCTTAAACGACGGGTACTCGGGCCGTCGACTACACAGGTAACTGTTTGCCACAGAAGGGACAGAACTTGACGTTCGGGTCCACGAATCGGCCGCAGCTGGAGCACACTCGAAGATTCGAGGGTTGAGTGGACGCAACCGCCTGCGGTCTCCAGGCTATGCCAAGAGCTCCGCCAATCAAGCCCAAGATGAAACCGATGATAAGGCCTCCGGTCCCTGCCAGACTCAGTATGGAGAAGAGCAGCACAACGATTCCCCAAGTAGTGTGCTGCTCGGGTCTGCTGTTCATCATCGCGCCCCCCGTTATCATGATTGCCCCGCATACGATCGCCCAAAGACCAAACACTGCCCCTACGCCGCCTATCCAGAAGGTTAGTGTAGCTCCGACAATTGCCAGGAAAAGACCCACAAGCAGGACAAAGACGCCGCCTATCAAAGAGAGTATGAACGCGGCTGAAGGTCTTTCAGTCATTGACACTTCGATCTACTATCAATATTCAGCTGAAACCATTATTTAGCCTTATGAGATGTGCATATGACAGACTCTGATAGGTCGGAAAGGTTGTGTCATTTGTCATATTTGAGTGTTAAATCGTTCCTCTAAGTCAACCTGTTCCATAGGCTCCAGCCGGGATAGGAGCATAGGATGCTATGCTCAAACCACAGCTTTCTCTGAGGCATAGATAGGCCTGCCGTGTCAGGCGGATTGCAATGAGACGAGGATGCACTTATATTAGTCGCTGCCGACGATAGAAGCTTGACTATGGAATCTAGAACGGCCGCAATGATTCTGATAATCGTCGTCCTGCTTGTTGCACTAGCTGCGGTGTCATACCATACCGCCATGTACGAACCGGTCAGCACGGTTACGGTGGCAGCTTCCACCACCACGGTAACCACCACGGCAACCACCACGGTGACTAGCGCCAATGTCACGGTGACAGTCAGCGTCCCATACTATGGATGAAGAAAGATGACAGCGTGACAGGCCCCACCACCACGCCGACCTCCAAAGATGCAGGATGTAAGGCAACAGAACCGGCGGCGATCGCGAAAGCCGCAATGACTAATGCCGCTACCGCTTTCTGGTTCATTGATCCCGTAGCCAAGACACAATTGCCAGGAAAAGACCCACAAGCAGGACAAAGACGCCGCCTATCAAAGAGAGTATGAACGCGGCTGAAGGTCTTTCAGTCATTGACACTTCGATCTACTATCAATATTCAGCTGAAACCATTATTTAGCCTTATGAGATGTGCATATGACAGACTCTGATAGGTCGGAAAGGTTACGTTATTTGCCATATCTGAGGATCAAACCGTCCCTCCCAGTCAACTTCCCCATTAGGTTCTGACCGGGATAGGGACATAGGTTCCTACGCTCAAATCGAAGACCGGCGGGCCGGGGCGGATTCGGGGCCAAGTCAGTACTAATGCGGGGTCGCAGCAGATTCTGCAATGCTAATACGTCTTAGTATTATGAAAAGAGCTTGGAAGAGCTAAATAGAATGACCTTTTACTATTTATTTATCCAAAGGAGTTATATATTTTTCTATCAATCTTGAAATACTTATATAATCCCTAAAGCTTATATGATAATTGCTAGGAAAGAGAAAATGCAAATCGGAAAACGCGAAATAAGTAAGTTAGAGGCAACACTTCTAGTATCTCTGGTGGCAACTATTGCCGCACTAGCCGCAGTAACCATATTCACATCTAACACGATGGGAGGAACCTACAATCCAACACTGGCCGTGTCTGTAGCCTCCGCATCATACTCAATCAATGGAGGAGGCCAGATACCCATCTCAGCAAACGGAAACACATTGACGTTTCCAACGGACATAATGTTCAACAGCACATCGGACTACATCAACATCACCGTTACGGTGAACAATGGAGGTTCGGAGTCTGTGCCGTTCAGCGTAACTGCCCCTGGCAGTAACATCAACATAGCTGGATTCACGGTCAATGGACTGTCACCTGGCGATCCAGGATTCATTCGGAACTTTGCTCCGGGAACCACGACCTTGAGCTGGCGACTTGAAGCGAATTATAACGAATTCGGGTCCCCTCCCGGTCCAGTAGACTTTACAGCTCCTTGGTCGTTCGGTCCAGTCCAAATAACATCACCCTAAACTCCCTTGATAAGTCTCTGAAAATTAGGACGACGACACGGCTTTTTGTGTTAGGAAGAAAGGGTAGTCTGTCTTAACTGCAATATCTACTGCTCAGGACAGAGTCAGAAGCATCCCTCTTTCAAGTACAAGACGTCAAGCCGTGAGAGCCCGGCTAACCTCAGTATCGGGCATCGGACGCTCGGAGAAGGAAGGAGCCGGGCGCTGCCTTGAAGGGTTCCCGGGAGAAGGGCCTCCTCTTCTTGTGGTGCGTCACCCGACCGCCGGCGTCGTTGCCAGAGACAAGCCGGCCTTCTCGAAGAGATGAGCAAGCGAGAGGGCCTGAGCCGAAGGCCCCTCGACGATGTGATAGAACGCCTCGGGCCTTCCCCTCCCTCCTCGGATCTCGCATCTCCCTACGAAGTTGGCCTCCTGCAGGAGCTTCAGGTGATAGCGAACCGTCCCCCGCTCCATCGCGAGGAACAAAGAGATCTCCTTGAGGCTCATCGGCCTTTTGACAAGGAGGTTGAGTATGTCCATCCTCGCCTTGCTTGCGAGCACCAGCATCGCCAGGTGCTCAACGGGGATCATCTGCTTGCCAAGTAAGTATTAGTCCGAGCGTCTATTTAAATCATATGGCAGGAGACGGAATTATATATGAAATAGTATTAGTCATTGTTATGCCGCAGAAATCATGAATTAATGGACGGTTTATTCCAAGACGTCGGATTGCCTAAGGTGCCCGGCGGCCAAAGCGCCACTTTACAAGGCCCCGGTCGCAGAGCCGTTCGGTATTATCAAAAGAGCTTGGAAGAGCTAAATAGAATGGTCTTTTTCTATTTACTCATCCAAGGAAGTCATATGTTCTTCTGCCAATCGTGAAATCCTTATATTTCACCTTCCACTATTTTCCATTCACCGAGGTGGAAGAACGAAAATGAAAGGAAAGACGATATCAGCAATACTCGTCATCCTGGCGCTTGCCCTTCTGCCGACCATGTCCGCATCTGTAGCACGTACACCAAAGCCCGTGACGATTACGGGATACCTTTCTCATAGCCTCGACACCCCACCCTTCTATACTACTTCCTACACTGTAGTTGGGAACACCTGCTACTGGAGCTTCACCGACGATGCTTACTACACTGGAGACATTTCAGGCACTTCCCATACTGTTGGATCATGGGTCATGCATGGATGTGATTATGCGACGTTCGGATACACATGGGCTTCCATGAGCTACGTGGAAACCTTCGATTCAGCCAACGTCCTAGGCCAGACAGGCGGATTGACTCTGAAGTTCACGGGCATAATTGTCCCATGGCAGTATAGCGGATACTTCGGGACACTCGTAATCATCGGCTCTACCGGTGGACTGGCGAACCTTCATGGGCAAGGAATTGAATGGTCGGGTTGGTGGGTGCCTGCCAGCCCAACAGCTGAACATTACAGCATGCAAGTATACTACGGCTGATAAAGCGAATCAGTGCGAAGTGAGCAGAAGGGCGTCCTTTTTCTGCACGATCGAGGGACCAGCGGTGCTTCTTGACTATGTCAAATCCCCTCTCTGCTATCTATCCAGTCTTGTACCCTTTGATGGTTTGCGGGCCTGAGTGGATTCCGGGTCATGTCGGTATTGAACCGCCCCTCCGAGCCAACCTTCCCCATTAGGTTCTGAACGGGATAGGGACATAGGATGCTATGTTCCAACGCTTGCTACAGCAGCAGGAGCCAGGCGGCGAATATGATCGCCGTAGCGATGAACAATCCCGCCCAGAGGCGCCGGCTGTGGTCGAAGATGTCCTTCCCGCTCATCGGGGCGACGGGGAAGGTTCCAACGAAGGACATGATCACGCACATAGTCAGTCCCGCTCCGCCGATGGCCGCGTAGCCTCCCTTCAGCAGCAGGAAGAACAGCCCGGCGAAGGCCAGGGACACGAGGATCTGAAAAGCGGAGGCGATGGCGTCCAATCGCTCGGTGTCCTTTTCGGAGGCCGCGCTCCGGGCGGGTTGCGAGAATGGCACCTTGAAGGCGAAGGTGGTGACGATGAAGAGGAGGAGCCCCAGGGGCCAGATCTTCTCCTCGCTCCATACGCCCTTGCTTCGCAGGTACACTATGGAGACGTACTCCTGCACGAAGCCGACGAAGACGCCGGTGGCGAGGAACACCGGGAGCAGCCCCCATATCTGGTCGAACGTCGCGACCTTAGCGTATGAGAATGACAGGGCAAGCACGACTATCGACACTACGTAGGCTAGTATCTCCGTCGCGGTGGGAATGAAGACACTCCCAGCCTTCTCCACTGCGGTCTCTTCGGTCTTGGATGAGAGCAGCTCGCTTATCCAGTCTCTAACGTTGTCGGGGATGAGGCCCTTCGTCTTCTCGGCCAGCGTCCCACCCACGCTTCCCAGAGGGTTGCTCGCGACCGCAAAGACCGCCGAAGCCAATCCCATCACCACGGCGGACACGGCGACGGCCGCCGCAGCATTGACCGGCTTGGGAACCCAGACCTGCTGCAGGAGTTCAGAGGTAGACGAAGGACTCGTCGTCGGGGAGTCGGGGATTACAGAGAGGGTTCCGCTTCCGTAGTTCGCGACGATCACCTCACCTCTGTCGGAATCGTAGGTGGCACCATAGGGCTTGGTCCCCACGGCCACTGTCGCCACGACAGAGTTGTTCGCGTCCGATATTACCGAGACCGAGGCGGCGTCTCTGTTGAGGACGAATACCTCGCCCTTGCTCGGGTCGTAGACGGTGGCCCCTGGGCTCGAACCCACTGTCACCGTCGCCACCACAGCGTCGCTGCTGTCTGAGATGACCGACACCGTGCCTGAGACGGAGTTGGCCACGAACACTTCGCCCTTGGCAGGGTCATAATCCGCTCCCAAGGGGCCGCTACCGACGGAGACCGTCGCTACGACGGTGTTGTTGCTGTCTGAGATAACCGAGACGGAGCGGGAGTAGGCATTTGCCACGAAGACTTCGCCCTTGGCCGAATCGTAGCACAAGTCATACGGGCCAGTCCCCACAGTTATGGTCGCAACGACCGAGTTATTGCCGTCGGCGATGACGGAGACTGCATTCCCGCCGGACTCAGCCAC
Organism: uncultured Nitrososphaerota archaeon; assembly: GCA_963842885.1. Classification (GTDB taxonomy): domain Archaea; phylum Thermoproteota; class Nitrososphaeria; order Conexivisphaerales; family DTJL01; genus DATKKG01. The sequence goes on from CAWJIE010000002.1 coordinate 136,743, forward strand.
GAAGACTTCACCCTTGGCGGAGTCATAGGCGAAAGACGATGGAGAGGCCCCGACAGGCACGGTCGCCACGACGGAGTTGTTCGCGTCCGATATGACCGAGACGGTGTTAGCGCCATAGTTGGCGACGAAGATCTCGCCCTTGCCAGCATCGTAGGCATCCCTGTACGGCGACTGCCCGACGCTCACGGTTGCACGCACGGCATAGCTGCTGTCCGACAGTGCCAGGACCTTGCCTGCGCCCGAATTGACCAAGAATATCTCACCTCTGCCAGAGTCATAGGCTACGCCCCAGGGTGCACCTCCCACCGTCACGGTGGAGGTCACTCCAAGGGCATGGACCACGGTGGGCACTGACAGGGCAAAAACCATGATGAATATGAAACCCAAGAGCTTCCAAGCTCTGACTCTCATGTAATTCCCAGACTTCCTTCTTGCGGAGGAGTATTCCCTGATTAAGACTTAAGATTTTCCCTCGCCCGCATCAAGTTTGAATCAGAAATGGCCGAGCGGAATTGCTAAATCGTGCAAGCTCTCGGGAGGTCGCAGGGCTTGCCATCCTAGCCCTGACGATCAGGAAGACGACCAAGCGGGTAGAGTCGCACTCGAATTGACGATCCTCGCTTGATCATGTTTGAGTCATTGAAAACAATAGGTCAATTGACCGGGGGGAGGGGCGCCCCGAGCCCATGGCAGTCTTGGATCTCTGTTGCTGCCGGAAAAGGAATCAATATCATCAACCTGACCTACGACGATTCTCGCTTAGTCATCTTTAGCATATTGAAAGCAATAGGTTAATTGAATGGGAGATAGCCAGCGGAGAGTGTAGGGACCTATCGGACGACCTTCACCATCGCCATGCGGTCGACCGCGAAGCCTTTCTTCTTGTGCAGTCTTATGGCATATTCATTCTAAGCCGAAAGAGCGACGGTCCTTGACTCCTTCAGGCCAGGGGGGCCGTCGCGAGGGTGGAGAACGAGGACAGGTCGCTCACCATGACCTCGCTCTGCGATATGGTGTAGAGGCAGTTCCCTATGATGACGCTCCTGTCTATCTGCAGGCTGCTGTTGGGCGAGTCGCCGAAGTTCTGGCTGGCGGGGTACTGGGAGACCTTGCCGAGGAGCGTGAAGCCTGTGTCCGTCACGTTGAAGACATAGACGCCCTGCCAGACGATGTCGCCATAGGGCGGAGGGCTGTTCGGGTCAACCGTCTGGTTCCCGCTCACCTGCGCGAGCGTGACCGGGATCACCATTATGTTCCGTGTCGAATCGAAGGTGAACGCTAGATGGTCGCTGAGCACGGGGGAATCCGTCCCGCGGTCCCCTATCAGGTACTTTGAGACCTGCGTCGACGTCCCGTTGTCGAAGACCTGGAAGAGGGAAAGCTTCAGCCCGAGGTACCAGGCGAAGTCGCCGTTGGATGATGGCACCGCGTCCTTCCCGACGCCTATCAGGTACCCGTTCGGTAGAGGATGGAGGTAATCAGAGAAGCCGGTGACCTTAAGGGCGCTGAGGATGACGGGGTTGGTCACGTCCTTGAAGGAGATGGCGAACAGCGGGTCGATCTGCTCGAATGTGACCACGTAGCCCATGTCATCAACGAAGCGAACGGCATAGATGTTCTCCCCTGGCGCGATGTTCTTGAGGGCGGCCACTTGGCTCATGTTCTGGTCGAGCACGTAGACGTCGTCGCTCGTCGTCCCTACCCCGTTGATGACGGCCGTTCCGCTCGTCGCCACCCTGAAGTACCCGTCGTATTCGTCCATCGAGAACTGGTTCAGGACCGCCCCCGGCACCGAGGCCACGGCCGCCACGCCGACGGCGCCGTTCGAGTACGAAGCGCGGAATATTGTGCTGTTCTGCGATTGTACCGTCGTGGTCGGCGTCGCGATGCCACCGTTGAAGACGTCCCCGGGGATGCCGTCGGCGTAGAACACGGGATAGTTGGCGTAAACGACGTAGATGTTAGCCGTGGACACGTAGATCGTCGAGGACGGTCCGGTGAGGACTGTGGTGACGTTGTTCGTCCCCGTGGACATGCTCATGCTTACGATCATCGTGTAGTAGCTGATGAGCGTCACGTTCTGCGCGTAGAATATGGAGGACGGCGGGAGGACCACCATGTTGCCGTTCTCGTACACTTCTGGCATCGCGGCCGTCGCGTTGCCGTTCGTCCACTGGTAGGAGGGCTGCTGGACGACGGCGTAGGCGTATCCCTGGGCCATGCGCGCCGACACGTAGCTCCCTTGGATGCTGGAGTTCTCCATCAGCCTTGGCGATGAGAGGTTGGAGACGTCATAGAGGAGGAGGTCGATGTACATGTCGCCTGAGGACCGCTGGCTGACGACGAAGAGGCGGTCCTGATAGACCTCTATCCCCAGCACGTTGTCTCCCTTGAGGGAGATCGTAGAAAGGACGGCCGTCGAATTCGGCGGGTAGGCGTTCATTATCGTCACGGCGTCGGTCGTCGAAACGAAGAGGTGCGTCCCGTCCGTCTTCACCCTGTCTACCTCGTCGACGCCCTGGACTTGGACGTTGGTGCCCGTGAACGAGGGGGTCGAGACCGAAGAAGTGAGTGCGGCGGCGGCGTTACCCATGTCCGGCAAGCCGACGAAGATCCCGCCGAATCCGCCCAATGTGCCGTACCTCTGCACGCTCTTGGCGTTCGCATCGATGAAGGCCCGAAGTCCAGGGTAGCCCTGGAAGGAGCTTATCCCCTCCGCGACCGCATTTGCCGGAGGAACGTTATAGTTCAGGGACAGCACGGAGAGCATGCCAAGCAGGCCCGCCGTGCATACTATTCCTATGACGAGAATCGCAGCATTCTTGCGCCACGTGTGGTTCGCCGAAGCCTTCTGCATGAGCTATCGGGAGGATGTGTCGTGATTAAAGCTCAACTAAACGAACATCCGTTCTAAAGCGCCGAACGCCCATCCGTTCCTTCATCGGAGAGGGCGTAGTTTCCGTCAGGACCGAGGACAATCAACCCTTCAAGTTTCTTTAAGTGGGAATTCAAGTTGCCGCTGCTGGATATGACCATCACGGACAGCATGTCTTAGACGCAGGCTTGGACTTGCGAAATGGGCTGACTGGTTCATCCTTGAGTTATTGAGAACAACAGGTCAATTGAATCAGGTAAAGGTCTGCCAACGGCGGCGAGTTTCCTTCTGTCTAACATCAACGCATCAACCTTGCAGGACGGGGGTTCTGTGAAAGACGTAACAGTTGGCTGAGACGGTTCTCACTGTCAAGATGATGTCTTCCTGATGCGGTTCCTGCAACAGTTCATGCTTCGTCTGCCCCGCATAAGGGACATATGCACCTACAGCGGCGATTACGAAGCCCACGAGCGCGTTGTTATACTTCGGAGGAACCCTTGCGAATGCCTCCGATAACCCCTTCGAGCCCACCAGGACTAGCAGGGTCAGCGAAAGGATTGAACCGACGGCGACCATGAAGCCTAAGCCAAGACTTCGAAGCTATTGCAAAGGGTCATGTAGTTTCTCTACGTATCCACGATGAAAGGACAGTTTGGCGGATATCGCAGAGGACGGTTTGAAAACCGTCGGGCACCAGGGGCCCAAGGACGTTCGGGGGGATGGCGACGGCCAGCTGCGGTCCGTAATCGACAACGCACCCTTCGGAATCCACTTCTACAAGCTGGAGCAGGAAGGCCGCCTCGTCTTCGTCGGAGCGAACCCCGCCGCGGACCGGATACTCAACTTCTCGCACAGCCATATAGTCGGCAAGACGATAGAGGAGGCCTTCCCCGGTCTGAAAGGGACGAAGATCCCCAGCGAGTACCGGCGGGTCGCCGACACCGAAATGGGCATGAACAAGGAGCAGCTCGACAAGCTGTTCACGCCCCTTTTCACGACCAAGGCCCAAGGCCTCGGCATGGGGCTGGCCATCTGCAAGCGCCTCGTCGAAGTCCACGGCGGCTGGATAGACGTGAAGAGCAGGCCCGGCAGGGGCACGACCTTCAGGGTCACGCTCCCGCGCATGGTTACTGCCTTCCGACGACACCGATGACAGCCAGTGGCTTCATGCCGATGGCCGAAGGAGACCTGGGGCTAAACGCAACTGAAGCCGTGTCCAGCCTCTTCCGATGCGCCTGTCTGGGCGACGACGATACGGTCACCGAGCTATAGGCAATGCTTGTGCTGCTGGTGTTGCCATTGACCGCCACCTGAGCCCTTAGCGCGGTTTCGTGACATTGCTTTATGCGGAACCTGACAAATGACGGTGCGTTCTGAGGCTTAGCATTAAGTAATGCAACCATTCCCCATTCAACCGATGCAGCAGCCTGCGACGGGGAGGAACGTCAAACTGGTTCTTGCGGCTCTACTTGTGGCCCTTCTTGTGCTTTCGTCTGGGTTCGCCTTCTACTATGTGCAGACCGTCTCGACGATTGCAGACCTCCGGAACCAGATCGCCGTAGACCAGCAGCAGCTATCGAACCTGCAAGCCCAATTGACAAATGAGTCCATCCCTCTCAGGTTCCCGTCCGGGCTTCCCTTCTACTTGGAGAGCAACGGCACGTTGCCGGGAGAGGAACTGGTATTGCTGATGCAGCCGAATTCGGTGGCCTTCATAACGCTGAGCTACACGTGGCGACAGGTCGGCTTCTTCGGCAACGGCACGCTCTTTCCATCGGTGGACGTCTGGGAGAATCAGACTGCCGGCGGAACAACTTCTGGAGGTTTCGTCCAGACTCCGGACGTGAGCATCTTCGCGACACCGGGTACCGTATCCGTGAACCAGACCACGCCGACCACGGTCGTCCTTACGCTCAGCTCCAACGATGCTTCAAAGGGGATTCTACCTCTTGGGCATCCCCTATCTGTGTCCTGAGGCGCTTCTGGCAGTAGGCTACCCGGCGGCGCAAATCAACTACTCCTCCTTTAATGCCCCAGTGCTATATTGCCCTGCCTTCGGGTATGACATATCCATCGTAGGGCTAAGCGGAATGGCCTATACTTATGTTCCAATTGGGCAGTGAAGACGGTTTGGGTATCTATTGCTGCTGGAAAAGAAGGCGATATCAGCTCTCAGAGTCGAGCCGCCGTTGAACATCAACCCGAAGCCGTGACTTCGAACCGTCCACTCGAATAGAACTAAATACGCAACCCCGTCTATGCATTGCAAATGACCTCCGGAGGCTCAACGGTCGGGGGACGGAGCGGCATCGGCGCCACAAGGCTGGCCATCCTCATTGCGGTCGTGGCGATCGTAGCGGCTTCTTCCGCCTGCGCAATCCTGTACTATGACTATATGTCCCAGCGAACGGAGATGTCGGGTCTGCGGGGCACCATTTCGTCCCTTCAGCAGCAGGTCGCCATCCTTGAGCTGCAGCTCAATGCCCTCCAAGAACAGCTGAACATCACGGGGCCGTCTCAATCGGTGTCGATAACGGAGGTCACGTGCGAAACGAACGTCTGTGGCATCGAGTTGGTGGGCCTAAGGGAGAACGTCTCCGTGACGGGGATCCAGATAGGGAACACCACCTTCACGACTGCCGGCCCCCTGTGCAGGTGCGAAGAGGCGTGTCCGCTGTACATGTTGGCGATGCCGATTCACCTCCAGCAGGGGGTGGCGTTCGACCTCTCCGAGTCGGTGAACCTAGCCCCCGGCCAATCGGTGGTGGTCCGCGTCCTCGCCGACGACGGCTCGGTGGCCAGCGCCATGGCCCCTGTCGGGAACGGCACCTGTATCCCCTGACCGGAGCCTGCAGGAGGCGGTGGGCGAAGACGGGGAGGCCGCCGCTGCACTTCGAGGATCAAAGTGCCTGCGATTCTTATCCCTGCCCGACCCTCCTTCCCCCAGACACTGAAGACCGTGTTGCGACCGCCTATGAGCGATCGTCCTCTCAGGCCAAGATGAGAGCGCTGGTTCCAACACCCAAGCACGCGCGTGCGATGCCGGAAATGTGCGGCTCGGCCAGACCGTCGGCGAAGGTCTCCATGAACCCTCGAACCTCCCAAATCGGCCGAAACATCTGAAAGATGCTGGAAAAGCTGAGAAAGTCGGCGTGAATATGGCTAGTCGGCCGTGCCCTCTCTAGCGCGCCAGGGGAGGGAACCCCTGAAAGTGAGGTAGACGAGGACGCCTGCTATCCCTCCCAGGAACACCGGCAGAAGCGTAATCATCACAAGGAGGCCGCCCTGGTGGGGGATCGATGATACAGAAGCTGCGAGCGAGAGGTTGACCTGGTTTACCGTGGAGGAGAAGATGCCCGAGGAGTTGGTCGCCGGGACGGCCGGGCCGAAAGCGGAGCCGCCGCTGGATGTCGGGGTCATGGAGGCGGCGAGGCCTCCTCCCTGGATGGCAGGGAGGAGCACCACTACGAGAGCTGCCAGGACGCCCGCCAGGGCGCTGAAGGTGAACCCGCGGCCTGCCATTGCGACTTCTCTAACCCCCAAGCCAAGTTAATACTAACTGTTAGAACGGCCTCCTACGCCAGGTCCGCCACGCCTCGTACCAGAAGGCGGCGGCACCGCCCACGGTGCCCACGAACGTGTAAAGGTTGATCGAGGCGGGCGTCAGGAGGAGGGAGGCCGCGGCTATGACCGTGAAGAATGGCGCGTAGAAGCCGAGGCGGGGGAGGGTCATGCCGCCGACATTCGCGAAGGACTGCAGGACGCCGACATCGACCTTCCTGATGAGGACGTAGCGGCCGAAGTTGTCCCGCTCCACGATGCCCAGGCCCACGAGCTTGTCCATGTGATGAGACGCGACGCTGGGGCTGGAGAACCCGAGCTCTCGTTGGACCTCTCTGATCCCTACGGCAGAACCGTGTCTCAGCAGGTAAACGTACAACTGAAACGTCTTCCCCTTCAGCCCGTACTCTATCTCGTCCCGCCCCGGCCCTTCCCCCGGCTGTGACATCGGTATCGCTCAAGCGGCTCTCGACTAAAAGTGTTGGCGGCGCCCGGAGCCGGTCCGGGCCGGCACAGCCCGTTCTACTTTCTGGACGGGAGCCGTTCCTGAAGTTGGGACTATAGTCCGGCCTCCCCTCATCGAGGGCGGTCGGAATGCCCAAGATGCCCAGGGTCAGCGGAAAGGTGCTCGCAGCGATGGTGGTCGCCATGGCCGTCGCGTTCGCGGTGACCGGTTTCGTCCTCCAAGGAGGCGTCCTGACGGCCGGGCTGCAGGCAAGTCCCCAGGAGTCCGGTTCGTCCGGGAGCCTTTCGGCCAACATAAACATGGGGTCGGCCGCCTCCACCGATGCCGGCACACCCCAGGCGGCCACGTCGCTTCAGACGGGATCGTCCGCCACCATCGACCGCCTCGTCGTCTTCACCGGCAGCGTCTCTCTCAACGTCACCAACAGCAGCCTGGCCTTCCAGGAGGTCCAGAACGTGGCCCAGCTTGACGGGGGGTACGTCAGCGACTCCTCCGTCGGACCCGAAGACGGGTATGGCACCCAGGTCGTAGCCACGGCGGTCGTCCGCGTGCCGGCCGACAACTTCGCCCAGGCGATGGCGGACCTGCAGAAGCTTGGCCAGGTCATCTCGGCCCAGACCTCCAGCAAGGACGTCACGGGCGACTATGTCAACCTGAACGCAAGCCTGACGAGCTACCAGAAGCTGCTGGCGCAGTATCAGGGCTTCATGAACCTTACGACGAACGTCACGGACGCGCTCACCGTCCAGGCCAAGATCGACTCGGTGCAGCAGACGATCGATTCGCTGACGGCCCAGATCCAGGAGATGTCAAAGGAGGTCAACCTGGCCACCATAACCGTCACGATCACGGAGCACTTCCAGGAGGCCCCTGCCCCTGCGAAGAAGGACATGCTCAGCGATGCGACCGGCTTCGCTTGGGGCTTCGCCATGGTCGAAGCGAGAGGTGCCGCCTTCCTGACGGTGGGGCTGTCCCCACTCTGGGTGTGGCTGGTTCCCCTCCTGGTTGTGACAAGGATGCTCTACGCAAGGAGAGCTGGCAGCAGGGTCGGCGCGTCCAAGGTCAAAGCGGAGAGCTAACCGTAGCATATCTGAAAGATGGGACTAAACGGAGAGGGCTCCGCAAATAGCTACTTTCTATACGCATTTCCTCTACGCCGTGTTCTGGATTAAGGTGAGGCATCAAGTCTGACCGCAACAGAGTACTCCCCATGGTGGGTGACGCTGGCGTCGACGGATTCGAACTGCGGGCGTCGCTAGAGGTCGTACACGCTGCCCGGAACCCTGGGGAAGAGCTGCACGTCGCCCACGTGACGAGCCCCCACCAGCCATCTTACGAGCCTTTCAACTCCTATCCCCGCTCCCGCCGAGGGCCTGAGCCTCCCCTCCTTGGCCAACCGGAGCAGGGTGGTGTAGCTTCCTTCGTTCACGCCGTCCCTCTTCATCTTCCAGGCCATCTTGTCGTGGTCCCACTCCCTCCTCGAGCCTGAAAGGACTTCCCCGCAGCAGGGAAGGAAGAGGTCGTAGTTGTCCCATCTCCCCGTCTGCAGGTCCTCGAAGTCGTAGAACTCGCGTGGCATGTCGGTGACCCAGACGGGTTCCCCTATCTTCGAAGGCAGGGCCTCCTCCCATCCCCTGCCATACTGCGCTTCGAGGTCCACCCTGTCGATCTCCTTGAACGGAACGTGCAAGGGCACCGCTGCCTGGTCAGGGGAGACACGAGCCAGGGCCTCCTTCGCCTGCTCTGCCATGCCCCCAACCAGCTTCAGCATCATGAGCTCCACAAGACGCTTGATGTCTGAAGATGTCGCTCCTCTGCTTTCGAAGTCCAGCTGAGTGAATTCATAAGCGTGCCTACCGGTGGCCGCCCTCTCCCTGTTCTCTATCCGGATGTTGGGTGAAAGCGTGAAGAGCTTGGGGGCCACCAGGGAGCTGGCCACCATCTTGTGCTCTATCATGCTGAGGGTCGCCAGGACCGTCTCGCCGTACACCTCGACTCTCAGCCTCTCTTCTAGGGAGGCGCCCGCGTCGGGCCACAGCGGGTCCGTCGACTTGGACAGGACGACGGGGAGCACCCACTGGAACCCCTCGGCCATCAAGCTGCCCGTCAAGGATGACAGGACCCCCGTCGTCACCTCGGCCACCAGCGCCTTCCTCTCCAGCTCGGCCGGTGAAAGTCTGTCCAGAGGGGCGGGGACGGCCCCTTCCGAATCCGACCTCGTCGATTCCGGCACGCCCACCTGGACCCTCAGGCGCGAATAAAAGCATATTGCCATGCAATCCGGCATTTTGACGGAACAAAGACCATATATGGGTGGAGATGTTAGCAATATGCTAACTATGTTGGATGACAAGGATTCGAAGATCCTGGCCATGCTCGTTGAGGACGGAAGGCGGCCGGTGGTGGAGATAGCGCGAGAGACAGGGCTCCCCCGCGCCACCGCCCAGGAGAGGCTGCAGAGGCTTGTCCGCACGGGCGTGGTCAGGAAGTTCACGGTGATGCCCGACTACTCGAAACTGGGGAAGGAGGTCCTAGCCTACGTCCTTGTCTCTTTCAGCAGGGAGGGGAACGTCTCCCAAAGGATGCTGGCCGAGGAGATAGCAAGGATACCTGAGGTCTACGAAATTGCTCTCATATCGGGGGAGTGGGACATGATGCTGAAGGTCCGCGGCTCCTCAGTCCAGGAGATCGGCTGGCTCGTGATCGATAGGCTGCGCATGATGAAAGGCATAGAGAAGACTCAGACGTGCCTGTCCTTCCAGACGATCAAAGAGATACCCTAGGAACGGGCCAACCACGACACCCGGCGACGGGCTGCCGCAACTGTCAAAGCGTAGCCCGGGAAGGGATGGAAACAGAATATTCGATTATGCGGCGTTTATCCCGGCGTTGAGCCCGAAGGGGCTTGTCCTTAGCCGATAATGGTAAGTCAGGCCCAGACATTTGACCAGGTCACAGGTTCCAGCCGGCCTAGGCCTGAACCCTTTCTCCTGGTTTTGCGCCAGGAAGGGAGTGGTGAAGCAGGAATCACCGACGATCGTGGATCGGCGTCTCGTTCTCGCTCAAGGACTCGCATAGACTCACCATACCCTCGTCTTCTATGCGGAACCAAGTCCACGCCCTCTAACATTGGTGTAGATGCCCTCTGGTTGAGCTGGATTCTCGCGTCACCAACGAGGTCCATCAGATTCAGAGGCTTCAGGTCGTAGGCGTACGAATACGACCTGACGCATGTCCTAACACACATGTTGCAGTTCTCGGCTCTCGCCACATGATTCCGGTAAGGATCGCTCGAAAAATAGTCCTCGAAAGACCCCTTCCTCAGATCGTAGCTGTAGTCATAGGTGCAATTGTAGATCTTCTTGTCAGGGGAGACGTAGACGAACATCTTCGGGAACTGGCAGGTCCACCGCCTCCCTTCGACAAAATGCTTCAACAGGTATTCCGTCTCCATCAGAGGATACCCTTCTCGCTTCAGTCTGAGCAGGGTGGCATAGAAGTCGTGGAGCTGCGCCCTGCTGAGCCCCAACTCCATGTTGGGTGAATGAGTCGCCTCGTTCTGCCCGAAGTCCAGTGTGGGCTCTACCGAATTGTAGGAGATGCCGACCCGCAGTTCCTTGGCCAGCTTCGCCATCGGCTCGATCGCATCGAGGTTCAACTTGCTGATGGTGGTAGCCAACGTCACCCGCGTGTCCCCCACCTCCCTTATCCTGTTGACACCTCTGATGGCCTCGTCGAAGGAACCACGCCTCCCTCTGATGAAATCGTGATATTCGTTGAAGTAGTCCAACGAGACGAATGCGAAGTCGAGATTCCGCAGGGAAGTGGCCTTGCTGGCGAGAAGTGAGGCATTCGTGTTCATGGTCGTCAAGAAGCCCCTGTTCCTGGCGTAATCCACGATCTTCCCGATGTCCTGCCTGATGAGTGGCTCTCCGCCAAAGATGTAGTAGCCTCGCATGCCAAAATCGTACGCTTCATCGAGAAGGTCGTAGACCTCCTCCGTGGAAAGGTCCTCCTTCATCCTCGGCGTCAGCTGCCAATACGTGCACGTCTTGCACCTAGAATTGCAACCGAAGGTGACGGCGTGGGCCAGGAAGAAGGGCTTGTGAGTGTAGGTCCTTGACTTGAGCATGGACAGAAAGGCGTCAAGGAGCCTAACCTTGTCCCCTCTGCTTTCTCCCTGGCTCATGCCAGGCTCTAGCTGTTATTATGGTGAACCTAACGTATAAGGCATTAACATGAGCGAGAGGGCGATTCTCAATATCAGAGAACGGTCTCGTCGCCGACGCAATCTGAAAGCGGGCTCGATAAATCCATATTAGAGCACATAACGATAAGCTACCTTACGGGGAGTGCACCTTGATCGAAATAGAGAACCTCACAAAGAAGGTGCTACTCCAGTGAAGAAGTGGCAAGTAATCCTAGCTGGATTCTTTGGGCCGTATGTGCTGTGGTTCTTCTTGTGGAGGGTAATGGACATGACCAATCGAGGTCGTGTCAAGACTGTGGGGATCTATGCAGAGATAGCTACAATCTTCGTCTATGCAGCGATCATGCTGTCTCTTCTAATCACAGTACTAGCTTGGCGTACCATTGATCAAGAACTCCATGAGGTGCTACCTCGATGAAGCCCAAGCCTAAACCAGTTGGATCATGCGCGCTATCGAAAGACGAACTTGCTTTGCTAGGGCAAGGCCGTCTTTCTCCTCGGAGGAAGGCGAAAGGCCCAACGCCAACGGCTCCACATAGTGAATGGCAATGCTAGCAGACTACTTCTCGCGGTTCCTGACAAGGCGGTGGGCGATCCTAGTCCTGGTAGCAGTGGCGGTGGAGACGGTGCTCATCCTGAGGGTGATCTCCATGCCCGTGAGCAGCTCCGAAGCGGAGAGCGCATGGGAGCAGGCTCAGAAACTGGTTTCAGGGATCAAAGGTCAGCCCTATCCGGTCCTTGTGCTCTCTATCTTCGCGAACAACCTCAAGGCGGTCGTGCTCTTCATGATACCTGGGCTCGGATGGTTCTCGCTTCCCCTGTCCTTCATCTCGACCTTCAGGTTGCTTGCAGGGGCCGCGGCATACAAGGGGATTCCCTGGGAGACGGTCGCCCAGACCTTCTTCATTCCGCCGCACGTGTGGCTGGAGAACGCGGCATACGCCATCGCCATAGTGCAGAGCTTCCTCCTGGTGTACTATGCGATGACAGGAAGGTTCAGGAAGGAGCTATGGAGGACGGGCGTGGCCTTCGTCCTGTCAGTCACGACCCTGTTTGCCGCCGCCCTGCTCGAAGCACTCGAGATCGCCGTCGGCAATCATGGAGGGGTGATAGCAGCATGGGTCGCCCTCGCCGTCTTCGTGTTGCCGACCTGCTTTCTCCTCAGAAGGTCCCTGGTCAGAAACAGCGCTCGAACTGAGGGGGCTGTCGGGGCCTAAGCCGCGGGTTGGCCGAGCTGAGAGTCAACGGGGGCGCGAAGGGACTCATACCGAATTGGGTTCAAGCCTCCTCAGGTCACCCGATTCTCCAGAAGCAGGCCGTCAGTTTCATCCTATTGCCATCGACGTCCTCCGTTCTAGTCACCGAACTGTACGGCGAGCCGGTTACCCAAGTCATAATAAGCCGTCAGGCCATCAAACCGGTTCAGGTGCATTCCAGATGGCGGAGTTCGGGAGGAAGTGGAAGACTTCAGATGACCCCAGCCTGAGGGAGAGGCTGGGCGGATGGTTCAAGCCGAGCGAGCCCCTCAAGCCGCGGATCGAGACGGCTGGCAGGGGTCTCCAGACCTACATCGCGCTCCTAGAGTCCAGCAGCCGCAGGCTCCAGGATCGCGACGCTGCCATCTTTGCCAAGGTCGTTCACTTCGTCCAGAGCCGCGACGGCCAGCACGCCGCCGCCTACGCCAACGAGCTGGTGGAACTGAGGAAACTCGAGAAGCTCATCTCCTCGGTGGAGGTCGCCTTCGAAGGGATACTCCAGCGCCTGAGGACGGCCACCGACCTGGGAGACGTCGTAACCATACTCGCCCCTGCGGAGGTCATCCTGAAGAGCGTGAGGCCAGGCCTGCAGGGAGTGCTTCCCGAGGCTGAGCGCGAGATCTCAGAGGTAGGAGAGCTGCTCAGCGGCGTCCTGACCGACGCCGGAAGCGTCGGCGAGGTGGGCGTCAACTTCCAGGCCGCGAACGATGACGCCGAGAGGATCCTGAGGGAGGCTGAGGTCGTCGCCGAAGACAGGATGAAGGAGAGGCTCCCCGAAGTCCCCCGATTCAAGTACGGCGAGGAAGAGGGCTACAGCCAATAGCCCGCTGCAGCTCCGGCGACTCATTGGAATCACGCCTTCGGCTCGATGAGACTCGGAGACGCCATAGGGGCGGGAATGTTCAGAAGAACAACTCACTGCGATTCAACAGGCGAACCGTTCCCTCGAACCCGACTCGAACATGTCGCGGGCCTGTCTTGATTATGAGGCCGTTCAAGAAGTCCAGCTTCAGAATCGGTATGCCAAGGAGGAAGCCCACCAGTGGATAGATCTGGAGGTCATGAGTCACGATCAGGGAAACGCCCTCGGATTCAGGAAGCTGACGGTCAAAGAGCTCGCGGAGGAAACCAGTAGCATATCTGTCTGCCGGAACCAGGGCACCGTCCTGAGCCGTGCCACGCAGCCAGTCGTCGACGAATTCTTCCCAATGTCCTGATCCGAGGGCCAGGTCATACTTCCGCCTATCAGCAATCGGAGATCCAAAGGCAAGAGTTCCCTGTCCTGAGATCCGGCAACCTTTCTCTCTTGCTCCGGCTGCGATGGCATCTGCAGTATCAAGGCATCGTTTCAGTCCCCAGCCGTAGGCGCCCATTGTGAGAATCCCTCCATCCTGAGCCAGTGCCCTCCCGAAGCTCCTGGCGGCTTCGATGCCCCTTTCCGTCAGTCCGACGCCGTCCCACGCCTGTATGGGCACGTCATCGAAGGATGGACGCTCAGAGTGCCTGACTATCAAGACAGTACGATTGACAGCGTCGAGACGCCTGACCAAGTCCACTACGCTGTTGCCGTAGAGCAACCCACTTGCCATGAGGTCCACCCGTTCGGTCCACTGACCGGCATTAAAAACCGCTCGCATCTGTTTCGTCATCGGGCGGCATTCCTCGCAAGTCCTGCCCTATCCAACCGGTATAGAGACTCAGGAAGCTATGTTCAAGCCAGCCCCCGCTGACGTCCAAGCCTGCGTTCGACGAGCATGGCCATACCCACGCCAATGAGGACCGTGAAGAACGCCAGAGACGCCGGGAACCCCGATATTGAAGTTGCTGTTGATCTGATTGAGACACCCACACGCCCAGAGTTGACGACGCAGAGGCACCCGTTGGAGGGATCCTGTGCTACCCAAGAGGCATCACTTCCCATCTTGATGGTGCCCGCCTCTCCCATGGTTCTTCATATCGAGGTCGCCCTTCGACCATCGGCTAGACTTTAAGTACCGTCACCGAAGGTTAATGGCTGAAAACCCTTTTGCCTTCCGACCGGAGGCTGGCCCTGGCACTGCTCGTCGTCTTGCTTGCGATGCCTTTGGCGGCCGCCTACATCTCGAATCCACTGATCCTCAACGCAGGATGGAACGAGGGGAAGGGGAGCCTCATTCTGGTCTTGGCGTTCATAGCGATCGAAGGCCTGGATGCTACCTATCGACTGAACAGGGGCAAGGTCGCAATCGCGTTCCTCTGCTCCGCCTTTCTTTCTTTCGTCTTCTACTACGACCCAGGGTCCCTTCAAGCGATCACGCAGGCAGGCACCTATTTCGGCGTGGCGCCCAGTCTCCTGATCTACAGCTGGCACGAATTCTGGGTCACAGTGGCATATCTTTCGTTGACCTTGATCCTGATAGTCGACTTGACCGGGATCAGGCAGCTCAGGGCCTTTCTGTTCACGCTGACCTACGCGGCGCTGACCGCGACCTTCCTGATCCTCGACGCAGTATTCCCGTTCGATGAGCTGGGTCCCCTCCAATCGATTGTGCCCGTGCTGGTGTCGATCGCCACTGGTATCATGAAGGCCACCCATCTGGTGAACATAACGTCGTCCGGGAACACCATGCTCATCAACGCGGGGGGCACGGTGAAGGCGCTGGTCGTCTACTGGCCATCCGCCGGCGTCCAAAGCTTCCTGATATTCACTGGGATCGCCGTAGCCTTCCTCCTCAAGCAGAGGATAGGCGGATTCAGGTTTGTGGCCTATGCGGTCCTGGGTGCCCTCGGGACCATCTCTGTAAACATCGTGAGGATAGTGCTGCTGGCATACTACGCCGCCTATTATCCAGCCCAGTACTTCCAAAGCTTCCACGACGTGATTGGGGAGATCCTGTTCTTGCCGTGGCTCGTGGCCTTCATGCTGATAGTCCACTATGCGGAGAGGCACTTCAACAGGAAGTCCTCCTCCCCGCCTCTCCCAGGGCAGCCCATTTCCCTCCCGGCTTGAGAGTGAGGTCGAAGGGGTATCGTCCAAGCCGGGTCTTCGTGGTAGGTGTGCCCTGGGAGGGGCACCTGGACAGGTGATGGCGAACGGCGGGCTTCGTTCACGCTCCGCTTTTCCATGTTCTAAGTACTAGACGTAACACCGGAGAGCCTCATCCATGCAGGAGAAGGGGGGACACCACGACTCAAGGTCGGATGGAGGTGCATCGTCGGCCGGGCGCGCCTCCCTATCAGAAAGTGTTTAATCCCAGCTTCTTGGAGTGGCTTCCAATGTCGTCTCGGCGGGGAGCCGCATCAGCATCCGCTGCGCAGGCGAGGCGGACGCCTGAGCGGGCTGGCCGGCATGGGCGGACCTGATGGCGCATGAGCTTCTTCAGCGCCCTGCTATTGGTCGTCTCCCTAGCCGTCACGTTCATCTTCTTCGCCTACGGATTCAACATCTTCTACATGCTGAGGCTTTCGAGGAAGTACAAGAAGCCCACCTCCCAGGGCCACGACAAGCCCACCATAGCCATCCATCTCCCCATATTCAACGAACGATACGTCGCCGAGAGGCTCCTGGAGGCCTGCTCCGCCACCGCCGAGCTCTACGGAAAGGAGAAGGTGTACGTCTCCGTCCTCGATGACTCCGATGACGAGACCACCTCCATACTTCAGGAGGTCGCCGGCGGCTACAGGGCCAGGGGTTTCAACTTCGACGTGCAGCACAGGGATGACAGGACCGGCTTCAAGGCGGGGGCCCTCAACGCGGCCCTCACGAAGGCCAAGGAGGAATTCATCGTGGTCTTCGACTCGGATTTCATGCCCAAGAAGGGACTTCCTGGACAGGGCGGCCAGCTACATAACGGCCGACGATGGGCTGGGGGTGGTCCAGTTCAGGTGGAGCTACACCAACCGGGAGTACAACTGGATAACCAGGGCGGTCTCCATAGGCATGGATGCCCACTTCATAATCGAGCAGCCTGCGAGGTGCGCCGGCGGCCTGTTCCTCAACTTCAACGGCAGCGCCGGCATCATCCGGACCAGGGCGCTCCGCGAATCCGGCGGCTGGCAGTCCGACACCTTGGCCGAGGACCTGGACGCCAGCTACAGAATGCAGCTCCTTCGCTACCGCATTCAGTACGTCGACGACGACGTCCCCTGCGAAATCCCGCCCACGGTAGCGAGCTTCAAGAGGCAGCAGGCTAGGTGGGCCAGAGGGAGCCTGCAGGTGGCCAAGAAGTCGCTCCCCCGGCTCCTGAGGGACAAAGGCGTCACCGTGCGCCAGAAGCTGGAGGCGTCCATTCACCTGACCTATTACACCGTCCATCCCCTGATGTACATCTCCTTCCTGCTGGCCGCCATGGCCGCCATATTCAACATCAACAGCATCAAGGTCGTCATCCCCACGGCTGCTCAGATAGGCGGGCTCGGTCAGGGCGGAGTGGCCGGGGTCACCTGGACCGACCCGGTTTGGCTGGTCTTCGCGCTCTCCATCGTCCTGTGCACCGCGGCGGCCTGGATATACTACATCGTGGCCATGAGGATGCAGCACATCAGCGTGGTCAGAAACTGGCGGTACCTCCTGGCCCTGGGCTTCCTGGGCTACGGCATAAGCGTGAGCAACACGCTCGAAGCGGCGAAGGCCTTCCTGCTCAAGGGGAGCGGCGCGTTCAAGAGGACGCCGAAGTACGCGGTGATCGGGAAGGAGGGCTCCTGGAAGGACAAGAAATACCAGGTGCCCCTTGACTACACGTCGCTGGTGGAGGCGCTCAGCGTGATACTGGCGGCCGTGGCCATCGGCAGGGCCGTCGCCTTCGGCAACTTCGGCATCATCATAATACTGGGCGTCTACGCGTTCGCCTACGTCTTCGTGTTCTCCACGACCATCTCCCAGAGCGGCAAGGAGAACGCCATCCCCCTCATGGCTTCCTGACGGCTTCACCGGGGCCCTATGGTCGAGGCCGGCTTGCGCCCACGTCATTCTTGGATATCTATTGATGCCGGATAAGAAATCAATATCATCGATTTGACCGACGATGACGACTCTCGCTTAGTCATCTTTATGTTATTGAAAACAAGAGGCCAGTTGGACCAAATGAGCCATTGGGCCTGTCGGCCAGTTGTGTGGAAGGTCGAGACTCGCGGCGAGTACCTGATACAGAACCTTCAGGGATTGACACGTGTATGGTAGACTCTGGTGCCCCACCTGTGGACTAGGCAATTCAGCTTCATGCCTTTCGAAGTCGCCCTGAACAGGCTCTCGACTACTTGGTGTGGGACGCGCGCCTGCTCGCCCCACCTACATAATTCCTGGCCTTATCGAAGGCTGGACCCAAAGGTAACAGAGAGACGTAGAAGGCCGCGAGGATTGTCTTACAGGTGAAGGTCATGCCCACCGCCAGCCCACATGTGTCCGTCGTTTCAAGCAAGGGGAGATAGTAAGTACCGGTTACTCTGCATTGTGGAAATCCATAGAGTATCCAAAGCGTCCACAGTGTGATGAATGCGGCCAGCAACACCGCGCTCATCCATTTGAATGATAGGTACTTGCGAAACAGAAGGACGGGTAGAATGGTAAGGACCGTCAGAATGAGGACCCTTATCTGAGTGCCATTGATGTACGGTGGTTCGAAGTAGTTCAGATACACCGGAAACGTGAAATGATATACCAACTCGTACGTCTGAATGCATGCGAAGGCGAAAAGGACCGCAGCCAAGACGGCATCCGTCCTCCCCGCTCCGCTGTAAGATAGGGACCGTTCCGCCAGAATGAAAAGGACAGCCACCAAAGCCAACGTGAACGGGGATACGTCACCCAACCAGTGAACTTGGTATTGCTGCTTGGCTGTCATGTACACGAACAGGGCTATCGCCAATAGGGCTCCGATCCTCATCCCCCAGACCAAGGAATCCGACAGCTTCCATGAGCCATCTCCATCAATCTGCTGTCCCGCAGACCCGGAGTCGAATGGCAGCGTGCATGGTCGCCTTGCGAAATAGGTCATCCCTACTCGCAAATAACGCTTATCATAGCGAGGCCTTCGCCCGGTCACCTTGGTCCTTATACCCCTAAATAGAGCTCAGGAGGACTTGACCCTCGAGGCTAACCAGTCCAGTTGGACGCGATGCAGGTTAAGCGATTGTTCAGGGACCTGAAAGGTTGGGACAGCGAACGAGATCAGCTCTCTCCTCAATTGCGCGCTTTCTCAGCCCAGCAACGTCTGGACTTGGTTCGTCAGGTATCCCCAAGGGGGAAGATGATCCTTGATGCGGGTTGTGGCGAAGGTCGCCTATCTCTAGAATTGTTCAGAAACGGAGCCAAATGCGTCTTCGCTGTGGACCTCTCGTCAGAGGTCATGAAGAGGGCGGGCGAAAGGGCAATGATTTACGGCTATGATTTGAACCTGGTCCGTTGCGATATCGAAAGGCTGCCATTGGTGTCTGAAACCTTCGACATTTCAGCTTGCTTGGACACATTTGTCCACCTCCCCAATCCAAGGCGCGGAATGCAAGAGCTCTCAAGGGTCACTAAGAGGGAGGGCAAGATAGCCGTCAACATGACCAACAGGAACCCTATCTGGTACATCTCCATCTTCGGGCTTTCGGGCATTGTTCGTTTCTTCAAAGGCGTCCTCCTCTACTACTTTCCCGAACCCTTCGTCATGCTTCTTTCAAAGCTCACACGAAGACCATATTTGGGAAGGCATATGTCTAGGAAGGAGTTTGTGAGCCTGTTCAGAGGATTAACTCTCGAAGCATTCAAAGAATACGGTTTGAGGTCATCGGTGTACTTCTTAGCTATTGCAAAGAAGCATCCTTGATTCGAATTGGAGGAACCTGATTCTCAACCGAGATAGAAATATAAGGTCCAACTCCCCTTCTTGCTCTATTGCCGGTTGGTGTAACGGAGCCTGTCACCATCAGCGTATCTGACCATGTGTCTTTGAGGCTCTATCCTGACTCACGACCTCACTTTTTGGAGAACGCAACACTTCAGAAGGGCTTGGTGTTGGTGTTCGATGGAGAAGAGCTCATCGAAGAAGGCATGGGTCTAGGAACGCCCGTAGTCAGGTACTCCAACGACACATACTTCTCAAGCTCCGCCCACACCTTCATTGAGCATGAGGATGACACCAACGAAGTCCTGAAGAAGTCCTTCTTCATCGATTCCGTATCCAGGAAGCGCATCTGGAATGGACCCTTCATCAACGCCCGGATTTACGACATCATTCATCTTGCATTTGCCCGAGCGTATGTTTCAAAAGGGCATCCCAATAGATTCTTGACCAAGCTGATTGAAATGAGGAGGGCTCTAGGAATACGCACACAGTTTATTCAAACCCAGTCAAAGGGGAAGGTCACGATCAGCTACAGACGGATGTCCAACGTCATCCAGGTGCGTGCTGACTTGAGTGAACTGCACAGATCAGGGTGTGTGGAAATCGTCATCATGAATGAAGCTGGATCGACATTCTTCACGAAGTATACAGATCGAAATGGTCTGGAGCTAGTAAATGATGAAATTGGGGCGTGGAACAAGGTCGAAGCTTCGGAGGCTTCTCTCTCAGACGTCAGCGGGACCCTGCTCTTCAGTCTGAAGAAGACGGAGGGGGCCGATTTGTATAGGGGATGGGAACGGGTCAGAGGACGTCTCTCCTGGGCTGGATTGAGCTACTCCCTAAGAGCTTGGAAGCCGGTCTTCGAGTACTACATCAGAATAAGGTGACAAGTATGGTTGACCTCCTTCTAATCTACCCCTACTACAACGACAACAATTCGATCTTCAAATTCCCCCCTCTCGGTGTCGGCTATATTGCCTCCTACGTGAAGAAACATGGCTATTCCGTGTCTATCATGGACTGTACGTTCATGCGTGAACAGGACGCCGTAACCAAAGCAAGAAGCATGAAGCCTAGAGTCATCGGGATCTACTCGATGCTGAGCATGAAAGGGACGGCAATCAGATTAGCCAAAGCGCTGAAAGGTCAAGCCGAATTGACGATCGCCGGCGGACCCCTGCCGACATCTTCGCCCGAATCGTTCCTGGACGATTTCGACATAGTAGTCCTTCGCGAGGGTGAAGAAACGGTACTTGAAATCCTTGCCGCTCTCGATAAGGGTAGGGGCATTTTCGAGGTCGATGGCATAGCGTACAGGGGCCATGACGGATCCACTGTCAAGACACCCGCCCGAAGATTGAACCCGGACTTGGATTCCCTGCCCTTTCCGGAAAGAGAGATGTATGACCATGAGAGGTACAAGAGCTATTATCGAAGGCACCATGGTTACACAATCACCTCAATCATGACTTCGAGAGGGTGTCCGTTCGACTGTGACTTCTGCAGCCGTCCGGTCTTTGGGAACGTCTTCAGGAGTAGGTCCGCCGCAAACATAGTCGATGAAATGGAGACGATCAAGGAATATGGCTATGACAGGATATGGATAGCCGACGACATCTTTCCTCTCACCAAGAAGATCGGTCTTAGAGCTCTGTGACGAGATAACGAAAAGAAGGCTGGGCATTTCGTGGGAATGCCTCTGCAGGTCGGACCTTCTGGATTTGGAAATCGCGTCAAAGATGAAGGCTTCCGGATGTCGTCGCGTCTTCTTCGGCCTGGAGTCAGGGAACAATGAGGTTCTAAAACTGATGAGGAAGCGCATCACCACCAGCCAAGCTCGAGAGGCGGTGAAGACGGTGAACTCCGTTGGGATCAGGGCTGGGGCATTCTTCATACTGGGCTATCCTGGAGAGTCAAACGATACCATGCTCGACACGATGAGGTTTGCCTCGTCCCTCCCGTTGGACTACCTTTCGTTCACCGTGCCATATCCGCTCCCCGGCACCGCGCTCTTTGAAAGACTCAAGGATAGGATGTCGGTCGATGAGTGGAAGAAGCCAAAACCAGCTTTCCTTGACCATGTCCTTCTCTACAGGTCTGAGTTCTCCATGAGCAAGTTGAGATTCGGTATCATCATGGCGACGTCTCAGCACTTGTTGAGAAAACACCTCGGTCCAGGATATCCCTTAGTGGGGAAACCCATTGACGTCGTTACTGACCGCATCTTCACGGCACTAAGGTAAGGATCTAACCTGTTCTGTTCCAAGGCTCCGGTCCATCATAGCCATCTTGAGCGGCTCGCCAAGTCCAAGAGTTCGACCACCGGGGCCTGATGCTGGGGGTAGGCTGCAGCCGCCGAGCGTCTAATTGAAATATGTAATCTGGTTCATGGAGGGAAGAGCGGCGGGAGCATGACGGAGACGTCTTGAGGGAACTCCATTCGGTCAGGGGTGACTAACGCTGGCGTCGACGGTTTCATACCTCCTCATGACGTGGCTCTCCGCCTCTACATACATGCTTTCGGGCTACACCCTGGTGACTGCGGCATCCCGCCTGGCCCGGGCGCTGGGAGCCCGCGTCAATCCCTTGCCGCTGCACAAGCTCGCCTCCGGCCTCGTCGCCGCGGTCTTCCTGGTCTGCGTCTCCAGCTTCCCCTTCAGGGTCGGCCTGGGCTCCATGGGCCCCTACCTTGACACGGTCGGGTCTCTCCTTGCGCTCCTCGGCGTCATCGGTGTGGCGGCTCCTGGCTGAACGACCTGAGGGGGTCGGGCGCGCTGGCGGAAGGTCACGCCGGAAAGCGTCGTATACGGAGCCGTCCTCGTCTCTCTTCTGGTGGTCATCTCCTACTTCTTCGTCACCCAGTCCGTCGACACGAACTACGACTTCTACTACGCCAACTACAAGGCGATAGGCTGGGCGCTCCACGACGGCAACATGGCGAACCCCCTTCTGCAGCCCCTGTACGACCAGAGGGGGTTCCCCGCCTACTGGAGCTACGTGGCCCTCGACGGGGTCCTCGGCCAGGGGGCCTCTCTGTTTTCGGTCATGCTGGCGGCCCTGCTGCCCTCTGCCTGACCGTCTACGCCTTCGCAAAGGAGCATCTTCGGTAGGAAGGTCGGGATGGCCGCCTCCCTGGTGGTCCTCGCCTCGCCGCTCACCTTCCTCTATTCGTACAGGGGCCTCGACATGGACCTGTTGTCTATTCGGCTGTGTTCCTGGCCTTCTACGCCACGCTGAAGGCCCTGCGAAGGGACGAGGGCTCCTGTCGGCTGGGGCCTCCTGGCGGGCGTCTCCTCCGGGGTGGCGCTGATGGCCGACCCGAAGGGGTTCATCGTCCTCCTCCTGATCCCCACGGCCGTCGTGATTTCCGTGGGCAAGAGGGCGGCGAAGGCGCTCTGGGCGGCTGCGGTCTACGTGCTTCCTGGCGTACGAGGTCGTCGGCCCCGTCGCATAGAGCCGGCCTCCCCATGGGCCTACTGCCCTGTCCTGCTGCGGTGCTGGCGGTCCCCTTCGTCGTCCTCTTCGGCGTGATGACTAGGTCAGCGGAGGAGGAAGGGCTTCCTCTCCGTGAACCCAGGAGCGCCTGGCCTTCGGTCTGGGCGTCGCGCCTGCAGCTGGTATGGACTGCCTTCTTCGGCTACCTCCAGCTCTGCCTCCATCCTGTCCCGGGGCTTTCCGTGCCCGTCGGAATCTCCTACGTTACCAGCATCTGGTCAACGCGCCGAACATGCTCTATGCCGTGCTGGGCGTCATCTCCTATCCCCTTCTATGGTGTCCCTCTCGACCATCCTCGGCCTTTCGGTCGCCATCTACGCCCTCGTTAGGCGCGGGAGACCTACCTGGCCCAGCTCTTCGCCTTCGCTCGTGGTGGTCGTCTCAGCGTCTACGTCTTCGCCTGGGGGGAGCATCGGCGCGGACAACTGGAGGTACTTCTACCTGATCGTCCCCTTCATCGCGATCCTGATGGCGAAGGGCTCGCTCGAATCGGGGGGAGGAGAGGCTTGTCCCGCTCTCGGCCGCGTTCGCCGCGGCCTACGTCTTCACGATGGTGCCGGCAGCCCTGGACTTCAACGCCAGCTCACTCTGGTTCGCCAACGCTGTCCGCGGGATGGGCGCCTGGCTGGACCTTGCATGGGTGCCCTGGGTCGCTGGGCGGCCCTGCTTGGCCTGCCTACTGGGCCCTGATGTCCCCGGAGAGGCACGCCGTACGTCTGAGGGAGATTCTCTCTAATGCAGTTCATCGCCGACATCTCCTGGTGGGCCTTGCGGCTGGGGCCCTCGCCGTCGTGTTGGTCGCTGCCGTGGTCGCCCCCTTCGCACCGTTCATCCAGGGCACAGCCTTCGCCGACATCTCCGGGGTCAGGGACACGGGGCCCACCTGGAACGCCGGCCTCAGGGCGCCCTTCGAATACCTGGCGCAGGAGCACGCGTCCTTCGGCGGCACCGCCTTCCTGACCTACGCAGCCTACGGCATCGAGTACTACGCGGGCGTGCCTTCTCTGGACATGAACCAGTCGGCCCAGGTCGCCCCCCTGCAGCCCTACATGCGGGACCCCTCGGCGCTCAGGGCCTTCCTTCTCGACCACGGGATAAGGTACGCCCTCTTCCCCCTGCAGACCAACACGGCGAGGACGTAGGCCCCAGCGCCTACGAAATGATGTCGAGGACGGCCTTCGGAGGCCTGATCGAAGGTTCGCTGGTCCTGAAGACCTGGGATGGCTGGGCCCTCTACGACCTTGCGCAGGGTATGAAGCTTGAAAAGAGCGGGTCCCCCGATGGAAAGTCGGCCTGCATCTGTTTATAAGTGTAAGCCGCTGAGCGTATCCATCGATTCCAGATGAGGAAGTCGCTCGTCGCCGGCTCGGTATTTCTTATCGTCCTGTTGGTTTCCACCGTGGCCGTATACATGTTCCTGCAGACTGGCACGAGCCTTCCCCCCGCCACCCCCACCACCACCCACGATGAGCTGCAGACGCTGGGCTGGAGGACCCTGGTCAACATCACGAGGGGAGGGGACCCGCCGCCGACTGTGCGGTGGGACAACATCTACGGCGGGACGGGCCCCGACACGGGCCAGTCGGCCGTGGAGACCAGCGACGGCGGCTTCGTACTGGCCGGCGACACCAACTCCTTCGGGGTGACGTCCCAGCAGGCCTGGCTCGTCAGGACCAACTCCACGGGAGGGGTCATCTGGAACTACACCTACGGAGGGACCGCGGCGAACTACGTCGAGAAGGTGGTAGCCGCCGGGGACGGGGGTTTCGTCGTGGCTGGCTACACCAACTCCACGGCGCCCATCGGATACACGCCCGCTAGGGGGGCGGGCGGCTACGACGGCTGGCTCTTCAAGGTCTCTTCGACGGGCTCCCTGACCTGGGAGAAGCTCTTCGGCGGCGCTGCGGACGACTTCGTCTACACGTCCAGAAGACGTCCGACGGCGGCTAATCATGGTGGCGGCACTCCTACGGAGCGGGGGGTCCGGGGACTCTTGTTCTCATCAAGACGGATTCAGACGGCAACCACAGTGGAGCACGACCTTGGACGGGACGGCGAGCGACGACGTGGCCTATCGCGTCGCCCAGACCTCCGACGGCGGCTACATCCTGGCCGGCGAGACCCTGTCCTCGGGCTCCGGCGACATCTATGTCATCAAGACCGACCCAGCGGGAACCGCAGAAGAGCACGAGCTTTACGGCGGGGCCGGGGTCGACGCGGCCTACGGGGTCGTCCAGGCCTCCGGCGGGGGCTACATCATCGAGGCCAACACGAAGTCCTTCGGCACGGGTGCCTCCGAGATATGGATGCTCAAGCTGGACACCTCCCTGACACTGTGCTGGGACTACACCTACGGAGCCGACCTATGACATCTTCGGCTACTCCCTCCTCCAGTCGGAGGACGGGGGCCTGCTCGTGGCTGGCTCGATCAACTCCAGCCT
This sequence comes from uncultured Nitrososphaerota archaeon, assembly GCA_963842885.1. Taxonomy (GTDB): domain Archaea; phylum Thermoproteota; class Nitrososphaeria; order Conexivisphaerales; family DTJL01; genus DATKKG01. The sequence goes on from CAWJIE010000002.1 coordinate 161,853, forward strand.
CGGTACGCAGGACGTCTTCATCATGAAGGCCGACTCTCTGGGTAGCCAGATCTGGAACATGACCTTCGGCGGGCCGCGGGACGACGTGGCCTACTCCATCGCCGCCACCGGAATCGATGGCTATATCGTGGCGGCGACGACAGACTCGTTCACCGCCAACAACGCCGCCTGGCTGATAGACCTGGGCAGCGACTTCTTCCTCTATCCCTACGTGCAGAACGGGGTGCTGAACGCCACGATGATAGCGGGCCTCAGCGAGCCTCACGGTCCGTCCGGCGCCGCCAACTCGCTCGATACGGTGGCCGGCATGGAGGTGGCAGAGGGGATGGGGGCCTTGAAGTCCTCCGGATACGGCCAGTACTTCTTGGACACGGACGTCTCTGCCTACAACTACACTTCAGCTGCCGTGACCTACATCTACAACAACCTGACCAACATAATCACGATCGGCGGCCCCGGCGTCAACCAGGTCACATACAGGTACATCGCTAACCCCTGGTACGCTCCGGTCCATTACGAATTCAACTCGACTTCCGGGAAAGTTCGACATTATATCGCCGACACGGACCTACTATGAGAGCGATTGGGTCAACTCGACGGCCGACCTGGTCGTTCTTGAAAGCATCTTCGTGGCCAGCGAAGGGAGATATGTGATGTACCTGGGCGGCTTCGGTGGCCCGGCGACCAGGGCCGCCTGTCTCATAATGCAACTCCAAGGAAGCGGCCTCCTCCCGTTCACGCTGCAGGGGAGGGCGATGATCATCCAGTGGGTCGACTCCAATGCCAACGCCAAGGTGGACTCGGGAGACACATTCAAGGTCATTGAAATCGTCCCCTAGGTCTCCCCAAGACGCTGGAGCCTAGGCCCTACACTTAGACCGGACGCCTTACTGCACCAGCCGCACGATGCGCCGGCCCAATGAGAGGAGAGCCCTGGGGGGATGATGCCTGACGACCAGGTTGCTCACGTCAAGGATGAGCAGCGCCCATCTCCTCTGAAACCTCTGTGAAAGCCCGTTTCCATCGGCCTTCTCACAGATGGTCATTGTGTCGATAAGCCTCAGGTTCCTGAACCGGCTTGACTTGTATACGACATCGCGGACGGCCCTTGGTACCCCCGGCCATACGCTGTTGACCGTGTCGTGAATGGCCATGACCCCCCGTCCACGACCTTCGGGAACCAGAGCTCCACGTCGAGCTTCGCGTCTTCATACTCGTGAGACCCGTCGACGAACACGAATGCCACCCTGTCCTGGACCTGAGTCGCAGCCTCAGCGGAGGTCATCACATAGGGGACGACCAAGTCTTCGATCCCCGCACGCTTCATGTTTGCCTTGAAGCCCTCGAAGGTCCCCTGCAGCACAAGTTCTCCGGTGTCGGCTGAGCCACCGCGATGTGGATCGATGGCATAGACCTTGAGGCCTGAGCCCGACCTGGACCCCTTCGCCAACCAGGTGGTGGACTTCCCCTTCCAGGAGCCGATCTCCACGATGACCCCGGGGGAACGGCATCCTCTGGCCAGGGCGAACAGGGCCTCTCCCTCAGCGTCGCTCAGCCAGCCCTCGGTCTTGCCGGCGAGCTTCCTTGCCTCTTCCAACAATGGGTCCCTCCCTCGAGGCACGACCGCCATCAGCGAAATCAAGAATGGTCGAAACAGAGGACCGTATAAGAGTAACGGGCGACAGGGCAGAGCTCGCCTCCTGAATGTTCTGGAACGCCTGAAGTCAGTTGAATAAGACTCCCAACAGAAATGTAATTCATTAGGGGTCGTTTAAATGGAGAATCGCAAAGAGGCCTCGGATTGGCCCTAGCCAGCGTATCCGTGGGCATCTGTGCCTACACGGAGCTGTCCAACACGGTATCGTTGGTAGACCAGATCCTGGCGATAGAGACAAAGGAGTTCCAGCTCCGCGAGGTCATAGTGGCCACGCCCAACCAAGCGCTGGTCCGGAAGCTCGCCGGCAGAGACGAAAGGCTTCAGGTCGTCTCAGAGGAGCGCAGGGAGGGCAAGGTCGCGGCCTTGAACAAGATCCTCCAGCGTGTGAGGGGGGACGTAGTGGTATTGGCTTCGGCCGACATAAGGCTGGGCGAAGACTCGCTGCAGAGCCTGGTGCGGCGTCTCCTCGACGACTCGAGGACGGGCGCCGTCGACTCGCACGTGGAGCTTCTCAACAGGAAAGGGACCCTGATGGACAAGGTGAGCCTCCTCCTGTGGAGGGTCCACAACACGACCCTCGAGGCCCTGGACGACGAGGGAAGGCTGGGGCACACGGCCGGCGACCTCCTGGCCTTCAGGAAGGGGCTGGTCGAGAAGATACCCACCATGATCGTCAACGACGACGCCTTCATCGCCCTGGCGGTGAAAAAGAGGGGGCTGGCCATCAGGAGGGTACAAGACGCCAAGGTCTGGGTGGCAGGCCCACGGACACCCGCCGACTATGTATTTCAGAGAAGCCGGATCCTGGGCGGGCACCTCCAGCTCGTGAGGAAGGAGAAGACCATCCCTACGACCTTCGAGTTCACCCTCCCGTCGTCACCCTTCAGGAACATGAAGCTCCTGATGAGGACCATCGCCACGATGGGCGCCTCCTACGTCTTCGTGTTCGGAACGGCCGTGCTCTTGGAGTTCAACAGCCTCATGCTCGCCATCTGGCACCAAGCTAGAGGGAAGGACGAAACGCGCTGGAGGACAGTCACCTCCACGAAGGAGCTCGACGGGATATGAGCGGCGGAAAGCGCGTGGACTTCACTCGCGAGTCAGGATTAAATACTGAATCGCCGACCTCCGTCCGTAGCCTCTTGATGTCAGCTCGGACAGTCGTCGGTTCGATGGTCGCGGCCCTCTGGATGCGGCTCTCGGGGCTCTTCGCCCCCGCCTCCAGCATCCGCCTTTTCCTCGCCGGAAGGGCCTGGCCCGAGAAATGGGCTCCGTCGATGAGCCCCTGGGGTCGCCGGAGGGGATCCCGCCATGGGTCATAGCCTTGCTGGTCCTCCTCCTGGTGGCGGCCATCATTGTCTTGGCCATATCTGTTTCTCGTCCCGCCCGGTCCGCCGCCGTACACCTAGGCGCCGTCCGCTGGGGAGACTTTGGCCACAGGGCTCTTGGGACAGGGGAAAAGAGGCCCTCTCATCCGCTGCCGAAGTGGCTCCTGATCGGCTTGGCGGCCAGGCTGCTAATAGCTCCCTTCCTCGGCCACTACTACGACGACAGCGCCTTCATGGTGGTGGGGGCCGCCGTGGCCCACGGCCTGTCGCCCTACGGCATATACAAGGTCTGGGATTATTTCCCCAACATCAACTACCTGCTCTACGGCAACCTCCAGGGATACTCCTACGGTGTGGGGTACCCCCCGTTCTGGGGTCTGCTCCTGGGCGGTCTCTACTCCACATCATATGCGCTGACGCACAACCTCTATGTCTATAACCTCGCCCTGAAGCTCCCCATCATAGCGGGGGACCTGGCCTTCGCCCTCCTCCTCCAGAAGGTCGTGCTGAGGGTCACCGGTGACGCGGGGACGGGGAGGAAGGCAGCGGCCATCTGGTTCCTCAACCCGTTCGTCATGATCGTAGGGGTCGTCTGGGGCCAGTTCGACGTCCTCCCCCTCACGTTCATACTGGCCTCCCTGTACCTCCTCTACATCGGCCGCTGGAAGTGGTCGGCCGTAGCCCTGGCCTTGGCCAACGAGTTCAAGCCCATAGGCCTCGTCCTGGTGCCCATCCTCTTCGTATACGCCTGGAGGGTGAAGTCGCTGAGGAGGGCGTTCTACTTCTCGTTCCTCACGCTGGGCGTCTTCGTCGGAATCACATACTCGATAATCCTAGGGCTGGGCTGGCCCCTGAGCAACTTTACCGCGTGCCAGACCTACCAGGTGTCGGGGGTACTGGGGGGAGGAAGCCTGTACCTTCCCTACGTGGCGTATTACTTCTTCGTCCATGGCGTCGACCCGACCTACTTCACCCCCATCCTAGGGATATTGTGGCTCCCCGCCATCGCGGTCGTCATGCTCGCGTACATGTATCGCGAGAAGAGGGCCACGTTCACCTCTCTCCGTTTTCTGGAGCATCCTCAGCGTCGCGGTCAGCTACGCACCAGGACATTCATTGACGAAACCCAGTTCATCATCCCGATCTCCCTAGTGCTGGTCTTCGCCGTCTGCCTGAAGCCCCCATCCCACAGGGAGTTCCTCATCCTGACGGGAATCATGACCGCGTTCGTGCTGGTGCACTTCCCTCCGGTCTACTTCGATTGGATAGGCTACTCGCAGGCGGTGAACGCGGCCGAAGCCTTCACGGAGTCGCCGTTCTGGGGGGAGGTGCGCTGGGTTGTGACCTCTCTCCTGATCTACGCCTACACCTTCCATCTGAGCAGGTACCTGTGGAGGGCCAGAGGGTCTCCTTGAAGGTCCTCCAGCTGTCGACCTGGTATCAACCAACCCTTGGCGGGATCGAACTTCACGTGAAGAGGCTGACGGAGGAGCTCAGGAAGCTGGGGTGCGAGGTGGAAGTCATGACTCTGACCCCCGACGCTGTTGCCGCGACCTCATTCTCCCATGCGACTATCCCCGGCGTCCCCCTGGGCTTCGGCATCGTCCCATCCCCAGGCCTCTATCGGGCCGCACTCAGGGAGGACGCGGACGTAGTGCACGCCCAAGGATACGGGTGGCCCATGAGCTGGGTGGGGTACGCAGCAAGGAAGCTGGGCCACAGGCCCCTCGTTTTCACGACTCACTCCAGCCCCTACACTCCCATCTATCCACTCTCATCGATCTCTGCAGGGCCGTGCCCGTCAGGGCGTCGGATGCAGTCATCGTCACCACCGACCAGGAGGCCGAGAGGGTGAGGAGGTTGGGGGTAAACGGAGAACAGGATCACGGTCCTGCCAAATGGAGTTGACCGCCCAATGCCCGCCCCTAGACATGGAAGGACCCGTACATACTCTGTATTGGGAGGATGGAGTTCCGCAGCAAGGGACAGGACCTCCTGCTGAAGGCGTTCGAAAGAGGGGCCTTCGAGCAGACCTTGGTGTACGCCGGAGACGGCCCCGACCTCGGCGCGCTGAAAGAGATGTCCGCGGGGAAGTGGAATGTCGTTGTCCTCGGGGCCGTGGACGAAGCGAAAAAAGCGTCTCTTCTTTCCAACGCGGACCTCGTGGTGATGCCCAGCAGGGTGGAGCCCTTCGGCATAGTGGGCCTCGAAGCCGTCTCCTACGGGCGGCGCATAGTGGCCACAAAAGTGGGAGGCCTCCAGCACATAATGGAGCCATACGCCGTCCTAGCCGAGCCGGACGAAGCCGACATCGCACGCGCAATGAAGGCTTCGCTGAGCGGGGAGCCCATCCAGCCTACGATGGACTTCTTTGAACGATACTCCTGGAAGAGCATAGCCGCCCGGACACTGGAGATCTATCGGAAAATTGCTAGATAGTGCGACAGTCCGGCATGCCGTCGCCCAGAGGTTCCTACCGCTTGAGAAGATCCTGGTGGTGGAGCTGCACAGATAGGCGACCTTCGTAGAGTCGCCCAGCCCCGACATCACCTGTCCGTCAGGCGAATCAGGCAAAGGAACGAGAGGAAACCCAGGGCCACGAGAAGGCTCACGAGGTCCCTGACATTCAGGAGGTCGAGCCTGGCTACGAAGAACGGCATGTCCACATAGTCCCTATTCAGCACGAGGACGGCGTTCATGGCGTCCTGAGCCAGCCAGAGCCCAGAGGTAAGGAGGGCGAAGCCGAAGATGGAGGCAAGGACCCGGCTGACGGTCAATCGGAAGGGCTTCCACTGGGCGGCTTCGAAGACAACCAGGCCCACGTATGAGAGCCAAAGGAGCGTGTACGCCAGGTCGTGATAGGTCCAGACATCGGTGCGCATCCCCCCGAAGGGCAGGTCGACGAAGTTCCGCCCCAGGGAAACGACCGAGTCCAGGGTCTGCTGGAGCGCCCAGAAGCCCAACGCGAAAAGAAGAAAAATCAGGCCGGCGGCGAACAGGTTCTTGATGATCGCCATGCCCCTTCCCGTAAGTATCCCCTGTTCGGCCGCGTTTGCGGAAGGCGATTCGCTCAACGCTCCGACACCTCTTACGTTGCTTGCTGCACCGCTTTCAACGCAGGGAATCTAGCCCGTTCAATCCCAGAAGGAGAAGGCATGCAATGGCTACATTGAACATGGTCTCTCGGCCGGCCTTTAACCATTATGCACCGGGAGGATGTTGGGCTCGTCTTTGGGACCGATGTCGTGAACCTGCTCTGTCCCTTGGTCTTTTGACGCCTCTCCGTTCCCCTGCTCTTGGGCTTCGGGTGTCGGTGAGGGTGTCGAGGGTGTCGGTGAGGGTGTCGGCTCTTGGGCAGGCTGGGTGTCGGAGGGTTTCGCTGTGGTTTCCTTGCTTGACTCTTGGGCTGCTGGTGTGGAGGCTGGTGTGGAAGGTGTGGAAGGGTGTGTGGAAGACTGTGCAGGGTGTGTGCGCGGCGTGGAATCCTGTGGAATCTCCACACCGCTTGATGTGGAACTCACCTTATCGCTATCTGATGGCGGCGTTATGTTGCTCAATAGCCACCGAGCATTACCACTTGAAGGGGTGGTATAGGGCCATCTGTGATGGTCCAGGGCCTTGCACACTTTTTCACAGTGAGCCGCACGTTTTATCACACACAAACAACACTTTGACCCCACATGGTAGCCTGCTGGCGTGCAGAGGTGGTGGAGAAAACAGGCTAATGACGGACAGAAGAATTGGTCTGCTGGTGGTCTGGTGGGCCTCCAGCCGAGTCGAGGAGGGTGTCAAAAGGTGTCGGGCCGTGCGGACCTTGTGCCGGCGTGATCGCCCAGGAGACGCCCAACACTAACAAGACGGTTTGACCGATGGAAGGAGGAATCCGTCGGCCAGGTGCATCAGCAGGACTAGTCAGTAGTGGAGGTGGGCGACTGATGGAGGAACCTGGGCTGGAAAGACCGAAGGGCATCATCGAAACGCTGGCCGAACAACTAAGCCACGACTTTCAGGTGAGGGGACCATACGACGACTTCGTGAGGGCCATCACAGCGAAGGACGGGATCGAAGCGGCTTGGTCGGCCACCTATGTCCACACCCCACAGCTCACAGCCATCCGAGAGCAGGCCCAGAAGGACTTCGAGACGAAGAAGCTGGCACTTCAGAAGGCAATAGCCGCATACCTTCCTTGTGCGCTGGCCTACCAACTTGAGAAGGCCGCCTGGGGTCAGGCGAGGGTGAAGAAGAATGGGTGAATACGGCTTCCTCATCTCGGAGAAGTGGTCCTCCTTCCTCTTCGAGGCCTCCAACTTCGGCCATATCTCTTGCTCCTTCGTCCATCTCGGGAAGATAGTAAGCGTGGAGTTCATCGGCGACAACTGCCGCGAGAACACCGAAGAATGACAGATATACAAGCGACGGGGACGTCCCCCAGCTGGAGACGCAGAGAGAATTGTCGGCGCCCAAGCAGGAGAAACCCTACCCAGCGAGCCTGGCCTTCCTCCTGAACAACCCCATCAAGAGATGGATTCAGCCGCCCTCCGGGCTCCTGGACATGCTGGAGATCAAGCCCACCGATACCGTGGTCGACTTCGGCTGCGGACCGGGGTTCTATACGCTCGGGATCGCCCAGAGGGCTAGGTCGGCGGTGGCGGTGGATATTTCGCCTGAGATGCTGGGGAAGGTCCAGGACGCCGCGACGAGGGCCGGCGCCACCAACATCCAGTTCATTCAGAGCGACGGCAGGAGGCTCCAGCTGGGGGACCGGTCGACGGACAAGGTGCTCCTCGTGAAGGTCTACCATGAGGTTCAGGAGCACGAGGCGGTCCTGAGGGAGTTCGGCAGGGTCCTCAGGCCCGAGGGGAGGCTCATCCTGGTGGAGAGGGTGAAAAAGGGCCTCCTCCCCGGGCCTCCCGTTCAGGACCCTGACGCACTGAAGGAGGAGGTCGAATCGTCCGGATTGTTCAGGCTACAGAACGCCCTGCCCCGCGGCGCTCTTTCCGTCCTCATCTTTGGGAAGAGCGTGTAAGGCGCTCCTAGCCCACTCCGGCGGCAGGACGATAGGGCTCACTCGAGGAGTTACAGGAGGCGCGTAACGTTCACTTCAGGGCAGGAAGGCCTGCCTAGCGGCTGAAGCAAGAACAAACCGTCTCCGATCATACGGAAGTTGTCTATGGAGGAGCTCTTGATGGTGTTGCCGTAGCCCAAGCAGCAAGGAAGGGCTCCCGTTCACCCCCTAGTTGGCCTAGTCGCCGGGAGCCTGGCCCGAGTCGAAGATGGGGCAGAATGCGGCGACCTCCCCCTTCGAGCCTTCGATGGCCACCGCGGTGGAGCCGTCCCCGGCATGTCACGCTGCTGAGCTTCCACCCCTGCTCCAGCCCTCCGCCATGGACCCAGTCGGCGACGGCCTTGAGCCGTTCGTCCTTCAACTCCTCGCCGCCGAGCGAGCCCGCGTACCTGACCGCCAGCTCCACCTTCCTGAAGAGCTCCTCAGGGAGCTCCCCGACCAGGACCCTCTGCGCCAGCGCGCCCAGGAGCTCCTCCCTCCTCTTCTCCTCCTTGGCCCTCGTTTCGTAGCTGGCCAGGTAGAAGAGGGTGATGAAGGCCACTATGGCCACGAGGCCCTGGGGGGACCTGACGAAGAGGAGCACATAGCCCGCCCACGGTATGACCAGGGCGGGCACCCCGAGGACCTGGTCGGCTTGGACCGCGTTCGGGTCGTTCAACAGGTTGTTGTCGCCCTTCGTCTGGTAGGACAGCTGGCCGTCGGACCCGGCCTGGACTCCGACGATCCTGTGGATGACGACGGGCTTCAGCAGCGAGTCGAGCGCCCCGATCCCCGTGCCTGATTGCACGAACACGATGATGGAGCCGTTGGCTATGGAATGAGGCGCACCCCTGAAGAGGACGAGGTCGCCGTTCTGAAGGGTGGGGTACATGGAGGTCCCTTCGACGATGGCGAAGGGGTAGGTCGACGTCCCCATGACGACGGGGAGGACGGCCAGAAACACGAGGACGGCGACCGTAACTATGATCTCGACGTTCCTCTTCTTCAGGAAATCCTGTCTCTTCAACCTATGTCAACACCCTGTACGGGACCTGGAAGTTGGTGGGCTGGCCTGCCCCCCAATAAATCGTGTAGCTGGGTGGAAGGCCGACGCCCGAAGGAGCTGTCAGGACGACGACGAGATAGCCGTTCGCCGGGATGCTCGCTGGGCCTCCGCTAAAGGACGTCGAAAGCTGGAATTCGGACGAGGTGATGGTCCCCGTCGAGAGGCCGTTGGCCACCACCCCCTGGACCACGCCCGAGGCGTCGGTGACGTAGACGGAGAAGCTCATTCCCCCCGACAGGGGGACGGCCGGGGAGTAGCTGCAGTAGATGCTCCCTTCGTAGCCCTCGCTGTGGCCGGGGGCCCAAGGGCTGGGGAGGGAGATGGGCAGGGCGAGGAAGTCATAGTACTCCGTCCCTCCTGACGTCGACACGGCCATGCCGGGGTTGTCGGCGGCGTCACAGGTCACCGTGAGGAGGTAGTCGGTGCCGTTGACGAGGGAGGGACGGGTGCCGAAGTTGAAGGAGTACCAGGCCCAGGAGGAGGTCACGTTGAGCTCCCTGGTCTGGGTCGCGGCCACCAGCTGGTAAGGGCTTGAGGTGGTGTCGTAGAGGGCGCAGGTGTAGTTCACGTTCAGCGAGCCCGACGCGGACGACAGGGCCACGGTGATGGACCTGGCGGCCTGCCCATTGCCGCCCGAGAAGGTGAACCTGAAGCCGCGGACGTAGACGTTCATCGAGGCGCCCCGGACGGCGCCGAAAGTGGAGGTCGGCATTACGTTGTTGGGGACGAAGGACCTGACCCTGAACCAGTAAACGGTCATGGTGTCGGTCGGGTTCCAGCCAGTCATCCACATACCGGGGTAGTTGGCCGCCAGGGGGACCGTCCCTGTAACCGTCACCACGTTGGCGTAGTTCTGTGTGGAGGTCGCGACGGTGGAGTTCACGGCGAGGGATGTCACCTGGAGCACGGAGGAGGCGGGGCTGGGGGTGATGGAGGTGCTACCCCCCGGGATTACGAGGCTGTAGAACCCGTCGGAGCCCTGAGGGGGGTATATCTGCTGGGCAGCGCCGCTCGTCACCGTGTAGGACACCGTGTCCGTCTGGATGTTGCAGTAGGACAGGCCTATCCATGCGCCGTTGCTTCCCATCTGGTAGGCGTCTAGCGCCAGCGGGCCCGCGTAAGGGTTCACCAGTGTGAAAGCGTAGCCCGCCACTGAGTAGGGGTTCACCGTGAGCCCGTTGTTCACAGAGTAGTACCCCACGGCGCCGGTGGTGTACCACGCGCGGCTCAGGGTGGTGCCCGCGAAGTTGTCGTAGAAGGAGAAGGTGAGGTTGCCATTGTCGTACTGGCCGTACGAGGGAGACAGGGTGGGGGCCTCCCCCAAGTAGCCGGCGGCGTTGAAGTTGTTCGTAGATAGAGGGTAGAAGCCCATGTAGGCGGTGGAGCACCCCCCTGCCGGTATGGAGGAGCTCAGCTCCACCCAGACGACGGAGGAGGTGGAGGCGCTGCTGTTGCCGCTCTCAAGCCAGGAATACAAAGGGCTCCAGCTCGCATCGAAAAAGCCGACGTTCTGGAGGTTCGCCGCCAGGTAGGAGGAGTAGCCGGACCAGTTGACCGTCAGCATGACCTGAGTTCCGGCCGCGACGGGCGAAGTCTGAGAGTTGACCAGGGTCACGGGAACGTACGCCACCACTCCCGCAGGCGGGGAGGGCGCCCTGCCGAGGGCCTCGGAGGACGATTCGATGGAGGCGTCACCGAAGGTCCCCCCGCCGCTCGAAGCCGACGCCCAGAGGTCCAGCACCCAATTTCCGGCGCTGACTGAAGTCGCACTGGTGAACTGGGGAGACCACAGGTAGGCGGTGGCCCCATTGCTCACCGCGTAGGAGCCGCTGCTGCCGGAGGGGGTCAGGGCGGTGTTCGTGTTCGGCGTCGAGCCTGAAGGGCCCGAGGCGGTCTCGAAGTACACGTTCGTCAATGAGCCATATTTCGTCTGGAGGGTAACCGTAGTCACGCTGACCGACGCCGCGAAGGAGGCTACGGAGAGGGTGGAGATTAGGAGGATGGAAAGGAGGAACCTCTTCAGGCCTTCCTGCCCCCAAAAGAGGAAACGCCGACTGTGAAGCCGCAAACAATCAGAAAAACCGGGGAGGTATGCGGGCCCTCGCCCGCACACGCGTTCATCCTACGTCACCGAGATGACGATCCCTGTTGGTGCTGTAAAGGAGCTGGCTTGCATGTCGAACAGGAAGGTCATCGAGCCTGCGATCGTGCTGCTGTTGGTGAAAGTGATCGTAGCGAGTGCAGTATAGGTCGTGCCAGCGCTCCAGCTGACCGTGATCACGTGGCTGCTTCCGAACAGCCCTGCGGCGGGGGCCAGGGAGACGCTGAAGAACCAGTCGCCGGCAGTCAGTGCCGTCTGAGCCGTGGTTCCAGTCGCCCATGTCGGGGACGCTGTCGCTGCGCCGGAGTTGGTGACGACGAAGAACCCGTTGCTTGTGGCAGTGAAGCCTCCGTATACCACGTAGTAGACGCCACTCTGCGATTGAAGCGTGGACGTGGTCACTCCGACTGTTGCGGCAAACGAGGCCACCGAGAACATGGAGATGAGTAGTAGTGGCAGTAGGACCTTGATTGATAGCTTGCTTTTGATAGACATGCTAGTGAATAGAGTGCATTCCCTCTTTCGCTATATGAGCGGGGGTCTTTTTCTTGCAACTTTCATGTGAATTTCTTTTATGTCGGTAGTTGGATGGGCGAAAAGCTTGAGTTTCTCCCCTTTTGGCAAGATATAAATGCCATTATACATAGAAAGGCGACGCTTTCGGCCCCTGAAGCGACTCCCTCCTGCAGGAGGCCCCTCCGCCATGTCCGTATCCTGTCGTCGGCCAGCCGACCGTGAACCCCTGTGAAGTTTCAGTTGACTGACAAAGTATAAACAGCTGAACCGAGGCGTCCCGGTTAACCGCTAATGCTATCCAGCCCCATCTGCACCGAATGCGGGTGCCAGGAGGAATCATGCGAGAGCTGCCAGAAGCCCAGCGAGTGCGTCAACTGCGTCTCCTGCTGCTGTTCTCAGGGTCACATGGCCTGGAGGCGGGACAGGATCCATCAGGGGGTCATGCTCGAATACTATAGCCTCGGATGGATGTCCATCGAGGTCATCGGCTCGATCGGGATTGGACTGCTGTCGAGCAGCTTCGCCCTCATCGCCTTCGGGAGCGACAGCCTGGTTGAAATCGCCTCCGCGTTCGCTGTGATGCTCCATCTAAGGGGCGACGCATCCGGGTCGAACGATTTCGGCGAGGGCACGGAAAGGCTCACGAAGTTCCTCCTCGTCGCCCTCCTCCCGATAATCGGAGGAGGTGCACTCTACTCCTACTTCACTGGGGTTGAGCCCGAGTCCTCCCTCTTGGGCATCGCCGTCTCCCTTGGAGCCGCCATCATCATGCCAGTGCTTTGGATTCAGAAGAGGAGGATAGGGAGGGAGACGAACTGCGCGCCCCTCTCGGTGGACGCCGTTCAATCGGCCACCTGTTTCCTGATGTCTCTCGCTTTGCTCGGAGGTCTGCTCATCAACTATCTCTTCGGCATACACTGGGTGGATTACGCTGCCACGGCTGTGATCCTCGCCTTCGTATCCAAGGAAGCCGTAGAGGCGTTCAACGAGCGGAACCCTTCTTGAGCTGCTGTTGCGCGCCTTGCTTCCCATGCCCAAAGAACTTCTCAAAACTCCTCGCCGAAGCCCCTTGCTCGTAGCGGTTCAGGATGATTTGAATGCCCTGTGGCCCGATGTCTTTCACCTGTTCCTTTCCTTGACCCTCCGACACCTGCGCCTTCGCCTGCCCTTGGTCTGACGGTTGGCTGACAGTCATCGGGAAAGGGCCCCACCTGGTCGCTGTCCTAGTGTAAGACGTTCCGTCGAAGATACGTTCCGTCAACGTGGAGATACTCTTAATACATCTCATGGGCACCTCACTTTCAATGCCGATGAGCGAAGAGGAGCTGGAGTTCCACAAGAAGGAAGCCCGCCACTGCTTCAACCACGCCTGGGATTACCTGGACAAGGGAGATCGCAGCCCCCAGGACGATGTCGAGATGCTACATCTTGCGCACGCGTCGCGCTACCACTGGGGACTGGTGGGCGGCGTCAGGGAGGCCGCAATCGGAGAGTGGCAGATCTCGAGGATATACGCCGCCATCGGCCAGCCGTCCCTGTCCCTCCGATTCGCCGCCCAAGCCCTTGGCATATGTGAGTTGAACGACCTCACGGACCTCCTCCACGTCGCCTTTGAAGGGATGGCCAGGGCCTCCATAGCCATGGGGGACCAGGAGACAGCCAGGACCTTCCTTCTGAAGGCGCGCGCCAACCTGGAGACCCTCCACTTGGACGCCGACGACAGGAAGGCCTACCTCCAGCAGATAGAGGACACCGAAGGCCTGCTCAGGGCGAAATGACCAGCTGGCTTCACCGGGCCCGCCGGAACCTCGCGTTCCTGAAGAGCCCGACGAAGTGAAGCCTGAACGAAAGCAAGGCCACCCAGCGGTTATGGCATCTTTGAATATCTATTGCTGCTGGAGAGCGGAGCGGCATCACGTCCCAACAACCCCTCCATGAGGAAGTGACTGCTGGAGTCATCGGGTGTCACGGCTTCGTCGCCAGCAGGCAGGACCTGCCGAACTGGTCTAGCTTGTGGTCTTCCCTTCCGCAGCCCTGCTCACTATGCGGAAGATGGTGCTCAACATGAGGATCGCCTGCTCAGTGGGCGGCTCCAGGCTGACGATCTGGAAGTACCTCTCCTTCCCTGAAGGTTCCGCCTGGGGCACCATCACGACGTCTCCTGGCGAGACGGGGACGCCGTTGAGGGCCAATTCGATGTACCGGGCGTCAACTGAAGGCGTCTCAGCCAACGACATGACCTCTACATAGTTGGCCGGAAGGGCCTTCACCCTCCGCAGGCTGACGGTTTCGCCCACAGACACCCTCGCGTTCTCCCTCGTCACGCGGTCCATCTTCGTTACGCCTCTGTCCACCGGCTGACGAGAGCCGTCGGCCACGACCTCGCCGGCGTCCGTCCGTTCGTCGCCCAGCGGAAGGCACATGGCGACCGTCCTCCTCCTCCCAAGGACCTCGAGAACGTCCCCCGCCGATGCGCCCAGGGCCTCCATGGTCTCTGCGTCCACCCTGACCACTCCTCGCCCTGCGTCCCTGTCCCACGCCTCAAGGACCTTCAAGCTGATGCTTTTAATCACCAAGGTCAGAGAGACACCTCCGCCCTTCATGCAATCCTAGTGCGTCGGGCACTCTTAAACAATCATCCTAAGTCGTACGATTGGTCACCCAGTCCGCATGGGAAGACGACGGCAAGGGTGAACCAGGAGGGTTTGAGACTCTGAGAGCTACTTCATCAGCTCCGCCATGGCGACGTGGAGCTGCCGGGGGGCCGCCATGGATAGGGCCGTCCTCAGCCTCTCCGCCGCCTGCAGCTGCCTTTCGATCCTCTTCCTCTGGTTCCTCTCGTGGACAAGGCGGTCGACATCCTCCCCCATCATCGTCTTCAGGAGGGAGGCGAATCCGGGGGACATCTGGCCCAGCCTTATCCTTTCAATTTCCGCGTCGACTCCCCTGTTGCAGATGCCCCTGATGGAGGAGAGCATGGCCCCGTCGGCGGCGGCCGCCTCCTCCCTGACCTTCCCGAGCCTTTCGGCGAGGAGCAGAGCCTCCTCCGAGAGCCTACGCTGGCCCACCCTTCAGCTCATCCCTGAGGGCGTCCCTTAGCTTCCCAGCGGCCAGCTGCAGCTTGGGGAACTCGCCCTTCTCCGCGTACTGCTCCAGCTTGTCGGCGAAGCCCATTCCGAAGGCGAGAAGCTCCTGCTTCTGGGCCTCCCCGACTGCCATGAAGTGCAATATGGGCTTGAGGGCCTCGAGCCTCCCTATCTCCTCGCCGACGTCCTTCGCTCGCAGGTAGGTCTGCTCCACCTCTTGGGCGAAGGCGTCGAGCCTATCAGCCGTCGCCTTGAGGACGGTCCCGGCGCCCGTTGAGGCTTCGATGCGCATCTTCTTCATGGAGGACTCCACAGCCTCATCAATCGACCTTAT
Source organism: uncultured Nitrososphaerota archaeon (assembly GCA_963842885.1). GTDB lineage: Archaea > Thermoproteota > Nitrososphaeria > Conexivisphaerales > DTJL01 > DATKKG01. The sequence continues at coordinate 176,985 of CAWJIE010000002.1, forward strand.
CTCCTCGGCCGTCTTCATGGCCATTCCCTCGGCGGCCTTCTGGAGCTCTTCGGTGTAGGACTGCACCGACGCCTTGGCCATGAGGGTAATCCCTTCGATGTCCTTCTCCAGCTGCGCCTTCATGGAACCGAGATGGGCGACGTTCTCGGTGAGGGTGCTCTGCTGGTGCTCCAGGGCAGCCACCTGCTTCTGGAGCTCCTCCATGTGCTGGGAGAGGCCTTGGTACCGTCTGAGCTCCTCCCCCACCAGGGCAGCCGAAAGGTTCGTCTCTTCGAGGATCTTTCCCCACTTCGCCATCTCCCGGGCGTCGACGCCCTTCTTCATGGCGCTGACGTAGCCGTCCACCGCCTCCATTTCGTTCTTGTACTCCTCCTCCAGCCCCGCCTTCTTCTTGGCCAGGGCCTCCGTCTCAGAGGTGAGGCGGCCCAGCTCCTCCTCCGCCACTTTGACCTCCTTCGCCTTCCCCTCCCTTAGGCCCTCGAAGCTGGCCATCTCCCTCAGGCTCGCCCACACGGTGTCGGCGCTGAGGTTGGCATCGTCGAGGAGGCGTGCCCAAGCCGCCATCATCGCGTCCGTCACTCCCTTGTCCTTCAGCCCAGCGTACGCCTCCAGCTGCCCGGCGACCTTGGCGCGCTCCTCCCCTATGGCCGCCAGCTTCGCGTTAGCGGCCTCCAGCGCTTGGGGGAGGGCCTTGATCTTGTGGTCGAACTCTTCCAGGAGGAGACCCTTCCTCTCCTCCAGCTCCTTGACCTCGGGGGCTAGGCCCAGGAGCATGTCGTAGTGCTTCAGGAGATCCTCTTGGAACTTCTGCATCGCCTCCGACGCGCTCAGGCCGTGGTTGGCCGATGTCTGGACGACGAGGTTCCTGATCTCCTGTATGCCGATATATGTCAGGCCCGTCTGCTCGTACCTCCAGAATCTCCTCCACAATCTTCTGCTTTGCCTGCGTCTCCCTTTCGAGCTCCTCCTTCTTCTTCCGCAGTCCGTCGACCTCCCCTTTCAGGGAGGCCTCCTCCCTGCCGAGGTCGCCCACTCGCGACTCGACGCCGTCGAGGGACTTCAGCACTGAGGAGACCTTGGCCGTGTCGAACCCCTCCTCCTTCAGGCCCGAGAGGACCCTCGTCGCCTCGTCCAGGGAGGACAGCTCCATCCCGGCAGACGAGAGGGCCGTGCGCATCTTGACGAACTGCTCCAGGTCCTTCTTGGCGGTGTCGTGCTCTTCGAAGAGGTTCGCGAGCTCCTTCCTCTTCTCCTCGCACTGCTTGGAGAGCTTCTGCTGCTGCTCCTTGAGCACGGGGACCCTCGATACCATCATGCCGTACTCCTGCCTGATCAGGTCGAAGCCCTTCCCGTACTTCTGCTCTAAACGCTCTATCTCTGCGCAGTTCTCCGCGACCTTGGCTGCGGTGAGCTCCTTGTCCTTGGACCTCTGGAGGACGTCCCTGACGAAGTTGAGGGCGGCCTCCCCCTCCAGCCCAGCTTTCTTCAGAGCCAGCGCTACCCCTGCCCCGTCGGCCATTTCCGTGGGAGAGAGCTTCCTCTCCAGCATGGCTTCGGCAACTTGGTGCAGCTCGGCCACGGTCTCCGTCACGTCGAACTCCTCCGCCGCGGCCCAGATCCCCTTCTTGTTCCAGAACTTCTCAAAACTTGCAATCTCCCCCTTGACGACCCGCGCCTTCTCCTTCGTCCTCTTGGCTACCCCGGGCTCGGTACAGCCTCCAAGGTAGGAGCCAATAATCTCCCTACGCCTCGCCGGAGAAATGGTCGCGGGCACTGTGGGAGGTTATGTTGGACGAATATATACGCGTCACGTGTTACGACTTTCCGTATTATTGAAGCACGACCGCTGAGCCTGCCAAACCCTTCTGCCGACGCAGTTGGAATCTACAATTCTTCGAGCCTGCCCCCCCAGCACCTCTGCTGCTGGAAAAGAGATCAATATCATAGGACTGCTTCAGGCGGTCGTCAGGGTCGCCACTGCAGTTCCCTTATAAGTGCACCAGGAACCCACCACGGTCGTGGACCCGCTCACCTACATCTTCCACCTCATCACCAACCTGAGCAACCTGGGCGGGCTAATCCAGGCCTACGGAACCTGGGTGTATGGAGCGTTGTTCCTCATCATCTTCTGTGAGACAGGGCTGGTGGTCTTCCCCTTTCTGCCCGGAGACTCCATCCTATTCATAGCGGGCACCTTTTCGGCCGGCGGCTCTTTCGACGTCTACATGCTGACCGCAATCCTGGCGGTCGCGGCCGTGGCTGGGGATTCGGTGAACTATGGGATAGGGCGTTATGTTGGTCCCAGGGCTTTCAGGGGGAACATCCGATATCTGAAGAAGGAGTATCTCGACCGCGCCCATTCCTTCTTCGAGAGATACGGAGGGAAGACCATCGCCATCGGGAGGTTCGTCCCCGTGATTCGCACCTTCGTCCCCTTCGTAGCGGGAATCGGGTCCATGCGATACCGGCGATTCTTCACCTTCAACGTCGTGGGCGGGGTCGCGTGGGTCCTCCTCTTCGTCCTGAGCGGATACTACTTCGGGAACATCGCCTTCGTGAAGGACAACTTAACGATGGTCGTCTACGCGATCATCGTCATCTCCCTGCTTCCAGCCGCCTACGAGTTCCTCCACCAACGTCGCTCCGAGAGATCAAGCGCTTGACTCTGAGAAGGAGCACGGGTCCCTTGCCATGGGTGGGCGAAAAGGGACAGATACTATGAAACACTATCTCCGTGATTTGACCGAAGAGAGACGCATCTCTGGGGCCTCGAATACTGTCAAGGGATTCTTCGGCGTTCCTATGGCCCATGACCCGTCCAGTCCAACCGGATGACTTCGGCAGAACTGCTCCGAGGATTCTCAGCGACGTTCTAATAACCGCTCCATCAGGACGAAGTCTATTCGACGCCTGTGCCCGCCCGTCTTGACGTTGTTCCTCTGGATTCGATCTTGCCTGTCCGCAGTCGAGAGCGGCTGGCCTCCCAGCGGCACCTCGTCATCGGTGGGCGCCGGGCTTGGAATAGTAAAAAGGAGAGTGTGATCAAGAACGTCAGAGAGAACGTCCGTCGTGTATGCCCCGGGCAAGCCGGATTCGACCATCGTGAAGGCAGAGGGCCTTTCCAAGAGCTACGGGAAGTTCAAGGCGGTGGACAACATCAGCTTCGACATCAAGGAGGGAGAGATCTTCGGCTTCCTCGGCCCGAACGGTGCCGGGAAGACCACCACCATCAACATGCTCACGACCCTGATCAGGCCCACCTCGGGAGACGCCACCGTCTGCGGCTACGACATCAGGAAGGACGCAACTGAGGTGCGAAGGAACGTCGGGGTGGTGCCGCAGGAGTACACGGCCGACGAAGACATGACAGGCCTGAACAACATACTCCTCTGCGCGGACCTCTACGGGATGCCCAGGAGCGATTCCAGGGAGCACGCGGCCGAGCTCCTAGAGCTGGTGGAGCTGCAGGACGCAGCCCACAAGAAGGTGAGCACCTACTCGGGCGGGATGCGCAGGAGGCTGGAGCTCGCCTGCGGCCTCATAAACTACCCCAAGGCCCTCTTCCTCGACGAGCCCACCCTGGGCCTAGATGTTCAGACACGCGCTGCGGTCTGGAAGTACATCAAGACCCTGAAGGAGGAGTACCAGATGACCCTCTTCCTGACGACCCATTATCTGGAGGAGGCCGACCTTCTCTGCGACAGGATCGCCATAATCGACCACGGCCACATCGTCAGGATTGGCACCCCCGGTGAACTGAAGGCGAGCGTCGGTGGAGACATAATCGTGGTCGGAGTCGATGAAGCCACGCCCGACATCTCATCCGACATCGCCAAGGTGGCCTCCGTCAAGGAAGTCAAGCGCAACGGGAACGATTACCGCATTAAGGCCGAGCTCGGCGAGCAAGCCTCGCCCCAGATAATGGACCTCGTGCGGTCGAAGGGGCTTCACGTAACGAAGATTTCGCTGACCAAGCCCACCCTGGACGAAGCATATCTGGAGTTCACCGGCCGAAGCCTCAGGGAAGAGGAAGGAAACAAGTGGGAGGCACGTTCCCAGCGGCGCACGGTGGGGAAGGCCAGGTCGTAGGGGTAGGATCACAATGGTTGAAACAGGAGACGGAAAGATCGCGGAGGCCTCGGGAAGCAACGCGCAGGTGGAGAGTCAGTCCAGCGCCGCTGCGGGCGTCAGAGAGAAGAGGTTCAGGGCGGCTCCGAAGCTGAGCAGGAGCCCCATCCACGGCCTCTGGTCGCTGACGAACAGAGACCTGAGGAAGTGGTACACGAACCCCGTGCAGCTCATCGCTTCGATGATCCAGCCTGTCATCTGGCTGGCCCTCTTCGGCAAGGCCCTCAACTTCGGGGCGTTCATAGCGGGCGCAGGCGGCTCTCAGGCCGAGCAGAACGCCGTCCTCATGGGCTTCTTCGGCACCACCAGCTACTTCTCCTACCTGGCCTGCGGGATGCTGGCCTTCGTGATACTGTTCACGTCGGCTTTCAGCGGGCTCTCCGTCGTGTTCGACCGCAGGTTCGGCTTCCTGAATAAGGCGCTGAGCACGCCTGTGGCTCGAGGCTCCATCATCATGAGCAAGGTCCTCCAGAGCGTCGGAAGGTCAATCGCCCAGGCTGCGATGGTCTTGATCATAGCGGTGGTCCTTGGCATGGACACTTCGCACTTCTCCATCCTCGGCATCATCGCCGCCTTCGTCATACTCTTCCTCATGTCCATGGGGCTCTCTTCTCTCTTCGTAATGTTCGCACTGAGGTCGGGCGACTGGCAGACGCAGATCGCCATAATCAACGTAATCAACCTCCCCCTCCTGTTCGCCAGCAACGCCCTGTTCCCGGCGAAGGAGATGCCCGCTTGGCTTCAGGGAGTGGTGAACATCAACCCCGTAAGCTACACCAACGACGCCGTCAGGTCCCTGCTGCTCGGATCGACGGCCCACTACGGGCTCGCCGTCGACTTCGTCTACCTCACCGGGTTCGCCGTCGTGCTCTGCGCCATCGGCGTGGTCCTGTCATGGAGGTTCCTGTCGAAATGACGTGGAAGGAGCCCTTGCCGACCGCATAACTTCGGTGGAATCCTCGTCTCCGCTCTTGTGCGCCCTGCGTGGCGAGCCCCTCTGACGTAGGCTTGACTCGCTTCGAAGCCCTTGCATAAACGCGTTTGAAATCTGCGACGCCGGTTCATTCCACATTGAAGCGCAAGAATACAGTCTGTCCCCACACATCGGCAACAACCACAGTATAGGGGCCAGCAGGGAACTGATGAAAGGCGACCACTGAGGAGCCCCCCGTATACGCCGTATAGTATCCAGCAGCCCCGTCCAGAGGGCCTCCCTCCGTATACTGCCCGTTTGTGCTGATGACTGACTTGAAGGGGCTCAAGGAGAAAATGATGTCTTCGATATTCGTCCAGTTGGTGCCTGCTAAATCTACGAACTCCTCCGCCGCCGTATGGCTGCCAGGGAGGAAGGTGATCCTGGTCAGTGTCAGGGGCGCAGCGCAGGGAATCGGATAGGGCTCGGCCAGCTGTAGTGGAGGCCCGGCCGTCGAGATGTCGCCCGAAGTGTAGTTGCCCTGGAACACCGCGATGACGAGAATCGGCTGCCAATTGCACACGTTCGTGCTGTACGGCCCCCACGCTGTGATGTTAGAATAGGTGGCGAAGTCAGGGTACAACGTGAGGTCTTCTTTGAGGGTGTTCACAAGCTCCGCCGTAACGCCTATCGCTTCGCCCTGCCGAATCCCGGTCGAGTTCAAGGTCACAGAAAGCTTCAGCCCCAAGGCCGACGTCAGGCTGGCGTTCTGAGGCGTTGAGTTGAGGCCGCCGGATGACGAATTGCGGCCGCTGGTGGATGGTGGGAAGAATACGAAGGCTAACCCGACGACGTCGAAGAGCATGAGGACCAGGGCCACTCCCACAAGCACCTTGCTCGCCCCTCTTCTCATGCCAGCTCCATCGCTAGATTGTCTCCACAGCATCCATAAGCCTAGTCTTTAGAACGACCGCCGTCTTATTGGCTGCCCAAACCGCCACCGGTGAGGGATACCTGAGGCTCGACGGCCACGATCCTCTCCCTTAGCTTGGCTGAGACCTCAGGAAGAAGCTTCGCCGCGACGTCCCCCATCTTGAGCTGCTGCCACTCAGAGGGACGAATGACTTGGGAGAACCCCATCTTCTCGGCCAGCTCGTATGCCTCCTTGGCCTGGGCCTCCTCCCCGGAGAAGATGGAGTCCTGGAGGCGCGAAAGCAGGAAGACCGCCGCGTAGATTGCTTGGGCCTTGGAGGCGCCCAGCTCCTTCTCCTTGGCTTGCAGGGCGACCCCCAGCGCCGCCTTCCTCTCCTCGACGGGCTTGTAGATGCCCAACAGGATGGAGCCGACGACGTTCTCTTCCTTGGGTGGAGCCTGAGCCCAGAGACCTACGAACGCCTCTCTCGGGTTCTCGCGGACGGTCCTGAGTGCCTCAAACGCGGCGCCCCTGGCTGAGACGAACTCTCTCAAGAGGGGAAACAGCTCGTCGCAGAGCTTGCCGTTGCGATCGGCCATCTCCAGGGCGGGCCTGCGGAGGATGGAGGCCAGCTCCAAGACGGTGGAGCCCCTTTCGGAATGGAGGGAAAAGTCGCCCACCCGCAGGTCCGTCTCCCCCAGCTCCACCACGGTCCTCTCGTCGTACGCGAAGGCCGTCAGCTGGAGGCGCTCCTTCTTGAAGAGCGAGTGTCTCTCGTAGGTCGCCACTACATTCCTTTTCTCTTCGTCGACTTCCACCGTCACAGAGGAGTACTCTTTTCCCTTGTAAGTGGCGAAGACGAACTCCAGCGACCTGCTCATCGTATCGCCTCCATGCTCAGGTCCTTAGCCTTCATGGCAACCTTACGGTAGCCCTCCTCAAGGTACTTGGGGAGGGGAAGGCCCTTCACGCCGTATAGCACGAGGAGGTCGTAGAAGCCGTACCTGCTCATGCCCTCCACCACCTTCGACTCCGAGCTGATCAGGTCCGGGAACCTCTTGCAGTATTCATCGAAGGCCTTGGCTATGTCGCCGGCAAGTTCCCTCCCTGCCAAGGCGAAGAGGTGGGCCATCACGACATCTTCGTTGGGGACGGCCGACGACATCACCTCCTTTTGGACCGAGAATGCGTCGGGGACCCCCTTGTACACCTTCCCGGACGCCGCCAGGAGGGGCGAGAAGGCGTGGAAGGTCACGCCGAGGCGGACGTCCTTCTTAACGAAACCGGAGACCTCCTTCAGGTTGCCCAGGAAGTAGTTCATCACCCTCAGGAGGGCCGCGCTCCCCGTGAGCAGCCCTTCGTCCTCGGTGAAGCAGGCCAGGTCATCGATGAACTCCTGATTGACGAGGATGAGCGGCTCCTTCCTCCGGACGGCCGCCTGGAGAGAAACGAAGCTGGAGCTCTTCTCCATGGCCGTGGCTCCCCTCTCCGGCACCAGGGCCATGACGACGGAGTTGGAGTCAAGGATGGGGGACGAAAGGAGGGCTGGCGCCAAGGGATGGGCCGTGTCGACCACGACGAACCTGTACCTGCACCGGTCGTAGCCGACGAGCCTGAGCCAGAGCGTGATGTCCTTCGAGTAGGCCTTGTAGTATTCGAGCCATGTTCCTCCCTCCAACTCCTTCAGTGAGAGGCCCGATGCCTTCCTCTCCTCCGTCGCCCCCAGGGAGACCTCACCCGCCCAGGCGCCGCCGACCTGGGGAGCAGGGAGGCCCAGAGACAGGACCTCCATCTCACCGAAGTTCGGCGTGACCTTAGGGAGGGTTATCGCGGGGAAGAGCTCCGAGTACAGGACGGGGGCCCCGCACTGGTCGCAGGTCACCAAGGGGCCCACTTCGTGGCCGTTGACGCACCTAGGCATTCTTGACCACCATGGCCTCGTCGGAGGAGTCGAACGACACCTTCCTGTGAGTCAGCATATACAGCTTGATGTAGACTATGGAGGCCTCGCGCTGGAAGGGTAGCTCCGAGATGGGGACGTATTCCCGCTTGGCGACCGCCGCCTCGAGGACCTTCCTCGCTATGGGATACTGCGAGAGGAGTATGAGATTCTGCTCGTCCACCCTCCTCTTCTCCTGGAGGTTGGAGAGGACGGAGGTGGCCTCCTCCACGAAATTGGAGAGGGAGCCGAAGGTGGGCTTGCTCGCGGAGAGCTCTTGGGACAGCGTCTGGAGCCTCGTCGACTGATCTATGGACTCGAAGCGTATGACCTTGGTGGCCCCAGGCGTGAGGGACCTTATGAGACGCTCGAGCTGTTCCGACTCCTTCCGCCAGTTTTCGGTGGCCTCCTGAAGGAGGAGGGAGGTGGCTGCGAGGGCCACGGCGTAGTCGGGGGAGGAGGCCGGCTCGGCGGGGGTGAGCTTCTCCATCTCGGCTTCCAGCCTCCCCCTCCTTTGGCCGTCGAGGAGCGCGCCCAGCCCCCTGACCTTGGCCGTCAGCTCCTTCACCTTGTCCTCCAGCTCCTGCTTCGACGTGTTCCTGAAGTTCAACCAGTACTCCTCGGAGACGAGCCTCATCCCCGTGACGTACTCTCCCGAGTCGAAGAGGTAAGAGGCGTTCACCGGAGGGGTGAGGTCTTGGCGGTCAGTGATGAAGTTGTATGCGGTGCTGACGGCTGTGTACTGGGTGAATAGCTCGGATGCAGCATCCCGGACGCCCTTCGTGAGCTCCTTGTAGCTTTCTACGGCCGCCTCCAGCGACAGGAGGCCGTCGATGTTGTCCAGAGTGGGGAAGCGGCCCGCGGCCTTCGCCTCCTCCAGCATGTTGTTGTGGGTCGAAGCCAGGGCCGAGAGGGAGGTGAGCTCGTTGATGACCTTAATCCTGAGGTTCTCGGGCATCTTGTCGAGGCTGGGGAGGACCTTCCCCTGCAGCTCCGCCGTCCAGTTCACCACAGTCTCGTAGCTGGCGGTGCCGATCCCCCTATCGACGTCCTTCATCAGGGCGGAACACTCGTCGACGGCGAGCTTCTCGGGGCGGACGGATACGGTGGGCGCTTCGGAAGCTATCGTCTGGATGGCACGGGACGCCTCCTCCAGGAGCTCCTTGTTCTTGGTCAGCAGGGAGGCGAGGTCGTTCTTGGCGAACTCCAGGCGCTCCAGCCGCTGAATCGAGTACTCCCTCACGGTGAAGATGAGCCCCACGCCCAGAGCACATGAAAGGAGGAGGACGTCGTCTAGGGGGTCCGTAACGAGCGACGTCTGGTAGCCCCCCGCCGATGAGGGGGAGAGCGTTGTGATGAGCGCTACGAAGGTGACGGCCGTCACGAGCCCGGCCACCAGCGGAGAAAGGACCTTGACCAGCTGGCGAAACCTTTCGAATGCCCCCAGCCGGCTCAGCGACGTGACCACTATTCCGGCGACGGAGGCTGACGCGCTGAAGATGATGCCCAGCAGGATGACGGGGATGACCAGGTAGGTCGAGTCGGCTGAGGAGATGTACGTGGTCACCTGGGTGGCATAAGGGGATTCGATGTTTAAGGGGAAGACGAGGGGGACGTTGAGCCCCGAAAGGGAGGGGGCCATGTAGTCGTGGAGATCCTTCAGGTAGGAGAAGATGACCGGTATATGTGTGGAGAGGACGCTGGCCTGGAAATAGATGCCGTTCTCAAGGAGGAGGAGGGGGATGAGGGTGCTGACAAAGGTGACGGAGACAGGACCGATGCTCTCCAGCCCCCCCACGGCCGCCGCCGCCACGATGAGGGCTATTGAAAGGTAGTAGAAGGGGGTGAGCATGAGGGCGACGGCCATCACGGCAAGCGCCATCGACGACGGCTCAATCCTAGCGCTGACCAACTCGAAGACGAAGAGGAAGGCCATCAGGCCCAGGGTCAGGAGGCCGTTGGTGGTCTTGACGACGTGCAGGAGGCCGAAGCCCAGAAGCTGCCAGCCGATGGTCGCGAAGGCGAAGAGGGCCAGCATGACGGAGGCCCAGCGCGGCCTTCTGAGGGCGGCCAGGCCCAGCCCCAGGGCGACAAGGAGGGCCAGCACGGGGAAGCCTGAAGCAGTGGGGAGGAAGTTGACGACGGAGAGCCAGACGAAGGCGGAAAGGGCGATGAGCGGCGACGCGGTGTACTTGTTGATTGTGGCTCGCGCTTTGGAGGTGGTCCCTAAGGTCACGCTGATCCACGCCCTTTCGCCCTAGGCGAAGGGCCGCTCAGCTTGGAGATCAGTTCAGCGAGGTCCGTGATGCCGTGCTCCAACAGGAAGGAGCGGAACATGACGCGCTCCACCTTGCGGACGCCGTCGGCGTCGTTCCTCATTCCCTGAAACTTCTCCAGCTGCTCGACTGTGGCCTTGGCGAAGATTATCAGGAATGTGATGGTCCATGGGTCCACCTGCGGTATCTGGCGGATAGAGATGCTCTTGCTTGCCTCCACGCTGGAGAAGATGTTTAGGGTGCTCGAAAGGTTCACCTGGAGGTCCTGGTCCCAGAGCCCCTGGGGGATGCCCACAGTCGCCCATATCAGGTCGGAGCGGTAGCCGTCGTTTAGGCCGGCGTAGTTGGAGACGCTGAATATGCGCATGTAGCTCTTTACCACGTCCCTGAAGCGGTCCCTGTCGACTATCTCCCTGAGTATGCCCTCGCCCTTAAGCGAGGCCTCCTCCTCCGTGAGTATCTTCTTCAGTATCTTCTCCTGTTCGTCGTCGCTGAGCTCGACGACCCTTTCGAAGTAGCTCCCCGTGCCCGAGATGCTGCTGAGCATGCTGTTGAGCTCGGCCGTCTTGCCGACGATAGAGTTAAGAGACTTCCTGTACGGTGAAGTGACTTCGAGGGACTTCTCCAAGGACGTCAGGATGTCCAGCTCGGAATGGAGCCTGTCCACCTCCGCCTTCCTCTCCTCGAGCGCGGTCTTCTGGGCGCCTATCTCACCCTTCACGGACTCAAGGTGGCGCCGGATGACCTTCCGTCTGCCGCTGATGTCCAGCCTTATCTTCTGGAGCTCCCCCTTGAGCCTCGTCTCCTCCGTCTCCTTCTGCGCCAAGAGGCGCATGAGGGACTCCATCTCCTCCCCCGCCTCCTTGAACCTGGACTCCAGGTTCTTCCTTACCACCCTCACGCCGGGGATGTACTGGTCCGACATCTTGATCTCGGTCTCGGGCTTCGTCAGAATAGTCCCCGCCGTCTTGAACAGTGGGGTCACCTCCGTCTCGCCCACGGTGACGGCCCTCTTCCCCTCCGGGCTCTGGTCCTTGGCGAAGCGTATCTTCAATTCGTCGGCGAGGGCCTTGGTCCTCAGGTACGTGCCGAAGACTTGAATGGCGCCGTTGACCAGGTTGACGAAGTTGATGTAGGAGCGTATCTGCCTGAGCTGGCTGGAAGTCACGAACTTGCTCGCCGTCAAGCTGCTTTCGACGTCGGCGAGGCTGGCGGCGAGCCCCTTGGTGAAGTCCTCGTAGGTCCTGCTTATCTCCGAGATGTCCTGGCTCCAGCGGCCTATCTGCTGCATCACGGAGTACTCCACCGTGTCCTCGGAGAAGGCCATGGCCTTCAGCGCCTTGGCCCACTTGTCGTTGTAATATGCGGCGAAGTCCTCTATCCCCTTGACCTGCTTCTTGAACTCGAGATCATACTTGCCCGCCCTGTGTATGACGTCCTCCACTTCGGCGTCGAAGGACTCCGGCCTGTAGTTGTTGATGGAGATGAGGTGCCTCCTGAAAAGCTCCACCAGTTCGATATACCGCCTCTTCAGCACGTCGTCGATCTGAGAGAGGGACTCCCTCTTGAGGTTGACAAAGGAGCCCACCGACTCCAGGAGCTTCAGGTACTCGTGCAGGTACTTCAGGTAGTCCTCCAGGGGGTAGCGGATCTTGAGGTAGGCGATGTTGTGGACCCAGTTCTGGCCGAAGTCGTTGTTCGTCCCGACGCGGCTGAGGAGGTCGGCCAGGTCGAAGTTCATCATAACATGGACGATGTCGACGATGGCCCCGTCCAGCTCCTTTTTAGCGCTGAGAAGGGAGCTCTTGTTGTTGTAGACAGGGTCTAGAGGTAGGAAGAACATGGCGGTGAAGGGGTTCCTGTATGCCCCGCCATACGCCTTGATCACCCGTTCGTTGGCCTCCCTGTCGAAGAGGAGTTGCGCCTCCATCAGCGTAGCATAGGGGGCCGGTCCCCGGGCTAGGAGGTCGTCGGCCGAGCTAGGGAGTATGCCCAGCCCCACTATTGGGACGGCGGATCCCAGTTTCGCCCTCAGGTGGCGGGCGAAGTCGAAGATGAGACCGCTCCCCGTGCCTCCTCCCAGCCCGAAGACCAGGAGGACTATGGGCTGATACTTGGAGGTGAGGACCCTGTCCTTGTAGACGGACATCACGCTGTTCAGCTCGACGTAGTGGTAGTAGTTCAGGGCGTACACGGCCTTGCTGAGCGCCCTCTGCCTGCCGACCCCCCCGGCTAGGGGCGGGATGGACATGGAGGACTGGATCCACGGCCTGTAATCATTGACGGTGACGCCATCCTTTTCGAGGTACTTGGAGTACTTCTCCATGAACTCGAACAGGGCGTCGGGGGTGTTGAACTTGATATTCAGGGGCTTGAGCCACAGGCGATCGACGCCGATTCCCTTCTCCTCAAGCTTCGCCATGGCCTCCTTGTAGGAGGCCTGGAGGGAGACCAGGTCCCCATCGGCCACGTCGAGGGCGAGGCAGGCGATGCGGAAGTCCTCGGTGGCGAGGAGGCGTGCCAAGCGCTCGCTCTCTATGAGAGTCTGGATGACGTTGGCGCCCGTGCCGCCGAGGCCTATGACGTGGATGGAGGCGAAGACGTTGGCCTTGCTCATAGGGCGTCACCCAGCTGCTCCTTCAGCTTCTTCAGGCGCTCCGCCAGCGCCTTGTCGTACTTCCCTGCCGTGACTTCGAGCGACGCCAGCTCCTTCTGGGCGTCGCTGACGATGCTGCCCGCGAAGCCGCGCCTGGACCTGGTCCTGACCCACATCAGGGCCAGGAGGAAGGCCACCAGCGCCAGGACGACGGTGGAAACCAGCAGCAGGGTGTAGACCGTGGTGCTGGGCGGGGCGGGGAAGTTCTGCGGATTGAGCGTGTTCAACAAGTCCGTGGCCGTCACGGGGAGGCCTGACGTGTAGATGGTCTGGGCCTGAGCCAGGAGCCTGTTGACTACGCTGGTGTACGCCGGGTCAATCTGGCCCGAGGAGATGAGGTTGGACTTCTGTGAGTAGGTGTTGAGATAGCTCTGGATGGCGTCGTCCGATATCGTGATGCTGTAGTTCGCCACACGGGAGCCACCTGTCACGAAGGCAGTGATCAGGTCGAAGCTGGGCTTGGCGAACCTGAGGCTGAAGGGGATTCCTTCGCTGTTGTTGAGCACTTGCGTCGTGAAGGTGGCGGGGATGGTGAACACGGCAGAGAGGGTGACCTCACCCTGCACCTGGGTGAATATCACAGCGGGGGACCCTGGGGTGAAGGACGCGGGGCTGTATCCAGCGTAACCAGGCGTCAGGACGTACCAGTATTGGGAGCCGCTGAGGGTCATGCTGGGGTCCAGGAAGACCGTAAAATTGGAGATCGACTGGGTGAACGGGACTTCCAGGGTGATGGTTACGTTGTAGTTGTGACCAGCCAGCAGCGGCTGACCGGCCGCGACGTCCACGTTCCCCGTGAAGTCATGCACTGAGTAAGCGCTCACCCAGTTCGTCGTAGCGGCATGGGCAGGAATCGCCAGAAAGGCGAGTGACAGAACTAACAGTAGCGAGAGGCCTCTCTGCCTTCTCATAAAGGAGGTAGAATCTACCTCCGAATATAAGCCTAACGTGTGTCGGGTCTTTCAGCTCGAGAGTGGGAGGTGTTGACCTCCTCCTCTCTACGAAGGCCGGCGCGGGACCAGCAGAGCCTTCGACATGGGAAACTCTTAAGACCTGACTCGCTCCTGTTGACCCGAGCCCGAAGATGAAGGGGAAGGTCGTCCTGCTCACCGGTGGTAACTCTGGCATCGGCAAGGCCGCCGCCATAGAGCTGGCGAAGATGGGGGCGGAGCTTACCCTGGTCTGCCGCCACAGGGAGAGGGCCGAAGCAGCCAAGAGCGAAATAGTCTCTGAAAGCGGCAACTCCTCAGTCGACCTAATCATAGCCGACCTCCTCCCGCAGAGGGAGGTCAGGAGGGCTGTGGCGGAGTTCCTGTCTTCCCGCACGAGGCTGGACGTCCTGATAAACAACGCGGGGAGCAACTTCCCCAGCTATTCGGAGACTGAGGACGGTATCGAGAGCGCCATGGCCCTGAATTACTTCGCGCCCTTCCTCCTCACGAACCTCCTGCTGAAGACGCTGGAGTATAGCGCCCCTTCGAGGGTGGTCAACGTCTCCTCCGCGGCTCACTTCGGCGCGAACCTAGACCTCAGCGACCTGAACGGGCGAAATGGCGTCGGGATGGGCGGGCTGGGGTCTTACGGCCGGTCGAAGCTCGCCCTAATGCTGTTCACCAACGAACTGGCGAGGCGCATGGAGAGGAGGGACGTCACGGCCAATTCCCTCCACCCTGGAGCCGTAAGGACCCACATCTGGGCCCATTCGGGAACCTTCAGCCCTCTTGTGAGATTCGCCTCCCTCTTCATGATCGGCCCCGAGGAGGGGGCGAAGACGACGGTGTACCTGGCATCGTCCCCTGAGGTGGAGGGCGTGACAGGGAAGTACTTCGAGAAGTGCAAAGCCAGGCAGTCCTCGGCCAAATCCTATGACGCGGAGCTGGCGGCTAGGCTCTGGGACATGAGCCTCAAGATGATCGGGCTGGCCTAGGAAGGCTGCACGTCGTCCGACTCTTCCTCGCCTTCGCGGCCATCTTCGCCCTTGCCTTTATCCGGCGAGATTCCCTCTGACAGAAAGATGTGAAGCCCGTCAGGAGGCCGACACGATGATGATGAGCAGCGCGAGGCCGGCGGAGAAGAGCGCGTGTTTCCATCTGGCTCCACTCAGAAGCCTGACGGCCAAGGCCGCAGAGACTATCGAGGAAGCCGCCCAGACGACCTCGAACGAGATGGCGTAGAGGCTGGTGCTGACGAAGGCGGCGTAGTACACCGGACCGTGAAGAGGGTAGGCGGCGTAGGTCAGGCTGAAGAGGAAGGTCAGGTAGCCGCCCATGGCCATGGATTGCCACATCCTGAGCTTGTACTTCCCGCGCGAAACGGTGAGGACGGTCATGAAGATTATGAACCCGCCAATCATCAGCTGCCCGCCGGCAAGCAGGAGGCAAGGGATGAGGAAGAGGTCGAACCCCACCTTCAGACGATAGCTCGAGTCGGGGAGACCGGGGATGAGGATGTCAAGAAAGAATGCGTATGTCGTGAAGGCGAGGATCAGGAAGGTGACAGCCAGCACCTTGTACCTGGTGAGCTTGTCGGAAGGCTGGAGCGAGCCCAAGGCAGTTCTAAACGAAGAGCTTGTTACTGAATCTTGACGAGAGGAACCTTTCCTCCAAGATGAGCCCACGCGCCTGAGCGGCCGCTAACTCAGCTGGAAATGCGCCTCCTACGTAAGGCACCGCTGCCTTCCTCTGCGCTTGGGCTATCTCCAGGATCGCGAGTGCGAGGTCCACCATCATGATGACCCCCAGGGCCGCATAGGAAACGTATCCGAAGGGGGAGGCCGGCAGGGCGGTGCTGAGGTAGGCGAACAGGTTCCATGCGGCGTGGATGCTGGCCGTGACGTAGACGCTCCGGGTGACCAAGAAGACGGGGGCGTAGACCAAGCCCAAGAGCACGAGGATAGTCAGTGAGATGGGGTCCTGGAACTGCTGAGCCCCGAGGTGGAAGACGGCGAAGAGGACGGCGGAGGCCACGGAGGCGGTGACCATGCCCAGCCCTCGAAGGCGTCCCGCCACGTACCCCCGGAAGAAGATCTCCTCGCACAGAGGGGCGACGACCACCGCGAACATTATGGTGGGGGCGATGTCGGACTGCCACAGCATCGGCACGAAGACGAGAGGGAGAAGGAGAGCGGCCGCGAAGCACTTCCAAGACAGGGCGGTGGCCCCTCTAAGGCCCTGCTCGGAGGCGAAGTCCGACCTCCTCAGCCTCGCGGAGACCAGAGGGATCCCCACCAGGAGGCCCAGATAGGTCGCCAGCGCCGCGGAGACGTAATGATATGAGGGGGAGTTCACCAGGACGACGGCCCCGAGGGAGACGGCGAAGGCTAGGCCCAGCTCCAGGACGTCGCGAAATGCCGGCTTCGCCAACATCCTTGAGTGGCGCTCACTCGATATATGAACTGTAACCCATTGGGCGCCGCTTCAGATGCCCGTCCAAGTGGGACGGGGTGCCACGCTGGGTAACCCGCAGAGGCAGAGTGGCCTCTGGGAAGAGGAGAAGCAGTCTGCGACAGCTGGTCCCCTGTGCCCGCCCTTACATCAACTTGGACCCGGCAGAAGGTCGCCGATCATCCCGCGGGAACGAGAGTCCTAGCCGGAGGGATGCCAGGAAATAGGGAACGTAAGCGTGAACGTGGTTCCCTTCCCAGGTTCGCTGTCTACGGAAATCGTGCCTCTGTGGGCTTCCACGAGCCTCTTGCAGATGGCCAGCCCCAGGCCCGTGCCCTTTGGCTTCGTCGTGAAGAAGGGTGTGAAGAGCTTCCCCATGTTCTCCTTCGATATCCCCTGGCCGGTGTCCGCAAAGGAGAGGACAACGGTCCTCTGATGAACGACCATCCCGATCGTGAGGGTCCCTCCCTTGGGCATGGCGTCGATGGCGTTGAAGATGATGTTCTGGAAAATCCTGACCAGGTAGGTGGAGTCTCCGGAGACCGGCGCTTCGGGAAACGGCTTCGTCACGATCCTGACGTGGGCAGGAACTGAGACCTGCCTGAGAGCCGACCTGACCACCCTGCCGAGGTCCAGCTCCTTCATCTTCAGCTTCGTCTTCTTGGAGAAGTCGAAGAGGTCGGCGATGATCCCGTTGGCGTGGACCAGGCTCTCGTCCATGGACTTGAGCACTCCCTGCAGTTTCCTCCTCTCCCTTTCTGGAAGGACGTTCTGCAGGTAGAAGAGGTCGGTCCGGACGGCGGTGAGGGGGCTCCTCAGGTCATGGCCCACCTGGGCGGCCACGCTCCCGATGGCGGCCAAGCGCTCCGCCTTCAGCAGCTGCCTGTTGGATTCGTTAAGCTCCCTGGTCCTCTCCTTGACCATCTCCTCCAGCTTGGTGCTGTACCTCTTCAGGTCCTCCTCCATGATCTTCCTGTCGGTGATGTCCGTGCCCACGCTGAGTATTATGGGCTCGCCGCCGGTGTCCTTCGCAACGTTGTTGCTCCAGTGGACCCAGACCCTCGTGCCATCCTTCTTGGTGTTCTCGTTGACGCTGTTGGCGTAGCTTTCGGGGTGGGCGTAGATGTCCTCGATAAGCGTGCCCAGGTCCCTCCCCGTCGACTCGGTCTTCGGGGCGATGGTGCCAACCACCCCTTTCCCGATGAGCTCCTTCTCGGGGAACCCGAAGAACTCCTCCCCGTATTCGTTGATGCTGAGTATCCTGCCCTTCATGTCCTGCTTGAGGATGATGCTGCGGGCGTTCTCCACCAGCTCCCGATACTTCTCCTCGGAGGAGCGCAGCGCCTCCTCGTTCTTCTTTATCTGGGTGAGGTCCGTCACGGAGACTATGACTCGCGAATAGGTCTTCTCGGAACCCGGCGGTATGATGTACCTGACGACGACGGGGATGAGCTTCTCTCTAAGGGTCTTGTTCTGGGTCTCGGTCTCGAACTCCCTGCGCCCTTCCGCCAGCGCCACGAACCTGTCGACGAAACCGGCCACTGCCTCTTCGCTGAGGATCTGATAGAGATTGTTCAGCTCCCCCTTGCCGCCGGCTTCGTAGAGGCGAACGAGAGCCGCGTTGGCGTCGATGAGCTTCACCTTCCCGACCAGCCTTTTGACTTCGCCAGGGTTCGCCGCGAGGTGCTCCCTGAGCGATCTGATGCCCCGCCGAGCCATGACGTCCAGCTCGGCCTTCGCCACGGAGAAGTCCTCCACCATCAGTGCGACAGGGCATTCTTCGAAGAGCGTCCTATACCTCCGTTCGCTCTCGAGGAGGGCCGCCTCCATCGTCTTCCGCTCGGTGATGTCGTAGACGAGGCCGATGATCCCTAAGATTCGGCCGCGTTCACCCTTCAAAGGGAGCTTGGTGGTTTCAGCCACCATGGCTTTCCCTCTTTCCGCCCATGGCCCCTCCCAGTGGATGGCCTCGCCTGTTGTCAGCACCCTGTTGTCGTCGGCGGCGTACTTGTCCGCCAGCGCCCTGCTGGTGATGTCGTAGTCCGTCTTCCCGACGATCTCCGACTTGCTGAAGCCGACCACATCGCAGAACCTCCTGTTGGCGGTCATGAAGCGGCCCCGGGTATCCTTGAGAAACGCGTACGCGGGGATGCTGTCCAGGAGAGTGCTCACCTCCCTTTCCGTCAGCCGAAGCTTCTCCTCCATCTCCCTCCTTTCGGTGATGTCTTCCAGCAGGGCTACTATGGAAGACGGGGAGAGGTCGGCGTCCCTGACGACCGAGATCGTCATGTGCCCCCGGCGCGCGACCCCCTCCTTCGTGCTGAACCTGACCTCCGCCTGATGGCTGTCCGTGAGACCGGCGAGGAGCTCCAAATAGGCAGCCTTGTTCCTTGCCTCGTCTTCGGGGTGGATGATTGCCTCCCAGTCCATCCCCTTGAGCTCGTAGAGCTCGTACCCCAGCATCTTGCAAAGCGCGGGATTCGCATCGATGATGGTGCGCTCGACATCCACTACGGCAACACCGACGGCGGCCCTCTGGAAGATGGTTCTAAATCTGGCCTCGGCCTCTCGGACGGTGACCTCGGTGGGCCGCGCTCCAGGTCCAGAGTCCATGATGTCGCTCAAGGGCGGACCACGAAGGATGTCCGGAAGTCACCAGGGTATGCGCCTTCGCGTGAAGCTAACCGAGGCAACTGACCTTTAGGAACCTGTGCGCTCTATAACCGTTGCGCCTTTGTGCGCGACACCATGAAGGAGACCTATCTATAGCTGGCCCACCAGCTTGGCGACGGCGCGGTGGAAGTCATGGATCGAGCGCACGGGTGGAGCGTACATCAGGATGCACTTCCCGGAAACGGCCTCTAAGCCCAGCTCTTTGGCGATCGCAAGGGCCTCCGAGGGCTCTGCTCCCCTCTGCAGCCAGACCTTGCGCATGTCGCGAGCCCCGAATTCCCGCAGGGGCGCCGCAATCGCCTGTTACCGCCAAGAGGGAGGGGAGGCTACGCACGTCTTACAAGGGATGAGGGAGGTCAGATGTACACAGCGGAGAGCATGCCGTAGTACGTCGGGCAGGAGTAGCTGCAGCACGCTGGCTTCAGGCCCTTCCCCTTGAGGGCACCGTGCAGGATGAGCATCTGCCAGAGGCTGTCCGGCTTGGCCCTTTCTACGAACGCGGGATCGAAGCGCAAGAGTCCCTTCAACCTGTCCGACCTTACGAGGGAAGCCACCTTCGCGTCGTACTCCTCTGATGCCCTGTCGAAGCCGTATGGGCCCGATTCCTTGTGAGCGTGTCCCTGGTCGGCGCTGGCGACGAAGGCCACCCTTGTCGCCGCCCCCCTGGCCGCCTCGCCGACGCATTCCCCCATGGCTACAAGGTCGGCCCAAGGGATCTCTCTGGATGGGGTGACGAGGACAATTCCAACCTTCCTGGGGAGGAACCAGAGGGGGACCATCGTTCCCCAGTCCAGAGGCATCCTCGATTCGGGGCCTGAGCTGGTGCCGAAGTTGACAGCTACGACCGGGAGGCCCCTCTTCTCGGCCGACTCAAGTATCGAATCGGCCAGCCGCACGTCGCACTTCCAGGAGAGCGAGAGCCTCTTCTCTCCCTCCTCCAGCGTTCCGGCGCAGCTCTCGGTCCTCACGACGCCTATCTTCCCTTCTATCCTAAGGTTGTGAGGGGAGGCTATGACGACGATCCGGGGGTTCCTGCTGGCGACGAGGGAGGCGGCTTTTCTCATCCCTTTCGTCACGTCAGAGAAGTCGGCATTTCCCTCCCTGAACCCCGGTATCGCGGCCGTGCCGTGCGGCAGGATGGCTGCTGAAACCAGCGGCATGGCTGTAGCTGACGCCGCCGAGGCTTATCAGCGCTTCGAACCACCAAACGTACTTGCAGAGGAGGAGGAAGCGCATGTGAACGCACGGTCGACAGAACCGACCAGGCCCTCTGCACGATTCTTCTGGCCAACTGAAGGCGGCTGATGGTGTTTCCCCCCGGTCGAGAGGTTAAATACGGCCGGAGCCGTTCAGCCGTCGCTTGACTAGGGCCGCCCCAAGAGGGGCTACAGGGAGGGCGAAATGAGAGCCATCGTCCTCTACGACACTCGCTATAGGAACACCGAGAGCGTGGCCAGGGCGCTGGCGCGGGGAGTCGAGGAATCTGGGGTCAGGACGAGATGCGGCAGCATCGCCGAGGCCGACGTCAAGGGCCTAACCGAGTTCGACTTGATAGCCGTCGGCGGGCCCACTCACTTCAGGACCGCGTCGCAGCCCATGCAGGAGTTCCTCAACTCCCTTGAAGGGGTCGAATTCTGCGGCCAGATGGCGTTCGCCTTCGACACCAGGAGGGACTCTTACTGGGCCGGCAGCGCGGCAAAGTACATCGAGAGGAAGCTTCGCTCTCGGGGCCTCACTATGATTCTGGCCTCCGATGTCGGCGCGCGTGTTCATCCCCGAGGAGGACGAAGACAGAGGCGTCACACTCACCAAGGAGGAGCGGAAGGAGAGGAAAAGGAGCAGTGTGAGGCTCGCAGAGAAGATGGAGGAGCTCTTCCAGAGGACGGGAAGAGAGATGGGCAGGACGCTCTCGAAGGCTCCGTCCCATCCCGAAGTCTAGGAGATGACCTCGCCGCCGCGACCGCTGAAGTCCTTGAGGGTCCTGTGAGGGAAGACCTTGTTGCCGTTGAGGACGCACCCCTCTCCTATGCTCACGTCGTCACCCAGCACGGAGAGACCGACCACCCACGTAGGCTTCTCCCTGCTGGATCCGATGCGGGCGTGCCTGCCGACGATGCTCTGGCGCACATCAGCCCCGTCGCCGACGACGACCCTGTCCATTAGGGAGGAGTTCTCGATCGTCACTCCCTCGCCTAGGACGCAGAAGTTGTCGATGCAGGAGTTCCTGATGGTGGTGCCGTCGCCGATTTGGCAGTGGCGGCCCACGAGCACCGAGCCCTCCAGCCGTATCTTGCCCTCCCTGACCTTCTCCACTATCACCCTTCTCCTCTTCTCCGAATCGAGGGAGTTGCCCTTGATCCAGACCCTCTCGAGCCCGTTGACGGGCTCGCCCAGGTAGAAGGAGGTACGCCGGCCACCCAGGACCTTCTCCATGGTCCGGAGGTAACCCTTGGGCGTCCCCACGTCGAACCACTCTCCTTTCATGGTGTACCCGTAGACCGGGTGGCCGCCGTCGGTCATGAAGGGGATGAAGTCCATCCCGAAGTCGAGGCGCTTCTTGCCGCGTATCATCTCCTGAACGTGGGGATCGTCGAACACTTTGCGCACGCCGGCGGAGAGAAGGTAGATGCCGGCGTTGGCCAGGTTCGACGGCGCCTCATCCTTGGCGGGCTTCTCGACGAACCTGCGGATCCTCCCTCCATCGGCGACGTCGGCCACGCCGTAGCCTTCCACGTCGTCCACCGGGGTGAGGACCACCGTCATGGCGGCCCTCTTCTTCTCATGGAAGGAGAGGAGGTCCCTGAGGTCCAGGTTGAAGAGGTTGTCTCCCTGGACGACGATCACGGGCCCGTCGATGTCGAAATACTCCATGTTGATGCGGACGGAGTCGGCGCTGCCGACGTCTTCGACGTTGGGCTGGTACTTGATGTGGACCCTGGGGGAGATGCCATATTCAGCCGAGAATCCGACGCCGTCTTTCAGATAGTCCATCAGGGAGACGTAGTTGACGTAGCCCTTCACGCCCATGACGAAGTTCCTGACCCCCTGCTGGGCCAGCTCGGCCATGGCGAACTCGACCATGGGCTTGCAGAAAATCCGCACCACGGCCTTCGAGACCTCCGCAGTGAGAGGCTTGAGCCGCTTGGCCTCCCCCCCGACGGGTATGATGGCTTTGAGGTCTGAAGGGTTCAATTGGAGCCGACTAATCCATATATACGCAGGAGGGGGGGTTTATCTTTGTCTGAGATGGGGATTCTTGGAATGAAGAGCATCCTCCTGATATTCGAGGTCCACCAGCCGTTCAGGCTCAAGAGGGACTTCCTCTGGGCCAAGCGAGCCTTCAGGAAGCTCGACAAGGGAGGGCTCACGGAGCACTACTTCGACTCCGCCGCCGACAGGGAGGTCTTCGAAAGGGCGGCAAAGAAATGTTACGTGCCCGCCAACGCCGCTTTGCTGCGGGCCATCGAAAGGAACGCCGACGGCGAAAGTCCGGTGAAGCTGTCTTTCAGCCTTTCAGGGACATTCCTCGATCAGTGCGAGCTCTACGGAAAGGAAGTCCTGGAGGGGTTCAGGCAGCTCGCCAGGACTGGGAGGGTGGAGTTCCTGGGGCAGACGTACTACCATTCGCTGAGCTCCCTCTATCAGGACAAGGGCGAGTTCGAGGAGCAGGTGAGGGAGCAGGGAAGGGCCGTCAAGGAGCTCCTGGGGGCTTCCACTACCGCTTTCGAAAACACGGAGCTCGTATACAACAACTCGATAGCCAAGGCCGTCGCGAGCCTCGGGTTCAAGGCCATCTGCACGGAGGGCGCGGAGAGGGTCCTGGGCGACCGGTCTCCCAACTACATCTACGAGGCCGCTGAGAGCGGAGGCCTCAAGGTAATCCTGAGGAACTACAGGTTGACGGACGACGTGGGGTTCAGGTTCTCGGACAGGAGGTGGAGCGAATGGCCACTCACGGCCGAGAAGTACGCCTTTTGGCTGTCCAAGGCGGAGGGAGATTCCGTCTGCATCTTCCCCGACTACGAGACGTTCGGCGAGCATCACTGGCCGGAGACCGGCATACATGACTTCCTGGCCGGGCTGCCGGGGGAGATCCTGAAGAGGGGGGACTTGAAGATGGAGCTCCCCTCCGAGTACGCCGGCCACCACGGTGCGGCGGGCGTCCTGGACGTCCCGGAACCTCAGACCATATCCTGGGCCGACATCGAGCGGGGGACGGCGAGCTGGATCGGGAACTCCATGCAGTGGGCCTACTTTACCTCCGTGAGAGAGATGGAGCCTCTGGTGAAGGAGTCCGGGTCGCGCGACGTCATCAGGACGTGGAGGCTTCTGGGGGTGAGCGACCACCTCTACTACATGTTCACCGGAGGGGGAGGGCCGGGGACGGTACATTCGTATTTTAGCCCGCATGGGTCGGCCGCGGAGGCGTTCGTGTGCGCCCAGGCGGCGGCATTCGACTTCGAATGGAGGGTGAGGGAGATAGTCGACGCCGCCAACGAGCCATTCGAGTTCCACACCGAGGAGGGAGAGAAGGGCTTCGTCGGGGTGCGCGCGTGGAGCCTGGCGGGGTTCAGGAGAGCCCTTTCGAAGGTCCCCCCCGAAAGCCTCCTCTTCCACGTGAAGAGGGGCGACTTCGAGGCTTGGGCCGAGGGGAGCCTGAAGGATGAGGCCCTGACGAAGGAGATGGCGGAGCTCAGGCGGAGGAAGCTGAATGGTGAAACGGTCAGGGCGGAGCTACTTCGCATCTCGACTAAACAGCTGAATGCTAGGAAAGGATATCTCAAGGCCATGGGTCTGACCATAGAGTGAGCAGCGCGATAACATTCGGCCGTGATGTCCTCGGGAACTACGAGCAATCGAAGTCGAAGGAATGGCTCGTGACGAACGGCCTGGGGGGCTACGCCTCTTCCACGGTCATCGGCGCCAATTCGAGGGGTTACCACGGGCTGCTGGTGGCCGGGTTGCAGCCGGACCTGACCCGCGTCCTCCTGCTGTCCAAGGTCGAGGACGAGCTGCGCACCGCAAAGGGTTGGTACCCCCTGTCGACCAACCACTATCCCGGCCTCCTCCACCCCGAGGGGTTCAAGCACCTAAAGGGGTTCGAGCTGGCCCCCGATCCGACGTGGCGCTACACCTTGGACGGGACGACCGTCCGGAAGGTCGTCTCCATGCCTCAGGGCCTCAATGCGGTGAACGTTTCATATACGGTCGAGGAGGGAGGGGGGCCGTCGGAGTTGACGATCAGGCCCCTGATCAACCACAGGGGCTTCCACGGCAGGACGAAGGAGGCGGGCGGCCTTTCCTTCTCCCAGGAGTTCGCCGGCAGCGCCGTCAGGGTCGATTCGTCGGCCGGGCCCTCCCAGCCTGTACCTGAAATGCGACCATGGGACCTACGAGGGCACCGGCGTCTGGTACCGGCACATGCTCTATGACGAGGAGGAGGAGAGGGGGTATCCCAACAGCGAAGACCATTTCAACCCGGGCGTCTTCCGGGCCATCCTCGACGTGGGGGAGGGGCTCACGCTGACGGCTTCGGTGGAGCCCCCCGCTGCCCTCCCTGGGGGACCTCCTCCTGCGCCCGGAACGGAGGGGTACGCGTCAAAGCTCGACGCGCCCTTGGCGCTGCTCGCCTGGATGAGGCTGGCGTCCCGCCAGTTCGTCGTGACGCCGCCCGGCACCGATGACCTTACGATAGTGGCGGGGTACCACTGGTTCGGAGAGTACGGCCGCGACGCCGCTGTCTCCATCCCGGGGCTGCTCCTGGCGACGGGACGAGAGGACGCGGCCAGGGCCGTCTTCAGGAGGTTCTTCAGGGAACAGCGCGGAGGGCTCCTCCCCGTCGTCATGGATGGAGGAAATCGCTCCTGGGCCTCCGTGGACACCTCCCTGCTCTTTGTCTACGCCATGAAGAAGTACTGGGACCGGACGAAGGACATGGCCTTCCTCAAGGAGGTCTGGGGTGGGCTCACTTCCGATCATGGAGTCCTATGCGAAGGGGACAGACTTCGGCATCAGGATGGCCGAAGACGGGCTCATCGAGTCCCGGACGGAGGACCTTCCCCTGACCTGGATGGACGCTGTGGTGCGCGGCGCGCCGACCGTGCGAAGGTTGGCCAAGTCCGTAGAGGTCAACGCCATGTGGTACAACGCCCTGAGGAGCATGGACGCCCTGAGACGGGCGACGGGCGCCACCGATGGAGGCTACCTCGAGCTGTCGAAGAAGGTGAAGGCCTCCTTCAACAAGCAGTTCTGGTTCGCGGAGGGTGGCTACCTCTTCGGACTCCGTCGACGGAGAGCGGAGGGACGTCTCCATAAGGCCTAACCAGGTCTTCGCCATCAGCCTACCATACGCCGTGCTGGCGGGCCAGAGGTGGAACAGAGTCCTCCACGTCGTGCAGGAGCACCTTTTCACCCCATACGGCCTAAGGAGCTTGTCGCCGAGCGACGCCAACTACAAGGGGGTATACTTCGGCAGCCCCGACCAGAGGGACTATGCCTATCATAACGGCACGGCGTGGTCCTGGCTCGCAGGGCCTTTCATTACGGCTGCCTTCAAGGCGAGAAGCGCCCCCAGGGACGCGCTGGTCCGCAGGATGTTGAACGCCTTCCTGGGGCACGTGGCCGACGCCGGCCTGGGAAGCATCTCGGAGATCTTCGACGGCAATTCACCTCACCTGCCCCGTGGCTGCATCGCCCAGGCGTGGAGCGTGGCGGAGCTTCTGAGGACCTACGACGAAGATTTAAGGAAGGCCGGGGCGACCGTCGCGTAGGCCTTTGATTTCAGGGATAAGGTTCGAGAAGGAGGTCACCGAGGCCAGGCTCCTGGACCCGACAAAGGGTTTCAGTGAAACCGTCCAGACGATAGAGCGCCGGAAGGACCCCCTTCTGGAGAGGTGGTGCAGGATCAACGCGCAGCGGGCCAACAGGCCGAAGGACCTCTCCAGGGACTCCTCGCTGGAGGAGCTGGCCAAGTCCACCGAGAAGGGCTGCTTCTTCTGCCCCGCCAACATCGAGTCCAGCACCCCGAAGTTCCCGCCTTCGCTGGCCCCTGAGGGCAGGATAAGGGTCGGCGCCTCAACCGTCTTCCCCAACCTGTTCCCGTTCGCCAGGCACCACGCCGTGGTGACCCTCTCCGAGACTCACTTACGTGCCTCTAGAGCGGATGGGGGAAGAGGTCGTTGGAGACGGGCTTCGCGCCTCTGTCGAGTACGCCAGGAGGCTTCACGCGCGGGACCCCGAATCGAAGTATCTCTCTGTGAACTGGAACTGCCTGCCCACGGCGGCGGCTTCCCTCATGCACCCGCACTTCCAAGTGGTGGCCGACGTCACCCCCACGAGGTACGTCGGAGCCGCCCTGGCGGCGTCCCTCTCCTACTTCGGCAGGAACGGGTCGAGCTTCTGGTCCGACCTCCGCGCCGCGGAGGAGGCCGGAGGCGAGAGGTTCGCATCCAGGGACGGAGCGTTCAGCTGGGTCGCGAGCTTCGCACCAATGGGGAACAACGAAGTGTTGGGCATTGCGGATGGGGCTTCAGAGCTGCTGGGCTTGGACGAGTCCGGCATGGGGGACCTGGCAAGGGGGCTGTCGAAGGCCCTCCAGGTCTACGGCCGCCTCGGCGTGCAGGGCCTCAACATGGCCGTGTACTCGGGGCCGTTGGGCCAGGGGACCGGAGGCTTCTCGCTCCATGTCCGCCTCATTTCTAGGCCGAAGCTGAAGCAGCTCTACACCTCAGACGCGGGTTTCATGGAGAGGCTCCACGACGAGGTGGTCGTCGAGACGTGGCCGGAGGACGTGGCCAGAGAGCTCAGGGCCTAGAGCGACGCCGCTTCAGCGGTTGGCCCGCCGGTAAACCTTCAGTGTCTCCGCCGCCGCCCTGTCCCAGGTGAAGTACTCCTGCACCCGGCGGCGCCCGTTGGCGCCCCAGGCCTTCGCCTGTTCGGCATCCTTCAGGGCTTCGTCGACACCCCAGGCGATGTCGCCCGGGTCGGAGCCGTTGACGTGTATGCCGCACCTGTCAGGCCCATGGGGGATCACCTGCTCCACGAAGCCGACGACGCCCCTTGCGCCGGCGACCACGGGCTTGGCCATGGACATGGCTTCAAGCGTGACGATGCCGAAGGGCTCGTAGCTGGAGGGGAAGACGCAGAGGTCGGAGGCGGCATAGTGGAGGATCCTCAGCTCCTCGGCGACGAACTCAAGGCGGAGCTTCACGGAGCCGGAGAGGCCCAGGCCTTCCACGAGGGAGATGACCTCCCTCTCGAGCTCGCCGCTGGCGAGGACGACCAGCTTGGTCTTGGGCTGGCGCTTGACGATGTCAGGCATGGCCTGAATCAGGGAGAGTATCCCCTTGACGGGGGAGAGCCTTCCCACGAACAGCAGCATCCTGTCGTCCGGGGCGATGCCGTATTTGGCCCGGAGGGCCTCGACTTCCCCGCTTCCGATCCTTGCGGGGTCGTAGACGGCGGGGTCGACGCCGTTCCAGACCACGTCGATCTTGTTCTTCGGCCAGCCGTGCCGGATGAGGTCCTCCTTCATGACGTTGCTGACGGTGATTATCCGGTCGGCGGTCTGGGACGCCGCCTGCTCGATGTTGGACACGACGTCCGAACCCTGACCGTTGGTCCTCCCCCACTCGGTGGAATGGACATGGAAGACGGAGGGCAGCTTCGAGTTCTGCTGCACCGTGATGCCGGCCAGGGCGCTGAGCCAGTCGTGGTAGCAGATCATGTCGAACCTCGCCTTCTCCTTGGCGACCAGCTCATTGAGGAACTTCGAGGCGGAGAGCGTGTTGTAGACCGCGATGTCCGAGAAGAACCTGAGGCCCGAGCCCCAACGGTTGAGGCCGTCCGAGGCGATGAGGGACAGCCCCTTCGTCATGTCCATGATCTGGGGCCTGTGGACGTCCACTCCCTCGAGGACCTCCTTGGTGGGGAGGCCTCCCCTGTTCATCGTGAACACGGACACGTTGTGGCCCAGGTTCACCAGCTTGGGGGCCATGTTCTGCGCGTAGGTGCCCAGCCCTCCCACGAGGGATGGAGGATACTCCCAGACGAAGAAGCCTATTCTCAACCAATCACCTTTGATTTCTATGGCAAAGCGCGGGACCTTTGAGGCGACGAAGGTTTCCAGGTGCCCGCGTCATACTCCTTCATTGTACGCCTGTATATACCTGTGGTCAGAGATGCGATGTTGGCCCAGCTATAGAGGGGGACCCTCTGGGCGGCCTTCGCCCGAAGGGACTCGGCGAATGGAGGCGAATAGAGGACCGTCGAGATGCCGTCGGCCAGGGAGGCCGGGTTGGGTTGGACGAAGTGCCCCGTCTCCCCGTTCTGGAGGATCTCGCTGAGGCCTCCCGAGCCCAGGGTGACTATGGGGGTCCCAGCCGCCATGGCCTCCAGGGCGACGATGCCGAAGGGCTCGTAGAGCGAGGGTATGACGCTGACGTCGGCCACCCGGAAGAGGCCTCTCAGCGTATCGGAGTCCAGGAAGCCCGTCACGTAGACGCTTTCCGACACGCCCAGCTCCCTGGCCCTGGCGATGATGCTCTCCTTGAGGTAGCCTTCGCCTACCATCACGATCTTTGCGGGGCCCCTTCGGAGGACGTAGGGGGTCGCCTCCACCAGGAGGTTCACGCCCTTCTCGTGCACGAGCCTTCCGACGTAGAGGACCAGCTTCTCGTCCGGGCGGGCGAACCTGGCCCTGAGGGCGGCCCGGTCCAGCGGCGCCCGAAACGGCGTGGGGTCGATGCCGTTGGGAACGACGTCGATCTTCTCGCGGGCGACGCCGAGGGCCTCGGTCACTTCGCCCACCATGAAATTGCTGCAGCAGATTATCCTCCACGACTCCCCGGTCAGCCAGGACTCCTCGGAGCTAATCATCCTCTGGTAGTCGTCATAAATCCCGCCTCGGCGGCCCTTCTCGGTGGAATGGATGGTCGAAACCAGGGGGAGGCGGAACATGTGCTTTAGACCGATGGCCGCGTTGGCCACCAGCCAGTCGTGGGCGTGAATCACCCGGACCTTGCCGCCGGACGCGCGAATCACTTCGGCCGCGCGCCTCTGCAGGTTGACGTTCATCATGGAGACCCACGTCGCGAAGTTCGGGGTGGGATAGCTGTAGGAGTCCACCCGATCCACTTGGACCCCTCCTTCCGTTTCGTGTGCCTTCGTATCGGGGAAGTCGCAGGTCACGACGTGGACCCTGACGCCCAGCTTGGCCAGCTCCTTAGAGAGGTTGTAGACGTGGGGGGCTATCCCTCCCACGATCCGCGGCGGGTATTCCCATGTCAGCATTATGACTTCGTAACCCACCACCTTTAAGCCCCCCTCTTGGCGACCTTGGCGTCGCCATATGCCCTCAGGGTGTCGTCGAGCCAGGAAGACGAGCCCGCGTCCAGGAGCCTGATCTTGGAGGGAGGGACCTTGTGAATGGCTGCCGCCTGGGACTTCACGCGAGCCGAAGCGGCCAATATGACGCTCGATTCGTAGAGGCCCAGCCATTCGAGCCCCGTTATGCAGGAGCTTAAGGGAGATGAGATGTCCTGAGACCTCTGTTCTTCCAGGCTGTGGACGGTGAAGACGAAGGGGAGACCCAGGGACTTCTTCAGGCCAACGGCCGCCGAGACGAAGTGCCAGTCATGGACGTCCAAGAGGTCAACCCGGGTGCCTGGGCCGTAGTAGAGGTCGGCCGCTACCCTCTGGGCTTCTGAGCATAGCGAAAGGGACCATGTCACCGCGTTCAGGTGAGGGTCCACCGGGTTCTGCATCCAGTGGAGCTGAAGATTCGGGGAGACCGCCTCAGAAGCCGGGCCGGCCCCGTGGAAGGAGACGACGTGGACCTCTCCCTCCCTCCTGGACAGCCCCTGCGCCAGCCTCTCGACATAGTAGGCAAGGTCACCCATGACTCGCGGAGGGTACTCCCAGGTGAGGATGGTAGGGTGATGCTGTGAAGTCAAGATGCATCAAGTGAACAAGGACGAAACCCTGATGATCCCCCGACCGGTGAGGAAGTACTTCTTAACGCCCCCCTCGTCCACGACGTCACCAAGGTAGCCCGCGGCAGTGTGGTCGGCAATCAGCTGGGGGATGTCCTCCGCTGGGATGCCAGTCAGCCTGGCCAACTCGTCGACGCTCTTCCCGGACTTGCCCATGATGGCGCCGGCGTTGTGCATCGCCAAGAGGAGCTTCTGTTGGGGCGACAGCTCGGAATCGTTCAAGTCGTCGCGGGTACGATTTGCGCTCTAATATCCGTTCCCTAGGAGGGAGCCCCCTCTCAGGCCGGAGGGGGCGGCGGTGATACCGGGGTTCACCTCCGGGCCATGCCAGCCCCTCCTGATAGTGGTCATGGGGGCCTACGACGACCAGGAGAAGCTCATCCTCCAGACGATCGAATACGTCTCCGCCCGCTGCCGGGGGGCGACGAAGTACGTCGTCTTCTACGCCATCTCTTGGAACGGGATGGCCTGGGCGGAGCACAGGGACTCGTTCAGGGCCTCGAAGGCAGTCCCCATCCTGAAGTTGTTGGGGTCCGAGCCGGTGATACTGAATCCTATGTACTGATCGCCACTGGACGGTATTCATCCTGCTTCGGTCGAACTCGCGCTGAGATTGGCCTTGACATCGGGCTACGGCCCGTCCCCTGATTGATCCCGATGGTAACACCGTAATCTGACTCGTCAGATCTTCGGCCCAGTCGGCTTCTCCAGAGCATTGGCGCCGCCATGACGGTCGGGGAACGTCGGCCGTTCCCCGACCCTTGCCCACCGCTCTGTGATCGTCCGTCGCCTGATGACCGAGGGTCGCATTCTTCTGTCCGTCGTCAGCTTGACTTCAGGCCTCCTGCAGGCTCCAGGTAGGCGCATGTCTGGAAAAGACGTCGGTGGGCCATGGGAACGGGGGGAACGCGCGAGAACGACAGGGAATGGGGCAGAACGGAGGGGGAACGCCTAGAGAACGATGAGGGAACGGGGCGGGAAAAGTGGGGAACGCAAGGGAACGGCGTAATGCCTTCCCACCGTCGGTCATGGCTCGACAGGTCCTTGTTTCGAGATGGGTCCTCGCCGCGTGACTGCAGCAACAAAAGTCTAGGATTTGTCCCTTTCTGGTTTGCCGAATTGCTCGACCCGGTTAACATCCAGACCGTGGTGAATGAGTATCGCAACCGCCCGCGACAACGTCCTAAACGAATGGAAGAAGGGCGCCGCGACGAGGGGCTAAGTAGAAAAGGGTCTTCACAGCCTATAGGGAGAAGCACCAAGGCGTTTGACCATGAAAGCTGGCTCCTGGAGGCTCGTGGCGTTCCTCGTAGCCCTCCCTGGGCTCCTTTCCTCCGCCTATCTGGCCTACCACGCCGCGTTCCCCCAGAGCCTCCTGTACTGCCCGACTGCGGGACCGCTCGACTGCAACCAGGTGACGTCGAGCCCGTATTCCGTGTTGTTCGGGGTCAGCGTCGCCTACCTCGGCCTCGTCTGGTTCGTGGTCATGCTCTCGTTGATCGCCCTGCGGAGGACGGGCTCTCTCTTCACCCTGTGGGCGCTAGGCATCGTCTTCGTAGCCTATCTAGTGGGCGCCGAGATCTTCCTGATCCATTCGGTCTGCGTGTACTGCACCGTTGCCCATGCCTCTGCCATGCTTCTGGGGCTGCCGGTAATCAGGCTCCCAGACGCCGATGGCTGAATCTGGGCGCAGACGTTCCCCGGGTTGCCTTGGGTGACGTTGCACAGGGCTGAGGTTATCCCGTCGGCAGCCGCCATAATCGTCTTGCTCAGGGCATCGTCGCTGACAATCGACTGGATGACTTGCTGCTGGCTCATCCCTGCCAAGAGCGAAGCGTTGAACTGGGTCCCCTTCACGACATAGATGTTGCCGATGTCCAAGAAGGGGACCGTGCCGAACGAAGGAGGGCCCTTCCAGAGGGCCGTGTAGTTGTCCGGGACGCTCATGAGGGGCTTGCCGTTGCGGTCTTCATACTCGTATGCCTGGAGGGAGATGTACCGGCTGCTGTAGGAGTAGTTCGCAAATGAGAACGACGGGGTGTTGGGAAGCTCGATGTTGGAGCTCGAATACGTGTATGAGAGAGAGGAGAAGCTGCCGAACCGCATCAGCGCGATGACGAGTGCCCACCTTTCAGCCGCGCAGTAGGGACAGAAGTCTCCGCTGACGAAGAGGACCACCGTCTTGCCTCCGTCGCTCAGCGAGGTCCCGGAGAAGGGCTGGATGTCCTGCGTTGACGGCGCGCCGTACCTCGAGTTGGCGACCTGGCTCAACTGGTTCAGGACAGCTGAGGGGACGGACGACGTCTCGCCCACCGTGCCTCCTCCGCTGAGGGAGAGGACGTAGGCACCGACGACGATCACTGTGGCCACGACGGCAAGGATCGTGATCGTGGCCGTCTTCCCCTGTTTCTTGTCCTTCCTGCGGCTCTTCGACTTCGGCATGAGGGTATCGTCTGGCCAAAGCAAAGCTGAATGAAGCCAGATATTAGCGTTGCCATGACAGGACGGAGAGGTCCGCCTTCGGACTGGGACAATCGCCCAACTCCGCCCCAAAATGCCTTTAACGCTGGACGGATGAGGGGTGAGTGAGAGAGATAGCTGATGCCCTACTGTAGCAAATGTGGCGCGTTAAACGCTGACGATTCGAGGTTCTGCGCCAGCTGTGGAACGCCCACATCGATGGCCTCCTCTTCCGCCGACCAGTTCGGCCAGCGGGTTTCGGAGGGCGCCCAAGACTTCGCAAAAAGGATGCAGCAAGAAGCGGAAAGGGTTTCCGAGACGGTGCGCCGGGAGACGGACTCTCGCTTCGGCCGCATGCCGCCCGAGGTCTACCAGAACGAGTCCCTCATCGGGGCCATCTCGGCAGGGGCCGTCTTAGTCATAATCGCGTTGACCTTCCTCAGGTTCCCGAACGTCTTCAACGTCCTTGGCGACTACTTCAGGAGCATGGGCGAACTGGGGGCTTTCATCAGGCCTCCCCGGGTCATCCTAGAAGCTGCCTCGTTCTTCTTCGCGTCGGTCGGCCTGTGGACGTTCGTCATGGCGGTGCTGCGACTTCTGGTCCAGAGGAGCGCGCGAAGAGCGCTCAACGACGTCGTCGGCGGCCTGTTCAGCCTCTACGTGGCGTTCGTTGTGTCGGCATACGCGGCCCTCCGCATCGGCGGGGTGGGGGTGCTTGCCCTCGTCGTGGTGGGCTTGGGAGCCCTGGTCATCGTCCATGGCATCATCGCCATGGCCCTACCCTGGAGTCGTCAGTCCATCGGCTGAAGGCAGCTTGATCGGTGGCCCGGGGGCAGACGGAGGCCATCCTAGCTTCAGATGCTCTTGCGGCTAACCCAGAGCAGCCAGGCGCAGACCAGAAAGAGGACCCAGGAGGGCCCGACCAGCCCTGCCGCGTAGACTAGGCCGAACACGTAGAGGACGGAGGTCATGGCCAGCCCGAGTCCGATTGTTATGGCAGAGGCCACCTTCAGCCAGGTGCCGCCGTTCCCCAAATGCATCTCGTACCCTATGTAGAGTCCTGCGACCCCGACGACCACATATGGAATCAGGAGGAGGAGGACGTGCTGGACCAGATAGCTGGAGCCGAGGGTGAGGAGGACGTAGAGGGAGGAGGCAATGTGAAGGATTGCCAGGGCTTCGACATAGTCGGTGAGCCTTGTCGCCCTCAGCTCGACACCGCAGTTGCCGCAAAACTTAATGCCAGCGTCGTTCATGAAACCGCACTTCGGGCATCGTACGGGCACTTTATCCATCTCAGCCTGAGACACGTCTGAACCGGTCGCTGGTACGATGTAATAAATCTCGCGACGGCGGCAGGCCCAGCTATCCCTGCATCTCTGCTTCGATGGCGCGCAAGTCCACGCAACTAGCGTCCTGTTTCATTTTGAGAGACCTTCCGTGCTTGAAAACCCCCTTCAATGAGGAGAAGGCGACGCCGGGCAGCACCAACGCGGACCCCGCCAGCGTAAGGAGCACTGAAAGCGGCCTTCTCTCGGTCCCATGGACGTAAGTCGCCATGTGCATGGAGACGGCCGCGGCCGGAGGCATCCCCAGCGCCAGCACGGAGCTCCAGGAGACGGTGGGGAAGACCTCTCTCAATTGCAGGGAGATACTGTGCCGTATTATCCGCACTTGGTCGCGGTGGGCCTTTACCCTATTTTTGCGGCTCGGGATTTCCCTTGCCGGCGTGGAGGACAGCGAATATGACCGTGAAGGAAAGGATGAAGATAAGGCCGAAGGCGAGGGCCAGGGCTCCCACGATGAGGAGAGGCACGTTGAGCCTCGCCCCGGAGTTGTATGAAACCAACGCCCCGATGAACAGAGCCAGCCCCGCGATGGTCAGCTCAATGCCGGGCGCGCCTATAAAGAAGAACGGCCTCTCAGTTATAATCCTGTGGAGGACCTTCTCCCATCTGGCTTGGATGGTGAGCTCCTCCTTCGGCGATGGAATGGACGGGGGCGACAGGACTGCGGACTTGAAAGTGACTATCTTGACGCGCAGCCCAGAGGCGACGGCGACTGCCATCTGGTCTTCGCCTCCGAAGGACGTGAAGAAATCGTCTCTGGTCCTCGCTCCCAGGGCCTTCGAGTTGAGCGCCAGAAGCTCGACACCAGGCACAGGGACGCCTCCTTCTTCATGCACCCCGATGCAGATGTCGGCTTCGTCCCTGCGTATCGGCTCGATTAGTCCGGGGAGCTGTTCGGGGTCGTTGTGCTTTTCGACCTCCATTGTGACCACGATTTGCGGATCGGACTTGAGGGCCTCCTCCATCAGGTCCGACATGGCCTTGCCTTTGCCCAAGCCTTCTTTGTGCTGAATCACGAAGGCTCCAGCTTCGCGCGCCTTTGACGCCGTTTCGTCCAAGGAGCCGTCGTCGCAGACTATCACCTTGTTGACGAACTTCAGGGCCTTCGACACCGTCTTCCCGATCTGCTTCTCGGCGTTCAGGGTCGCGATGCACAGCACGACGCCCTTGGGGGTGGGCGCAGGCGCCTCCTCCACGGTTGGCTCTGCTATCTGTTTCTCGAGCTGCTGCAGGCCTTCCGGGGAAGCGGCCGGCTCTGGTGCCGCTGACCGGGCCTCGGTTGTTATCTCGCTCATCTGACGCGCAACAGGGGACATGACGGACGAGCGTATTATACCTTAGCCCGCCGATTCGTCGCATCTCGGGCTGGCTTGCTCCTCTTGTGGGGCCGTTCGGCCGGTCGAGGGAGCTCCACGGTGAACGTGGATCCTCTTCCAAGCCTGCTGGAGGCCGAGATCCTGCCGCCATGGGCCTCCACCAGCCTCTTGCAGATGGAGAGGCCCATGCCCAGTCCCTGAGCTTTGGTCGTGTAGAGCGGGACGAACAACTTCTCCATCTGCGACCTGCTCATGCCCACTCCTGTGTCAGAAATGACCGCCTTGAGCCCACCTCTCGGAGGCGGAGGACCGGATCGTTAGCTTCCCGCCCGCCGCCATGGCGTCCACAGAGTTGGTGATGAGGTTCTGGAAGACTCGGATCAGACGAGACCTGTCCCCGGCTACCTTCGTTCCCGGCGCCAGCTCCAAGGAGAGCCTGATGTGGCTCGGAATGACGACGCTCTCCGTGGCGGTCTCTATCAGTTCATTGAGGTCCAGCCTGACCTTCTTTATCGGAGATTGCCTCGAATAGGTCAGCAGGTCCTCGATGATCTTGTCCGCGTGCATTATGGCCGCTTCCATGTAGTCCATCGTCTCCCTGACCCTACCCTCAGGCTCCAGGGGCAGGACGCCCCTCAGATAGAACAGGCTGGTGTTGATGGTGGTCAGGGGGTTCCTGAGGTCGTGGCCCACCTGGGCGGCCACCGTCCCGATGGTGGCAAGCCGTTCGGCCTCAAGGAGTTTCTTGTGAGACTCGTCCAGCTCGCGAGTCCTCTCCTCCACCTTGTCCTTCAGCCTGGAGCTGTACTCCTTAAGCTGGTCCGCCAGGGCCTTGGCCTGGCTGATGTCTTCGGCCATCGCGATGCTGAGGAGGGGTTTGCCTGCGTTGTTCCTGATCAGGGAAACGGTGATCCTAGCCCAGATGTGGCCTCCTCCCTTCTTCAGATAGCGCTTCTCGAAATGGTAGTGGTCGATCTTCCCGGACAGCAGCAGTCGGCCGAACTCCTCGTCCGTCGGGATGTCATCCTTGTACGTGATCCTCCTCCAGTCCATCGAGGTCAGCTCCTCTTCGGAGTAGCCCACCATCCGGCAGAAGGCCGGGTTCGCCCTCACGAAGACTCCTTCCGGTGTTGACAACGTCATGCCCACGGCGGCATTGTGGAAGGTCAGCCTGAACCGCTCCTCGCTGGCGCGAAGCTCGGACTCCGCCACTTTCAGGGCCGTGATGTCCATCACAGACACGAGCACCCTGTCCCAAGTCTCCTCGCTCCCTGCTGCGAGCGAGCCCTTGATGCTCGTGAAGATGTCCCTCCCCCGGATGTCCTTCTCCCGAATCTGCGCTGAAGACTCCCTCCCTCCCCGGTAGAATGTCAGAAGGGCCTTCACGAATGAGTGCGTCCTGTCGTCGCTCCTCTTGACCAGGAACTTCCTGAGCTCCTTCTCGGATGCCACTCCATAGATGTCGTAGGTGGCCTTGTTGAAGTCGATGAGCTTGGTCCTGGAGATAAGGGCCTCCACCTCCGCGGGGTTGTTCATGAAGTGCTGCTCAATATCGGCGACCCCCTTCGCCTCCAGTTGCTTCAGATATGCTTGAGCCCCGGAGCAGTCCTCCTCCCAGATGGAAATGGGGGAGTCCTGGAAGAGCGAGCGGTATCTCTCCTCGCTTCTCCTAATCTCCTCTTCGGACCTCCTCCTCTCCGTGATGTCGCTTATGGCGATGAAGACTTTGGCATACGAGCCTTCGAAGCCCGGCGGAACGAGCACAAGGAGGTCCACAAGGCGCAGCTCTCCGTGGAGAGTCCGGTTCACGACTTCGGCTTGATACTTGGTCTCGCCCCTGGCAATGGCTGCAAAGATGCCCGCCTCTTCGCCGTAGCTCGACTCATCGACCATGGAGTCGATGCCTCCCAGCTCCTCCCTCTTCGCTTGGTGAAAGGCCAACCCGGCGCGGTTGACGTCCACGATCCTCACGAGCCTCAGAAGGCGCCTGACCTCGTCCGGCCTCCCCGCCAGGTAGGAGCGAATGTCGACGACACCCTTGGCCTCCATCGACTGCAGCTCCAGCTTCACCAAGGAGTAGTCCTCTTCCCAGAGCGGAATGGGGGAATGCTCGAAGAGGGTACGATACCTGTCCTCACTTTCCTCCAGAGCGCCTTCGAAGGCCTTCCTAAGCGAAATGTCCTGGACGATAGATAGATCGAAGACCCTGCGACCGGCGGCGTCATGCAGCGAAGAGACGTTCAGGATGGTCCATACGGTGTGGCCATCCTTGTGGATGTACCTCTTCTCCATGGTGAAGGTGGGTATCTCACCGGAGGCGAGTTTCGTCCTGAGCGCAATATTGGCACGCAGGTCTTCGGGATGAGTGATAGATTCGAAGCTTATGGACTGCAGCTCCTCAGTGGTATACCCTAGCATCTCGCTGAACGCCCTGTTGACCCGGAAGTACATCCCATTCGGCTCGGCGATGGTCATGCCGACGGGAGCGTCTTCGAAAGCGTGACGGAACCTCTCTTCGCTCTCCCTCAGCCCCTCCTCCAGCTTCTTGCGCTGGGTTATGTCGGTGAACAGACAGACCGCACCCACCGCCAGGCCCGCGGGGTCATGCATGGGGGCCATGATTAGACTGGTCTCCAGGCGCGTTCCGTCCTTCCTCACGCACTCTACTTCGTCGAGGCCACTTTCTCCTGTGGAGAGGAGGGTCCGAAACCTCTCGACGAAGGAGTCCACTTGGTCTGCGGGGACAAGGGGGTTGAAGTGGCCCACTACCTCCCTTGCGCTCCAGCCGAAGAGTTTCTCCGCCTTGCTATTCCATAGTTTCACCGCGCCTGCGGTATCGAATGTAAGCACGGCCAGAGGCGAGGCGTTCACCAGGGCGCCGAGCGTTTCATTTACTTCGGCCAGCCTGAGCTCCTGTGCCTTCCGCTCGGTGACGTCCTCCTGCACAGCTACGAAATGGGTGATCTTTCCCTCGGCGTCTTTCACCGAAGAGATGGTCGCGGCCGCCCAGTAGTAGCTGCCGTCCTTCTTCCTGTTGTGGAACTCGCCATGCCAGTCTTTGCCAGAGGTTATCGAATCCCACAAGCGCTTGTAGATCGCATCAGGGAGTTCGCCTGACTTCAGGATCCGTGGCGTCTTTCCCAGGACGTCTTCGATAACGTAGCCTGTGACCTCAGTGAACTTCGAGTTGACGTATTCGATCTTCCCCTCCGTGTCCGTTATGATGACGATAACGGGGCTCTGGTCGACGGCCCTGCCCAGCTTCCGGAGGGTGTCCTCGATGGCCATGCTGCTGGTGAGGTCCCGGGCCCAGATGACCACGCGAGAGGTCCCCGCCATGTCCCACCTGGAAAGCGTCGCCTGGATGGGGAACTCACTCCCGTCCTTCCTCAAGCCGCTGTCCCATCCTGAGCCGAGCAGCTTGCCGCCAATCTCGGCGGTCCAGAGCCTCTGAATGTGTGAGAGAAGCGTCTCCCTGAAACGAGGGGGGACCAAATCGGAGAGGGAAAGGGCGGAGATCTCGTCCTTGGAGTAGCCGAAGCCGAGGAGGGCAGGTGAGTTGGCGAATTCGAGCTTTCCGTCAGAGTCGGCCAACAGAATCAGGTCGGAGGAGGTCTCCGCGAGCGAACGCAGGATGGTAGAGGTCCAGAGGTCAGCCTGCGGGTCGCGACGCACGTTGGGCTCCCCGTTTACACCTGATTCGTTCAACTCAGTTTCTACTTTGTGGCAGGCTTGTCAGACGGGCTTCCGGGGGAAGAGGACGCTTGACCTTCTGCCTTCTTCGCCTCGGCCTGAAGCTCCTTCTCTATCTCTTCGATGGGCTGCGGAGGCGGTGTGGTGGCCAAGGTGTAGCCAATCCAGGCGAGGATGGCGAGGACTCCGGCCACCGCAAGGAAGGCAGTGATCTCCAACACGATGAGCGGGAAGTACCAAATCAGAACACCGTAGGCGACGATGCCGATGATACTCAAGACAAGAATGACGGCCCCGAGAGTCTGGTCCTTGCTCACAAATACTCACTCCGCTCTATTGAACGAGCGTTACACCCTTCAGTTATATAAGCGATTTCGTCACAGTTTCCGCTGGCCCGTCGGTCCATAGTCGACGTACACCAGCTGGAACCCTTCGGGAAGGATGACGAGGCCATGGGAGTCGATGAGCATCTGCCGTAGCTTCTCCTTGGAGCCGAAGTGCCTCTTGTCGTAGGTGCACATGATGTGGGCCGAGAAGGGCAGCTTCGCGCCCAGCGCCCGTTCGAGCTGGGCCACGCCCACCTCCTCGCCGTATTTCAGGAGGCCACCGTTGTCGATGACCACCCTCGCCCCTTTGTATCCCTTCCCCTTCGCTTCCGTGACGAGCATGCGGAGCTTGTCAAGTGCCTTCTGGGGGCTGAAGACGAAGTTGTCGAAGAACGATTCCCTGACGCTGAGGATGGAGGTGCGCTTTGCGTCCACGTTGACTGGCAGACCCCTGCTCGAAAGATCGCCCGTTATGTTTGACCTGTCGGGCGATCCTGCGATGAGAGCGAACATGAAGTCCTTCTCCACTGCGCCCTTGTAGAACCACTGAATCACCTGCTCCTTCATCTCAAGGCTGTCGTAGAGGACCATGATGTGATCTCCCAGCTTCATCTTCTCCATCACGACCGTCTGCACCTTCAGCGAGTGGTCTATCTCCTCCAGCTTCTCGGGGGCTTCGTCGAGCGACTCAACGCCGCTGAGGGCCTGCGGGAAGGTGACCTTGAGGTGGGCAAGGACAAGAGGATAGAGTATCACCGCGGCATTTATGCCGAGGAGGGCCCCCACCGATTCAACGAAACGCTCGTGGTTGTAGACCAAGTCCTCGGGAGAGAGGCCGTACAGGGCCGACAGCTGCTTTCTGAGGGCAGGCCAAGCCAGCTCGCCCATGGCTTCGGCGAGAGAGGCGTCCACGCTGGCCGCCACCTGTTCACGGATGTTCTCTGACCTTGGGAAGTACAGTACCTTGGTGGACATCGGTTGTGCCAATTCTCTTGCTGCTTGAGGATATATATGTTAGCCCGGCCGATGGCCTTTCTGGTCAAGTCGCCCCCCGGAGGCGTGAACGATTGGCACGCCTCCGCGTGTTACTTTGCGCGTTTCTGCAACTGGGAGGCGGCACATTCACCGAATGGTGATTCCAACGAGATATGGCGAAGGCGTCAGGCTCCCTACAGCCGAGGAAGTGTCCCCAGCCCGGCGTAATACTCGGCGATGATACCCAGTCCCTTCTTGACGGGCACCCGGGCTTCGAAGCCCAGCCTCTCCCTCGCCTTTTTGGTATCGGCCTTGGTCCTCATCACATAATTGGTCATGTCCGCATTGACGTACTTGGGCGCAGTCTTTGTGCCCAACCTGGCACATATCAGCTCGACCATGGCGTTGAAGCTGGTTTCGGAACCCGTACCGAGGTTGAAGA
This sequence comes from uncultured Nitrososphaerota archaeon, assembly GCA_963842885.1. GTDB lineage: Archaea > Thermoproteota > Nitrososphaeria > Conexivisphaerales > DTJL01 > DATKKG01. The sequence goes on from CAWJIE010000002.1 coordinate 217,418, forward strand.
TGTCGAACCCCCCCGTCCGCTTCGAAGCGAGTAGGAGGCCCTCTACGATGTCCTTGACGTACGTTAGGTCGCGTGACTGCTCCCCCGTTCCATAGAGCACGGGCTGTTGCCTCTGCATGACGCTCCAGAGGAACTGGGTGAAGGTGTTGGCGTACCTCCCCTTGCCCTCTTCGCGCTCTCCGTATACGCTAAAGAGCCTCAGAGCGGTGCTGCCCACGCCATGTAGCTTCCAGTAGAGTTCGCCCAGCCTTTCCACGGCGTAGCGGGCTTCCGTGTAGTAGTCGGTGACCTTGGGAAAGATGTCCTCTGACCAAGGGAGGGGCGTCCCGTTGTAGATGGAGCTGGTGGAGGCCACGACGAGCCTGCAGCGCGTCCTCAGTCCGAATTCGTAGACGGCGACGGCATCCTTCACGACCTCCCCCACCAGTCCGGGGTTCTCCTTATACATGGGAGAGCTGCTGTACATCCCCAGATGGAAGACGACGTCGGCGCCATGAGCCACCGAAGATATGTCGCCAGCCGAACCCCTGTGGAGCCTGAAATTGCCGCCCTTGGGGAGGTTCTCGGCCTTCCCAGTGTAGAAGTTGTCTATGATGAGCACCTCGTCCCCTTCGGCCAGGAGCCTTTCGACCAGATGGCTCCCAATGAAACCCGCACCACCCGTCACGACGGCCTTCATGCCGATGCGAAGGCACCTCTCGTTGCCGGCGTGATGCCCTCCGGCCCAGGAGCGGCTCGACCTAGAGCCCGAGGAAGACCTTGAATGAAGGCGGGCATCAACCGTTTTCGCATATCCGCGAACAGGGGTGACGCCGTATTAATCCTTTCGTGGAGATGGGGGACACCTTCGGAGATGGAGGACATGTCAGGAGTCTGATGGAGCTGGAGGACAATCTCGGGGAGACCGGGCATCCGGCCCACTGGGACCCGCAGGGGACGATGGCTCTTATCTTCCTGCTGCTTCCGCACACGCTGAGCGGTTGGTACTCGTGCTTCATCTTCGCTTCCTCGCAGTCTGTAGTGTGTAAGGGTTCTTTCTTCGTCATCGAACCGCCTTAGGTAAGGAGAAGCAGCTACCGCGAGGCGAGGGCTTCGTCTGCAGCGCCTCCTTCCGCGGAGGCGAGGGGGAGTGCTACGCTGATGGTTGTCCCTTCGCCGACCTTGCTCTTTACGTCGATCCTTCCGCCGTGGGCCTCGACCAGGCGCTTGCATATGGCCAAGCCCAGACCCAGACCCTCCGACTTGGTGGTGAAGAAGGGGGTGAAGAGCAGGCCAAGGTTCTCCTCCCGGATGCCGGCGCCCGTGTCGGAGATGCTCACGATGACCTCCTTTGGCCCGACCGCCGAGGAGACGGTGAGAGACCCCCCATCGGGCATGGCGTCGACGGCGTTGCTCACCAGGTTCTGGAAGACGCGTGTCAGCCTTGTGCTGTCGCCATCCACCTCGACTCTGTCTTCGAGTTTCACATGTACGCTGACGTTCTTCGGGATCAGGACCGAGCTCATCGAAGATGTCAGGACAGAATTGAGTAGCAGCTTCCTCTTCTTGAGGCCCGCGGTCCGCGCGTACTCCAAGAGGTCCTCCACTATTCTGTTGGCGTGAAAGATGGCGTTCTGCATGGAGTTGAGGGTCACGTCGACCTTGTCCTTCTGCTTCCTGGGGAGGACGTTGTGAAGGTAGTACAGATTCGTGTTGATGGCCGTCAGGGGGTTACGGAGGTCATGGCCCACCTGGGCCGACACCTCTCCGATGGTGGCAAGGCGCTGGGCCTTGAGCAACTTCTCCTGGGCGTCCACCAGCTCGCGGCTCCTTTCCTCGACCTTCTCCTCCAGCTGTCCCGCGTATTCCCTTATCTCGTTTCGGGCTCTCTCCAGCTCCTTGAAGAGGCGTGCGCTCTCGAGGGCGACGGCTGCCAGGCCGATGAAGAGCTCCAGCGGAGCAAGTGAGGTCTGCGTCGGCCTCCTTCCGTCCACGGGGTCGTCGACGGAGAGGATGCCGATGATGCGGCCGTCAGGAAGGGTCAGAGGGGTGTAGAGGAGGTCCTCCGGGCCCCAGTCCACCATCTGCTCGGGCGACAGGCGGCTCGAGATGCCTATCTGGGCCGTCCTCTCCCTCACGAACGGGTCGCTCCAAGGCAGGTAGTAGAAGGAGCCGATCTTGAAACGCTCGTATTCGGGTCCGAACCTGTCCCTCCAGCTCATACCGGAGGAAGTCGTCCTCCAGAGGAAATCTCGTTCCTCGTCGCTGAGGCCAGCCGTTACGAGGTCTTCGGGGGACACTATGTCCATGTTCTCGTCCCTCGCGGAGATCACCACCCTCCTCCAGCCCAAGTCCTTTATGGCGTCGGTGATCTTCTGGAGCCTTTCCTGAACGTCTCCGGCACGGAGTATCTGGGCCGAGCTTCGCAGGAGGAAGGCGAGCTGGTGGGACCTCTTCTCTATCTCCGTTCGCTGCTCAAGGTTGCCGATGGCCGCCGCCATGTGCGAGGCGAGGATTTGAAGAAGCTTGACGTCGTTGATGTCGAACGCGTCAAGCTCCATGCTCTTGCAAGTCAATCACGCCCAGAACCTGGCCCTCCAGTTCGACGGGGACGACCAGCTCCGACTTTACGCCGGCGATGCCCATCAAGTAGCCTTCGTCTTTGGTGACGTCAGGGAGCAAGACAGGCTCGTGCGTGCGGGCCGCCCTGACCATAAGACCTCGCTGGGAGCCGTCCAAGGGAAGCTTCGCAATCAGAATCTCCCCTGGCCCCTGCTGGCGGCCCTCTCAAGGTATTCCCCGCGCACCCTGGCGAAGAAGGCGTGTTCGAAACCCAGGACGCGTTGGACGGCGTCCATGGTTATTTCGTAGACGTCCGTCAGGTTCCTGGCGGAGCTCAGCTCCGTGTCATAGTAGTGCAGAGCTGAGAGCCTCTCCTCGAAGATCCTTCTTTCCGTCTCTGCCAGCTTGCGGGCAGTGACGTCACGGGCCACAACGAGGACCGCTGGATTCCCCCTGTATGAGACGCGGATGGCCGCGGCTTCGGCGTCGGCGACCGCGCCGTCAAAACGATGGAACTTCACTCCCAGGACGTTGGTCTCCTGAACCGTGCCTGTGCCCTTCCTGACTTCCTCCATGATAGCTGCGGCATCGACGGGCTCGAAGAACTGTTTCCAGTCCTTGCCAACAATGTCGCCGGCGGACGCTCCTCCCATCAATGTCACCGCGGCGGCGTTGGCGAAGACGAACGCGCTTTCGCTGTAGACCAGAATGGCGTCTGGCGAGAATTCAACAAGCTGGCGGTACCTATGCTCACTCTCTTCGAGGGCATATTGAGTTCCCGTAAGCTCGGTTATGTCGGTGCCGACGGCTAAGACGGAGGCAAGCTCACCGCTTGCGCCGCGCACAAGCCTGTTGGTCCAATGAATCCACACCCTAGTTCCGTCCTTCTTGATGTTCTCATTGATGTTGTTCGCAAAGCGCACGGGATCCCTGATGACGTCGTCCACCATGGAGCTCGTGTCCTTGCCCGCGGAATCGACCTTGGGGACGATGGTCTCCGACGCCTTCATCCCGATAATCTCGTCCCTTTCGAAGCCGAAGAAACGCACGGCGAACTCGTTGAACGACGTTATGCGCCCGGACATGTCAAGCATGATGATGATAGAGTTGGCGCTTTCGACGAGCTCGCGGTACTTCTCCTCAGATTCGCGCAGAGCCAAGTCGGCCCGGCGACGCTCGGTCACGTCCAGGACGAGGCCCTCCAGGGTTGTTGTGCGACCCCTCTCCATTTCGACCCCGGTTCCCTGTTCCCAGACGTACTTCGTGGAGCCGTCGGCCGCGACTATCCTGTACTCAAAAGTGTAAGGCCTCGATTCGGCCAAGGCAGCCTCCACCTCCTTGCGGACCCTCTCTCGGTCCTCGGGATGGATGACGTCGGAGTAAGGCTTGCCGACGAAGACGGAGGGGTGATATCCGGTCAGGGAGAGGCACCCCTCGCTGACGAACTCCATGGTCCACTTCTCGTCGTTGACGCGTCGGTAGGCCATGCCTGGGAGGTTGCTCATCAAGGTAGAGAGAGACCTCTGACTTTCCTGTAGCTCCTCTTCCGCCTTCCTGATCCCGGAGACGTCGGTGATGGCAACCATGATGCCGACGATTTGCCCCGATGGGTCCCTTATGGGGGCAGTGGAAATCAAGCATTGAACGGTGGAGCCGTCCTTCTTTCGTGGCCTTATGGCCACGGCCGCATAACTCTCCCCCCTGAGGATTTCATCCTTCATTTTCCCGTATATTCCATGGGCTTCTTCGGTGTCAGGAAGGATGGGGTTGGGCCTTCCGATCACCTCGTCGGCCGTCCAGCCGAAAATGGACTCGGCCGTCTTGTTCCACGATAAGATGTTGTCGGCGGCATCCAGCGACGTGATGGCGACCGGCGACGCGCTGAAGATGGCCTGCATCTCGCGGTTGGCAGCTGAGAGCTGCCGGCGATAGAGGTCCTCTCTTTGAGTGTACTGCCGAACCAGGAGGAAGAGCACAAGCGAAGCGACGACGACGACTGCGCCGAAGAGCCCGACGGAGAAGAGCTCGCCCACCAGGCCGGTAGAGAGGAATGACTCTGCGACGGCCAACAGGATCATGAGCGCCCCGCCGGCGGCGAGGGTGAGGACCGTCAGGATGAGAGTGCGAGGATTGCTCCCGCTCCTCCCTTCCGGGGGCTCAGGCATAAGCTCTTGTTCCTGTAGGCTCGGTATTTAACCTTCACATGAGGCGGAAAAGGAGGTCTCATACAGGGCTGCCGGTCGAAGCGGGGCGTGTCAGGGCGCCACGATTTCGCTGGCCCTATTAGCTTTGTCAGCCATCTTCAACGAATTAAGGGACAGGTATCGGGCTCTCCTCAACAACACACTCCTGGCTCTCTCTGCGGCGATTATCGCCATATCTGGTATGACATTCAATCTCCAATTCTGGAACAGGTGCTTCGTGCGTCTGACCTGGAGCACAACGGTAGGAAGCGCATAGAGGTTTTCTGACTTCTGTAGGCCGTGGACGAGCGACGAGCTCCTCCCTGCGTCGGGCGTCGTCCAAGCAAGCGCCACTTCGGTGGAAACCTCAAAAAGGATGCCATCGAGCAATCATGTCGCAGAGGTGGGAGGACCGCGGACAGGAGGGTGGGATACGTCGGTGGCGGAGTCCTAGTCGTGCTGCTGGTCTTCGTCGCGGCATCCTGCTACATGCCTCCCTCGTCTTCCATTTCGTACGTCGTCGGAGACCCCGAGATCAGCGGGAACTCGACCTCCATCACCTATCCTCCCGGCTACCAGGGGCTGGCGCAGTACGTGCTGGTCCTCATCAACCAAGACCGGTCAAGCTTGGGTGTTCAAGCGGTCAACTTGAGCGTCGTCCCCTCCGGGCAGCAGCATGCGAATTCGATGCTGTTCTTCGGCTACTTCAGCCACTGGGACACCCAGGGCCTGAAGCCTTACATGCGGTACAGTCTGCTGAACGGAACAGGGGCGGTCTTCGAAAACGTCGCCTGGCAAACCCAGAGTCCTTCTCGATACGCTAGCCTCGACGACCTGAAGTCGGCGCTAGTTGAGATGAACGTGCAGATGATGTACGATGACTCCTCCTTCAACTGGGAGCACAGGAGCAACATACTTGATCCCAACCACGGCAGCGTCTCCCTGGGGATATCGTACGACGAACACAACATGTACCTGGTGGAGGACTTTGAGAACACCTTCATCAACCTCACCAGTCCTCTGGGGTTGTCCGACGGTGTCCTCCAGATAGAGGGGACGACTCCTTCCACACTCGACCTGACGGTGGCGGCAGTCTACATGGACGCCACACCCGCCAATATCAGCGTTAGCGCCCTGCGCCAGGACGCTCAATACACGGCCTCCTATGACCTGGGCAAAGAAATCGGAATCGTCCTGCCACCTTCCGACTACGGGATAACGGGCCCGCCTGGGACCCTATCTGCGAATGCCTTGACCTGGCAGACGGGACCGGGCCTGGTGAACCTGACCCTGCCTATGGAGCCATTCATCGCCTCTTTCGGCAGGGGAGTCTACACCGTCTACCTGCTGCGGTCGGATGGAGAGGCCATTCTGAGCTACACCTTTTTCGTGTAGGGAATCCCGCTCGTCGCAAAGAGCCATGGTTTCAAAATGGCGCGGCAGAGAATCAGGCGGTCCCCTTCGTCGCGTCTTCCATGGCCTTCCTGAAGACGGCCTCCCTCCGCTCGACGATCCTGTAGTAGTAGAACATCACCAGACCGGCGAAAACGAGGGTCGCACCCCAGTATATGCCGAGGCTGACCTGGTAGTACTGAACCCAGTCCCCTCTCACCGAGACGCTGTAGGTGGAATTGTACGACGTAATCATCAGGACGAAAGGGTTGAAGTACTTGACGGGTATCGTCAGGTTTGCGGTGGGGACGGTTTGGTCCAGCGTTATCAGATACGCGTCAGGGAGGTTGCCCGAAGGGTCCTGTTGCACGATTTGTAGGGTAACCGTTCCCGAACCGCCCTCAGAGGCCTGCACGTTCAGTGACTGTCCTGCCCTTGTTGGAGGGGTTTCTTCCAAGTCGGTCCAAGAGCTCAAAGCCTGCGTTTCGTTCGAGCCGATGCCCGGCCCCGTCTTGAAGATGGTCTCGGGCACTTGAATCATTGGAACGAATAAGCCGACAAGGACCAGCGCGACCCCCAAGAGCAGTGTCACCTGCCAAGCTAGTTTGAAACGATCCATGCGTCAGACATCTTTGCCCTTCGATTTTAAGCTTGAGGCTAGAATCCCTCGAATCTCGTTCCTCACTCCGCCCGGTGCGAAGACGAAGTCGGCGACGACATAGTTGTCGAGGATGGAATAGCTGGAGCCGTCAGGATAAAGGTTCCTCACATCGTCGAAACGCGCCTTTGAAACCCTGAGGTCCTGGAAGCCAAAGGCGTACTTCCCGTCGTAATTGCCACCGGAGTAATACACGGTCTTCGAGCCCATCGTGAAGTTCTGGAGCTGCGTGGAGAAGGAGACGTAATAGAACGCAAGGAAGTCGGAGCCCCCTCCCGTAGAGGCATAGACCGCGGCCTGGACGGTCTTGTTTTCAAATAGGCCCGGGCTTCCATCGAGCGAGAAGTCCATGGCCTTCTTTATGTCTCCTAGGGGGTCGGCCGATCCCTGGGTGTAGACGATGAAGCCGTTGTCGAAGAAGAGGTATCCCAGGGTGAGGGAGTTGTTAACGACGTTGTGGTTCAGCACCCTGTAGATCGTACTGGACCTGTAGTTCTCCTTGATCACGAGGTCGTTGGAGTTGAGCTCGTTGAGGACGGAGCTATACGCGATGGCAGTGGGCTGGAAGATGTCCACCTCTGTGCCGTTCTCGGTGATCGAGGGGGCGGGGAGGTCATAGGTCGCAACCGTCGACACATTTCCGGGCGTCAGCGCGAGGCTCGCCTGGTAGACGTTCAGGAAGGTGGCTCCGACATCGGAATAGCTTAGCCCGGTGGCCACGAGCTGGGCGACCTTTATCTCTCCCGCGCTTACGGCATTGGGTGGCACCAAGTCCATCCAGGGCTCTAGCGTCACGTTGTAATTCGTAGGGAAATGGTACACCGCAGGACCTGACAAGTAAGGCAGCCCTAGGGTGATTGCGACCAAGGCCACGATCACGACGCTGAAACTGATAACGAAGGGCTTCCTGGAGTCTTTCTTCTTCGGCATCTAAGTGGCTCCTGAGCGTGCACGTTCTAAAATCTTTTGATTGGAACGATTAAAATAGCTGCCGTATCAGATGGTTTCCGATGCGGCTGGTCAGCCTAATCCTCCTCAAATCCCTCAAGTACTTCCTCATCATCGTCGCTTTTGACGCGATCCTCGGGTTCGGATTCTACCTGTACGCCGGCTTCGACATCGCGGCAGGCGTTCTGAGCGACATCTTGATCCTGGAGGTCGCCTTCCTCTTCATCTTCGGTGGGCTTCTGGACTTCTCACAGGCCCAGACGACGGTCAGCGCCCGGAGGCTCCTGGGCGACCCGGACTCGGAGTACTCCGCGGAGAAGCACCGAGAGGCGCAGGTGAGGGGAGCGATGCTCGTCCTGACGGGTGTATGGGTCATCTTGTTGGCCGTGGCTCTGTCCCTCCTCCTGCTCTCCCCATAGCTCGCGCTGGGCTCATTCGAAAAAATATAAAATGTGACTTTCGGAATGTAGTTCTCTATTGGGGTTTGCGTCTGCTAAACAACAGCGCGAGGACAAGTGCGATGATTGCTATCAGGATGGCTCCGTATGCAACGTATGAGATCGAGTTGAAATCGGACTGCAGCGAATTCACCTTTGAGGTCAAGGTGTTGAGCTCGTTGGTTATCGTAGTCGAGAAGGTGGACAAGGAGCTCGACAGCGCCGTCACCTGGCTTGACTGGGCGTATGGAGTCAGTGCGTCGGTCAGCGCCTGACTGAATGTTAGTATGGTGTCGTTGAAGACGGGGCTGGTATCCGTGCCTTTCCCAGGCCAGTTCAGCCATTGCAAGTAGACGGTGCCCGGTTGCGTAGGCGTGAACCAAACCGCGTAGACCCCGCCCGTACCTGTTGTCGTTGTAGCTACATCGGTCCAAGTGCCTGTTCCGGTCGAGGCGCTATAGTCATAGCTCGCTTGCAGTGTTATGAGGCTGCCGTTGATGGTCGCTCCTGAGGTCGGGTCCGTCAACACTCCTGATACTTCAACCGGTGATCCGGCGACCAAGTATGTCTGCGCCACTATCGCTGGCGGTGTCGGTGGAATAACCGCTGATCCTCCTGAGTAGCCTGCCAGGGCCAGTTCAGCGACGGCCTGTGTCGGGCTATAGGGGTCCATTTGTAGGTTGGGATTGAACCAGTAGCCGTAGGCTGGAGCCCAAGGCGTGATGCCGGGGGTACCGAGTCCATTCAACAGGCTGCTCACGATGAGTTGCCTGGGTACTAAGTAGCTGATGGCCTTCCTGACTGCCGCGGCAGCGGCGGCCGTTCCCACAGGTGTACCAGTTCCAGTTCCCCAGATGGGGTTCATGAGGTTGAAGCCCATTTCCTGGTAGCCCAGTTCTGGTCCCATGATAACGTTGGCGCCGATGCCCTGCAGTGTCGAAACATATGTGCCTAGGGCGTAGTTGGTGTCCAACTGATTAACTTCTCCCGACTTGTAAGCAGCTACCGCAGCGTCCGCACCATTAATCCAAACGACGTTGTAGTTCTTGACGGCGAATTGCCCGATGTTCTCGAGGCCCGTGGCGTTCCAGTAGCCCTCCCACGCAACTTCGTTCGCGGTGTTGCTCGTAAAGTCGTAGTTGGTAAGTACGTAGGGGCCATTGCCGAACGGACCCACGAAGTGACAACTGCCGTTGCCACCATATACTGCAGCGTTCCAAGTTTCCGTGTACCCAGTGGCCTCGACATAAGGCAGCGTGTTCCAAGTGCTGATTGCGTATTGCTCGAAGTAGTGCTTTGGCAGTGGGGATATGGTCATCCACGTCATGTTCATGAATGCGTAGACTTGCGGTACGTCGAGTGTGAATGTGTTCTTGTCTATCGCCGTGGCATACCACGTAGCCGGAGCTTGTCCCGCCGGCGTCTGGTCGTCAATTATCGTCGTTCCGTTGAGATAGGTGAACTCGCCCTTCGTCCCTAGCTGGGCTAGCATGGTTCCCTGACCTACGTAACCACCGTTGGGGTCAAACAGCGACTGGAACGTGAAGACGTAATCATCTGAAGTCACGGGGACTCCGTCCTGGAAGTTGTTGGGTTTGAAGTTGACGGTCCAGTTGAGGCCGTCAGGTGTAGAGGTGATGGAGTTTGCGAGGGCTAGATAGTACGAGCTGGTGATTGAGTTCAACTCTTGCAGGCCCTCGAACGCCGGAGCGTAGATGAAGAGGGCGTAGAATGAGTTGCTCGTGGTGGTCGGTAGAGGGTTGAGATTGTTGTCGGGGAAGACGTTGCCCGCCTCGGCAAAGTTAAGGGTGCTCAGGCCGGACATGTGCTGCACATCGCTGGGGAAACCGACATTGTTAAAGACAGTATTGTTCCCATAAACCGCTAATGCCGGATCTCTAGCTATGATCCACTCGTTGTAGTAGATAGTGATCTGTGGAGTGTCCTGAAGTATCTGGGCCTGCAGGTTCCATATATCCTGCTGCTGCAGAGTCATGTTGGCGGTGCCGTAGACGCCATGCATCAATGCATTGGCTGCCGAGCTGTTGTAGAAGTAGTAGTTGTTGCCGGCCGGCGCCCAATCGCTGTAGTCACCCAGGAAGTTACTAAACGAAGAGTCAGGCGAGAGGCCCGTGGCACCCCACCCGATGAAACCGGCGTCGTATCCTCCGTGGGCGAAGTCCGTTCCGGTTTGGCTCCAGTCGATGGAGCCATTGGCAAGGTAAGCGCCCAGGAAGAACATCCTGGTGTCAAGTTCGCTGAAGGTGACATAGAACACCTTCGCATCGATGCCTACGCTCGCCAATGAGCTAGCGATGATGGAGGCATACTGCCTCCTCGCTGCGTTCGACGTAGGGGCGATCAACGTGATGCTGAAGTACGCTGTGCTTTGTGCATAGGCCGAAGTACTAGCGACACCGGCAATCGAGCTGAAAAGAGTGATGTAAATGGCGAGAGCTACCGCAGCTCCCAATAAGATTTGTCTATTCTGCGAAGTCATATTCGTCGTGAAACCAGACTCCCACAATGCTATTTATACTTTGCGAACACGGATATGTTGTCTTCTTTTAACTGGAAGGCACCAGCGTGGGGTGCAGAATAGATGAAATGTCCACGCAAAAACTGCAAATTCTATCACCTTGTCCTATGCCTTGTGCCTAAAGCACCTCCTGGACAGGAACGTGCCGCGGGAGCCCCCCGGAGTCTCTCAGGGGTTGCCTGACTCCAGAAATTGCGCCCGACAACCGCAGGCACCGGTCAGAAACTCCAAGAGGCCGTCAGCCGGCACGATCGGAACGCCCTCCACGGAAAGCAAGCCCGTCCGCGAAAGCACCAAGAGAGCAGGAAGAATCTCCTTAAGGCCGGGGATCCTGCGAGATTCGAGCAGAAGCTGGACCCTTTCCTTCTGCATCAACGCCGCCGGGCGGAGTCGACTGAGAACGTCACGACGCCAGTGCTTGCAGTCTATGGCAATGCCAAACCCGCTGAGGACGCCGACCACGTCTATCTCCCTCCTAGGCGCTTTCAAATGGTAGTTCATCCTGACGTTGTATCCGCAAGCCTCCAACGCGGAACCCGCGAACACTTCAAACTCCCTCCAGCTGAGGGCGCCCCCCAACTCATGCATTGAGGCGCCCTTCCCCCTGAGGTATATGGCTAACCTTACCTTCCCTCCCGGTGGAAGAGTCAGGCTGCCCGTCTCGAAACCCACAAACCCGATTGAACTTAACTCCTCTGCGATCCCGTATAGCGTTTCCGGACCCACAAGCATGGATTTCGAAATCTCCTCCACTTCATTTCGCCCCTCCTTAATGTAGCGCAACAGGTCCAGCATCAATGAAAGACTCGCAGGTGACCCTCCCTAAACCACCTGCCTGAGCGCCTATTTTAGGATGCCCGGCGGAAGGGAAATGCCTGGAGGAAGGGTTCTTTGTTGGGATTCCCATCCTCTTGAGGAAGACTGAGGTTTTCGGGTCACTATTGCAGATAATCGTAGCGAAAGCCAACCGGTAACGACTAATCCATAGAAGGTTTAAATCCAACTTCTCATAACTGAAAGCGTGTTAATGCCGCAATTCGGGCGCTATGCCAGGACCACTACCTGCAGAGAGAAGGTGTGGGAAATCCTCAGGCATGACGATGAATGGGCGAGCGGCCCATTTACGATGAGGGAGTTTTGCGAGCGGCACAGGGTCGACCTGGAAACGGCTCTGAGCGCCTTGGGCACCGGCTCCAGCGTCGAACGCATGGTCAGGGCGGCCCTCCAGAGCCTCAACAAGAAGGGCCTTGTCCAAGCAACGAGGACGTGGGGAGGCACGACCTACTCGAAGAACGTCTACATGATCCATCAATCTCTGATTCCCCTCAACTACGGGAAGGCTCTGGTTCAGGCGCAGCGCCTGCGCCTTCTGTAAACGTCGGGCGGTCGACAGGGCTCGGATTAGTTCACACTCCCGGCCCTCTGGCTTCGCTAAGCGGAACCTCCAATCATGGGCAGCGTCCTAGGCGAAATCCTTCCAGAAATGACACGAGACCCAATGACCATAGCCTGCGTCCGTCCATGCTGGCTTCTCGGCCTTACAGATGTCCTTGGCGTACGGGCACCTCGGATGGAAACGGCAGGCCGGCGGTGGGTTGATGGGGCTGGGGACTTCGCCCGGGAGGATGATCCTCTGGACCTTCGTGTCGGGGTCGGGTATGGGTATGGCGGACATCAGCGCTTGAGTGTACGGGTGAAGCGGCTTGCCGAAGACCCTCTCCGTATCGCCCAGTTCCACAAATTCGCCCAGGTACATCACAGCGACGCGGTGGCTAATCTGCCGCACAGAACTCAGGTCATGCGAGATGTAAAGATATGACAGCTGCACCTTGTTCTGAAGGTCGATCATAAGGTTGAGGATCTGTGCCCTGATGGAAACATCCAGGGAAGACACTGGCTCATCAGCGACCACCAGCTTTGGCTCGACGGCGAGAGCCCTGGCTATGCTGACCCTCTGCCTCTGGCCGCCGCTGAATTCATGGGGATACCTTTCCGCATGGTAGGCTTCGAGACCCACCATCTCCAAGAGCCGGTAGACGCGTTCCGTCCATTCGGCCTTGGGAACATGTTGATGGATGACGAACGGTTCCGAGAGGATGTCGTAAATGGTCATCCTTGGATCCAAGGAGAGATAGGGGTTCTGGAAGACCAGCTGCATGCTCCTGCGTAGCTTGAACCGGTCAGCCTTCTTGCCCTTGCGGAAGGTCTCAAAGACGTCCAAGCCGTCAAATATGACCTTGCCACTGGTCGGAGGCTCCAAGTCGAGGACTACCTTGGCCGTCGTCGTCTTGCCACAACCGCTTTCGCCCACCAGAGCCAAGGTCTCACTCTTGCCTACAACAAAGTCAACATGATCCACTGCATGGACATCGCCTACCTTCTTCCTGGATAAGACGCCTCGCGTGTAAACTTCGAAGTACTTCACCAGGTCCTGAACCTCCAACAGTGTGCTATATCCCATCTAGAGCGACCCCTTGAGCTGGAGCTCCTTCCACCGGTGACAGGCGACGCTGTGGTCGGGCGTGACGGCCTCCAAGACGGGGACCTTTTCTTTGCAGACCTCTATCGCGTAGGGGCAGCGCGGGTGGAACCGACACCCGCTGGGCGGCTCGATTAGGTTGGGTATGTTTCCAGGCACAGACACCAAGACCTTCTTCTTGTCAAGGCGCGGGACGGCCTTGAGCAGGGCCTCGGTGTATGGATGCTTAGGGCCGTTGAAGAGGTCCCACGTGTTGGCGGTCTCGTAGACCTGGCCCGCATACAGCACGGTGACCCGTTGAGTCATCTCGGCGATGATGCCCATGTCAGTGCGTGATCATCACGAGCGTCATCCCGAAGTCCTTCTTCAAAGTCTTCATGAGCTCCAGGACTTGCGCCTGTATGGTGACGTCGAGGTTCGTAGTGGGCTCGTCGGCGAAAAGCAGGGAGGGCTCGCATGACAGGGCTCTTGCGATGGCGATTCTCTGCTTCATTCCGCCGCTGAGCTCGAAAGGATATGCACGAAGCCGTTTCTCCGCTTCCGGGATGCCTACAAGCTCCAGAATCTTCCTGGCCTCGTCTCTGCGCTGCTGCCTTGTCAAGGCCCTTGTGCAGCCTGATCACTTCGGTGAGCTGGTGCTCTATCGTGTAGAGTGGATTGAGGCTGGACATCGGGTCCTGGAAGACGATGGCGATCCTCTTCCCCCTGAGCTTCCTCACCTCCTTCTCTTTCAGACTCAACACGTCTATGTTGTCGAAGGTGATCTTGCCGCCGACAATCCTACCCGGCCGCGGGACTATCCTCAGCGTGCTCAGCGCCGTGACGCTCTTGCCTGAGCCCGACTCGCCCACCAACCCGTGGGTCTCCCCCCTCTGCACTTGTATGGAAACCCCGTCGACGGCTTTGACGACGCCCGCCTCCGTGAAGAAGTATGTCCTCAGGTCGTGGATGTCCAGTATGTTATCCAAGGAGCTCACTCCCTCAGCCTCGGGTTCAAGGCGTCAGATAGGCCGTCTCCGAGGAGGTTGAACCCTAGGACAATCAGCACGACAAGCATGCCCAGGGAAGAAGGAGACCCACCAGTAGGTGCTCACGTAAGTTGATCCTTCCTGGATCAAGAGCCCCCAAGTAGCGGTGTTGGGATCGCCGAATCCGAGAAACGAGATGACGACTTCCGTAAGGATGTTCCCAGCAACACTGAGGCTCGCGATGACGATGACCGGCGTCAGGATATTAGGGACGATATGCCTGAATAGTATTCGGAAGCTGCTCGCACCAAGGGCCTTCTCGGCCTGTACGAACTCAAGTTCTTTGACCCGGAATATCTCACCCCTCACGACGAATGCAATGCCGGACCACCCGAAGAATCCCAAGATCAGAACGATCAATGTCAGGCCGAACCCCGCGTAGACCAAGACTGAATACACACGGGCGAAAAGGAGGATCAGCAGGAGGACCGGTATCACGAAGAAGACCTGTATTACGCCGAGGAGACTGGCGCTGATGATGCCCTTAGAATAGCCCGCCACAGCGCCCACTGCTATCCCTATCACCGTAGCCAACAGAGTCGCCGCAATCCCTACGTAGAGGTCATTGCGCGCTCCCCAAACGGAATCGCTAAAGACATCTATGCCAGCCAGTTCGGTCCCGAACGGGTGCTGCCAGCTAGGGGGCTGGCCCTCCTGTCCCTGGTAGAGGGCCTCGAAGCTTCTGGCCGGATAGAGGCTGATCAGATGCGACCCGTCGGGCAACCTTATCGAGGCCATGACGGGCAACACAAAGGCGAATATGAAGAAGGCGATGACGATGGCAAACCCCAAGAGGCCTGACTTGTTCCGTTTGAATCTCCTCCAGGCAACCGCCCACTGGGTCGCGCTCCTGCGCCTGGGCTTGGTGGGTAGCTTCGCGGAAGGTCCTGATGACGAGGAACTATTTGACAGACAACGTCACCTCTACGATACCCTGACCCTCGGGTCCACCATGCCGTAGACAAGATCCACGATAAGGTTCGCGAAGAGAACCATTATGGTGATCACTATGGTGATACCTTCAACGGTGGTGATGTCCAGCGAAAGAGCAGCCTGAGTGAAGGCATACCCTAGACCAGGCCAAGTGAACGCCGTCTCAAGTGCTGGGGCTCCGCCCAAAGCAGCGCCTATCGAGAGGCCCACCAGAGTGATGATTGGTGATATGGCGTTCTTCAGGGCATGGCGGTAGGTGATCGTCCTGTCGCTCAGGCCACTGGCGTAGGCCGCTAGGATGTAGTCCTGCCTCATCACTTCGAGCATGTTTCCTCTCAGCACCCTCACCCAGGTCGCTATTTCAACGTAGGTGAGGACAGCCATGGGGAGAATGAGATGCGCGATACTGTCCATGAACGGGCTCCCCCACCAGAGCCTCAGACCTCCTGCGGTCGCCCCGTAGGATGGGAGTATCGGGATGTAGAACGCGAAAACAACTATGAGCATAAGCCCGAGCCAGAAGGTGGGCATGGAGTACCCGAAGATTGTCGCGCCCGTTATGACGTAGTCCGACTTGGTGTACTGATGCTTGGCCGAGTAGATGGCGACGGGGATTCCTATGGCCAGAGAAAGGAAAAGGGCTGAAAGCTGGAGGTAGAGCGTCGTCCAAGTCCATGCTCCTATCTCTAGAGCAACGGGCCTGTTCGTCGTCGTAGATACCCCTAGGTTAAAGTGAATAAGATTCCAGAGATAGTAGAG
This sequence comes from uncultured Nitrososphaerota archaeon, assembly GCA_963842885.1. Lineage (GTDB taxonomy): Archaea > Thermoproteota > Nitrososphaeria > Conexivisphaerales > DTJL01 > DATKKG01. The sequence continues at coordinate 233,315 of CAWJIE010000002.1, forward strand.
GTATCGCAGGGTGACGGGCTGGTCGAGGTGATAGTAGGCCGTGAGTTCCGCGATAAGGGCAGGGGAAGGCTTCCTCAGGCCATGAAGGACAAGGGCGATCGGGTTCCCTGCCGCGTTGCCGACAAAGTAGACCAGTATCGTCACTCCGATTAAAATCGGAATCATGAATAGAATCCGTCGAATCACATAATTGAGCAGACTACCCACGTAATCTGACCTCGGAGTCCAGTCGGGCACGAAGGCCCTCTTATACCTTGCTCAACGCGTATCGATTCAACCGAGCGGAGACCCGAAGGCGTGAATCATTAGACGGCGTGTCCGTCAGACAAGGAGAGAAGAGCGTCAGCCGCCGTGTCGGAGAGATTCCGCGCAAACGAGAAGTCAGGCCCGCGGCTGATTATGAGGAGCGGGTCGGCCATCTCTCTGTCGAAGACACGAAGGGAATCCATCTTTAGAGGGAGGGAGACGAGCCCCGTCCTATGATGAAGTGAGAAGGGGGACCTGTAGTCGCCCTGCGGCTTCATCGAGCTCCAATCCACGAGGATCTGGCCCTTTCTGGCCTCCTTGTTCTCTGTCTGAGAGGTCGTGAAGGGCTCATTGAGCGGGAGACTGGCATAGTCCCTCCGGACATCCTCGTCTCTCAGAGCTGCTTCAAGCCGCATCTCAACGGCCCTCACGATATGGCGGAGAGCACCGAAGTCGAGGGGTTCCGAATCGCGTCCGATTCTGCATACAACCTGGAAGCCTCGAGAACCGCTGAACTTCACCATTGGACTACACCCCGCTTCCTTTAGAATGCGGAAGGTGACGGCTGCGGCGTAACCAGCGTATGAAAGGCCATCGGGTCTGCCAGCCAGATCGTCGCCCAGGTCCAAGTCGATCAGGAAGATGTCGGGCCGGCCGTCAAAGCCATGGACACAAGGGACGAAGTCGACGCAGTGGTCGTACACCAGCCTCGTGACATCCGCTTCATCACGGACCGTGAGGTTCACGGGCTTGGGCTTGTACTTGGCGTAGCGGACGAAAATGGCCTCTACCTCCTTGATGGGGTCCTTCCTGCCGGAGAAGACCTTGACGGCCGAGAGTGGCCTGTCTACGAGGTAGGGGAGCATGGTGTCCACCACAGAGGGATAGTACCTCTCGGCGCAGTACACAAGGTAGTAGCTCCTGTTGAGCACCTCCTTGCTGGTCCTTGCCATGCCGCCAACGTAGGCGTCGATGGCCCTTCTCCTGTAGAAGCCTTTGCCGTCCTCGCGCTATGAGGCCCTCCTTCACGAGAGAGGAAAGGGCCTCCCGGTAGTCTCTTTCTGTGGGCTCCGCCTCGCTCAGGAAGGTCATGTCACGGGTCACCTTCTCCATGATGTGATCGAGGGCCACGGCCTTGCCCTCCTCCTTGATGCTCATCAGAAAGGCTATCCTGTCGTGGAGGCTCAGCGTCACATGAACAGGGGAGCTGGCGTCGCTTCTCGTTGCTGCCACCGATGGGCGAGAGGGACGAGTCACGCTTTTAAGCGTCTCTGGTCCACCTCGTCGCAAATGCGGGTGCGGGCGGCTCTCTTCGACCTGGACGGCACTCTGGTGGAGTTCAAGGTCGACTACAACCTGGGCAGGAGGATGATACTTCAGTACGCCAGGGACAGGGGATACGACATGGCGGGCCAGACGGACCAGAGGAACATGCACGACATCATCGAGCACTATGCCGTCATCGGAGACGAAAGCGCCCACGCCGATGTGAAGAAGTACGCGTACGACCTCATGGAGAAGCTGGAGGTGGAGGGTGCGGCCACGACGCGCCCATTCCCCGACACCATACCCTCACTGCAGGCGCTGAAGAGGGACGGCCTGAAGATGGGGATGGTGACCAACAGCGCCAGGAAGGCCGTGGAGATAGTCCTTCAACGCTATCCCCTCGGCCGGTACTTCGACGTCATAACCACGAGAGACGACGTAACGCGTGATCAAGCCTGACCCCGGGATCGTCCAGCACACCATAGAGGCCCTTGGCGTCAGCAGCGATGAGTGCTTCTTCGTCGGGGACGCGCCGGGGGACATGATGGCGGCCAAGTCTCTGCAGATGGTCTCCGTGGGCATCCCGCGGGGGTTCGCCTCGAAGGAGGCCCTCGTGGGTGCCAACCCCGACTACCTCATCCAGAGCCTGGATGCCCTCCCCGATTTGATATCAGACTTAAAAGCCCACAAGAAGAGGTGAACGTTCTATGAGCGGAAGCCTCGTCGGGAAGCTCTTCGTGGTCACCGGAGGGAGTGGCGACATCGGCGGCGAGATAGCCCTGGCCGCCGCCGAAGAGGGCGCCAAGGTTATGGCTACCTACAACTCGGGGAGGGCGAAGGCCGTACGGCTGGAGGCCGCGGCCGTTTCGAAGAAGCTCCCCGTCGAAGTCGACAGGCTGGACGTGTCCGACGAAGGAGCCGTGAAGGCGTTCTTCGAATCGGACAGCCGCTCGGCTCGGCCCAATCGATGCCCTCATCAACACGGCCGGCCACTCGAGCAAGGAGACGTGGTTCGCCCCCATGGATGAGCTTGATTCGGAGAAATGGCTGGAGGTGATCAAGGTGGACCTGTTGGGGAGCTTCTTCTGCTGCCGCGAGGCCGCCAAGCACATGAAAGAGGGCTCTTCGATCGTCAACTTCTCTTCGGCGGCCGGAGTCACGGGTCACACTGAAGGGCTTCCGTACACAGCCGCCAAGGCGGCGCTCATAGGACTGACCAAGAGCCTCGCGGCCATCCTCGGGCCGGGGATACGCGTGAACGCCGTCGCCCCGGGCAACGTGGACGCAGGGAGCGTCGTGTGGTACGACGAGAAGGCGAGGGGTCAGATGGCTGCCGAAGCCTCGTTGAAGAGGCTGGGGACCAAGCGAGAGGTGGCCAATCTGGCCCTGTTCTTGGCCTCCGAGAAGTCGTCCTTCATCACGGGCCAGGTGGTGCTCGTTGACGGAGGGATATAGCCCTCTCGCATGTCGGACTCTGCCCGAAACTTAAATACATCTCAGCCGGATTTCCCTTCTGGAAGGGTCATCCTCTTGAGTAGCGGCAGCAAGCCCGTGTCGGTTAACGTCGATCGCCTGGGCGCGAGGGACAGCTTGAAGGGCTTCATGAACAGCCTGGTGGCGGAAGGCGTGGAGGCGAGGATGAAGGAGGGGGACGGCTTCCTCTACATAGAGAGCACCTCCACCATCTATGGCCTGTCTGAGGAGGACCTGGCCAAGGTCGATTCGGGGAAGAGGAAGAAGATCGTCCCCGGGTTCGAGCCGAAGGCCTCCCTGTTCATCGAGGACGACTCGCTCCATTTCGATTATGGCCATGCGCTCCCTGGCTCGAAGACGTGCTCGGTGCTGCACGGGCACAGCAGCCGCATCTCGGCCGAGATCTTCGGGCAGGTGGGCCCGAGCGGCATGATCGTCGACTTCGGGGAGGCGAAGTCCGCCATCAAGGAGACCCTGGGGCTGGTGGACCACAAGTTCATCATCGGCAGGAAGTACGTCGTGGAACGGTCCGCCAAGTCCGTCCACGTCAAGTTCGAAGGTCCCAACGGCGCCTTCGATCTGAGGATGCCGCCGTCTCAGGTGGTCGTGCTGGATGCGGAGGCGACGAGCGAGAACATCGCCAGGTTCGTGGCGGGGAAGCTCCTGGAGGCCCTCCCACACGGCGTGGACGCAGTGAAGCTCTTCTTCTTCGAGGGAGTCAACAAGGGAGCATCGTCCTTCAGAGTGATGGGCCATTGAAGGCGGTGGTCCTCCTGTCCGGGGGGATCGATTCCGCGTCCGCCCTCTACTGGTGCAAGGAGAAGGGCTGGGACGTCTACGCGCTCACCTTCGACTACGAGCTCGAGCAGTCGCCCGAGCTCAAGGCGGCCAGGAAGGTGGCCAAGGGGGCCGGCGTCAAGCGCCACCTCGTCGGTGGAGTCCCCCTTCTACAAGGGGTTGAAGGGTTCTCCATCTTCTCACAGGGGGAAGATCATCGATTCCGACAGCGGAGTGTCTCAGGCGTATGTTCCGGCCAGGAACATAGTCTTCTTCGGAATGGCGGCCGCGTACGCGGAAACCCTGGGGGCGCGGAAGATCGTGAGCGGGCATAACCTCGGGGACGCCGAAAGGTTCCCCGACGCCTCGGAGGGGTTCATCGAAGAGTTCAACCAGCTTTTGCGGCTAGGGTTAAGAACCAGCCGCGGGCGAAGCAACATCGAGGTCGTCGCGCCATTCGCGAGAATCCTCCAAGACGCAGGTGCTTCGCGAGGCAGTGAGGCTGGGTGTGCCGTTAAAAGACACCTGGAGCTGCTACAACAATGGAACGAAGCCATGCGGCGTCTGCTATGGATGCCGCGCGCGCAGGGAGGCTTTCGGCGATATCGGCGTCGAGGACCCGCAATCGGTGAAATAGAACATGGAACTGAATCTCGAAGCTGACGTCCAAAGCGAGTATAGCCGTACGGATGTCCGTGCCGGCGTCACCGGGCTGAAGATGATGTTGAGGGTCGGAAGGTACGTCCTGCCGGCCGATTTCACGGTGACCACCCTGACTCACCATTCCAGGGGGGTCCACATGAGCCGCCTGGTCAGGGCGGCGCAGGATCACAGCGATTCGGCCCACGTAGAGGATGCCCTGAAGGGCATCGTCAGGCAGGCGAACTCCACGCAGAAGGGCGCGTCGGCCACCGTCCGATTCAACTACCCATTCAAGGACATCTTCATACCGGTGGAGATAGGGCTGCAGAAGAACGTCTTCACCTACGTTTTGAAGTCGCCCGGGATAACCGCCTGCCCGTGCAGCAAGAAGATGGCCGGGGTGGGGCACATGCAGAGGGCTTGGCTGACTGTGGCGTTGAACTCTCGAACCTTCGTTGACATCGAGGAGCAGGCCGTCAAGATGCTGTCCTGCTTCAGCGCGGAGACGACGGCCATGATGAAGAGGGCCGAGGAGGCCATGAAGGTCGTGGAAAGCCAGAAGAACCCCAGGTTCGTCGAGGACGTAGTTCGTGACGCCGCCAGGAAGTTCCCCGAGGCGTTCTACGTCGAAGCAAGGAGCGAGGAATCAATTCACATGCACGATGCCGTCGCCGTCGTGGACCGCCGAATCTGAATCGCGGTCCTCTGTCGGGCGGGGTTTTCACGATGTGCGGCCGTCAGCGAGGAGTGGGCTCAGCCTAATGCCTTTAATGTCATCCTTGATCCTTGTAACTCTGATGCATCACAGCCCGTCTCGGATTCACGCCGACGGGCTAAAAGACTTTTCAAGTTCACGAAGGGTTTAAACGACCTCGACTTACCTCATGGCCCGTTGGCCGTCGATTGGGTCGTCCTCGCCGATTGGGTCACGGTAGCCCTAGTGATATCCGTCGTGGTCGGCATCACCCATTCCTTGTTAGGGGTGGGCGTGGATGGTGACAGGCGAAGGCGGCAAAGGGCCGGTGAGCTCACGCAGCCCTCTACCGGCTACTTCATCCAGGTCACCGCCCAAGACGCGGACTCCTTGCTCCTCTACGGGGAGGAGATGCTGAAGCGGGGGAACCTTGACGATTGCGTCAAGACGGCCTATTCGGCCGCCGAGGAGCTCCTGCAGCTGGCCTCAGCCAAGATGAACGTCCCGACTGAGCATTCCACTCTGGCCGACTTCGGCAGGAGGCTCACTGACGCCGGCTTGTTGCAGCTGGAGATCGGCGAACTCGAGCTGCTGGACACGGTGATAAGATTTGCAGGGGAGCCCCTCAACCCGCCGACGGCCACGCGGGCCCTGGGCGCCGCGTTCTACCTCCGCAACTATTTCATGCACGCCCCCGTAAGCCTGCCGAGCGACAAAAAGCCTATAGGCTCTGACGCCCCATCGAATCCTCTGGTTTGAAACGAGCGCACCCGTTCAAGAGCGGGATAAGGGTCTTGGGGTTAGCGGAGTCGTTCGTGCCTTCCAAGGACAGGGAGAGCCTGCTCGCCGGCGTCGTAATGCGCAAGGACCGGGTCATAGACGGCTTCGCGTTCACGAAGACGAAGGTGGGCGGAGACGATGCCACGAGGAAGATAATCTCCCTCTACGGCTCTCTTAGGAGGAACGACGTCAACGCCATCATGCTCTCGGGAGCCGTTATCTCCTTCTACAACGTCGTCGACCTTGATAGGGTGCACTCGGAGACGCGCCTCCCACTGGTGTGCCTGACCTACAGGGAGTCGACGGGCTTGGAGGACAGCATCAAGAGGCATTTCCCCAGGTCGTACAAGAGGAAGCTCGCCCGCTATGAAAGGCTCGGACAGAGGAGAGGCGTGGAGCTGAAGACCGGGAAGAGGGTCTTCGTCAGGGCTCTGGGCATCGACGAAGAAGACCTCAGGCACCTCCTGGATGCGTTCTCGCTCGAGGGGAAGTACCCCGAACCGGTCCGGGTCGCCGGGCTGCTGGCCGCGGCGATGCGCGCTATGGCTTGAACCTGAGGTCCAGGACGACCTGGCTGACGCGGGGACCCACCTCTCTGACCACCTTCCCCATCTCCAGGCTCAGCTGGGGGTAGTCGCCCTTGAGCTCGTCCCAAGCTACTTCGTACGGCTTCGAATCCTCGGTGGCGACGTGGGCGTAATAGTGGACCACGGCGTTGGACCTGCAGACTTTGACGGCGTATTGCAGGTATTCCCTGGCCCTCTCTGGGAGAGGCATGATGACCCTGTCGACTCCGGAAGACAACTTCTTCCACAGTTCCGCGCAGTCGCCGAGCAGGGGAGCCACCCGCCCCTGCACCTTGTTGAGTGCCACGTTGCCCACCATGTAGTCGTAGGCCTCCTTGTTGATCTCGCAGCTGTAGACCACGACGTCCCTGTGCCTCTTCGCTATGACTATGGAGTAGGTCCCCACCCCTGCAAACATGTTGAAAACCTCCTCCTTTGCACCCACGAGCCCGGCGATCCGGGCCCTCTCGGTGGAAAGACGAGGGGAGAAGTACATCTTGGAGATGTCCACCATGAACCGGCACCCGAACTCGGTGTAGAGGGTCGTGGAGCGGGCCTCGCCTCCCAGGAACTCGAGCCTACGTATCCTGAAGTCACCGTCCACGGGGCCCACCTGGTTCCAGACGGCCTTGATGTTCTTGACCTCCGAGAGGAGGGTGTTGGCTACGAGCTCCTTCCTCTCCTGGGGAAACGTCTCGGGAAGCTTGACCACGGCCAGGTCCCCTACGGCGTCGAAGCCGCCGGCTACCTGCTCTATTTCCTCTGGGAGGAGCTTACCTTCCAGGAGCTTCCGGAGCAGCTTTGTCAATGGCCGGGACTCGTCCATCCCGAAGTCTGGATTTCGCGGGTTAAAGGTTCTACCTTCGCCTGAGGTGACCGCGGTGGCGCGGAGACTGCCGAGCCGGATAGAGCTCCCTATTTCGACTCTTCCCTGGTGGGCTCCGCCTTGCGAGCCACATAGTAGTACTGGCCCTTGTCCTTCTGCTCCCTGTCCAGCCTGCTGTCGGGCTTGTTCACGCGTGGTCTCCCGGTGCTCGCGTCCCTCCGATAGGTGATGGAGATGTCGCTGAGGAAGAGGTTCATCCCCTTCTCCTTGGCCATCGGCGGGCTGGCATGGCCGCTGATGCCCGGCTCCCCCGTGAAGATGATGAGCGAGTCGGAGACTATGTCCACGAGCATGATGTCGTGGTCGATTATCACGGCCGACTTGTCCATGGACTTCACGTATCGCTGGACGGCCTTGGCCATGGCGATCCTGTCCTCGATGTCGGTGAATGCCGACGGTTCGTCCAGGGCGTAGATGTCGGCCTCCTTCAACAGCGCGACGACGACGGCCGTCTTCTGCAGCTCCCCGCCGCTGAGGCTGGAGACGGTCTTCTCCAGAAGCTTGTCCACCCTGAGGGGCTTGAGGAGCTGGGCCATGTTCTGGCCGCTGCTCCACCTGTCCCCGTTGGTGGCGTTGAGCAGGTCCTGGACGGTGCCCTCGAAGTCGCTGGTCAGGTACTGGGGCTTGTAGGCGATCTTGGCCTTGGAGAGGGCCTTTCCTTCGTCGGGTTCCAGCTGCGAAGCCAGGATCTTGAGGAAGGTCGTCTTGCCTAGGGCGTTGGCGCCGAGGACGCCGATCACCTCGCCCTGCTTGATGATCCCGCCTTCAGCCTCGAGCGTGTATGGCGGATACGACTTCTTGAGACTGGTGTACTCCAGCAGCGAGGCATAGGTGACGTCGCCGGACGGCGGAGAGAAGACGTCGAACGTGACGGGGCTCTCCCTGAATCGCATGTTCTCCCCGGGTATCCTGCCGTCGAGGAGAGAGTTGATGCCTTCAGAAGTGGTCATGGGCCCGGAGACGATGCCGTAGACCCCGGGGTCTCCGTAGATGATGTGGACGAAATCGCAGGCGTAGTCGAGGAAGGTGAGGTCATGCTCGACGAGAAGGACGCTCTTCCCTCGGTTGGCCAGCCCCCGGACGACCTTGGACACCTGAAGGCGCTGGTAGACGTCGTTGAAGGAGCTGGGTTCGTCGAAGAAGTAGATATCGGCGTCCCTTTCGGCGGCCACGACGACGGCCAGCCTCTGCAGCTCTCCTCCGCTCAGCTCCTCGGGGAGCTTGCCGACGTCGTCGCTGAGGCTGAGCTGGGCCAGCAGCTCCCTCCCCCTTCCCGTCTCGTCGTACTGGTCGACGAGCTTCCCTATCGGCTCCTTCCAAGCCTTGGGTATCAGGTAGATGGCCTGCGGTTTCACCGAGGCCTTGATCAGCCCCTGTCTCAGCTTCTCGAAATGAGGCCTGAGCTCGGTCCCCTGGTACATTTCGAGGATGTCGTCCCAGGAGGGAGGGGCGTCCAGCCTTCCCAGGTTCGGCGTGAGGCTCCCCGAGAGGATGTTGATGCAGGTGGTCTTCCCCACGCCGTTCTTCCCCACCAGGCCGGTGACGCTTCCGGCCTTCGGCATGGGGAGGCGGTAGAGCCTGAAGGTGTTGAGGCCGTACTGGTGGACCTTGTTCTGGCCGATCTCCGTCGGGATGTTGACTATGTCGATGGCGTCGAAGGGGCATTTCTTGGTGCAGATGCCGCAGCCTATGCAGAGGACCTCGTCGATGACCGGATAGCCCTCAGGGTCGGTGAACTCAATCACCTTCTCGCCCATGAGCTCCGGCGGGCAGAACTTCTGACACTCGTGCCCGCACTTCTTGAAATTGCAGGCATCTCTTTCCAATACGGCTATTCTATGCTGCAACGAAAATCACCCAGGCTGGGGGACGTCATAAGACTGAATCGGATTGAGAGGACGAGACGGCGCCATTCAAGGCGTTTCGACGGTCTCCGAGTGGCGGTGGACGATATAAGGGTTTGTCGGCTTGCCCCGAGCTTCACCCACTAGGTCCTGCTGACGGTGCCGTTCGCGCGTGGGGCAAGACTTATCTCGTAATCAGTTCACATGTATGTCGGGTTGGTGAAGAAGGAGCCGTTCCACGGGACCAGTTTGACCGACCGCCAGTGGGAGGTCATACGCATGAGAGCTCAGGGGCTGACACAGGCCGAAGTGGCGAAGAGGCTCAAGACGACCAGGGAGAACATCTCGATAATCGAACACAGGGCACACGACAAGATCTCTGCAGCCAAGGCGACCCTGGCGGCACTGAAGGACCTCGAGGTCACACGTGAAGTCCTCCTCCCCGGCGGCACGAGCGTCTTCGAAGCGATTTCGCTCATAGTGCTGAGGGCCGACATACTGGGGATCAAGTTGAACCTGTCGGCGGACTCCCTCCTCGCGTTGCTCAGGTCCAGGTGCAGGTCGAAGATCAGGGGGCACCACCTGGTGGCCGTCGTCAAGGCTGAGATAGCAGAAGACGGCGAGGTCTCCTTCAAGATAACCGTGTAGCGCTCAGGGCCCTCCCTGGGCGGGGAGAGGACCATCCTTCATGTGCGCAGAGAAAGTCGCATGTAAGACTTAACTACCTTGACGGCCTCTCGAAGAATATAATGAGACTCAGCGCGCGGAACCATGCCGTTGGAAAGGTGGTGTCGGTCGAAGAGGGGGCGATAGCTGCCCTGGTCAGGGTCGAGGTCAAAGAGCCGTTCACCGTCTCCGCCCTGATAACGAAGGACGCGTCAGAGGACCTGAAGCTGAAGGCGGGAGACGCGGTCACCGTAATCATAAAGTCCACCGAAGTGATAATCGGGAAGGAGTAGCGAAGCGGGCCTCCTCAGCCTGGGCATGCGTCTTATCGACATGTCCACTGGCGGCTGACGTTCTAGGCCTAGTGAGAAACGAAGAAGGTTCCGGAAATCCTGCCCGACCCGAAGACCGCTATCCGGTCGACCAGTTGGCGCGCCTCCAAGTTGTCGTGCGTGACGTACATGACAGTGAGGTCCAGCCGGTCGAAGATCCCTTTCAGCTCGGCTTTCAGGTGCTCCCGCAGCTCCTGGTCCATGGACGACAGAGGCTCGTCCATCAGCAGTATCTTCGGCTGAGGGGCAAGGGACCTGGCGAGGGCGACGCGCTTCTGCTGGCCTCCGCTGAGCTGGCCAGGAAGGAGGTCCGCCAGGTCCTCGATGCGTAGGAGCTCCATCACCGACTGCGCCCTGCCTAGCGTCGCTTCTGGGGCCATCTTCGACCCTTTCAGGCCGAAGGTTATGTTGTCTGCGACGGTCATGTGTGGGAAGAGGGCGTTGTCTTGCATCACGTAGCCCAGGCCCCTTTCGGCCGGGTGGACCATCACTTCGGATTCAGAGCTGCCTACCCTGGTGACCAAATTCCCATCGATTTTCACTTCACCCGAGTCGGGCTTCATGAGGCCAGCCACGATGTTCAGCGTCGTCGACTTCCCGATGCCGCTGGGGCCGACGAGCCCCACGACCTCGCCGCTTTCGACGTCGAGATTGAGGTCCCTGATGACCTGCCTCTCACCGAAGGCCTTGGTCAGGCCGCTGATGGAGATCAACCGGACTTGCTCCTCCCCCCAAGGAACTTGAACGCCACCAGCACGGCGAAAGAGAACAGGATCAGTATGACGGAGAGGACATCGGCGTTCACCAAGTTGCTCTCCATGGCGATGTAGATGGCTAGGGGCATGGTCTGGGTCACCCCCGGGAGGTTCCCGGCGAAGAGCAGCGTGGCGCCGAACTCCCCCAGGGCCCTGGCCCAACACATGATGAACCCGGCCACGATGCCTCTGCCGGCCAGCGGAAGCGTGATGCGAAGGAAGACGCGCGAATCGGACTTCGTGAGTATCCTGCCGCTGTCGATTATCCTCTGGTTCACGGCCTCAAAGGCCGTCTTCGAAGAGCGGAAGTAGAAGGGGGAGGCCACGAATGTCTCTGCCATTATGACGGCCACCAGGGAGCCAGGCAGCACGATCCCCTGCGAAAGGAGGTACTGGCCTACAAGGCCCCTGGGGGCGAAGGCCAACAGGAGGGCGAGGCCTGCCACGGCCGGCGGGAGCACAATGGGGACGTCCACCAAAGTGTCGAGGAAGAATCTCCCGGGGAACCTCTTCCTGGCCAGGATGTAGGAGAGGGGAGTGGCGAACACGAGGACCACCGTCGCCGAGATGGTGGCCGTCAGGAGGCTGAGCTTCAGGGGCGTCAGAACGGCACCAGAGGTCACCGTGGCCGCCAGCTCCCCCGGGGTCACGTAGAGGAAGACAGCTGCCACAGGAATGGATATGAAAAGAAGGAAGGCGGCGCAGACCACTGCCACTAAGAAGGTCTGGAGCTTGTTCACGAGGGATTCCTAGGGGCTAAGGAAGCCAAAGTTGTTAAGGATTTGCTGCCCCGCGCTGGAAAGGAGGAAGCTGTAGAACTCCTGGGCGAGCTTCAGGTGCTGCGAGGTCGAGATGACGCCCACCGGATACTGGGCCACGACGTTCACCGAAGCGGGGATGGTGATGAAGTTGATGTTGGCGGCCTGGGCGATGGCGTCCGTCTTGTATACTATTCCAGCGTCGGCCGTGCCGGTGACCACCTTAGTTACCGTCTGCTCCACGTCGGTGTCATAGGAGATCACGTTGGCCTGGACTGCCTTCGTGAAGTTGGCGTACTGGGGCCCCACGTAGGCCGGGCTGCTGGAGTTCCCCCACGTCGACTGGATGTTGTTCAGTATGGTCAGGGAGTAGGCGCCGGCCGGGACGGACTTGTCCTCTAGCTCGACCCTCACGCCAGATGCGGCGAGGTCAGAGATGGCGGTCACCTTGGACGCCGACGACTTGGCGACCATGACGATGAGGGAGTTCTTGGCGAAGATGGCCGAGCTGTTATAAATCAAGGAATGGTTGGCCACCTGCGTCATGTAGGTCGGGGAGGCCGAGAGGAAGACATCGCAGGGGTACCCCTCCAGGATCTGGGTCGCCAGGGCGTTGGAGCCAGCGAAGTTGAAGGTGATGTTGGCGTTGTACTTCGCGTCGAACGCGGCGCTGATGTTCTGCATCACGTTGGTCAGGCTGGCCGCGGCGTAGACGGTGAGCAGCTGAGGGGGGTTAGCCTTGGGTGCCCCCACCCCGGCGATGTACGCATAGGGGAGGCCCACAACGAGGATCAGTACTATGACGGCCACCGCGGCAATGGTAAGGCGGTCCAACGATTATCATCTCCAGGTTATCCTGCGCCATTATATGTCTTGGAAATCGAAAACGTTTACTATTTGACGGCTGCCTTTGCGCCAGGTCCCCTCTCACACGAAGTCAGAGATCCTCCTCTGGTGGAGCATCTCCTTGATGATGGTGGAGGCGTGTATCCAGTACTCCCTCCTGATCTGGAATCCGGAGAGGATGTGGCTGAAGGCCGCCTCGAAGTTGTCGAACACGACCGGCGTCGAGTTCATGGCGGCCCTTATCGCCTCTCTGACGGTCCAGACGCCGAGGGGTAGGAGGTATCCCGGATAGATCTCCCTGAGCGCGAGGACGGTGGCCTGCCTCCTCTGGCTGGCCAGGTACTCCGCCGTGGCCAGGCGAACAGAATAGTAGCAACCTCCCGGCGCCGCGTAGGTCGTGCGGCCCCAGAAGGGTTCGAAGTCCCCCATCACTTCAGGCGAGGAGCCTCCCTGGTTCCACACCGTATTGGGGAACCATGCCTCAATCCACTCGTAGCTGTAGTTGGCGGGGATGAGCATGACGAAGTATCTGTTGTTGAGATGGTCGTAGCTGAAGACCCTGTACTCGTCCAGCGTGGGGAACTCCCTGACCCTGTCCAGCAGCCACAGGGAGAGGTTGCTGTCGACGGCCGTTATGCTCCAGCGTGTGGGCACCATCTTCCGGTTCTTCGCGACGCCGAACATGCCGACGGAGAAGGCCCTCTGGATCCTGCTCACGGGAAGCCCTCCTTCGTAGAGCCGGCAGACGGCGTCGACCGCCTTGAGGTCCCTGTCGTAGTGGGCCTTCTCGACGCGGCGGTCGGACGAGCCCGGGGAGAAGCCGTACTTGAGCAGGGTGCCCGACGGCCCAAAGGGCGGCGAGTCTTCATTGACTGTGAGCACGGGGAAGGGGGGCTTCTTCAGCAGCATCTGAGAAGCGACGGGGCGCGACGACAGACATGGATATCTGGAGCTGTTCGAGGAGGCCACGTGGCTCCTTGGCCTCCCCGACATGGGCCCTCTCGTTCCCCCGTATGAGGAGGGAGCGGTATTCAATTATCCTGTCGAAGGAAAACCTGAGCCACCTCTCGGGGGCGTCATAGATGGAGGTCTCCCCCTCCACCGGAGGGATCATCGGACCGAAGCTGACCTTGGGATATCCGAACCGTCCAACGAAGGCCGATGGAGGGGAGTCGCCGACGATCTCGGATGTGTCCAGCCTGGCCTTGATCTTTGTGAAGACCCTCGCCTTTAGCAGGATGGGGCAGCTCGGCTTCCCGCAGAGCAGCTTCGCCGAGCGACACGCCAGACAGACGGCATTCTTCCTCGCTCTTGTGACGTTGAGCGAAGGGGATATGCCGTTCAGCTCGAGAATATCATCGGGGAAGATACTGGAAGCTACCTGCATTGTTCAAACGAACCATCCAAGCAGGGTACTTAACGACCACCTTTCCGTCCGCAGCCTGACCCACTGTCGGGCGGACAGCCCTCCGGCAGCAGCCAGCAGGTCGGTACGGCGCGTCGATGTGGGATCGTCATCTAGCGCTTCTTCAAGCCCATCAAGACCTTCTCGGGCGTCACAGGGAGGTCGTTGACGGCGACACCCGTGGCGTCGAGCACGGCGTTCCTCACGGCCGGGGCCGGAAGCACCACGGGGGGTTCGGCGACGATCTTGGCGCCGAAGGGGCCCAGAGGGCCCGGCACCTCCACGATGAACGCATTGAAGTTCTTCGGGATGTCCATGCTGGTGGGGATGTAGTAGTCCGCAAGGTTGGGGTTGACCACCTTGCCTTCTTTGTGGATCAGCTCCTCCATCATGGCGTACCCCAGGCCCTGCACCGTCCCGCCGTAGATCTGTCCGAGCACGCCTGACGGGTTGACGGCCTTCCCGACGTCGTATGCGACATGGACGTCGGTGACCTGGTAGACCCCCGTCTCCTCATCCACTTGGATCTCCATTATCAGCGCGCCCCAGGTGTACTGCAGGTATGGCGTGCCCAGGCCGGTCTCGGTGTCCCAAGGGGCGGGCGGGGCCATGAAGAAGCCCTCCTCGCTCATCTTGACCCCCCTCCTGTGGGCCTCGGCGGCGAGGGCAGCCCACCCCACGGAATGTGGTGGAGTCGGTCCTGTCGTAGGCCACGCCGTCCTCTATGGTGATGTTATTCTCGCTGACCTTCAGAAGGTCGGCGGCCACCAGCTCCAGGCGCTTCCTGAGCCTCGCGGCCGCGATGCGCGACGCGTTCCCACCTATGACGACGGTCCTTGAAGCGACGGTGGGCCCCGTCTCCCTGTGCTTGCTCGTGTCGGGGCGAGCCAGCTTGAACCAGGTCAGGGGGACCCCCAGGACGGAGGCGGCGACCTGTATCACCCCTGTGACCGCTCCGGTCCCGAACTCGGTGAGCCCTGTCCCCAGAGTCACTATTCCGTCCCTGCCGATCTCTAGGAGGACGGCGCCGTAGTCGTTCCCTTCGGGACCTAGGCTGTTTCCGTGCATGAGGAGGGCGATGCCGATGCCCTTCTTCATATGACCCACCTGGTTGGAGTAGACCTTGCGCTTGTTCCAGTAGTCGCTGGAGGCCACGACCTTCTCGACGCACTGAGGAAGGCCGCAGCTGCCGTCAATCAGATGGTTGGTGGCGTTGTGCTTCCCGGGCACGAGCATGTTCTTGAGCCTGAACTCGAGGGGGTCCATCGACAGCTTCCTTGCCAGGTCCTCGATCTGGCACTCCATGGCGAAGACCGCCTGGGGGCCTCCGAAGCCCCTGAAGCTGCCCGCGTACGGTATTGTTGGTGTAGACGAGGTAGCTGTCGGCCTTGACGTTGGGCACTTCATAGGCCCCCGTGCAGTGGAAGATCCCCCGGCCGATGACGAAGACGCCCAGCGAGGCGTAGGCTCCAGCGTCCAGGTAGAGCTCCACTTCGTCCGCCTGGAGCTTCCCATCGGCCGATACCCCCGTCTTGTGCTTCATCACGTAGGGATGCCTCTTCGTGTGCATGACCATGGACTCCTCGCGATCCATGCTGCAGTAGACCGGCCTCTTCAGCTTGAGAGCGGCCAACGCCGCCGTGCCGCATACGTCATAGGGCGTCTCGTCCGACTTGGGGCCGAAGGCGCCACCGGTCACCGCCTGGATCACGCGGACCTTCTCGGCAGGGAGGTTGAGCATCTTGACCAGCGCCCCCCTCGTGTGATGCGGGCTCTGCATGGAGCCGATCACGGTGACCGAGCCGTCGGCGGAGGGGATGGCCATCCCCACCTCGGTCTCCATGGCGTACGCGTCCTGGAACTGGGTCCTGAACGTGTTTTCGAGGACGACGGAGGAGCCGGAGAAGCCCTTCAGCACGTCGCCCTTCCTGATCTTCATCTGCTTGGCGACGTTCCCTTCGTCGTGGACCTTGACGGAGTAGGGCTGCATCGCCTCCACAGGGTCGAAGACGGCGGGGAGCAGGTCATATGTCACCTTGATGGCCTCGGCCGCGTCCTGGGCGATGGAGGCCGTCTCAGCTACGACCGCACCGATGATGTCCGCGGTGGACCGGACGACGCCGGGGGAGAACAAGGGCCTGTCGGGGAGGACCGCCGAGGATTCGTTGATGCCGGGGATGTCTCTCCATGTGAGGACATCGACCACGCGGGGCATGCCCTTGGCTCGTGACACGTCGACTTCTCGGATGGTGCCGTGTGCGATAGAAGAATGGAAGAGCTTGGCGTGGAGGGTGCCCCGTACGAGCATGTCGCCCGTGTACACCGGCCTGCCAAGGACCTTCTCCAGGCCGTCGATGCGGGCGACGGACTCGCCTACATAGAGGAGCTTCCCCTCCTCCCCCTTCTCCTTGACATTCTTCAGGAACTGGGAGACTTCTGGGGTCATGGCCTCACCGCCTCCGAGGCCTCTTGAATGGCCTGAAGGATTGGGTAGTATCCGGTGCACCTGCAGAGGACTCCGCTTATGCCCACCTTGATCTCCTCCGCCGAAGGCTTGGCGTTCCTGGATATGATGTCCTTGGCGGCGACGAGCATGGCGGGCGTGCAGAATCCGCACTGGGCGGCGCCGTACTTGAGGAACTTCTCCTGAAGCAGCTTCATCTGGGGGTCCTCGACAAGGCCTTCGAGGGTCGTGACCACCGAACCCCTGCACTGGGCGGCGAGGACCAGGCAGGAGTTGACCAGCCTTCCGTCGAGGAGGACGGCGCAGAGGCCGCAGTCGCCGGTGCCGCAGCCCTCCTTCACGCTCTTCATATCGAGACGGTCCCTGAGGACGTCCAAGAGGCGGTCGGCAGAATCGACGTGGAGAGAGCGCTCCATGCCGTTCACGGTCATGGTGACAAAGTGCTTGGACAACCCGATCATGCCTCCCTGATGCGGAAGGCGCAGAGCTCGAGGAGGCGCTTCAGGTAGACCTTGGCGATCTCCGTACGGTATTCGCCTGAGGCCCTGAAGTCTGTCTTCAGCAGGAGCTCGGAGGAGAGGACCTCCTGGGCCGATGCCACAGTCTCCGCGTTGAGCTTCTTGCCTGCCAGGGACTCCTCGGTGGATGTTGGCCCTCTGAGGGACCCTCCCCGCCACCCTGTTGAGCGCGACGCGCGCCTCGCGCACGGTCTCTCTGTCTCCCTCGGCGGTGAGGACGACGGCCTCGTTCACCAGCGCTATTATCAAGATGTTGCGCCTCCCCATCTTATCGTACGCCGATCCGCTGTCGGGCGGGAGCGAGCCCAACTCGATCTCTGAGAGCACCTCGCCGCTCTTCCTGAAGACCGTCCTCTTCCCCATGATGAAGTCCTTCAGCAGGAGGCTCCTCTCACCCTTGACGCTGGACGAGCTTCACCCTGGCGTCCAGGGCCAGGAAGACGGGGATCAGGTCCTCGGAGGAGGTGGCCGAGCAGATGTTCCCCCCTACGGTGGCGACGTTGCGTATCTGGGGGTCGCCGAACTTCCTCGCCGCGTCGCGGATGAGCTCGAGGTCCCTCCCTATCAGCGGTGACTCCAGGAGGTCGCTGACTGTCGTAAGCGCCCCTATGTGGATGGAGCCGTCCTCTTTGCGCATGTAGCGTAGCTCCTTCTCCAGTCCGGAGATGTCGAGGAGGTTGACCGCCGAAGCCCGGCGCCTCCGCAGCCTGGGAAGGAGGTCGGTGCCTCTTGCGATGACCGATGTCGTCTCTCCGTAGTCGCCGAGATAGCTCAGGGCATCGTGGAGGTCTGTGGGCACGTAGATGTCGTATCCTGGCAACGGCAGCTCATCCTCCGCCCACGGGGGGCACGAACAGCACCACGTCGCCGTCCTTGAGGCCGAAGTTGGAAGCGTCCTTCAGCCTGTACGCCTTTCCGTTGTGATAGACCAGGGAGTACGGCCGGGGCATTCCCCTGGGAATCATAGAGCGGCTGGCGGAACGCCTCACCCATTTCGCTGAGACAGGGAGTCCAAGAGGCCTCTGAGGTCGCCAGCCTCCACCTCCAGCTCGCTCTTGTTGGAGCTGGGTATCAAGTCAAAGAACAGCCTGACTTTGATCCTCGCCAAATCTGCTTTCGTGTCTGAAAACCCCCGTTCCTGTTAAAAAATCTTTGCGAGCTTGCGGGGAGAGTCGTCCTCAGCGAAGTCCGCGGACGCGTCGCTCCGCCGGTGGACGCCGGCGGCGCCGCCGGCACAAATCTTATACGATGAGTGCGCAAGCCATTAGAGGACGAACGGTCGAAGCGGGGCCCGTCTTCTAGCCTGGATCAGGATGGCAGCCCGCGAAGCTGTTGATCGAGGGTCCAAATCCCTCCGGGCCCGCCAACTTTCATTAGCCGTTCGGCGGTGAACCGCGGCGCCGGCCCCGATCGCCTTGACAGCCTTTATAGCCCTACGAAGTAATGAGCTATGCGAAGGCCGCTTGGACGACAGAGAAAGCAGGGTCCTCCGGAACATGGAACGCTTGGTCAAGGCCGAGGCTGACGGAGGCTATGACGCCTTCGTCCAGGAGGTAACGAGGAAGCGGACTGAATGGTACGAAGCCAACAAGGATGTTCTAAGACTGGAAGGCTCCGAAGTGCGCAGGGGGTACACCCTCCTCGTCATCCGATATCTCGGGCTGGACCCTGCCCAGGTGCCAGTGGTCTTCGAGGACGGGACCCGCATCATATGGAGGTCCTCCAACTTCTGCCCTCTCCTCGAAGCGTGCAAGAGGCTTGGGAAGGACACGAGGGACGTCTGCAGGAGGGCTCAGGAGGCTCCGGCCCAGGCGCTGGTGTCAAAGGTCCACCCCCGCCTGAGGTTCTCGCGAAACTACGACAGGATCAGGCCTTACGAGCCGTTCTGCGAAGAGATGATTCGAGAAACTATAGGTTCGTCTCTTTCAGGAAAGAGACTCCATGGCCATGGGGATGACCTATGAAAGGACGCTGAAGAAGGAGACGCTCGCGGACGAGCGGGACCTTCGCGCCCCGAAATCAGTGTCCTGACGGCGCGGACGGATGGAATAACGGCGAGATCCTCTTGAAGGACGGGCAGGAGAAGGCTACCTGGAACCGATCCTTCTGGCCACGTCTATGTCGCCCTTCCGCATGAGCATGGCCCGCTTCACCCTCGCCATGGCGATCTCTTCCGCGACGGCCCGCATGGAACGGCCCGTCCCGAGCACCTCTTGGGTGACCACCTCCGTGTTCTTCGATATCTTGTACTCGATCAGGTCGAACGCCTCCTTCTCCGTCCCTCCCTTGTACTCCACATAGGAGCCTATGACTCCGCCCGCGTTGACCAGGAGGTCGGGCAACACCCAGACCCCTGCCGAATGGAGCGCCTGGTCAGCCTCCTTGGTGGTGGGGATGTTGGCCGCCTCGACGACCATCTTCACCTTGGACGCCAGCAGCTGGAGGACCGTCCTGTCGTTGATGACGTCGGAAGTGGCCGCCGGGATGAAGATGTCGCAGGGGACCTTGAAGACGTCTTCCCTGTCGCCCTTTGAATACGAAGGAAGGCTCGCCAGGACCGGCTCCTTGGTGGACTGCTTCATCTCGTTGAGTATCTTCGGGATGTCCAGGCCGCCCGGCTCGGCCATGGAGCAGCTGACGTCTGATATGCCGACGATCTTGAAACCCATCTCGTCCAGGAACTTCGCGGTGAAAGAGCCGACGTTGCCGAAGCCCTGGATGCAGACCCTGGCCTCCTTCGGGTCCAGGCTGAGCTTCTGGAGCTTGTTGAGGAGGTTCACGGCCAGGTTGGTGGCGTGGGCGACGCCGTAGCCGGTCGTCCCCAGCTCATGAGGGATGCCTCCGATCTCGGAGGGCTTCCCCGTGCAGGCCTTCATGTCGCCGACCTCGTGGGCGAAGACGGCCATCTCGAGCTCGGTGGTGCCCATGTCGGTGGCGCCCACGTACTGGTTGGGGACGTAGGGTTTGATGGCCTTGGCGAAGGCCCTGACCCAGGCGGCCCTGTCCGTCTTCGAAGGGTCGCCGCGGATGCCCGCCTTCGCTCCACCGAACGGAAGGCCGGCCAAGGCGACCTTCCAGGTCATGACCCTGGCGAGCCTGAACACTTCGAGCGGCGTCACGGTGGGTGAGAACCTGATGCCGCCCTTCCCCGGCCCGCTGGCCGTGTTGTCGATGACCAGGACCCCCTGCATCCTTGTATCGGGGTCGTAGACCTGGACCACCTTCTCGGGTCCCCATTCGTCTCCCATGCTCCAAACGTCGATGTCCTGTATCCTTTCCGTCACGTTGACACGCACGTTCGAGTCACTCACAGCATTCCGCCGGGGGGGTAGCGCTGAGGTTTCCATATAAGAACTTCCATAGGTTGCGCGGCATCAGGGGTTGCGGTGTGGCTGCGTGGAGAGGGGGGAGGCGCGTCGTCCGGGCGCTCAGACCTGTGAGATGGAGGCGCCGCGGGTCGGCCTACGGAGGTTCCGAAACAGCCAGTAGAGGGAGAAGGCGGCGACCACGACCACTGCCCATGCGTAGGCGAATCCTTCGAAGGAGTACTCGATGGAGATGGCCTCCAGGAAGGCGGCGAAGAACAGCGTTAAGACGACGAGCAGGACGGAGATGGCCGCCCGGGGAACCTCGGCACGAAGGCCTCTCCTGAAGGCGGCGTAGACCAGGAGGAAGCTCTCCGCCACGGCGATGGCGTAGGCCGCCAGTTCGAACCAAGCATGAGGGGACAGGAACGTTGTGATCAGAAGCAGGGCCGCAGGGATGCCTGAGGATGAGCCCAACGCGGAGTATATCTGGCCGGTCGTCAGGGTGACGCCGAAGAACAGGTACCACCCAAAGCCGGGGACGAACTCTTCGAGGGCGATCCGGACATTGTTGACGAAGATGTCGATGGTCTTGGAAATCAGAGAAGCGTTCTGCACCTCGGAGACCAGCCCTTTTGTGTCGTTCAGCAGGGAGTTGGCTTGATCCGCCGGGAGGGTGACGAAGGAGACGGCGGCGAAGAGGGCCACCTGTAAGACGAATACCACGACCACCACCTTGAGCCAGCTGTTGTCGAACAGCCGCTTCCTCGCAGGCTCCATCAGACGCTCGCCGGCGGCTCTCCTATTTCATTCCATCGGCCGATACCACTCTTTGAAGCCGACCGACCGACGGGTGCAAGCCTGCGCGGCCAGTCCCGCTGCCCGGGCCCAAAGAGGGAGCCTTCAGTCCATTCGCTCCTCGTCATGGCACCCTGACCCGACATCACTGAGGCTCTATCGTCGAGGGCGGCTTGTTGGTGATGGCATAGGTCACCATCGAAACCTCGGGGAGCCTGTTCGTGATCTTCCTGCTGGCGGCGTCAAGGAGCTCGCTGGGCAGGCGGACCCAGTCAGCTGTCATCCCGTCCTCCGAAGTCACGGCCTTGAGGGTGACGAGGAACCCGTCACGCCGCTGGTCGCCGGTGACGCCGACGACCTTGTCGTCCCCGACGATGGCGAACGCCTGCCAAAGGCTCTCGTAGAGGCCGGCGGAGCGCAGTTCGTCCTCGAAGATGGCCCCGGCTTCGCGGCAGACCTTCAGCTTCTGGGGTGTCACTTCGCCTATGACCCTGACGGCCAGGCCAGGTCCGGGGAAGGGATGGCGGACCAAGAACTCTCGTGGCATCCCCAGCTGGGATGCGATCCTCCTGACTTCGTCCTTGTACAGCTCCCTGAGAGGTTCCAGGAGCTTGAACGACATGCCCTTCGGCAGGCCCGCGACGTTGTGGTGGGCCTTTATCCTCGAGGCGGGCCCCGCCGTTGAGGCGCTCTCTATGACGTCAGGGTAGAGGGTCCCCTGGGCCAGCCATTGGAACGGGCCGTACTTGTCGTTGAACTCTTCGAAGACCTTCACGAACTCCGCCCCGACAGTGAGCCTCTTCTTCTCAGGTTCCTTGACCCCCTTGAGCGCGCTCAGGAAGCGCTTGGACGCGTCGATGTGGACGACCTTCAGGCCCAGCAGGTCACGGAGCGTGTGCATGACCTCCTCGCTTTCGCCCTTCCTGAGCAGGCCGTGGTCCACGAAGAGGCAGGTAAGGTTCTCGCCGACGGCCTTGGAGATCATCAGGGCGAGGGTCGATGAGTCGACTCCTCCGCTGACCGCGCAGAGGACCCTGTCGGCGCCGACGGTCTTCCGTATCTCTTCGATCTCCGAGCTGACGAAGTCCTCCAGCCTCCAGGCCTTCTTGCAACCGCACACATCGTAGACGAAGGCTGCCAGGATGGCCATGCCATACTCGGTCTGCGTGACTTCGGGGTGGAACTGGATGCCGAAGACCCTGCGTCGGCGGTCCTCGATTGCGGCGAAGAGGGAGTTGTCTGATGTGGCGGTCACCTGGAATCCCTTCGGCATCTTGGTCACCTGGTCGCCGTGGCTGGCCCAGATGCGGCTGCGGGGAGGGACCCTCTGCAGGAGGGAGGAGCCGGCGCGCACCTTGAGGGTGGACTCGCCATATTCGCTGCTCAGGGCGGGCTTCACTGCCCCCCCGAAGAGGTGGGCTATGAGCTGGTGGCCGTAGCAGATGCCCAGGATGGGGAGCCCAAGGTTGAGGACGTCGGGCGAAGGCTTCGGCGCACCCTTCGCATATACGCTGGCGGGGCCGCCGGAGAAGATGAGCCCCTTCGCCCCACTTTCGCGGACCTCGCTGGTCGGTATCGAACAGGGAACCAGCCGGCACGGCACCTCGAGTTCCCTGACTCGCCGGACTATGAGGTGCGCGTACTGTCCTCCGAAGTCGAGGACGAGGATCCCGCCTTGGGCAGGCTTCATAGAGAAAAACCTGCTCGACACATATTTAAACGTGGTTTGGCGCCAAGAAGACATGGACTGGCTCGGAACGGTGAAGGAGGACCTCCTCAAGGCCTCCATCGTCCAGATGAAACAGGCCGACAGAGTCTATGACTACATAGTCAACCCCCTAAGCTCTGGTGTTCCGGAGATACCCAGCCAGGCGCTATGGGGCTGCGGATACGAAGTCGCCAGGATCCTCAACCTCAAGGGGGCGGACAAGATAATGGCCCCCGAGGCCATGGGCTTCCACATCGCCACCGCGTTGAGCATGGTGACGGGCCTTCCCATGCTCATGATACGAAAGCGTTCGTACTTCCTGCCCGGGGAAGTCGCCGTGCACAAGAAGACCGCCTACGAAGAATCCGTCATGTACCTGAACGGCGTCAAAGAGGGGGACAAGGTGGTCCTGGTGGATTCGATCATAGCCACCGGGGGGACGCTCCTTCCCATAATCCAGACCCTTCAGAGGCTGGGGGTGGTCGTCCACGACGCCGCAGTGGTCATAGAGAGGGATGGGCTGAACGGCGTCGAAATCATAGAAAGGGAGACGGGCATCCATGTGAAGACCCTCCTGAAGATAGACATCGTCAACGGCAAGGTCAACATCAAGTAGGCCGAGCTCCTGCAGGCAGCGGTCCGACGCGCCTCCCCGCGGAGGGCTTCAATCGTGGCTGCGAATGTACGAAGTCACCCAGAAGGGTTTCCCCAAGGCCCCGGCGTTCTTGACCTGTGGAAGGCGGAGGAGGAAGTATGACACCGCCGCGACGAAGATGAGCTGCACGACGTTGAAGACCGCCGTAAAGCCCAGGACGAAGAGGAGCGCGTTGCCCTCAGTGACGGTCACACCGATCAATAGGAACGAGGCGGCGACGAAGCCCACGATCCCCTTGACCGTGTAGATTAGGACTATGGCGACGTAGTTGGCGAAGGTCATCATTATCGCCCTTGTGACGAGGCCGAAGGAGGTCCCCCAGCCTGCGGCCTTGCCCAAGCTGGGATGGCTCCTCCTGGACGCTATCGCCATCCCCAGCCATATGCCTGCGAGGGAGGAAACGATCGCGACGAGTTTCAGCACGGGGCCCACCGGGGCGTTCTGACCGATTGCCATCAGGGTGATGAATTCCACGACAGACGCGGTCATCGCGGGGGCCGGACCGAAGATGAAGAACGCTAGGATGATGGCGATCTCTCCCAGATCGAACTGAAGGTAGGGCACCAGCGGGAAGCTGAGGACAAGCGCCTGAGATATGGTGGTGAGTATGACGGCGAGGGCACCGAACACCGCGCCGCCCACTATGAGCTGATTCCTGCTCCGAACGCTCGGCTGCAAGTCGTTGGTAATTACTCACATCCTGGTATTTAGGCATTAGTGGTAACAACCATTTAAGTAGTAGATGTCACCTCGTGATATGCGAGGCCGATAAGCACATGGTCAAGGCCAAGAAGTACGCGCGCTCTCCCTATTTCCCCACCCTTGTCGAGCTCCTCCTCCTCGGGGCGAAGAGCAGGTTCGTGGCTCTGACCACCGACGGGCTGGCGGAGCAGCTGGGGAAGTCCCAGCAGGCCGTTTCCCAGCACATCCTGGAGCTGGAGCGACAGGGGTACGTCGAAAGAGAGAAGGAGGGAAGACGCTTCAACATCAAGCTCACGGACAAGGCCGTGAACGACCTCACTTCCTACTACCTGACCCTGCGCAGCGTCCTCGAAGAGGCCCCCGACATCTACGAGTTCAACGGCGAGCTCTTCACGGGCCTGGGAGAGGGCGCCTACTACATCAGCATGGAGGGTTACAGGAAGCAGTTCAAGGAGAAGCTTGGGTTCGTGCCCTTCCCCGGGACCCTCAACCTCAGGCTGGATTCGCGGACGGACAGGGTCCAGCTGGAGCAGCTCAGGGCGAGGCCTGGCATACTGATAGAGGGCTTCAAGGACGGGACGCGCTCGTTCGGGGCCCTTCGGGTCTTCCCTGCCCTGATCGAGGACGAAAGGGGAGGGGTCCTGGCCATAGACCGGACTCACTACGACGTCTCCGTGCTGGAGGTCATCGCGCCCAAGAACCTCAGGGGCACCCTCGGAATCAAGGACGGAGCGAAGGTCTCGGTGAAGGCGTTCCTTCAGACTCCGATGACGAGGTCCGGCTGAAGGGAGGGCTGGCCACGTCCGATTCGCGGGTGATGTAATCGGGATGTCCGGATTCGCCATACGGGAGGCAACCCTTGACGACCTTGATGTCCTGGTCAAGCAGAGGCACAAGATGTTCGAGGACATGCAGCCGCGCACGAAGGAGGAGCACGCCATCGGGGACAGGACCTACCGCGGATGGGTGAAGCGGATGATGGAGGACGGGCGCCTGGTGTTCTTCCTGGCTGAAGACACGAAGGGGAGGGTGGTCGCCGGTGGCGGTATATGGCTGCACGAGCGGCAGCCGCGGCTCAGCGACAAGGGAGGGCTCGCCCCCTATCTGCTCTCCATGTACACCGATCCGGCGTTCAGGGGGAGAGGCTTCGGCACCTCCATAGTGGAGCGTGCGGAACGTTGGTCAAATGAGCACGGCTACCATTCGATGAGCCTCCATGCCTCCAAGATGGGGCGAAAGCTCTACGCCGAGCTGGGCTGGAAGAGGGGCTGGGAGATGTACAAGGAGCTCGACGCTCCGGCCGCGGGCGAGAGCAAGAAAGGGCGGGCTTCCGCAAAAGGGCCGAGACGCCCGCGGACGCCACTTTTAAATAAAGCCAAATTCCGTACCCAGTGATGTCAGCTGCACGTAAGAACAAGAACGTACACGTCATCACTCATCCGCTGGCACAGTCCATTCTCACAGATCTCAGGAACAAGGACACAAGCCAGATCCCCTTCAGGAAGGGTCTCGTGAAGCTGGGTCGCCTGACTGCACTCGAAATCATCTCCTCCTTCCGCACGAAGGAGGTCTACGTGGAGACGCCGCTCAAGGTCAAGGCCAAGGGCGTGGTCGTCCCCGACATGGAGCACATCGTCATCATCAACGTGCTTAGGGCTGCCACGGCGCTCGTGGAAGGGATGCTGAAGTCCTTCCCCTACGCCAGGCTGGGGGTGCTCGCCGTGCAGAGGGTCGAAGAAAAGGAGGGAGTAGAGAACGTCAAGCCGGTGAAGTTCTTCGTGAAGATACCAAAGTTCAACAGCGAAGACACCGTCATCATAGCCGACCCGATGCTTGCCACAGGGGGGACCCTGCTGACGACCATAGCGGAGGTCTACAAGGTAGGCAAGCCGAAGAGGCTCATCCTCGCCACCGTGATCTCCTGCGACTACGGCGTCAACAAGGTGACCAAGAAGTATCCTGAGGTGGAACTCTACACCGTGGCCATAGACCACGAACTGAACACCCACGCCTACATAGTGCCAGGGCTGGGGGACGCTGGGGACAGGTCCTTCGGTTAGAAGGAAACCACACAGGCTCAGTTTTGTTTCAGTGCCCGCTCTAGAGAGGATATCGTCCTCTCGACGCCAGTATCGACGATGTAGGGGCCGAGGCGCGGGCCCTTCTCGCTGCCCAGGAGGATTCTGTAGAGGAGCTTGAAGTAATCTCCCGGCGCCATGCCGTTCCTCTTCGCGATCTCGAATATCTCGAACTGCACCTTGTCGGCTTCTCGGGTGTTGCGCAGGGCGGCTATGAGCTCCTCCACGACCTTCCTCTCTGGGGGCGAGACCTCCACCTTCGGCGGCTCTCCCATGACCTCCGTGGACCAGTTCCTCGCCATCTCTATCCTTTCGAGCAGCTCGGGCGTGGGCTCCGCAATCATCCGGTACGACTGGAGGCGCCTGGTGCTGTAGCCGGCGACGTCCTCGGCCGGCGCCGAGAAGGCTATCTCGGCCAGGAGCCTGTAGGGGATGTGGACGGAGGGGCCCTTCGGCGGATGCAGGAAGTTGGTGTATTCGTAGAGGCCCTTCAGCCTGGCAGCCTTGTCGTCGGATTCGACCTTGGCCTTGCCGAAGTAGACGTCCTCTAGGTAGTCGTATTCGTCCATGTACTTGGGGATGTCCACGGCGGAGAGGTTCCTCGTCCCGGCTATGCGCTTGTACATGAGCAGCACCAGGCTCTTGGTGGAGCCGTAGCGGAACCACCTCTGCGGCGTGAAGACGTTGCCGGCCGACTTGGATATCTTCTTCCCGGACTTGTCCAGGAACATCTCGTACTGGACGTGGAAGGGAGGGTGGAAGGAAAGCACGTTCTCCGCCACCCAGTCGTTGACCTTGACCGAGTCGGCTATGTCCTTGCCGTAGGCCTCGAACCGGATGTCCAGGGCCGCCCATCGGGCGGCGAACTCCACCTTCCACGAGAGCTTTCCGTCTCCTGCCGAGAGCTTGGCGTCTCCTTCGTGTCCGCATCCTTCGATCTTCCTCTCCCTCAGCTCGGTCCCTTCGCATCTGTAGTGGACCGAGGAGGTCTTCGGGTCCCAGCCCAGCGCCTTGGTCGTGTACATCCTGCCGCAGTTGGCGCAGATGGCGAAGTAGGGGAGGGTGTCCTCGTACTTCTCCTGCCCGGTCAGCTCCCGTATCATCTCGCCTATCTCGGCGCTCCTGGAAAGGATCATCTCCGCCTGCCTCCCCAGGGCGTTCCTCTTGTAGGCCTCCGCCCCGCTTTCGAAGCGGTAGACGGCGCCCACCCTGTCCAGGGCGTCCCTCAGGAGGCTCCCCATGTGGGTGCCGTAGGTGGAATGGCAGCCGAAGGGATCGGGTATCCTGGAGACGGGCATGGCGATGTAGCGTTCCAGGTCCTTGCTCAGGCCCGCGGGGACCTTCCTCAACCCGTCCATGTCGTCGGTGAAAGCAATGAGCTCGCTCTTGACTCCCTGGTCCTCCAGCGCGAGTTTGGCTCCGTACCCCCTCAGGGCGTCTCCGAGGCTCCCCACGTGGGGGATGCCGCTGGCTCCCAGTCCCGACTCCACCCTCACGAGGTCGGTACTCCGCCCGAGGGACCTCTCCCTTTCGACGATCTCGCTGGCCAGCTTGTCGAGCCAGGTCCCCCTCCCTATCATATTGCCCAATACAGGCGGATGGATGGAAAAACGTGAGATAAAAAGGAGAGGGAGGCGCCTAACGGTAGTACGGAACAGGCGCCTTCTCCAGCGGCTTGCCTTCCCTGGACGCCCTGACCTTCTTGATGGCATCCTCCAGATTCTTCTGCGTGAGCACCGCCTCGCTCATGTGTTTCTTGGTGTCCTCGGGCTCCGGATACTTGGAGACGAACTCCTGAAGCACCAGGGAGACGGCCGTGTTGATGACCGAAGCGAGGTCGGCTCCGCTCAGCCCCTCGGTGAGATCCACAAGCGCCTCGAAGTCCACGTCGGCGGTCAGCGGCTTTCCGACGGAGTGTATCTTGAGTATGGAGAGGCGAGCTGCCTTGTCGGGCATCCCTACGAAGATGAGCTTGTCGAAGCGTCCCGCCCTCAGAAGGGACGGGTCCACCATGTCGATCCTGTTGGTCGCCGCCAGCACCACCACTCCCGAAAG
Source organism: uncultured Nitrososphaerota archaeon (assembly GCA_963842885.1). GTDB lineage: Archaea > Thermoproteota > Nitrososphaeria > Conexivisphaerales > DTJL01 > DATKKG01. The sequence continues at coordinate 261,534 of CAWJIE010000002.1, forward strand.
GGCCTGGATGCCGTCCAGCTCCGTGAGCAGCTGGCTCACGACCCTTTCCGTGACCATGCTCTCCCCGCCCATCCCCCTCGTGGGGGCTAGGGCGTCGACTTCGTCGAAGAAGATGATACAGGGAGACGCCTGGCGGGCCCTCCTGAAGACCTCCCTCACGGCCCTCTCCGACTCGCCGACCCACTTACTCAGAAGCTCTGGGCCCCTGACGCTGATGAAGTTGGCTTCGCTTTCAGTGGCCACGGCCTTGGCCAGGAGGGTCTTGCCCGTGCCCGAGGGACCGTGGAGCAGTATCCCCTTGGGGATGCTGTAGCCCATGTGCGTGTAGGCGTCGGGGTACTTCATGGGCCATTCGACGGCCTCCTGCAGCTCCTTCTTGGTCGCTTCGAGCCCTCCGATCTCCGCCCACTTGACCTCCGGCGTCTCGAGGTAGACCTCCCTCATGGCCGAGGGGGTGATGTCCTTGAGCGCGTCCTCGAAGTCCTTCATGCAGACGGTGAGCTTGGACAGTGTCTCCGGCGGGATCTTCTCCTCCTCCAGCTTGATTTCGGGGAGGTGGCGCCTCAGGCTCTTCATGGCTCCCTCCTTGCAGAGGTACTCCAGGTCCGCGCCTACGTAGCCGTGCGTCACTGCCGCCAGCTTCTCGGTGTCGACGTCGCTCACCAGCGGCATGTGGCGGGTGTGAATCAGGAGTATCTCCAGCCTTCCCTTCCTGTCTGGGACCTTGATCTCGACCTCCCTGTCGAACCTCCCTGGCCTTCTGAGGGCCGGGTCGATCGCGTTGGGCCGGTTGGTGGCCGCGATGACGACCACCTTGCCCCTCCCCTCGAGGCCGTCCATGAGCGAAAGCAGCTGGGAGACGACCCTGCGCTCGACTTCGCCCGTGACCTCCTCCCTCTTGGGGGCGATGGAGTCGATTTCGTCGATGAATATGATGGAGGGCGACTTCTCCTTGGCCTCCTTGAATATCTCGCGAAGGCGTGCCTCGGACTCGCCGTAGAACTTGCTCATGATTTCAGGGCCGCTGATTGAGATGAAGTGGGCATTGGTCTCGTTGGCCACGGCCTTGGCCAGGAGGGTCTTCCCCGTGCCAGGCGGGCCGTAGAGCAGGACTCCCTTGGGAGCTTCGATGCCCAGGCGCTCGAATAGCTCGGGGTGCCTGAGCGGGAGCTCGACCATCTCCCTGATCTTCTGGATTTCGTCCTTCAGGCCGCCGATGTCCTCGTAGGCCACCTGGGGGACTCCGCGGAGGAGCTCTCCTCTCTCAGATAGCTGGAACACGGTCCTTTGGCTGATCACCACGGCATCGGAGACGGGCGTGATCCCGACGACCTGGAAGGTGAGCCTGCCGCCGAAGTAGGGGACCATTATGTTGTCGCCCCTGGTGACCGGTACGCCTTCGAGCGCGTCGGTTATGTATCGCTCGTCGATGGGCGGGATGTTCTCCAGAGGAGCCACCACGACCTTCTCGGCGGGCAAGGCCTTGATCTTCTTGACCTGCACGCTGTCGCCTATCGCCACCCCGGAGTTGTTCCTGGTGAGCCCGTCTATCCTTATGATGCCCCTCCCTTCGTCCGAGGGGTAGAGGGGCAGGCACTTCGCAACGGTCTTGCGCTTCCCCTTGATCTCGACCACGTCACCGGTGGACGCCGCGAGCGAGTCCATGACGTCGTAGTCAATCCTCGCTACGCCCCTGCCTACGTCCCTGGTGTAGGCCTCCAATACCTTGAGGTTAACGGAATCAGCACTCAATATAGAGACTCTCCTTGCCTATTGAATCCGAATCTCCCTGTAGCCCTTATTAGTATTGCTTCTCAATTTAAATCGAACTTCTAGTATACCATTCTTGTACGTCGCTTCGGAGGACTGGGGATCGACGGCCTCTTTGAGGCTGAAGTTGGCGTGGTAGGTCCGGTCGGGGGTCTCGGCCGACACGTCCATCGTGTCGTCCGTCGTCTGGAGCTTTATCTCCCCCTTGTCCACGCCGGGGACTTCGCATATCACCCTGAGGCTGTCCTTGTCGACGAACTGCTCTATGAGAGGCTCCCTTGTCCCTCCGGCGGCCATGGAATCGCCGAAGGTCCTGAAGAAGGGCTCTCCTTCAGGTCCGAACTCCAGAGTGAAACCTCTGGTGATGGAGCGATTCATCGGCAGCCCGTTGTTCCTGAACTGCCTGAGCATCCCCTCCATCTCCTTCTCGATTTCGTTCATGAGATCGTCCATGTCATCGAACAGGCCGCGGTACTCTTTGTCGTCCATGTCTCTAACCACCATCTTAACTCCTAGTTGCCAACCGTCGGTTATAACTAAAGGTTTATTTAAACCTTTATCCCCAACCATGAAACGCGATGGAAGCCCTGGACATCATAGGGTCACCGAGCCGCTGGAGGCTGCTCGAGCTGCTTTCCACAGGTGACAAGAGCGTCGCCGAACTCGCCGAATCCCTTCACATCTCCAACCAGGGCGTCCTGAAGCACCTGGCCGTCCTGATCGAGGCCGGGCTGGTGCGCGAGGTCAGGCCCGCTGGGGGAAGGAAGGTGGGGTACGCGCTGAGGAACAGCGTGTTCCTCTGCAAGCGTGAGGATGGGGACGGGGAGCTGTTGGTCTACTACAGGGGGAAATCCAAGGCGGCCAGGCTCGCCCCCGAAACCGAGTTCAGGGCGAATCGCCTTCTCAAACGATTCAAGCTGCTGCTCGACAAGTCCTACTGAACGGGTCACAGCTGGGGAGGCTGATCGGGGTTCGGGTTGTTGACGTTCTCGTTGATGACGTCCGCCATATAGTGCTCCCTGACGTTGATGGTGACCTTCTTCACGCCTTCGACGCTCTCGGCGGCGTTCTTGGCGTCGGTCGCCAGCTGGTAGGCCAGGATGGCGGGGCAGACGGGCGTCGTCATCCTCAGCTGGATGTATACGCTGTTGTCATCGGCCACCTCGACCTTCTCCACTACGTTGAGCTCGACGATGGGGACGCCCACCTCGGGATCGACGACGTAACCCAGCTTGTCCCAGATCGCTTCGCTCAGCTTCTGCTTCGAACTCATTCGAGGCAGACAAGATTGGTCGCGCTATAATAATCTGCTGGAAGTAACCTGCCGAAGCCCGTTCAGATGAGGAGGGCCTCGCGGCGGAGGCCTGCCAGCCTGTCGAAGGATTCGAGCGGGTCGTGAACGCTCTCCACGGTGAACAGGAGCGAAGTGTTGAGGAAGAGCCTCTTGATTTCGCCGAAGTCCGTCGTCCCCTTCCCGATGGCCAGATGCTGGTCCCAGCTGCCTTCGTTGTCGTGGAGATGGAGCTCGGCCAGGTCCGATGACATGTCCCTGACGAATTCCTTCAGCGTCCCGGAGATGTTGGCGTGGCCGACATCCAGGAGCACGGGCAGCCTGGACCCCGCCATGGAGAAGAACCTCCTGAAGTCGTCGGGCTTGATCAGGATGCCATTCTCATGGGGGATGTCGTTCTCCACGGCCATGTGCTGGCCAATCGAACAGCTGTAGTCCCACACCTCCATGAGGGACTCGCAGTTGGTCTCGAAGGCAGCCTCCGGCGCGACCCCGGCATCGGCGGTGCCGGGATGGACGACGACGTTGAGCGCGTCGAACTTGGCCGCTCGCTCGAGGCTCCTTTCCACGGCGTCGATGGAGAGCCTCCGTTTCGCCGCATCCGAAGAGGCGACATTGATGTCCTCGTAGGGGGAGTGGACCGTGAACCTGAAACCCGTCTGGGCGAAGTCCGTAAGAACCTTGGTCGAGACGTTCGTCAGCCTTAGAGAGCCGTTGTCGACTATCTCGAAATACCCAGCCTCCTCCGCGATGGGCTCGGTGAGGAGGGAGATGACGGAATCGAAACCCTTCTTCTGTATCACGAGGTAGAGGGTCGAAAGGCCGAGTGGCACGCCGCCGGCCTAGCGGCGACGCATCTTTAAAGCTTTGAAGCAAGTAGCAGACGGACGGAGAGCCTTCGACATGCGGAAGCTCCGGCTGTGACCATCGTTGCCCGAGATATGGTTGCCGTATGGTCAGGTCGAGGTTGTGATCAACGCAAAGGCGGAGATTCTCAGCGAAGTCCTCGAGGCGCCCGGCCAGGGGCTCGCAGAGGAATCGCTCCAGGAGATGTTGAAGGCGGTCCCCAGAAAGAGCTTCGTCGTCCTCGACGGCTCCAACGTGGCCGTGGACCTGCTGAACAGGCTGGCTACCCTTTGGCAGGCGGCCCCGAAGGACATCTCCGTTCACGGAGGAGGGAGGTGGAGCCCTTCGGCCAGGAAGAGGCTGGCCCGCTACGGCTACTCCGTCTCGGCCGACAAGCCGACGGTGGAGCTGGGGGTGGTGGACGGCGTCCTGATCCGCTCCCTTCCCCATCTCAGGCAGGACGACTCTCTGGTGTTGGCCGAAGCCAGCTTCGACCCTGTCTACGGCACCCGAGGCGCGGCCGCCGTCATGGGCGAGTCCCTCGGGCTGGGCGTTGAGGCGGTGAAGAGGTGGAAGGGGGAGCCCGCCTCGGCCACGGAGACTGACCCGGGATGGTTCGCCGGGAGGCTGGCGGAGGAGCTGGGGAACCCCTTCTGCCTTGAATATGTCCGCTCGAAGAGGGGATTGGCCGCATTCAACATCGGGTCCTGCTCCGATGTCCATTCCAGGTCCGTCCAGCTGCTCACCGAATCCCGGCTCCTGTCGGCGGCCAAGAGCAGGCTGCTCGTGGTCTCCCCTGGGGGCGCCGACGCCGACTCGACGCTCCATTCTTCGCTGCTGGCGCTATGCAACCAAGCCGCGGCGGTGGGCGCCGACGCTGAAGTGATCCTCGTCGCCGAGGCCATGGAGGGACTGGGGAGCGAGGCCCTGCGGTCGCTCTGCGACATGAACGTCCGGCCTGAGAGCCTCGTCCACGTCGACGGCTACGAAGACATAGCCATGCTGAAGTGGCTGAAGTCCAACATGAAGCTCCACGTGATTTCAACCCTTCCGCGGACCCTGGTGGAGAGGAGGTTGGGGCTTCTTCCTCACGCGTCGGCCAAGAACGCGTTCGAGGAGATAGAGTCTCGCCATGGCTGGAAGCTGAAGGCCACCATGGTCAGGGACGGCTCTTTGACGTCCGTGCGCGCCGCTCAGTAGAGAGGCACGAGAGGCGGGTAGAGGAACAACAGGTAGACGACTGCAGCCAGGCCCATCAATGCGACGTAGACGTAGATGTTCCTGTTGGAGGGCTTAGATGCTTGGTCAAGGACGGGGATCTCCCTGGCACCCCACGAGACAGCGAGCATGAAGAGGGCCATCCAGAAACTGACGAAGACGACGACGAAGAGGGAGGCCATGATCGCTATGGAGAGTTCCCTTGCGCTGAGGACGCTGGAGGCGGTGCGCCCTCCATCGAGGAGACGGCTGGGAACGATGTTGGCCAGGCTGATCAGAAAGCAGAACCAGCCCGCGTAGACGAGAGGGGAAAGCACGATTACGTCCTGCGATGCGGGGATTCAGGAAGGTCTGGACGAGGTACTGCAGGCCGAAGGGCACCTTCAGGGGGACCAGATTCAGGTTGGAGCCGAAGGCGATCGTGGCCGCCTGCTGTGTCAGCACGTGCGTGTCACCTAGGCCTACAGCTAAAGCGATGGCGGCGATGACCAATCCCGCGACGTTGGCCCAGATCCCCCACCAGAACTCCGAGTCACGGTTCACCGGAGGCTTGCCGGGGGAGAGGATGGTCCCAAACGTAGGGATGGTGGCGGGGAGTCCGGGGATGAAGTACGGGATGGTAGGGGGCTCTCCTCTGCGAAGCCTCTGGACGTAGAGCACTCCATACCGCGCCCCCAGGAAGGCCATCATGAAGCCGGCGTAGAGGACCGTGTCGATGAGGACGCCGGAGCGTGGAAGCGCGGCTGCGATGGCGGACGCCCTCAGCCATCCATCCGCCGACAACGGTGGCGACGGTGGCGAAGAACAGGATGATGGGCACGTAGACCTGACGTTTCGGGAGGCCCTTGGCCGATTCGACGTATAGGACCAAGCCGCCGTCGGTGGAGCGGAGCAGGGGAAGGAGACCCTTGGGTTCTGAGGAACCGGACGAGTTCCTCGAACTTCTCCTTGTAGGAGTCGCCTTCCCCGAGGGAGAACTCGGCCGCATCAGATCCCTTGTAGTAGACATCCTTGACGTCGAACCTCTCCCTTACGAAACGCTCCACCTCCGAGATCTCGGCCAAGGACATGCGAAAAGGACTCGTCACTGCCCTGAGGCGATTAAGCTTTAAAGGTTAGTGCCCCAGACAGGAGGGTCGAAGGAACTGCGCCTTGTTGGATGAAGTGATTCGCAGGGTAGGTGACTATACGTTGAGGAGGTGCTCGGCGGCGGAGATACCCTCCGTCGTACTGGTGAACGAAAAGACGCTTCCCGAGCATTACTCCGACGTCTTCTACTATGACCTCCTTGACAGCTTCCCGGAGGGCTTCCTCGTCGCTGAGACGGCGGGGACCGTAGTGGGTTATCTGATGCTCAGGGTGGAGTTCGGCTTCTCCAACATCAAGGGGTTCAGCCTGACGAAGAAGGCCCACGTCGTCTCGGTCGCCGTGCTCAAGGAGCATCAGAGGAAGGGGCTGGGGTGGGCGCTGATGGAGGAGGGTCACAGGGCGGGGGCCGCGAAGGGCTGCAAGGAGGTCTTCCTCGAAGTCAGGGTAGGCAACACGCCCGCCATCGACCTGTACAAGAAGATGGGTTATTCAACGGCGCAGAGGCTCTACTCCTACTACAGGGACGGGGAGGACGCCTTCCTCATGTCCAAGGGATTATAGACCGGGCTTGGAAGCGACGAATCCGGATTCCTTCAGGGCCTTTTCGGACGCCTTGGAGCGAGTCAGGGGGACCTCCAGCAAGAACGCGAAGATCGAAGCCCTGGGCGAATACTTCAGGACGCTCTCGGGGCCATCTCTGGGGTCGGTGGCGCGTTTCCTGGTGGGCAAGGAGGTGTCTCAGGGCGACATCGGCGTCGGCTGGAGGCTCGTCCTCGACGCGCTGGGGGACGTCGTGAGCGTCAGCGGCGAGGACCTTTCGCAGGGATACCTCAGGCACGGCGACCTGGGCAGCGTCGCAGAGGAGCTCTTCGCGAAGGGTCGGAGGGCTTCGTCGCTGACCCACGAGGCGCTCACGATATCCAGGATAGCACGGGCCTTCGACGACATGGCGGCGTCAAGGGGGAGCGGCAGCGCCCTGAACAAGAGGAGGATACTGGTGGGGCTCCTGATGGACGCGGAGCCCGTCGAGGCCAAGTACCTGATAAGGATAATCACCAACGAGCTCAGGGTGGGGGCGACCGGGGGACTCGTGGAGGGGTCGCTCGCCAGGGCGTTCGGGGCGGACCCGGAGGCTGTCCGCAACGCCCTCCTGGTCACCGGCGACGTCGGCGAGGTGGCCGAGCTCATGTCCAGCGGAAGGATGGACGACGCCCGCCCGAGGCTCTTCAGGCCGGTGGCCTTCATGCTGGCGGAGCCGAAGGCCAGCGCTCGGGAGATAGCAGACCACTTCAGGAAGGAGGTCTGCGCCGAGATGAAGTATGACGGAATCAGGCTGCAGGCGCACGTCGGGGCCGAGGTCAGGCTCTTCTCTCGGCGGATGGAGGACGTCACCTCCACCATGCCAGAGATCAGGGACTCCCTGGTAGGCCTGGGCCACGAAGCCATCCTCGACGGGGAGGCGCTGGGCTTCGACGGGGAGAAGCCGATACCCTTCGTGAAGATGCAGACGAGGCTGCACCGGAAGGACATCACCCCGGAGGAGCGGGAGAGGACCCCCATATTCTACTTCGTCTTCGACCTCCTTTACCTGGACGGCAGGTCCCTCCTGGACGAGAGCCTGGAGAGGAGGCGCGAAGCCCTTCAGGGGCTGAGCCTCTCGGGAAGGGCGAGGATCGCCCCCCAGAGCAGGGCGACCACCGCCGAGGAGCTGCAGAGCCTGTTCACTGAAAGCAGGCGAAACGGTTACGAAGGCCTGATGGCGAAGGACCCTTCGTCCCCCTACACCCCGGGGAGGCGGGGAGGGCTTTGGGTGAAGCTCAAGGAGGAGCTGGACACGCTCGACACCGTCGTGGTCGCGGCGGAGTGGGGGAACGGCAAGAGGGCCGGCCTGCTGTCGGACTACACGTTCGCCGTCTGGGACGGGGGCGAACTGCGGGTGATAGGGAAGGCGTACTCGGGCCTGACGGACGAGGAGATAGGGTTCATGACCGGGAGGATGAAGGAGCTGGCCGTAAGGTGGGAGGGCCAAAGATGCATCGTCAAACCCGAGGTGGTCCTCGAGGTGACCTTCGACTCCATCCAGATGAGCGACAGGCACGACAGCGGGTTCGCCCTGCGGTTTCCCAGGATCAAGAACATACGGCTGGACAAGTCGCCCGACCAGGCCGACACGCTGGAGAGGGTCAGGGCGATCATACGAAGGGCAGCGAGTGAAGTGACCTAGGCTCAGCCGCGCGTTGAGTAATGGTCTCTCAACTCGACCGCCAGCCCCTCGATGAACCTCAAGGATGTAGCGTGGTAGTACTGCCGGGTGTAGATGACCACGAAGTTGGCCCTGCTCCATCCGAGGCTTCTTCGCCTCGTTGGTGATTTTGTCCGGAAGCTTTGCTCCAATATTCATACATGCTCGTACATGATTACAGTACGAATACGTATTAAATGACCCATATCGGCCCGCTGACGATGAGCTAACTAAGTGTCTTCCGGGGCACCATTCATACAGGCTTTGTACGAATGGTCATACCGATTCGAGGCATGTCATCTTCCACGCCGCCTCCTGGAGCGCCCTCTCCTAGGTGACCCAAAGGGATGCCCTTTCGCTCTCCGGCTTCTCCTAGAAGAGCGGGAGTCAGATGAGCCAGCAGTGACTCCCGAGCATCCTTATCTACGGGTCGGGGTTCCCTGTCACAAGTCGGAGAAGGGAAACTGGGTTGTACGCGGAGATCCTGGCCTCCATCACGTTCGCGCTCGTCGCCTATCAGGACTTCAGGGAGAGGATGGTCTCCGACTACGTCTGGATACCCGCCATATTGGCCGGTGTCGTCATGCTCTGGGAGAGGCCCGAAGTCTGGGTCTTCTCGCTGGCCAAGGTGGGCATCTTCGGGGCGCTGGGCGCGCTTTCGATATTGCTCGGCCTGTTCGGCCAGGCCGACGGCCTGACCATCATAGCCATGGCCGTGGGGACCTCGGTGTACTCCCCCATCCCCCAGATGTTCGCCGCCGCCGTGGTGGCCATCGCACACATACTCTACCTCGCCATCAGGCACGGCTCGCTCAAGATTGAGAAGACGATGCCGGTAGAGGAGGCCGTTAAGCAGAACGTCTGGATCCCGCTGGAGGTGACCTGCGACGGCAAGACGGTGGAGCTGGACAGCTCCCCCGAGAAGGCCTGGGATGCCCTAAAGGACTACCTGGGGAAGGGCGCGACTGTAAAAGCGTCGTACGGAGTGCCTTTCGCGGGCTACCTGGCCGTAGGCTACTTGGTGGCCTTCGCCGTGCTGCTGGTGCTGGGGCTCGTCTAGCTCTTCTGCGTATAGCTCCACGCGATGAGGATGGCCAGGGATATCAGGGAGGTCGCCAGGCCCACTATGGCCGCGTTGGCCAGCTGTTTGTCGCCGAATAGCGTATAGAGGGCATTCATTATCCCCTGGAAGATGCTGGTCTTCTCCATGAGCAGGTACCCAAGGAATCCGATGGCATATCCCAGAATCCAGAAGCCGAACAGAATTGTAGTTCTTCCCACGATTTCTTCGCCTCGATGGGCCTTGTTTTAGCTGTGCATATTTAGTGTCTACAGAGCAAAAACAGTTGATTTGTCGGTCAAAGCCTGTGCCGAGCTAGATACTGCAAAGTTATCGGTTGATGTGGGTTCTTAATAGCATGTCCGTGGAACATCTTTGGGTTGCTGGCTCGGAAGGCGGTGAGGCAGTCACACATTCCATCTGCGGAGGTCCTCGCCCTTATGCGGTCGTTCAAAGAAATGACGAACGAGTGCATCCGCATAGGCCTGGCCAACGATGCTTCGACCCTCAGGCGGCTGAGCGTCCTTTCATATCACGCTCTTGCAAGGTTCCGCGTCCCCTCATATTACAAGCTGTGCGCGATATCAAGGGCCGCTGGCATACTGGCGTCAAGGAAGAAGTCAATCAGGAGGGAGTATCCGACCAAGTCGCCATTCCTGATGAGGCCGATACTGACCTCCTGCTATGGCTTCAAAACTGTCGATGGTGCCCTCAGCATACCAGTTGGATGCGGCCAGCATCAAGAGATATCGCTGAACAGGCATACATTGGGGGTCCTGTCCGACCCGACTCTGAAAGTGAGGTCCTTCACGCTGACGGAGGCGTCTCTGTCAATCTCCTACTCGAAGGAGGTGGAGGAGGTGAAGGGCATAGCGGGCGCAGTCGGCGTGGACAGGAACCTGCGCAACCTCACGGTCGGTGACGAGCGAAGCGTGACCTACTATGGAGTTGCGAAGGCCGTGGACATAGCGGAGATTGCCAAGAGTGTTGTCAGGTCGTTCAGAAGGAACGACGTCAGGGTTCGGAAGATGATAGCCTCGAAGTACGGGAGGAGGAGGCGCAATCGCATCCAAAACATCCTTCACAGGGTCTCGAAGATGGTCGTAGCCGGCGCCGTGAAGGAGAGGCAAGCGATAACCTTCGAAGACATCCGAGATATCCGGAGGCTCTACCAGAGGGGAAACCTGCAGGGGAGAGGCTACAGAGGGATGATGAACAGCTGGTCCGTCGCTGAAATCAAGAGACAGATCGAGTACAAAGCTACATGGGCCGGCATACCCGTTTTACATCTAACGAAGGCTGAGACCAGAGGGACGTCGTCGAGCTGCTACCGATGCGGGGAGAGACTCCAAGGGGCAGTGAGGGAGGACGTCCAGCACGACAGACAGCTCTGGTGTCCGAAGTGCGAGATGTGGCTCGACAGAGACCTTGTCGCGGTCATGAACATATCGCGCAAAGGGTGGGTGAGGTTCGCCCATTCAAAAGGCGAGGCAGTTGAAGCTATGAGGGGGAACCAGACGATGCCTGTAATCCTCAGAGTCGATGTCTCGAAGGGGAGCGTCAACCGATGACTTCCCAGAACCCCGAGCTATATCCACGAAGGGAGGCTGGTGTCGTTCGCCCTGAACAGGTAGACGGATGTGCTCCAGCCCGTCTGCACAACCACCTGGTAGGTCGCGTTGTAGGCCAGCGGGAGGTCACTGACGAAGTTGAGAGTCTCGGATGTGGCGCCGTAGTAGACGGTGGCGTTCTCAACGTAGCCGTTCAGTGTCGTCGAGAGCCCGAAGAGGTTGGATGGAAGGAGGGTGGACTTGCTGAGCGAGACGGAGACCGTCGAACGCGCGACGTTGTAGAAGGCCACGTTGTCAAAATGCGCGTCGGCGTTATCAGGGGCAATCCGGAACCCAAAATATGAAGTGGTGTCGTTGGCGACAATCGGCTCATCCACGACGTAGACGGGATCGCCCGGATTGTAGAGCGTGCTCGAGTTGGCAAGGAGGTACGCCTCTATCAGCCTGTCGACCCGGGGTGTCCCGAGCTGCAGCTCGTAGTTGGTCCAGGAGTTCATCGCCCTGACTCCGCGCAACATTATGATCCCCGCGGAGGCGGTGGACTTGTCGCAGATGGATTCATTGTAGTCGGAGTCCGTGCACATGGAGTAGTTGCCCAGCACCATCGTCAGCGGGAAGGTTTCGTTCCCCGCGGGGTACCACAGGAAGAGGGTGACCCAGACGGAACTTGTTCCCACATTGACGACGTTGCCCGTGAAGAAGAGGTCAAAGCCGAACGCTATGGAGTTGTTTATCAGAAGCGGAAGGACCCTGGAGGTGCTGTCGTTGTACCACACAAAGGCGCTCTGCCCAGGGTCGTGGATGTAGAGCGACCTGTCTCCCGAGGCCGCGCCACCGCTCACTATCACGGCGACGCCCGAGCCTGATTCGGCGATGGCCCAGGAGTTGTCGATCAGCTCGAAGCCCCCGTTGGGCGTGATGGGCGTGAACGTGTTCGGAGCGAAGGTGACCTTCTCGATGGTGAACGGAAAGGCAAGGGGCCCCCCGAACAGGGCGACGACCACGACGCCAACGACGAGCAGCCCCACGAGCAGGAGCCTGAATCGCTTAGTGCTCATCCTGGGTTTCTGCGGGGAGACCTTGGACATCAGAAGCAGGAGAAAGCCGACGTCATTAAAACCTATCGAATCTTGGAGCCCAGCGGAACTCGACCGCCACGCACTCCCGTTCGGCGAGCGTGCATCTCACGATGGAGGACTCACCGTAGGGAGGAGGAATAAGAAAAAGGGGGGTCAGGAAGGAGTACTACTTCTTCCTGATTAGTATGACGATTTCGAGTACTACTGCGATCGCAACGAGGATTATGGCTATGTACAGTACGGTTGTCATCGTGCCGAGGTTAGCAGTGTTGCTGTTGATGGTGTTGACTGTCGATGTCTGCGAGGTTACCTGCCCACTAAGCGTGGCAACGTTGCCGGAGAGCGTCGAGACTTGGCTCGAGACTCCGCCGACAGCCGTGTTGACTCCACCTACCGCCGTATTGACGCCGGCCACGGCCGTGGTCAGGCTCGCGAACGAGGCGCTGTCGCTGGAACCCAGGCTGGTGATGGCCGCGTTCACCGAAGTGAACCCGGTGTTCATCGAAGACTGGAGTCCGCTAACAGCAGTGCTCACTCCCGACACCTGCGTGCTCAGCGATGTGACGGACGTGGAGAGCGCAGTCAGAGATGACTGGATGGCGTTGACGGTGGTCGTGAGGCTGCTCACGCTTGTGGCAAGGTTGCTCACCGAGGTCTGTAGGGTGGTCATGCTGGTGCTAAGCCCACTCAGCTGGGAGAGTATCTCCGAGCCTTCGTAGGTTGAGCCGGTCACCGACAGCATGAACGTTGCCTTCAGCGCGGCCGGGTTGGTATCGAAGAGATATCCGTATTGCTCGTTGTCCGTGCTCACATCGAACACTTGTACGACGTGAATCATCGGGACACCGGCTGCGACGAAGGATGAGCTCCATTGACCAGTCGCGTTGGCAATGTCCCAACCATCGGTGTCGTCCTGTGAGAAGAGTTGGTAGGAGGCCTGCAGCGTCGGTATGTTGTCGTAGACTATAGCTGGTGCCGCATAGTAGGTGCCAAAGACTGCCTCTAGATAGTCATATAGATAGTAATCTAGTGTGTAACCACTGTACCAAGGAAATGCGCTGTAGTCGTATCCCCAGATGTGGCCTGTGCCTAGTCCCTCGCCTGTGATTGTAACTATTGTTCCGACGGCCGCTGTAGTAGTGCTGATGGCGTATGAATCATTGACCCAGAAGCTCACAACCGCGTATGAGCCCAATATTGGATCTGGACTACCCGGAGCTGGCGCTCCACCGTCAGTCGTCGGCACAGCTTCCAAACCAGTTGTGTTGGCATATATGAAGTGCCAACCTCCGAATGTCTCTGGGATAGTGAACGGGGCCGTTGTGAACCCGCCCAACAGTGAAGTGGTCATGTTAGCGATCAGGACGAAGTCGTTCAGGTCTCCGTCGTCGAATCTGAATGTGTTGACGATGCCCAAGAAGTAGACGGTCACAGTTGTGTTGGAGTCGAATCCCCAGCCCTGGACCCTGATACTAGTTGTGGGGTTGCTGCATGTTCCGCTTGAAGGAGTTACTGCCAGCGAGGTCTCTACGTAGATAGTGAAGTTCCAGTCCCAAGAGTTGTCCACGAAGGATATCATGTGATATCCCACGGGCAGGTCCGGAACTGTGAATGATGCATTGAAGTAGCCCATAGCGTTGACGGGACTTATGAACGTGAGCGGCATTGCTACTTGGCCGGCTAGTCCGTAGTCCGCGAATGCTGTAACCGTTCCTGAGGAGTAGAAGTCGGTGCCATTGACCATGATCGTCCCTAGCACGACAGCGTCGACCTCCGCAGTGGTCATGCCGTTGGGGGTGCTATCGTAAGGACCGGATGTCGCCGAGTCTATGTTGTAGCCTGTGTTGTCAAAGGACCATATGTTGTAGAACGCCCTTCCGATGTAGTTGATGTTGGCGAACAGGTCAAGAGATGGAACTAAAGCAGGTAGGTGGCCGGTAGTGGTGTTGAAGGCCTCGACGTAGGGGGTGTAGGTTGCAGCGGCAAATGGATTGTTATCTAGCTTGCCCTCGTCAGGCATCTTGAAGGTCCAGCTGAAGGCTCCGTTTACGGGGGTCACGATAGTGCTCATGTAGAATGCGTCATTGAAGTGATACACAGTGATGTTCACTAAACTGGGAGTACCCCATGCGGCGCCTGTCACAGTGACGGGGTATCCAGCCGGATACCCTATGCCTGTGCTCATGTCCGGGCTCACGTATATGTTAGGTAGGATGTCCACCTGTTGGGAGGAGACCGCCACGGCTCCCGAGGAGCCGTCGAAGACCTTGATGAAGTAGTCGCCTCCGATTACGTTGAATGGAACTGCGCCGATCACCAAGTAGTCGGTGCCAGTATAGCCGTAGTAGAAGGTTGGAGACGTCCCGTTCTGCCAGATCGAGCCTGCGAACTGCACTTGAGTGAGTGGGCCAAGCGCTTCCAAGTTGGCTACGTAGAAGTTACCCGTGTAGACAATGTCGCTGGATTGAATGCTCGCCCCTCCAAGGGTGGAGAGGTACAGCGAGAAGACGCCGCCTGAGAAGTCAACCCCACTGAATTCTATTGCGAAATAGGATGGAGTGCTGGGTAGAGCCCCCCGTCTTGGCTATATGCATTCCAGTCTCCGGCGCGCACGCCTACGGTGTATGTCGCTGGGTAGTAGGTAATGCCGCTGGTTAGAGCGTTTGTAGTTCCAAGGGTCGGATGACCCGTGGAAGCGTGAACTGGGATTACTGCCATTGTGCTGAATAGGAAAAGTACGATCAGTAGTAAGCTCTTATATGATTTCGTGTCTGTTTTCACCTTATCGTAAGCCTAACTACCCTGCGGACTCCTTATAATACTTGTGAACAAAAGTTCTAACACATTTGTCTAATCCCCTTATATCACAGCTTATAAGGGGACCCCTCCCAATCCGTCTCATTGAAGCAATACCGCTCTCGCCTGGATATCATCGCGAACATCCTCGAGAGCGCACAGGGGGGAGGTGCCAAGCTCACCAAGTTGCTCTACGGCTCCTCCCTTTCATCCAAGAGGATGCAGCAGCTCCTTCCGCTGCTCATCGCCTCCGGCCTCATCGAGAGGAGGGAGGACGGCTTCGCCACGACGGACAAGGGAAGACGGTATACCAGGGTCTACCATGAGCTGATCTCCCTGGTGTCGATGGGCTCTCCTGGGTTCACGATCCTTGACCCTGCCCTGGTGCAGAAGGCTTCGGATTCCGTCGAGTCCGCGAGGAAGATGGACAGGGAAAGGGGGACGCTGGTCCTGCAGGGAAAGACCAGCCCTGTACTGCAGGCGGCCGCATACTACATACTGGCCAAGCGCGAAGAGATGCCCTTCACCCTCTACGACGCCTCAAGGCTCTTCGGGGTTTCCATCACGCCGGTCAGCAAGGCCAGGAAGCTCCTCGAGGAGCTACTCCCCTCCTAGGTTCGTCATCCTCCTTCGTCCAAGCCCGCGGCTGGAAAGAAGAAAACGAAAAAAACGTTGAGGTTTTGTAGTCTTACATTGACACGATGAAGATGAACGAGAGTGTGTTGCTACTGTGGAGTATAGACGCCTGGTAGTAGTACATCCGGCCGACGTTCAGCTTGTAGGTCCAGGAGCTCGCGTAGCCCCAGCTGCAGGAACCTGACGTAGGCTTGACACTGAGGTAGAAGGTGGAGCTTGCAGACAGTACGACCGGGGTAGGCAGCGTTATGTTGTACCATCCCGCGGCGGAGGTGGAGATGGAGGTCGTGTACAAGGAGGTGCCGAACATCGTAGTCCCCAGTGAGACCTGCACAGTGCCGGTGCCCGAGAGGTAGACCTTGATGACCTTTGCAGTTTCAGCCGAGCTGTTGGTCGTGAACACCTGGGACCCTCCAAGAGGTACGGAGAGCCAGGAAGGCGAGGATGTCTGAGCCGTGGCTATCACTCCAGGCAGTGTGGTGACGTTGAACTGGGCGGAGGCCTCGTAGTTGAGCTCGTCCCAGGCCGTTACGATGTAGACGCACGGAGCTGGCGCGTTAGCGGGGATAGTCAAGGTCTTCGTGAAGCCGTAGTTCCCGTTGGTGTAAGTGTAGCCCACGTAAGAGTTGTTCAAGTACAGCCATATTTCGCCCGGATTGAAGCTGTAGCCCGTTACGACTAACGACGTTCCGGCAAGGCCTGACGCGGGGGTAAGGGTGATGGCCGGAGCTATGTAAAGGGATGTCATGCCAAGTATGTTGTAGTCGTCCCACACAGCAATCTCTGAGCTGGACGCCGGCTCCGGGGGTATGGTGAGCGTGTAGGAGAAGCCGCCCGTGGAGTTGGTCTCTACATCGAAGTAACCACCGTTGTAGTCAGTCCACACGGTGACATACTCGGTCGGGTAGTAGCCGATTCCCTGCAGGAGCACGTTGCTCCCTGAGTGGGCAGTGGTGGTATTGAGGAAGAGCTGGCCGCTATCGCTCAGGGTGGCGGTGTTGCTATCATAGCCGCTCCCTTCGTCGTATGCGTAGAGGTAGAAGGTGTCGCCAGGATACCAGTTAATTGGTTCGGGGAGCACGAAGGTGCCATCGGTGCCAGCCGTAGTACTATAGAAGAAGGTCCAGGTCGGATACATGCCACTTGTGTCCTCTCCGTAGATGCTTACGCTGCCCGAGGGCGTGAACGCGAAGCCATTGATATTGTAGTACTCCGTGGTGCCGTTGGCGAAGAAGTTCGCAGGCGTCAGGGTGATGGTTGGATAGTAGTAGAAGCCCAGGACGTCGCTGATGAGCGAAGGCAGGTTGGGCGTTCCCAGGCCTGTGACGAGGTCGTATCCCACGCCGGCGCTGTAGCCGATCGGTTGGTCTGGTGCTTCCCACCATGCGTAGTCGCCCTGGTTGTTGCCCACCGTCACGTCGTACCAGTCACTCGCGTACGTAGAGCCGTACGTAAAGAAGTATAGGGCGTTGGCTATTGCTCCTGCGGGTACTAGGTGGTCGGCAGACAGGGCCGCGTCGACGAGGGCGACCATGCCTCCCCATTCGGGGGATCCTACGCTCGTCCCTCCCACATCCCAGAAGTCTCCATAGTACACTATGAAGACGCCCGTCTCTGGGTCGGCGATTGCTGCGACGTCAGGAACTCCCCTGGCTGTCAACCCTGTTGTAAGGTACTGTCCAATGTTCGACTCGAAGTAATCGCTTTCTCCGCCACCAGTGGCCCATCCGTTGAAGATGCTCCAGCTCCATGTGCTTTCGAAGACCCTCCCTCCTCCCGTAGAGTACGGGGGAACTCCTGTCACGGAGTCCACCCTCTGGAAGAAGGCGGTGGTGCCTCCCACAGACAGGACCCAGGGGTCCGAGGCCGGGTAGCCCACGTTCAGGAAGCCTAGGCCGTTGGCGCCTCCGTCGTCACCCGATGAGGCTATGGGAGTTATGCCCTCCATGGCAGCGCACTGGTATATCTCGTCCACGGCGAAGATTATCCCGGGGGTCATGAATGGCTCGGGGGATGACCAGCTCTGGGAAATCACCTGTGCGAAGGACGGTCCCTGTGACACGATCCAGTCGACTGCCTGGAAGAGCGAGTCGTAGGCGTCTACCGATAGGACGAGGGCGATGGACGCGCCCGGCGCAAGGGCGTGTGACTGCTGCAGGTCCAGCGTGGTCTCGAAGTCCCATCCGGTGATTTCGCCCGAGTACAGGGCGGGAACACCAGTGGGGGTGTACACGTTGACCACCGGGTCTGGTAGATAGTTCCAGGAATCGTAGTTGTAGAGGTCGTTGACGGCGTTGACCGCGTCATAAGCGTCCACGATGGCGATGGTGGTGCCGCTCCCGATGTTACCCCCGGCGTAAACTGTGGAGGCACCGTAGGCCTCCTCGATCTGCTGGGGGTAGTATATTCCGCCGGCCAAGCCCGTGGTCATATCGCTCCTGTTGGCCGCCTGTCCGAGCTCCGTGGCACCGACGTAATCGGGCGTGAAGAGCGAGAAGTTGGTTAGGCCGAACACCGCCGCCACCTTCAGGGTGGAAGGCAGCTGCACGGCCTGTGTGTTGACGAAGAAGGTGCTATTGCTGCCCTTGAAGAGCTCGAACTGTGTGTGAAGCGCTGAGCCGACCGCGACAGCGGTGCCCTGCGCTCCGATCATGAGCCTATCGCTGCTGGTGTAGGTTACGGTCAGGCCGTTCGAGGTGAGGTAATCGACTATCGCTTGGTAGTCGCTCTGCAGAGGTGCAAACTGAGCCTGCAACTGTGCCGGGGTCAGATAGTGCATGAAGTTGGAAGAGTTCCTGTCGTAGATGGACTTGAGGTAAGATGTAAACGCTGCTTCATTGCGCAATGGCAGCATTATGCTGAAACTCACTGGAACGCTAGAGGTTAGGCTGCCCGCTGCCTTAGATCCGTTCGTGACCGGGAGGACGCTCCCGGCTATTGTGGCTAGAGGGGTCTGCGACCCACTCACTCCACTCGAGGTTCCCGATAGGAGGGAGTAGGTCACGCTTCCGCTAGTGGCGGACAATGCCAGAATTGCTAGAAGGAATACGGATGTCAATGATACAACGAGCTTTCTTGAGAATCTCATTGCGAACACATGGTGCTTCAGGGAGCATAAAAAGCCTTTGTTGAGGATTCCATTGCAAACTCATGGCGCCTAAGGGGATATGACTTTAGATAATATGAGAATCCTTTGGAGCCCATGCCACCAATCTATTGCGGAGAGTAAGAGCCCCTTTGGGCATCTCTTGACAGTGCTTAGGGTAAGTCTCCAGTCCTGGCAAGGAGAGAAGTCCTCGTCGGCGAGCGACTGGCGAGTGGCTTGGCCGCTTGGCCGTTCTTTCGCGGGGAACGCACCTCTTGGAAGGCCAGAGCTGTCGCTTCAAGTGGGCCAATCAAGGGGCCGTTCAAGAAGTTGTATGCCGTAGAGAGGGCCGTTCAAAAACGTAATACTATATCCTGCCCTGGGCGTCACTGTTGGTATGAGCAGCAGAAACCGCGTCCTTTTCTCGGGCTTGATGGCGGTGATCCTGGCCGCCGTCATCATAGGGGCTTCCAGCTACGCAGGGTATCTCCCCGTCGCCACCCAGAACTCCACGGGCGGGAGAGGGGGCGCGGGTAGTCAGGGAGGGACCTCTCCGCAGGGGACCTACGGGACGCTTTCAATCCTAGTTACAGACCCTCCTCAGGTCCCCGAGGGAGTAACAGCCGTCTACATAACCTACGATGAGCTGGCCGTGCACTCCGCCGCCAGCGACCTCTACCATGGATGGATTCGAGCTCAACGTCTCGGGGACAATCGAGTCCATGGGCTTGGTCAACGTAAGCCAGACCATCGCTGCTGCGCAGCTCCCCGCCGGAAGCTACGACTTGGTGAGGTTCAACGTTTCGAGCGTCATGGTGACCTACGACAACCTGACCTATTCGGCGGAACTTTCGTCTCACACCTTCATCGCCACCTTCGTCGGGGGCCTCCAGGTGAATAGCTCTCAGGCAAGCGCCGCGCTGGTAAACATCGAGCCGATGGTTCTCAACGTGGGGTCGGCGTCCGCCCCCCAGTTCGTCTTTCGTATGACCCTCAATGCCCTGGTCTTAGCCCGATACTACGTCAACTCCGATTTGATGCAACCCGGATTCCGAATGGACCTCGGCAACATGTCGTGGTACGAAGGCTTTAGCTCCAACGCGACGCGGAGCCTGACGATAGGCTCGGCGACCTTGACTAACGAATCCCTGTCGGTCACCGTAACCAATTCGGGTAACGTGACGCAGACCGTGGAGTTGGTAGTCGTGACGCCGGCTCTCTATGCCACGGGGCCACCGGGCATGCAGCCGATGTACCGGCTCCCAGCCTTCTATGGCTCAATAGTGTTCGCCGTCGAACCCAACGGCAGCCTTCAGCCCATTTCCATGGGGACGCCGCAGCTGGGGGTGGCGTCCGCCATCGCCTCCTGGCTTGGGCGAGGCGACTTCAATCTGACGGCTGGCGGCTCTGCGACGTTCTCCTACCAAGGAGCACTTCCACTTACGTCCGACCCCACCGGCCTGGGGATGGGCATGGGCGGCGGTAACCTGACGGTCACTCAGCCGGGAGGGGGCACGACCTCGCCCACCGTCTACGAGATAACGGTCATCGGCGATACGGCGTCAGCCAGTATCTCGGTCAATGTCCTGGGCTAGGGCCCCTTTCGCTCCGAACTACATGATCCGCCGCCGAGCCCCGTCAGAGGAGGCGGGAGGGTCCACAGCAGTTTTCGCGCTTCCGTGCCATTCACACCAAGTGCAACCCTGGTCAGTACGACCATGGTCCACGTGCAGCCGGCCGTCCTAATTTATTGGTCATCCTTTATCTTAAGTAATAGAAATCACATTTATAAGGAGGCTTTCTTACTGGTAAAGGTGGAGAGGATACCATAGTGAACAAATTCGACGATATCGACATGAAGATACTCAGGGAGCTGGTCATTGACGCTGGGCAGTCGGTTCCCAAGCTGAGCAAGAAGATCCAGGTCAATCCATCTGTAACTTACAGCCGGATCAAGAGGCTGTCCAAGAAGGGCCTCATCAAGAATTTCACGGTCGCGGTCAACGAGGACCTCCTCGGCTGGAAGGTCTTGGCCTACGTGGGTGTGAATTCTGACGCCAAGGAACGGGACGCCGTGCTGAAGGCGCTCCTCGACGAACCCGAAGTGCGCGAAGTCGCCGAAGTGACCGGGAGGTTCGACTTCCTGGTGACGATCAAGTCGAGGAGCCTAGAGGAGCTGCACAACGCCGTCTCCAGCAAGATGGGCAACATCAGCGGGGTCCAGCACACGGAGACCTTCATAGCGATGAGGACCGGCGTAAAGCCGCCGACCTACGCATCCACCGGCTAGAGCAGGACCCTGTTCAGTTCACTCATCTTCGGCTCGATGGTGGGCACCGGGCCCACGAGTTTCCTCAGGGCCTCCACGTCCTTGAGGCCGGAGCCTGTGACGAGCACTACGACCACGTCGTCCCTATCGATTGAGCCGACCTGCCGCAGCTTCCTGGCCCCTGCCAGGGCTGCCGCTCCGCTGGGTTCGGCGAAGACCCCTTCGCACCTGGCCAGGTCCCTGACGGCGTCAAGTATCTCCAAATCTTCCACGGTCTCTCCCTGACCCCGGGTCTTCGCGACCCCCTCCATGGCGCAGTCCGCGTCCCACGGGTAGGGGTCCTCCAGACCAGACGCGATCGTGTGGGGGTGCGGCTCGGCGACGACCTTCGACGCCGGGATGCCAGCCTTCAGGGCCCGCACGAGCGCCGAGTTCCCTGATGGCTGCACCGGGACGAGCCTGGGGTACTCCTCCGCCAGACCAGCCTCTCTCAGGTCCCTGACCCCCTTCCAAAGGCCGGCCAGGAGGCAGCTGGACCCGGTTGGCGCCAGGAGCCAATCGTAACCCTTCCACTCGAAATCCTCCGCCAGCTCGAACGGGATGGTCTTCGGTCCCTCCACCTGATACGGGTTGAAAGGCCCGAAGCTGGGGGAAGGGTACCAGCCCTTCCGTCGGACGGCCTCGCGCATCATCGTGACCGTCGGGTCCTCTCCACGTTCGATGCCGCGCACCTTGACGACCCGCGCGCCATAGAGGGCCAGCTGGGCCACCTTGGCGTCGCTGGCCGTGTCCAAGACGAACGCCACGACCTCCAGGCCCGCCCTGGCGGCGTACGCGGAGAGGGCCGCTGCGGCGTTCCCGCTGCTGGCCGTCGTCAGGGTCTTCGCCTTCTTCTCCACGGCCTTGGCCACGCTTACAGCCATCGCCCTGTCCTTGAACGAGCCCGTGGGGTTCCTCGTTTCGTCCTTCAGGAGGAGGTTCGGGATGCCGATGAGCTCCCCAAGGCGGCGGGCCCTGATCAGGGGAGTGCCCCCTTCGCCCAGCCTCGCCGCGAACCTCTCTTCGGCGGGGAGGAGCTCGGCCCAGCGCCACACGTCCCTGGGCCTGGCTCCGAGTGAGCCCTTCGTAAGGGTCTCCTTCACCCCCTCGTAGTCGTATGAGATGTCCAGCCTCCCCAGATCGTCCTCATCGCACATCACCGGTATCGAACGGGGGTCGTACCGCGTGCCGCACCTTGAGCATTTCATCCCTGTGACTTGACTCAATTCCTCACTGCCATGGTCGAGCCCCGCCCGATATTTACGTCTGCCAACCCGCGGAACGCTTAAAGTAGCGCGGCCTCTCCTTCGCTGCCGAGATACCTTGACGGGTGAGCTTCGGGGAAGGGACCTGCTGTCGACGCAGGACTGGACCAGGGACGAGCTGGCGCTTGCGATAGACAAGGCGATCGAGATAAAGCGGCAGTATCGTGCGGGCACCGTGCCCGAGCTATTCAAGAACAGGACCATGTTCATGCTCTTCTACAACACCTCCACGAGGACGCGCTCGAGCTTCGAGGCCGCGGCCACGCTGCTGGGAGGCCACGCCCAGTTCATCGACTTCGCCACGACACGGGGGTCGGAGGGCGAGGCGGTGAAGGACGTCGCCAGGATGTACGAGAGGCTGGGCCACGTCCTGGGGATCAGGGTCCTCGAGAACGCCGTCGACTTCCTCTACGGGAAGGGCCACCAGGTGATCCAGGACTACGCGGACAACTGCGACATACCCACGGTTTCGATGGCGGACGACATGTTCCATCCGACTCAGGCCATAGCGGACATGATGACTCTGATGGAGAGGATGTCGGGGGACGTGAGGAAGAAGAAGTACGTCATCGCCTGGGCGTACAGCGACCACGTCCGCAGCTGGGGAAGCGTCCAGGACGAGGCCCTCATCGCGTCGCGCTTCGGGATGGACGTCACGATGGCGTACCCTGAGGGATTCGACCTCGACCCCAGGATAATGGGGTGGGCGAAGGGGAACGCCTCCGACAGCGGCAGCGAGTTCACGGTCTCCCACGACCTCGACGAGGCGCTGAAGGGGGCTCACGTGGTCTTCCCCAGGAGCTGGGCCAGCCATGAGTGCACTTCGGTGGGGATGAACAGGTTCGGGAAGGAGAAGGAGGCCGAGCTCCACGCCAGGCACAAGGCGTGGATACTGGACAAGGGGAGGCTGGACCTGATGGACCGGGACGCCCTGGTGACGCACGTCCTCCCCGTCTTCAGGGGGCAGGAAGCCACTGACGAAGTCATGGACGGTCCCCACAGCGTCATCCTGGACCAGGCCGAGAACCTCCTCTACGTCAGGGCTGCGCTGCTGGCTCTCCTCTGCGGGACGCTATAGGGAAAGGGCACTACTTCACTACGTGGGTTCCGCTCTTGCCGTCGACGGCGGCCTTGAGGTGGCTGAGCTCGGCGATGATGGCTTCGCTGCCGCCGCTCTCCACGAACCTCAGGGCGGCGAGGACCTTGGGGCCCATGCTCCCCGCCTTGAAATGCCCTTCATCATAGTACCGCTTCATCTCGGCGTAGGTGACCTTTCCCAGCTTCCTCTGCTGAGGCGTGCCATAGAAGAGGCATGCCGCATCTACGTCAGTGAGGATCACGAACTTGTCGGCTCCAATCAGGGAGGCCAGCCTCTGGCCCCCGAGGTCTTTGTCGATGACCGCTTCGACGCCCTTCGCCTCCGTGCCGTCCTCGATGATGGGGATGCCTCCACCTCCGCTGGCTACGACGATGAACCCGGCGTCGACAAGGGTCTTGATGGCGGACCTCTCAGCCAGGATCTTCGGGTCGGGGGACGGGACCACCCTCCTCCAGCCCCTGCCTGCGTCCTCTTTGTAAACGAAGTCGGGATGGAGGGCGGCCAGCTTCTTGGCCTCCTCCTCACTGTAGAAGGAGCCCACCGGCTTGGTGGGGTTCTTGAAGGCCTTGTCCTCCTTGTCCACCAGCATCCTCGTGATGAGGGTGACGGCATACTTGTCGACTCCCCTCTTCTTGAGCTCGTTCCTGAGGCCCTGCTGGATCATGTAACCGATGAAGCCCTGAGTCTCCGCCCCGCACGCGTCCATAGGGAAGGGCGGCAGACCGTGGACCTTGAAACCAGCGTCATGGCGCAATAGGTCGTCCCCCACCTGGGGGCCGTTCCCATGCGTGATGACGACCTTGTACCCCGCCTGTACGAGGTCTGAGATTGGCACGGCGGAGCTCTTGACGTTCTCGTATTGGGCGGCGAAGGAGCGTTCCTGCCCACGCTGCAGGAGCGCGTTACCACCGAGCGCGATGACGACTATTCCCTTTTCATCGGACAAGTCCCCTAATACCTCGGCTGAATCCCTTTCAAGGCAGAATATAAGTCTTGGGCGGAGGAGAGGGAGACCGGCTTCACACTGGGAAAGGCGATGAAAAAGGACGCGTCAGTCCCCCTACATCTTCTACTCGTTGTCGATGAAGTCGCTCGGCGGCGGGATGTCCGGAGGAAGCCCCTTGCGCTTCC
>CAWJIE010000003.1:0-576458 GCA_963842885.1 uncultured Nitrososphaerota archaeon
AAGATGAACTAAACTCGGGCCCTTTCGCAGGTCCAAGACTAGGCAGCCTATGCCACTGCTCTTGGAGGCACATCAGTCGCGACCATAACGATAATAGGCCGAGTCAGGTGGCTTTAAGAGTCAGACATGAAGCAAAAGAGGATAGTCCTTGTCAGCCATGAGCCAAGAAGGGAAGCATGGTCGAATGGGTGGCCTACAACAGGGAAACTTTGAAGGAGGCCGAAATATGGGCCACGGAAAGCACAGGCAAGATGGTCATGAAAGAATGTGGCTTGCCAGTGAACCTCCTCCTTTCTGGGCCTCTAGGTGGCGACGCCCAGATAGGCACGATGACCGCCGAAGGAAAGGTCGACGTAATCATATTCTTCTGGGATCCACTGACCCCTCAACCTCACGACGTGGATGTGAAGACCCTCTTGCGTCTCGCAGTGCTGTATGACGTTCCTATTGCCTGCAATCGGAGCACTGCCGATTTCCTCATTTCTTCTCCGATGTTCAAGGATTGGAAGCGTCATGCAGATGAGCGCAAGGCACTGAAGACTCCATAGTCGACATACGACGAGAAGCTGTCAGCAGGCTGGTTGCAACCCCACCATCGACGTCAACAGGCCTTCTCCCAGGATACGCTAGGCGTCCATGTGGCAGTGATTTAAGCGGCTGACGGTTGGTCTTTGGCTGGTGAACTTGATGGGCAAAGGAGGCCGTGGTCACGGAAGTCATCACCTGAGTCCGAACGACCAGCGTTCGAGTGCGAAGAACCCGACGAGCCATGAATACACAGCTGCCGTCGACAACAGAAGCGCCCAGCTCAATCCGACCAGTCCAGAGTACAAGGGGCCCGCTCCCAAGAAGGGCGACGACCAAGGTAGCAGCGACGACTGACCTCGTGATTTTCTTCTCCCTCCCTTACGCATGGTCTTTTTTTGATTGTCTTTCCCCAGCTTAGGGCTTAGTCCCATAATTGGGACTTTAGTCCGATTTAGTCTTGCTCATCTCCAGGAGCTTTGGTGAGGGCTTGTAGAGGACCTTGGGCCTGCCCACCCTCCCCTGGACCAGCTCCTCCTTCTCCACAAGGCCGTCTCCCTCCATATGTTTGAGGTGGGCCATCACCGTCGACCTTGCCAGGCCTGATTTCTCCACCACCTTGGTGAGGGTACGCGGCGTTGACATGCCTCCTTGACAGAGCAGGCCTGCCAGCCTCTTGCAGCACGAATCCAAGGACATGATGGACTAATTCGGACTTAATTAAGAGTTATGGGACTACGCCCCAGCTTAGCCAAGCTTTTAGGACATCGTGATTTCTTTTCCAGTAGCAAAAAGGCATCCGAATCGTCTCCCGTTGGCGGCCCATTCGCAGCTCCAAGCCCACGTAGGGAATTAGCGGTTGAAATGGATATTGATTTCCTTCTCCAGCACTCATGAAAGACGCCCTATGGGCGGGCTTCCTAAAGCCTGCCTTCCGCCAGCGACGCTGTGTCAGGCGTCCATGGATTTGAGCTTTGTCTTGTACCTCTCCCTGTTCGTGGACTCGTACTCCTCCCTTCTCGTGAGCATGAACCAGACGATCTTCAGCATCTTGTTGGCCACGGCTACTACGGCCTTCTGGTCGCCTCTCCTCTCCTTCACCCGCTCGTAGAAGGACCTCAGCCTCGGGTCGTGCATCGATGCAGACCTCGCCGCCTCCACCATGATCCATCGGAGCATCTTGGAGCCCTGCTTCGTTATGGCTCCGTGATACTCCACGGAGCCCGATTGGTGGAGAGAGGGCGCCAGCCCAGCCCAGGAAACGAGCTTCCTGTAGTTGGGGAACCTCTTGATGTCCCCTATCTCGGACCTTATGAGGAGGGCCGAGAAGACGTCCACCCCCGTCAGGCTCAGGAGCAGCCTCACGTCCTCGTCCTGTGACGCCCTCTCCGTGATCCTGTCGTCCACCCTGGAGATCTGTTCATTGAGGCTCTCCAGGTGGGCCAGGTGGTTGTCCAGAATGAGCCGTTCCATGGAGGGGAGCTCCAGCGACCTCAGCCACTCCACTCCTCCCTTCCCGAAGAGGTCGGAGAAGTCATGCTTCAGGCCGTTCCTGTCGACCATCGCGTGCACCCTGTTCTTCACCATGGTGCGCACCCTCACGATCGACGCCCTGTGCCTGATGAGCTCCCTCATCTCCCTGACATCCTTGGGAGGGACGTAGCTCTCGGGTATGAGATCGGCCCTCAGCAGATGCGCCAGTATCCTGGCGTCCACCCTGTCGCTCTTTCTTTATCCTCGCCCACGCTATGGCCTTGGTCTTCGAAGGGGAGGCCAACACGGTCGCGACGTGCATGGAATCGAGCCTCTCGTATATGCTTAGCCAGTATGCCCCCGTCGACTCCATCACCACCCTGTCGTCCATGGTGAGCGTCGCCGCTAGGGAGGATATCCCGTCGCCGTCGTTGTCGAAGCCGAACTCGTCCACTACGGCCCCACGCTCGTCCATCATGGAGACCCTGCACTTGGTCTTGCCCACGTCGATTCCCACGTATCTCATTCCACTATTCACTCTCCTTTTTGCAGCTGGCATCGGGCTGCATTCACTCATGCGGGCGCCAGGCCCACTTCCTTAGCAGCTCAGGATTCGCCCAGTCAGCAACACGGTCGCTAGGACCATGCTGGAAATCGGGCTTGCCAGCCCATACGGTATCAGGGGGCGTCTTTCATAAGGTCAGCAATAGACAGCAGTGCCCATTTTCGCAGGTCCAAGCCTACGTCGAAGATTAGCGCTGAGTGAAACCCTTGTCATCTCGCGCAGCAAAACACAATCGCAAGTACCTAGGACTGAACAGCTTTGGGTCTGAGTTAGGCCTCTTCGGCGAATTTGAAAAAGGTCAATGCCACTTGCCCATCGTCCTTGACTGCTGCGCCGGTACGATGCGCGCTACGCTATTGGAAAGTCGACCCGCGACGATACAGGTCTGGACACCGGCTCCGCCCATCCACCAGTTGCCGGTGAAAGTGTGCCTTCCTGTCATCCCGGCTCCGAAGTTGGTTAGGCAAGTGCATGTACATAGCGCTCCAGACATGGTCGTACGTGGTGAACCCAAGCAGATTCTCATGGGCACGCCATCGACGGACAAGACGAAGTAGTTGCTCGGGCTCTCTGCCGTCTTTCTTTGACTGGGCGACATGTCATGCGACATGGCACCCACCAATACCCGTGCATCACATAGAAGGCGGAATTTGCCTGCCATGTGGTACTCCCTGTCCAGGCCGTGTTACCGTTACTCCCTGTGGAACCCTGATCGCAGAAGTCCGTGAACCACATACGATCTCCGGTCATAGGTGGGGAAGCAGGGCCGTATTGACCCCCGAGCGCCGAGAACAGAATCACAAGCGAGGCGAAGACCATGAGCGCTTTACACTTCAATTTTCTACCCTCCTGGGATGAGGAGTGACGTCCCATTAGAGAGAAAGTCGCCTCAACCCAATAAATTATTTCTAAGCATGAGAAATACTGCCCATAATATACATATTATACGTGCAATATTGAACGCCGTCCACAAATATCGGCGTTATATATGGATAACTTCATGCGCGCGTCATCCATATATAGAAAGAGGGATGAGATGCTCTACAGATGAGATTGAACATGACATGTTACGCCCCCTCCGATGAAGGAACGGATGGGCGTTCGCTGCATTAGAACGGATGTTCGACTCATTGAGCTTTAATCCCCACACACCCGCACTTTAGCTCATGCAGAAGTCTTCGAGGAACGACGCCTGGCGCAGGAATGCTGGATTCTCGTCATCGGGATAGTATGCACTGCGGGTCTGCTGGGGATGCTCTCCGTGCTGTCCCTGAACTATAACGTTCGCGCACCCTCCCGCAAGTGCGCTCGCGGAGGTGATCGGCTCGTTCCAGGACTACTCTCGGCTTCGCGACTTCATCGCCGCGAACGCCAAGAGCGTGCAGAGGTACGGAATGGGCGGATTCGGTAGGATCTTCGTGGTCTGCCGGTACTTGGCAACCGCCGCCTTGGGACCTGCCGCTGAGTCACTTCGGCATCGACCCCCTCCTTCACGGGCACCAACGTCCAGGTCCAGGGCGTCGACGAGATAGACAGGGTGAAGACGGACGGAACGCACCTCTTCGTTTCGACGAACGACGCCGTGACGATAATGAACGCTTATCCGCCGAACTCGACGGCCGTTCTCTCGACGATCTCCTTCAAGGGCGCCAACGTGCTGGGGATAGAGGTCTATCAGGACCGCCTCTTCGTCATCAGCCAGCGGTACTCGGGCAACACGTACATCGACCTCCTCCTCTACAACGTCTCCAACCTCGCGTCGCCCAGGCTGATGGAGAACTCCAGCATCCGGGAGCTACGTGGCGGCGCGCATGGCCCAGGGCTACGCCTACGCCGTCGTCCAGCAGCCCTCCTACCAGTGGACGACGGCAACGCGACGGCCCTGATGCCAGAAGTGTACGAGAACGGCAAATGGTGGCCCTCCCGCCGTCCTCCGTAAACTACGCGCAGAACGTGACGCTCATCAGCTACTACACGATGATCGTAAGCATGAGCATGTCCACGGGGACGAACAACGTCACCACGGTCCTCACCGGACCGTCCTCGACCGTCTACGTATCCACGGCGAACATCTACGTCGTTTACGCCAACTACCCGGTGTTCTACGCCGACGGCATCCCCGGGGACGTCTTCAACGGGGGCATCGCGACGCCGACCAGACGGTACAATCGCAGAACAGCACCATATTCCGCGCTTCGTATTCGAACGGCGCCGTCAGCGTGGCGGCGGTGGGCTCGGTGCCGGGGGCGGTCCTGAACCAGTTCTCGATGGACGAATACAACGGATACTTCAGGGTGGCCACGAGCGGCACGGCCGTCATCAACGGGGTAGGGACGACGAGCGACGACGTCTACGTGCTCGACCAGAACATGAGCCAGGTCGCGGCCCTCAAGAACATCGCGCCGGGGAGAACATCTACGCCGTCCGCTTCGTGGGCGACATGGGGTACGTGGTGACATTCGAGCAGATCGACCCGCTGTTCGCCATCTCCTTCAAGGACGTGGCCAACCCGGTGATCCTCAGCGCCCTCAAGGTCACCGGGTATTCGGACTACCTCCACCCGCTGCCGGGCGGCTACCTGATCGGCGTCGGGAAGGACGCGGTCCCGGCTTCGAACGGCGACTTCGCCTGGTACCTCGGGCTGAAGCTCTCCCTCTTCCAGGTCTTCGACAACGGGACGTCGAGCCAGGTCTCGAAGTACCTGATAGGGGACCGCGGGACAGACTCCCCCGTGCTCAGCGACCACCTGGCGTTCACCTTCGATTCGACCCGGAACATAACGGTGATCCCGGTCATGCTCGCGCAGGTGAGCGGAAGCCAGACCTACAACCCGAACAGCCCGCCGCCCTACGGCGACTACGTCTGGCAGGGGGTCTACGTCTTCAACGTGACGGAATCAGGCTTCACCCTCCTCGGAAAGGTGTCCCAGTACCCGCCGGGCCAGAACTTCGGCGACTCGCCAAACAGCAGCCTGCAGATAGACAGGAGCGTCATAATAGGGAACTACCTCTACACCATATCACAGAGCGAGGTCATGGTGAGCGACCTCTCCTCGTTCTCCACGCTCGCGACAGCTCCGCTGGCCTGAAGGAGTCAGCCAATTCGCAGACCCAAGCCCTCGCCCTAGCCTCTTATTTGATTAACCAATTGTTTTCAATATGATAAAGATGATTAAGCGATTGAGAAAGTCGTCGTCGGTCAGGCCTTGAAGTCACGTCGCTAATCCCAACCCGCTGACGGGTTCGCTACGTCGATGCCTCTTCCGTATCCCGCAGCCGCCTGGCCAGCTCCCTGTCGATCACCATGGGCACGTCGGGGAAGAGGCGGACGAGGGCCTCGAAGGACCATCGGGAGAGTGCAAAACAACGGGTGGGCTCAATGGCGGTGACGTCGGTCGGTCGTGGCTGGCCTTCGAGCATGGCCATTTCGCCGAAGAGGTCTCCCCTGCCAAGCTCCGAGAGCAGCCTTCCCTCCCTCCTCATCTGGACCTTCCCCTCCAGTATCAGGTAGAGGGCGATGCCACTTTCGCCCGCCTCGCCGATCTTCTCGCCCGGCTGGAAGGACAACTCCTGGCCCAGCTTGACGACCGTCAGCAGGTCCTTCCGCCCCAAACCAGCGAACAACGCCGCCGAGCCCAGAGCATCTACCAGATCGCCTGGCGGGTCTACTTCCATCATTCTATATCACTTCGTGCGGAGACTTAAGTCTGCCGTAAATTGGTATGGGGAAACAAGGTCCGTGTCTTTGCGGGCGAGCGCTGGCACAGCTTCGAGGGTTTCTTTTCCAGCAGCAACAGATATTCGAGAATGCCGAGAGAGGCGGACTTGGACGGCTTGAAGTTCGCGGTGGAGGCGTCGGTAGGCATCGAACATCCGGGATTGATCCCCTTGCTCTTGTTCCGTCTGGACCCCACCCTTCTGAGCTTTTGCGGTGGCATTGAATATGGAGAGGAGGAGCGTGTGCCTCCTCCCCCGGAAGAAGACGACGATTTGACTCCGGGGTAATTATGGCTTAAGGGGCCCCCCGAAGGCCTTGGTTAGGGTATAGTGTTTGCACTTCATATACTTTGTTAAGCTATAGTGTTTACCCATTGTGAACGATGTCGTGGATGAGGGCCACCTTCGGATATCGCAGAACAGCGGCTCCCATTCGCAGGTCCAGGCCTGCGTCTGAGATGGGCGCGGTGGGCTTGCCACGCCGAACCTAATATGGAATCAGGGATAGGATCGTGGGAAGGAGCACCGAGGCGAGGATCACGGCGAGCATCACGACTGAGCAGATCGTGGTCAGGAGCTTCGCTCTCGCCTCGACCCGTTTCCTGCCGGAATGGTTGAGCCAGCCCAATAGGGCCTGACCTCCGTCGAGCGGATAGAGCGGTATCGCGTTGAAGAAGGCCAAGTTCACATTGATGAAGAATATCCAGAACAACGTCAGGGCGAGAGGGTACCATGAGCCTCCCAGGACAGGCGAAGAATAGTCTGAGTGAAGCGTATCGGAGAACGGAACGACGGTCTCAGCCTGGGAGACGAGCCCAGGAAGGACAATGTAGAGGAGCGGTTCATGGATGTATGCGGTTGCGTATGTATCCCTTATCGAGGATAGATTCTGGCTGCCTATGGTGACGCCGATGAATCCAATGCTCTTGTTGTCTGGATTGGCGCCCAGCGTGATTGGATATGTGTGAATTACGCCCTGCTGGCCGATTGATACCGAGAGGGTCTCGTTCGGCATGGTGCCAGACATGAAAGTCGCCAGGCTCTCCTCGGAATAGACCTGCGTGCCATTGACTGCGGTTATGAGGTCGCCGGCCTGAAGGTGACCCTCGCTGTGCAGCTCGGAAGCTGGACTGGACGCGGAATACTGCGTGACCAGCGCGCCGCTGAACACCGGGACAAGACCCCCCAAGAGCAGGATCATCAGGATCAGGGCTGCCGCGGCGACGACGACGTTGCTTCCCGGCCCGCCCGCCAGGATTCTCCCCGAATCCCTCGCCCTCAGCTTCTGGATCAATCCCTCGTCCATCTCGACGAAGGCTCCGATCGGAACGAAGAGGAAGAACAGAAGGCCGGTCGATTTTACCGGTAGCTTCAGCCTCCGTGCGATGACTCCGTGGGTCCCTTCGTGGACGACGACCGCGACGATTATTCCTATTATGCCGTAGAGGACCGGGATGTATCGGTTGATTCCGGGAAGCAGCAGGTACGAAGTTATCGCAGGCCGGCTTCCTGTGACAACGTTGTTGGCTTGGCACTGAGCGACCGGAGCGGCTCCGATCGCGCAACGGAAGGCGAGGGTCCCGCCTAGGACGAGGTACGTCTCGTCGAGCATCAGCCAGATCATGAATGCGCCGGCCGCTATTGTGATGGCGATGTAGAGCCAACCGATGTCAGAGAAAATCCGATAGCGAGCCAGATCGTCGAGGAGGTTAAGCAGCCTCTTGGTCCGCACCATCACGATCCCCCAGCTGAAAGTCACGGACTTTGGTTCTTCTCCAGGTCTTTCAGGCTCGGCGCCTTTTTGTCCATCCTGTAAGTTTGGATCCGGCAAGATTCGATCGGCAAATAGCGGATCGGCAGAAGAGCGCTAATAACTCTATGGGCGAGTCTGCTCCTCTATTTCGTGCGAAGGCATGTTGACGATGGAGCTCCAGGAGGGTTAGCCCAGACCACCCTATCATCCCGTTCCAACCTTGATATGTCTGAACGATCCTGTGACTCGTATCAGAAAGACATAACTATTGCGCTGCGAATTCATTACCGAAGTTGACCGATTACGCGCTGGAAGAGGAGAAACTGAAGAAGCTCTACGACCAAGCGCGCACACAGGGAAACAAGAAGAAGAAGAAGGAATACAAGGAGAAGATAGCCGAACTGAACCGACTCCGCAAGTCCGAGAAGCGAGAAAGCGTCAGATCGAAGAGCTAGGGTTTCCTAGTGCCTTTCTCCCTTGAGAAACAAGGTGCCGCAAAGTATGCGGCTGATGCAGGCATGAAGGAGGCGCTCGACCAACCGAAGGGGTTGAGTTTCGTTATTCCTTCCAACGGTAATTCTGAACGACCTTTTGACCCATGGAAGCGCAATTCCTGTTTGTCTTAGCCTAGAGGTTGGGCAAACTTGAACTAGACAAGGCCCATTCGCAGGTCCAAGCCCATGTCTAGGATTGGCGGTTGGCGACATCGCTGCTCTTTCCAACGGCAATAGATGTCCAGTTAGGCCGATGAAGAGGCCGGCTCTAAGCGACTTTGTGGTCAATGGTGGTCTTTGGCCTTATTCTGAAAGCCGTCATGCTCGCCGCCAGCAGGACAACAATTGGCCCCGCGGCCAACATGAATCTTCGCTGCTTGTTTCCCTTGGCACTTTAGGACATGTGCTTCCCAGTATCTGGACGCTCTGGAATCGTGGGCTCAAATGGGACTGGGCCGTTGGTTCCTGTCCCGGCCGGAGCATCATAATAAATGATGGCTAACGCAACCTCTACGCAACTAAACCCGAGTCCGAGTATCCCATACTCTCCATAGTACCTAGGAAGTTATAGTCGACTAGGTTTATGTCGGATAGCTGGTATATCCATTTATAGCCCCATAATCCCGGCGTGACAAGGCGTAGCCCCTGTGTCAGCGGAACCCCGTTGTTCTCAAAGGCTACGACGATGTTATTCTGCATGCCAGTCGCCAATGTAAGGTCCGTAGAATAGTTATCGGTCGCGTAGAATGCGACCTTG
This sequence comes from uncultured Nitrososphaerota archaeon, assembly GCA_963842885.1. Lineage (GTDB taxonomy): Archaea > Thermoproteota > Nitrososphaeria > Conexivisphaerales > DTJL01 > DATKKG01. Next base: position 9,284 of record CAWJIE010000003.1, read on the forward strand.
ATGGCTGTCGTTGATGCGTTAGCCCTCTGTAATATCGACGCCAAGCTCACTCCCGTCCAGTTACCTCCGGCAATCACGCCAGTTGGGGGGCCTATGCAATACATGGTGGCGTTAACAGTCGTCCACGGCATCGTGATAAGATCATAGAAAGTCAAGTTGAGAGGGTGTTGAACCAGCCCGGTCACTAGTAGGGAAATGCCGGAGTTCCTGCTCCAGCCTGTGGCGTTCAAGAGTTGCGATTGAAGGGTTGAAACCTGATAGTTCAACCCTGCTATTTGGTTTTGAAGGTCGGATTGTGTCTGCTGCAGCGAGTACGTCTGCAAGGTTCCGAATGCCGCGACAACCAGAATGCAGACTACCAAGAAAGCATAGCCATTTGATGGCTTCATTCTGTTAATGAGGTACTTCCACACCTAAAAGGATTTGAGGGTAGATAGAACTCAAGCTTTCGTGTTGACCTTTTTGGCGAGTTTCATCTGCGCTGGCTTCTAGTCTCCAGGACTACCTTGCAGAAACCCTCGATGGCGTTAGGCGACTCTTTGATAGGATCATACTTCCCGTTTACGGGAGCTTTCGTGCCTCCTTGACTGTCTCCCATCATCTGGTCATTGTTCTTCTGAACACGGGCACGGCGATCATGAGGTGGAAGAGGGCCGCGCAGAGGGCTCCATGGTGCCGTTGGCCGAGGGCATTGCTCTCACTCAATTAACCTATTGTTTTCAATAACATGAGGATGAATAAGTGAAAGTGTGGTCGGTCAGGTCGATGGCATTGATTTCTTTTCTAGCAGCAACGGATATCCAAGACTGTGACGAGAACAGCGGCCACCTTCCCTTCAAGCCTTAGAGCCCTATAGGACTGGAGGGCCGTGGATGCCTACAAGGGATGAATGGAAGGAAGCGCTAGTTCAGACGTAGGCGTGGGTTGAACAGATCAAGGAGAATCCTCGTCGCTGGGATAACCGTAGCCGTGGCGGTGTTGGTGGTAGCGATGTTCGTCCCTGTCGTCCGCCTACTTGCGCGTATATACAGATTTAAGTATGTGAATACCATTAACGGTCCCGTGCGGTCCTCCCGTGCAACGATGGCAGGGGCGGTCACTCTGGCGCTCTGCCTTTGCGTTGTCCCCGTTCTGGTGACGGTGAGCCTACCATCTCCTGGGTTCAAGAACACTAGGCCGTTGAACTACGGGGTCCTTACGTCCGGCTCATGGAACGACACGTCCCCCGCCTGGAGCCCGGACGGGACGCGGATAGCGTTCTCCTCTGACCGCAACGGAGGATGGGGGATTTACGTCATCACCCCCCAGGGCACGGGGGAGAAGCAGCTCACCCCGTCGGGCATGGTGGCGATGAATCCCTCTTGGAGCCCCGACTCGTCGCGCATCGCCTACTGGAGCCTGGAGGGCGACGTCTCCTCGATCAAGGTAGTGACAGTTTCCACTGACTCCGTAGTCACCGTGAGCGGCGTCGATAGCGCCGTCAACATGACCCCCGTGTGGAGCCCGGACGGTTCGCACCTCCTCTTCTACGTGGAGGCGCCGACGTTGCAGCTAACGTGCGTGGACATGGGCACACACTCGGAGCGGGTCGTGGCGGCGGTGAACAGCCCCGACTTCAATCCCATCTGGGCCGGGAACGACCGGGTGATATACTCTGATACAGAGAGCGGGCTCTACATGATCAAGTGGACGAACCTGACTTCGGGCGAGACAGGGATCCTGAGCGAAGGCGGAGCCAACTACTGGGCGGGGGCGATAAGCCCAGACGGCACCATGATATCCTACTATTCAAACGGGACTGGGTTGGCGCTGCAGCAAACGGCTGTTGGAGGCATTGGCCAGTGGGGGGGGACTGGGTCGCTGCTGCAACCGCCTCCCGAAGGCGTTAACGTCTGGGTCAACCTGCTGAACATAAGCGAGCTTGACGTCTGGACCGAAGGCCTGAGTGCCTACCATGCGTCGTACCTTTACCTTTTCACCACTCATGTTGATATGGTGCGTCCGGGGGAAGTCATCTCCGCGGATCCGCTACGTTGGAGCCCCGTTGGCGGCCTCGTGGCGTGCGTGCTCAACAGCTCGTCTTCCGGTCTGGGGGTCTACGTCTGGAACGTGAGCAACAACGCCATAATGCAGATGGGTCCGCCGGAGGCACAATCGACGCAGCCCAGTTGGGACCCCGAAGGGACGGTCCTAGCCTTTAGCTCTAACTCCTCCGGCTTTTGGCATATCTGGATCGCGGAGTACATCGCACCTTACAATCCCGCGGCACCACCCTAACTGGGTCAGCAGGATCGTTGACCGCGGCGCAATCCCATAAGTCGCAATTGAAGAGCATTTTTCTGTCACAATACTATTCATCTCGGCTCGGGCGCGGTGATCCCTGGTGGTCCGTCAGGCAACCTTCCTTTCACTGCGACACCGCCGACCCGCCAGTCAAAGTAGGTTCGCTCATGGGTGACCGACCCAGCATCCGCGGCGCCGGTCCCTTGTGGGGCGTTCCATATTCGATTGGTACGCCTTCCCCGCACCTCAGGCCGCACGTTCTCTGACCCTTCATTCAGGCCCAGCGTCTACGCGGACCGAACGGCCCTCAGGGCGTTTCAAATGCATATGTGATTCGAAGGACAGTCGCCGTCACCGCGCCTAATGGGGCCAACTGGAGAAAAGGTGGACCTTCCAGGTAGTGAACACACATGCGTATTAGTCGCCGCCGACGATAGAGTATTGTCGATGAATTCTAGAACGACGGCGGCGATCTTGGCGGTAGTCATTATCGTGGTTACTGCAGCAGCCTTGCTGTACTTCGGCGCAGGCGTCGGTCAGAAATTTCAGGTAAGTGATTTGCAGATGAGAAGTACGGACCTCAACCTCCTCGGGTCGGTGTCATTCACGTTATCAAACCAGAATGACGTGCCCATTTCCTCAGTCTATGTAATGGTGAATAGGACAAATCCTGCTTATTCCCCAAGTGATCTGAAGGTATCAAGTAGCGACCCGATTTCCCCAGGACAGTCGAGAGTACTTCAGTTCTTGTACCCGGATGTGACCCGAGGTCAGAGTTATTACATTACCATAACGGTTGACTTTGGAGACGGGAGTAGTGGCTCTTACAGCGCTACCGTTCCAGGCGAGTAGAGTCACCTTTCCTTTAACGGTCCACCGCAAGGTTCCTCCGGGCTAGGGCCCGATTAGGTACGCTGGTGCCAACCCCCGAAGGACGGAACTGGCACATCGGGCGGATTCTAGGAGAAAAGGGCGTGGAAGTTGACGCCGTGGTCCATCACAACGGATATTGATTTCTTTTCCAGCGGCAGCAGATATCCAAAAGATACAGAGGGACAAGCGGCCCCCTCGCCTCCAAACCTTAGCCGTGCAAGGAGTTCAGGCACAACCAGAAAGGCAGAAGCTCAATTACCTATCGAGTCAAGTCTAAGATCGATGACCAGAGGGTTACCCGTACGTCTGGATAGCGGCCTTCCTTTCTGCTAGTCACTTGAGGAAGCTTCACTTCATCCTCCAACGAGAGCCTGGTCGATCGCCGCCGCAGTCAGATTGTCGTTGCTGAGCGACCGTTCCCTTCATGTGCGAATGCGCAATCACATGAACCCCGAAAAGGAACACCTTTGAGCTCCAAGGTCTTCCTGATGAGTGATTTTCGCAGGTCTGGGAACCACGACCCATGGCTGAGGCAAACGGTCTAGCTTACCAGGGAAACGACACGGTTTACCATAGACGGTCTACACAAACAGCGCGCTATATGTATAACTTTTGGTGCTTCAAATGCTTATTAGCTGCGAAGCCGCATCCAGCGTCCGGAGAGTGTATTACTCACGACCATGAATTTTCTCCTTACTAGAGGAAAACGATTTTGTCAACTAGGAGGTAGCTCCTAGATGACAACAGAAACTACCGAAAAGAAGCAAACGACGAGAAGGGACTTCTTGAAGGGAGCAGGAGCAGGCGCAGTGGTGGGCGCCGTAGTTGTGGCAGGTGTCGAGGAAGGGATAAGGATACCGGGCCTGCCGTCAAAGACATCCACATCCACGTCGACTAAGACAATCACGGGTGGTACGACCACGGCAACGACCACGGCAACAACTACAGCAACGGCAACGACCACGAAGACGGTGGTGCCACCGGCAGTCACCGTCGCACTGGCGGCCACTCCGGGCACCGTTTCAGCAGGTTCCTCCGTCACGCTCACCGCTACTCCAAGCGGTGGGACTTCTCCATACACCATAAGCATCGCATGCGGCGATGGAAGCACCTTGACTGCGAGCGGGTCTCACACGTATACGGCTGGCGGGAACTACACGGCCCTCGTGACCGTCACCGACAGCAACGGGATGCAGGGCTACGGCACTGCGACGGTGATGGTTACCGGCGCTCCGACGCCAGTTCCGCCGGCGACGTCCAAAGTAGTGACGCTCAATATCAACAACACGCCTTACACGCTAGAGGTGCAGAGCAACTGGACCCTTCTCGACACGATAAGGAACTCGCTACACATGTTCGCGACGAAGGAGGGATGCTCAAGGGGCGAATGCGGAGCGTGCACCGTCATAGCTGACGGTAAAGCGATCTACTCATGTCAGGTGCTGGCTGTGGAGGCAGAAAAGATGCAGATAACCACCCTCGAAGGGCTGGGCGATTATGGCTCTGCCCTCACTGCGGTGCAGAAGGCCTTCATCCAGTACGAGGGGGCCCAGTGCGGGTACTGCACTCCTGGCATGATAATGAGCGCCACTGCGCTCCTGAACGCCAATCCAACGCCGACGACGGACGAGATTCTGGCGGCCATGGCTGGGAACCTATGCACGTGCGGCAACTACAACAAGATTCTACAGGCAATATCCTCGGTCGGAGGTGGATCCTAGGATGTCATTCAATGTGATCGGCGTCAAGACATCACCAGACAAGCTCGCCACGCAGAAGGCCACAGGCAAACACGATTTCTCGACTGATCACGACTTCGAAGGGCTCCTGTACGCGAGGGCTCTGGGAAGCCCGTATCCCCATGCGAAGATAACCGCCATAGACTCCAGCGCTGTGCTGGCGCTTCCTGGCGTCAAGGCAGTCACGACGTACCAGGACTGTCCGGTGCTGAGCCAAGAGCTGTTCTATGGTGGTCAGGAAGTGGCCCTGGTCGCCGCCACGGATCCACACATAGCTGACCAAGCCGTGGAGCTGTTCAACGTGACGTACCAGCAGCTCCCATTCGTCACGGATGCCTTGGCAGCGGCTAAATCTGGCGCTCCGTTGGTGGGGGTCGTTCCGAACAGCAACATCATAGGGTCGCCGACGGTCATCAGTTGGGGCGACGCTGATGCCGGGCTCGCGGCGTCCGACGTGACGGTGACGGACACCGTCGGGTGGTCGGCCGGCTACCAGCATTCGACATTGCAAGCTCGAGCATGCATCGCCGTGTGGGACCAGAGCACGCAGGGCGGACTGACCATCTACACCAATTCACAGGATGTATTCTCCATGAGGGCGAACTTTGCGGGCGCCCTGGGGCTTCCGTTGACCAGCGTGACCGTCATAAGTCACGGAACGGGAGGCGCCCAGGGGGACCTTCAGACGCAAGGGGAGTGGTGCATAATGGCAGCCGTGTTGGCGAAGAAGGCGGGCGCTCCGGTAAAGTACAACCTTTCGCGAAGGGAGAACTACCTCAACGCCACTCACCAATACCCTGACTATGCCACGATATCGATCGGGGCTATGAACGACGGCACAATCAATGCGATTGAAGGAACGTTCTACAGCGACGTGGGCGCAATGGTGGCTCCTATGGTGGGAGACGCGATCTCTCCTCTCGAGCTGACATTCAACGTTCCTAACGCGAAATTCACCGGGTACTCTGTCGTCACCAACAAACCTCGTTGCTACGCTTGGAGGTGCGTCGGGGAGCCAGGAGGCCTCTTCGACATGGATCCCATCATCGAACAGCTGTGCACGAAGTTGAGCATGGACCCAGTGCAGTTCAGGGTGAAGAACGTCAAGACCATCAACGACACGGACAACGGTACGGGGAAGAACTTCACGAGCATGGCATTGGCGGAATGCCTGAACACTGCTGCCACCACCATTGGTTGGTCGAGCAAGTGGCACAAACCGGGCACCAAGGTGCTCTCCGACGGCAGGTATCACGGAATCGGCGTCAGCGGATTCGTCTGCAACAAGGGAGCGTATTCGAGCGACAACAGCACCATGATAGTCACTAGCACCACGGGCGGCCAGTTCCTCGCGTTCATCGGTCATACCGGCATCCAGCAGTCACCATCGGCCCAGACGTCCATCGTAGCCGAGGCTCTGGGCGTGAACGAAGCCGATGTGCAGATTGGGGACTATGGAAACACGTCGACCACACAGAACTGTGGGAACCAGGGAGGAAGCACCAGGATAATCACGGCAGGCACGGCCGGCATGAGGGCAGGGCAGGACCTCCTGTCGCAGTTATTCGCGCTAGCCGCACCGATGCTGAACACTACGGCCGACAAGCTTTCCGCCGCCAAAGGGCAGATCTACCTCACATCCGACCCGACGAAGTTCGTGACCCATGCGCAGGTCCTCGCCACGGCACCGCCGCTGGTGGGCATCGGACGCGCGACGCCATACACCGACAAGGTCGTTCGGACCGACGTCGCCTGCTGCGCGGAGGTGGCGGTCGACACCGAAACGGGCGCTGTGGAGGTGCTGAACATCGTGGATGTTGATGACCTAGGCAGGGCGATACACTGGATGGGAGCGGTTGGGCAGATAGATGGAGGCACGGTGTTCGATGTTGGGCAAGAGCTTTTCTGGAGCCAAATCACGGACCCACAGACTGGCTTCGTAGTGAACCCAAGTTACCTAGACCAAAAGTTCCCCACCATTATGGACGTGCCTCTGGGCAGCAACTGCACCTCGATCCCATACGAAGCGGTTGATTCGTTCGGCCCATACGGCGCGAAGGGCCTAGCCGAACCGTCGCTGGGGACCCAGCACGTCGCCATAAGCAACGCCATCTATAACGCGACAGGCTTCTTCGTGAGGCAACAGCCTGCGGATCCACGGGCGGTGCTGAAGGCGTTGGGGAAGAGCATGTAGGTGAAATGGAATGAAAGTCATCAACCACTATGACGCGACATCGGTCTCTGACGCCGTTGCTATGCTGGACAAGTACGGAAGCGCAGCCAAGGTCATGGCCGGAGGTACGGAACTCCTCCACTCGATGAAGGGATTCATCAGGACGGATCTCCCCGACTACATCATCAACCTCAAGACCATTCCTGGTCTCGATGCGATAGCCGCGGGCTCGTCTGGGCTGACGGTGGGGCCGCTCGCAACGTTGAACAGCGTCGCTACGGACAGTAACGTCATCAGCACCTATCCCATGTTGGCGCAGGCCGCCAAGGCGGTCGCGACGAGCCAGACTAGGAACCTCGGGACCATAGGTGGAAACATCAGCCAGGAGGTGTGGTGTTGGTACTACCGCTGGGAGCACAACCAATTCAACTGCCTGCGGAAGGGAGGAAGCACCTGCTACGCGACGAGCGGCGACAACAGATACCACAGCATTTTCGGCGGCCCTGCAGGCTGCTATTCTGTGGCTCCGTCGGACACTGCCATCGCGCTGCTCGCCCTCGGGGCATCGGTCAAGACGAGCAAGCAGACCATACCGATCAGCCAGTTCTTCAAGGACCTCTCTCCGGGTCACGTCCTCGCCGCCGACGAAATAATCACAGAGATCGACGTGCCGACTCCTCCGACGGGCAACAAGCAGGTCTTCAGCAAGTTCAGCCTCAGGCAAAGCTTCGACTTCGCCGTCGCAAGCGTGGGCCTGATGTGTGCGCCGGCGACATCGACCATCACCACGGCCAACATCTGGCTGGGTGGAGTCGCTCCGACTCCGATCGAGGCGACTGGAGCAGAGACCGCCCTGAAAGGCAACGCCATCAGTTCCACAGTAGCAGCGGCCGCTGGAGCAGCCGCAGTAGCTAACGCCATTCCGATGAGCGGCAACGCATACAAGGTTAATATCGTCCAGACTCTAGTAAGCAGAGCGATACTGACGTAGGAAGTTGAGGATGGAGTTTGTCGCTTCATCCCCAACACCCCTTTTTCTTTGGCATGTAACGCTTATGGTGAAATGGTTATGAAGACGAGTCGAATATCAGGGTGACGCACATGGAGAATGAAATGGACTTGACGCCGCTAGAGGCGCAATATGCGCCGTTGTGGGTGGCTGTCAAGGTCACCGCGAGGGACGGAATCGGTCAGCCCACAAGAGGTGTCTTGCTTTGCAAGCATTTGAGCAGACAGATGTTATCCCATGAACTTAATAATGTGACCGAGAAGGACGTCTGCATCTTCCAGGCGATGCAAGAAAGGAAAGGGTCTACGGTGGTCATATAATGGGTCTGATCCTTCCTCTGCGCCGCGGCAAGCCGTTCTTCGTTAGGGTCCATGGGAGATACGGGATTCACGAGCTGCGCGCAGTCATCGACACGGCTTCCGAACTCTGTTTGATACAGAAGAAGGACGCGCTCGAGCTGGGTTACTCGCCGTTCTATTCTACCGGCTGGGCCAACGCCGGGCCAGGTACCACTGGCGTCACCCCCTTCAACATTATCGAGATGCCAACCTTGACCCTTGACAAGGTGGAGGTCGGCAGTGTGGTCTCGGAGAACGTACCGGCGGCTGCCTGCGACTTCATCGAGGACCTCGGGGTCGACCTCATTCTGGGCCAGAGTTTCCTCAAGGGCTACGAGGCCTGTTTCGATTTTGCGAAGGAAAGGGTCGTGCTGACGAAGAAATCCGAAGGGGGATCGACTTGAGCCTCAAGCTTTCCTCCGTCCTCGCGGATGGCTGCTCAACGAAGCAGCGCATGGTGGATGTCTGGCGGCTCGAAAATCCATATGCTCTACCTTCGTGGCTTCTACGCCGGCCTCATCCTGCTTCCGGGTGGTGAACATCGAGTACCTTCTTGCGATGCTTGGCAGCGGGTAGCACGCTGCTTCTGGTCGTGGCGTTGACTTCAGGGGCCTCTTGCGGGGCCGTCGTCCCATGGAAAGGCCCGTCCTTGGTGAGTCCGTTCTCCATTGCTGACCCTCAACAGGTTCAACCGGTCAATTACACGCTAGAGCTTCGTACCGACAACACGACCTACTTTGTCGGCGACACTGCCACGTTCCAAGGACATCTGGGCCCCGGCCGCGTCGCCAGGATCCTGCTCACGATAACGATAACAGATGGCAGCCAGGAGACGCGTTTCGTGTCCTCCAATAGCACTGGAGATTTCGACTTTGAGTATTATCTGGCTTCGGCGGGACCCTACAGTGCCTACGCTCAACTCGTCGACCCGAGCATTAACAGCTCCATGACCAGCAATTCCGTCGGCTTTCTGGTTTCCTATCTCCCCATGACGAACACGACGGTTACGTCTAGCACGACGGTTTCGTCCAGCACGACCTCGTCAGCTAACGGCACCAAAGCGGCGACTGCCGGCGGTCGACTGCCGAGTTGGTTGTTGCCGTTGCTCGCGCTGGTCATGGGGTTAATCTTGGCATTAGTAGTGCTGGTTCAAATCATTAAGAGGACCAAGCCTTTCGGCCGTCCTTCCTCGGAATAGCGCATGACGGGTCCGCTGCAAGGTTAATAACCGCCGCTGTGGTATTCATCCTGTTGCGCAAGGGTCGTAGAAAGTGGTTCCTGTCTGCGGCAATGGTCAGCATCGTCGTTGTGCTCATCGTGGCATATCAGGTTGCTGCAAGCCCCGTATCCCCGGGGTCCGCCAAGCCCCAGCCGACTCCAAGCGGGCAGACCTATTCCGTGGCCTTCCTTGAATACGGATTGTCAGCAGATTCCGCGTGGACTGTTACTTTCAATGGCACGACCTACCGAGGTCAATCTGCTTCGATAACCATCTACGGAGCCGCGGAAGGGAACTACTCGTACGCCATTGGTGACATTGAAGGCTACACCGCATCTCCGTCATCAGGTTTCGTCGCCGTCAATGGATCCAATGTGAATCAGGTCATAGCTTTCAGCCCGGCAAGTGTTCCATCGACGTAGCGTCCCCTCGGGCAAGAAAACGAACAAGCTTAATACTTCAATTGACGCCAGGTCATATCGGTGGCGTTGGTCTTTGGATGAAACGACCGAGATACTTGAGCGGGTCATCTATGAGCGGCCGAGCAAGCTCCCTGTGGTTAGCCCGCAGGGCTCGTTCACGTGGCAGGTCCCAGTCTCCTTGGCTGTCCCCGAGGAGCTCAAGCCTGGGATGACGCTGGTTGTTAAGGTCACATCCGAGGTTGGTGTGGTTGCACAGCTCCTCAAGAGGGCGCCAGGCGGGGCGATGGGCGCGCTTGTTCTTAGCCCACCGCTATCGTCGAACCTGAATTTCGAATACCCAGTGGACGTTCCGGGGTTCTATGAGCTGAAGCTGTCACAGGGCGAACTTTACCCGGTGGCGGACGCGACTGTGAGAATGGCAATAAGGGTCTCGAAGCCCAAGGACGACGGCGAGGAAGCTGCCAGTCGCGAGGACATGCCGGGCGAGCGAAGCTAGATTCCGTTGGTATCTCCGGAAGCAATCTGCAAACCGGCGAACCCAAGGGGGGAGCATATGGCGAGGCCCAATCCATCTTAATAGGTGAGAGGATGGGTATTCACCGCTCCAGAGACAACCGCCATCCATGCGTGATAGCTGCCGGATGCGTCACAACATAAGGCAACATTCATGCTATCGGGCCCCCATGTCGGCTCCGGGAATCGCCGACGGCTGATTCCACACGCACCATCGTCGTGTGTCTTTAGTTCCAGACATAGACATCGCGGCCCGGAAGGGGACTGTCCAACACGCAGGCCAGTGGGTTGCCATCTGGACTCCACCGAAGCTGACTTGTTATGACCACACGCTCCGGCCACTGCAGTCCAAAGGCCATTGATGCCGACAGGATCTCCGTCAAGCTCGGTCCTTGGCTCTTCATGGTGGGGAGGTTGGGTGTGGGTTATCGGTGAACTACCTCCTCTGGGTCCTAGATACTCAAGAGGGGACCAAGCATATGCAACGCGCAGACTCGAACTCCGAATTAGTGTCAATCACACTCACGGAAAATCAAGCGAGAATCTTGCTCAGCCTACTGGAGTATTTCGAAGAGATCGATGAGATAGGTTCGGTTGGCGGCGGTCGTTAGTGGCTCTTTCAGCTTCTTGAGTTCGCTCGGGCCTATCTGTCGTATCAGTTCCCTTATCTCGACCGTCTCGCCTGCCTGCTGTTTCAGAGCATCTATCCTGACCGCAGCCCTCACCAGGTCCTTGCGGGCCCGGGGTGAACCACACCTTCCGCAGCATCCCGTCCCCGGCGTGTTGTCGCTCCTGCATCGAGGGCACTTAATCGCCGTGAACTCTAGTTTCGGAGGCTCGAGCGTCTTTCCGGCGTGAACCTTGGTCAGTTTCTCGTCGAGGTCCCCGCTCGCCAGGTGGACGTACACGAGAGGCATACGTAAGGACATGGTCCAGCCATAGAAGACCGTCTGTTCGGAGTCGGTCGGGAGCTTCGCGTTGGCCGTGGCGCTTCCGTGGCGCAGCGTGTTGGAGTTGAACGCGAGCCCTTCCTTGCCTTTGGTCTCCGCTTGTGGCTTGTGACCGATGACGCCGCCGCAGTCAGATTGTTCGGACCCTGGTTAACAGAGCGATAATGACGTAAGAAGTTGAGGAAGAGGATTGTCACTGCACCCCCCCCCCCAAGCAGCCCTCTTTGTATATTTTTGTCAGGCAGGTCTTATTCTGCTTATGGTAAGTTATCTATTAAGATAAGTCAAATATCATGGTGAGTATCACATGACATAAGACAATCGTGTGGAAATCGACTTGACCAACATAGAAGTCAAGTACGCACTTTTCGTAATCGGCCAAAGCCTCCTTGGCAGTTACAAGCCCGTCTACGGTTTTCCACGGAGAATCATGGAGCAGGCGGAGGGATCAGCTTGAACCTCAAGCTTTTCTCGCTTTTCACGATAATTGCCATTATGATATTGGTCCCGGCGGTCTACCCAGTGCAGTGCCCGGAGTGCCACGGGACAGGCGTAATAAACCTGAGCGTCGTGGGGATGGAGAACATCAGGCTCATGAACTTCACCTCGCTGCTTGTGAACACCGTGCGACTGGCATGCGGCACGTATGCGATGTACTACGTCAACCTGACCTTCACCCTCTCCAATGCCGCCGCGGTCCCAATCAACGCGTCAATGCTTGTTAATGCCAGTGTGCTTGCTAATGCCAGTCTCACCGAGTCTGGACTACTTATCTCACAGACTCCCTATACCTTCGAAGTCCCGGCGAATGCTTCGAATTTCGTCGCCACTGCACAGCTCCCTGTCCAGGTTTCCGTTCAGAACGATCCCGTCCTCCCGACGCTGTCCGTCTCCGCTGCACTCTTCCAGGCCAGCAACACGACGGTGACACTCCCGTGCCCCAAATGCCACGGAAAGGGCACGATCTCGTTACTCCAGCTGCTAGCAGGGGGCGGTTGAGCTTTCGAAGCCCTTTAGGATCACCCCCCTGATTGCAGGCCTCGCCACCGGCCTCTGGGCCGCGATCGCGGTGGGGATCCTGGCGATGGACGTCCCCGAGGCCTTCGGCATCTGCGGCATATCTCACCCGAGGGACATGATCGACTTCGTCTTCAACAAGCTTTTCGGCACCAACTTCTTTCTCTCGAACTACTCCCTCGTCATCCCTGTGCTGACCTATGTTGGCATCGTGTTCGGGGCGGCCCTCTCGGCATACCAGAAGAAGGAGCTGCGGCTCAGGTCGGTCCCTGACCGCGCCTCTCCTGTGGTATACGGCTTCGCGGTAGCCAACTTCGGCATGCTCATGGGCTTCTGCTCGGTCAGGGCGATCATGTTGCTGGCGTACGGGAACCTCCTGGCCGTGCCCGGGCTGGTCGGGATCCTCATAGGGGTGGTCCTCGCCTGCCGCTATGTCAAATGGAGGGTGAAAGCACGGGACTAGAGATCAACGTCGCGACGCTGATCGCCGGCGGGATCATAGGCTACTTGTGGCAGCGCTCGAAGGCTTGCTCAATCTCCGGCTACAGGGACTTCTACCTCTTCAAGGACACCTACCTGCTGAAGACGGTCCTGGGGATGTTCGTGGGTGCCCTTATTGGGTTCGTCGTCCTGAAGTCCTTCAGCCCTAACGAAGGCAACTTCCTCTCACTGCTCAATACCCCGGGCCTCACGCTTGATACGATGTTACTGATCTTCATAGGCGGAATAGGCTTCGGGCTCTTCTCCGTCCTCGCCGGAGGGTGCCCGACCAAACAGCACGTGGCAGCTGCCAGCGGCTCCAAGACCTCCATGCTCTACCTTCTGGGTTTTTATGCCGGCCTGATCTACTTCCAAGTGGCAATCCTTGCATACCTTCTGTCGGTACTTAGCTAGCGCCCTCTTCCTGATCGGAGGCGTTCTTGGCCAGCCGGGCCCCTTCGCCTCCAACCTTGGCGCCACCCGCGCAAGGATCCCAGCGGCGCTGTTCATGAGCCCGTCCTGAGCCCACCGCCAAATCCCAAGCCGCACTTCGTGTACCCCGTTGATGTTGCCGGGAGCTATCAACTGAAACTGTCCCAGTCCCAGGCGTACCCCATGGTGGAGGCAAAAGTCAAGATGGTCATCAAGAAACCCAAGCCCAAGGGCGAGCCTGGGGGCAGCGGAGACCAACCAGCAACCGGCGGGCAACAGAGCTAGAGCCGACCGCACTTGTGAAGGAGGCTGGACAGAGCTACGCTGACGAGATTTCCTTCGACAACATAGGCTCGTTCATCCTGGCCCAGGGGGAGAGAGCAGGAACAAAGGCAGCGAGTAGCCAACAAGGGACGGCTAGGAACCAAGGAGCAGCTTGTAGAGTCGAGCGGCTTCTTCAGGACCCAAGTGCGACACCCTTCTTGCAGACAAGTCTTCATGAGTCAAACCAACCTCCCTGAATGCGTGGGCCCTTGAGTAGCCTTCGCGGCCCAACCATCTCGACTTTTCTGGATCCCCAACGACGATCCCGTAGGGCCTAATGCCCTTAGTCCTCTCCTTGTCGCCCCTGAGATGACTTTTCAGGCTGCTACTGTATTTCCTCTTGTATGCCTCCGAGAACCTGTTGTCCCTTTGCAGGGTCTGCTCACTGCCGATTATCTCTGCAACGAAGAGAACGCCTGTGCAGAAGTACCCCCTGTCACCCAGTCCCACTTCACGGAGCCCTCTCATCTTCGGGACGAAGAAGAGGATGTCGCCAGCTTGACCCTCCTCCTGACATAGGGCCCACATATCGCCCAAACGGGGAAACCGTTCGTCGAAAAGTCGGGGTCCTCTAGCCCACACCCATTGTCAGCACCGTCTCTGAGGTCGCTCCATTTTGAAGGGTTAGCATCGTATTTGAATGTGATTCCCTTCAACGCATTGAGAGAATCGTTGGTGAACTAAATAGTCCTTTCCTCTACAGGAGCCACGAGATTCCATCGCCACCGGCTGACAAAGGATATCATAACTCTTACCAGCAGTAACAGATGTCGATTGCTATCGTGAGCGCGTGCCAACTTTCATTCTCGTTGAACTGAGAGATTGCCTTCAATAACATAGAGATGATTAAGCGAGAGTCGTCATTGTCGGTCAGCTCGATGATATTGATTTCTTCTCCACCAGCAACAGGCATCCAGAAGTACCCATGAAAGCGCAATTCGTGTTTGTCTAAGCTACAGGTTGGGCAGAATTAAGACCGTCCCATCGAAGAAGGGGTACTCTCCTGAGAGCTTGTATCCTTTTCCGGGCTACCACTACTTTGGTTAGGTGGCACTTGGCATCTCTCATCCGCCAATACAGGTCTTTCTCTAAGGGAGGGTGATGCTGCTGGTTACGGTCACGTTCACCAGCATCTCGAGCGGTTCAACTATGCCGCCGCATCCGGAATTCTCCCCTTCAAACCAGAGAACGTACTGTCCCTGGGGCAGGTCCACCGAGAAACTTGCGGCATTGACCGGCCCGCTCGAGTAGATCCATGAAGAAGGATGGCCCTGCACGACATCTCCGGCCTGCTGGGCCGTAGACACGTAAAGTGTTACGAAACCAGTGGCATTGAACCCGCCCTCGAGCGTGGAGGCCTTGACTACATCGAAGACCTCGGAATAATGCGTGGCCAAGCAATCCCAGCTGGATTGAACTGTGAACGAGGTTCCGGCTGCCATTAAGACCGCGGTCATGTGGGCTTCCGCAAGCAGGAAGTTCAGGTTGGCTATTGCGTCGGACTGGCGTCGGATCGTGTTCTGTTGCCAGACCGTCACGGACCCGAGCAGGATTACAGACGCGACAAGGACGACAAGGATGGCGCGGGTGACGGTTGCTCCATCCTTTCCTCTGCTAGTTTCCACTCCCCTTGATCCGGTTCCATCAACGCTTGCCGAATAGGCCATTGCATTGGACAACGTGGCAGGCAGATATAGTTCTACGTCCGTGAACGAACCTCCGATCCCAGTCTGGGCGCCTAGCTGGCGAAGCTCGGTCACGATGCAGGCTCGGGCTTCCACGAGCCCGCTCCAGGTCTCGTGCATCGAGTGGCCCTGCAACGGACCCACCTAAACAATGGTGCCCTCCGATCAATTGCCGTCTGCTGAGTAGTATGGTGGTTTGACCCGCTGCCTTGACTGTCATGAAAGGCTTAAAGACAGGCACGGTTTTGTGAAAGGTCGTATGACTCGGTCCCAGCTAAGTAGATCACAGAAGGACTTTGTGCTGAAGAGGCAGAACTACAAATGCGCGATGTGCGGCAAACAGCTAAGACCTCTCGGATCAGTGCGACCAGTATTCGGCTATGTGGAGCCTTTGGCTCTCGGTGGCCCTTCCAGGGCGGGCAACGCTCAGGCGCTCTGTCCTGATTGTAATGCCATCAAGACTAAGAAGGACAAAGTCAGAATTGCCGATGAGAAGAAGCGAGCGAAAGCCAATGAGCAGAAGATTGACGAGTTCACGCCGACTTTGAGCGTTTTCAGAGCAGCTGCGAGGAGTGACCTGAAGATGTCTCCTTTGCCTGGGCATTTCTATTGGGACATCGTCGTCCACAATGTGGGACCAGGCAAGGCGGTTGCAGTGAACGTGAGCGCCGCCAACAGTGGGGGGAAACAGGTGGCCTCTTCTTCCACACCACTATTGAAGGTTGACGAAGAGGTCAGGGTACCCGTTGTGTACGATCCGCTTGGGTCTGAATCTTGGAATGTGAAAGTCGGCTATTCTGACATGCGGAAGAGAAAATACGCCGACGTCGAAGTCTCATTCGACAATAGTCCTTGAACATCTGTGATCTCAGACATTGCGGGCTTGCCGAGTACACGAACACAGACTCGAGAGTTCATCTTCATCTCACGCATTTGTGAGGTCCGCACCTATTCGGGCACTAATCCCACCGGGCCCGCTGCTCGGCCTGGCACTCCTTCAGTTAACCTATTGCCTTCAATAACTCAAAGAAAAATGAAGTCAGCCCATTCGCAGGTCCAAGCTCTTCGACTGTCCGCGATAATGGAGTGAAATCTCCGCTAACTCTACAAGAGGCCTCGAATCATTATAGCTTGAATCGGGTCTCGATTTTTACAAGACCCGTCGCGGCCCAGACCGTGGCGTCCTCCACGCCGGGAATCATCTTGATCCTCCGTTTAAGTTCGTTCAAGTGTTTCATGTCTTTGGCGTGGACGACGGCTATCGCATCATATTCCCCGGTCGTCTGGAAGACGTGATGTGATTCTTCGAAGGAGGCCAAGTGGCGTACCGCGTCGCTCAAGAGCATCGGGTTGGTCTTGACCAGTACTACGGCGGTCACGTTCATTCCAATTCTCCTCGGGTCGAGCAGGGCCGTCATCCTGGTGATCACCTTGTCATCGGACAGACGTTTTAGCCTGTATCTTACGGTCGACTCGGCAACCCCCGTCCGCTCTGCAATCTCCGCGGAAGAGATACGCGCATCATCCTGAAGCAGGTTCAGAATGCCCTTGTCGATTTCATCGAGACCCTTCGGCAAATCCATTAGAGGTTGGTTGAATCGTGCTTATAATCGTAGGCCTGACAGGGTCCGCTAAGTTGTCGGTCGATGATGAGAGGTTTCGGTGTCCAGTCAGCAGCGTGTTGGAGGAGATTCGGGCCAGGCTTCGGACGCGTGATGACACGCGGGCCACCGAAGCCGATATCTGCGGAATACGCAATAACAATAGATGAATTCAGCGAAAACAGCAGATTTATAAGGCCATCCACCCTAGCGTCCTGACTTGAATTGGCCAACTACATCCCGCTGCTGACCACCGCAGTGGCTTTCGTCTTCTCCTTCCTCCTCGCCCGCCAGTACCTGCAGAGGCGCAGGGTTCACCAGCTCCTTTGGACGGTCGCCATGCTCTTCTACTCAATCTCGGCGTTCATGGAGTTCCTCATGAACCCCGACGTGATGGGGGCGAACCTCTCCCTGTTCAGGGTCTACTACATCCTGGCTGCGCCCCTGGTGGGCCTGCTGGGCGCGGGTGTGGTGTACCTCCTCTTGAAGAAGGGCGTGGCCAGGCTCTTCCTCGGTTTCGTGGTTGTGTTCTCCCTGGCCTTGGTAGCCACGGGCCTGACCACGCCCCTCGATGCATCGACCTTCATCGGTGGCTTCGGCGGGGGGCTGGCGCAGGGCATCAGCGCCGCCTCTAGCCTCTATCCCATGACCGTGAGGGTCTTCGCCATCGTCCTGAACTCCGTCGGGGGCCTGGCCTTGATCGTTGGTGCCCTCTACAGCTTCCTGAGAGACATGAGCAGGACCTACAACCTCTTCATCGCCGTCGGGGGCGTGCTGCCGATGGCGGGGGGAGCCCTTCTGGGGTTCTTCGAAAGCAGTGACCTGTTCTTTGGGTTCGAGCTGGGAGGGACGGTCTTCCTCTTCCTGGGCTTCCTGTTGAGCGCGAGATACATCGCAAGGAGGGAGGCCGCGAGGCCGGCACCGACCTCCGACCCTTGACCTATAGGGATGCTGCCAGCAGCGGCCTTCGATATCTCCTCTCAGGATTGAAGGGGTTCGGCCACCTAGAAACCTGACTGCAGAGACGGTGCGATCGGCGCTGAGGTTGGGGGATGGCGCTCATCTGGTCATTGTTCTTCTGAACACGGGCACGGCGATCGCGGTCATGACGATCCCGAACGCTATCATCACCGCAAGGTCAGTGGTCAAATCCGGTATCCCCGCTCCCAGCACCATGACCTTCCTCAGGGCATCGGACGCATAGGTCAGGGGTAGTACCTTCGAGATGTCCTGCATGTACCACGGCATCTCCTGTATGGGGAAGAATACGCCGCTGAGGAACATCATCGGGAAGATCAACGTGGTAACCATCATGGTCGCTGTCCCTTGGTCTTTCGCGAACGAAGTGATCACGATGCCCAGACCGACGAAGCTGAATACACCCAGCAGGAGCAGCCCAAAGACCAGGAAGATGTTTCCGTGAATCGTGACGCCAAACAGGCCAACTGCCAGCGCCAGGATGATGACCCCTTGCAGTAAGCCCCTAGCGGTCTGGCCCAAGGACTTCCCCAGTATTATGGAGAGCCTGTTGATCGGCGCCACCATCATCCCGTCCATGGTGCCGACTTCCTTCTCCTGGGATATGGCCGCGGGCAACCCCGTCATGACGCTCATCATGACGGTCATGGCCATTATGCCAGGAGCTACGAAGTTGAAATAGTTGGTGCTTCCAGAGACGACACCCTGTGCCTGCACCTTGTAGGGCTCTACGATTGCCAGGGAGTTGCTTTCATTGACGGCCGGGCTGAGTAGCTGGACGTTCTGTTGAGCCAGCATGGTGCCCATCTGATTGAATACGCTGGAAAGGACCGTCTGGATGGTCGCGGATATCTGCGGATTGGACTGGTCCGTCACTATGGTAAGAGTCCCCTGTTCTCCACCAAGGATGCTGGCAGTGAAGTTGCTGGGGATGATGATCCCGCCTTCGATGTCACCCTTCTGGATCATGGTCTTGACGTCGCTCAAGCTTGACGCGTTGGAAAGGACCATCATGCCGGTCTTGTTGTTGATCTGCTGGAGTATCGCAATGAAAGTCCGGCTGGCGACGTACGAACCGTTGTACCCGACATCCTGATTCACAACGGCGATGGGAACGTTGCTCAAAGAGGCGGCGTTGGATGGAAATATGAAGCCAACCATGCCCATCATGAACAGAGGCATTATGATGAGCAAGGCCAGCCCGAGCCTGTTTCTGAACAGCTCCAGCAGGTCCTTCCAAGCTATTCGCAGGCTATGTGAAAGCAGAGTCTTTGCGCCCATCTCTCTCACCCATTCCTCCTTCAAGGCCTCATGAACCGTCGGTGCGGCGCGATCGATATCTTCTGGTCCGCAGCGTCTCTTACCTCATGACCGGTTATGTGCAGGAAGACATCCTCGAGGGTGGGCTGCAGGTTCTCCATCGATGCGATCTTGCCGCCTTTCGCTCTTATCGCGTCGACTACGCTGTCGAAGGCGTCGTCGCCGTGGGCAAGGACCTTGATATGAGTGGAGTTCTCTTGTGAGACGGAGCCCACACTCTCCAACGCCCTTAACCCGGCGAGGAGATCGGGTGTAACGTTCGAGATATCCAGTTTCAATACCGTAGTGTTCGCCCCTGTAATCATCTTCTTCAGGTTCGTCGACGTGTCGAGGGCCACGATCTTCCCGTGGTCCACGATGGCTATACGGTCACAGAGCATGTCGGCGTCGACCATCGTATGCGTCGTTATGATTACGGTGGCATGATTCTCTCTGTTGAGTTTCTTTATGAAGTCCCTGATTTCGACGGAAGACTGAGGGTCCAAGCCTAGCGTCGGCTCGTCAAGGAAGAGAACCTGCGGCATGTTGAGCAACGCACGTATCACGTTCATCCTCTGTCGCATGCCGGTCGAAAAGGTGCCTACCTGGGCGTTCTTCCACTTTGTCAGCTGAACCAGCTCAAGGAGCTCGTCAGTTCTCTTTGCTAGAACGTCTTTGGGAATATCGAAGAGGCTCCCGAAGAACCAGAGGTTCTCTCTGGCCGTGAGCCGATCGTACATTATCATCTTCTCCGAGACGATGCCGATCAGCTTCCGCACTTCGGTGTCTTCCTTCACGATATCATAACCGCCGACCCTGGCAGTCCCCTTCGTGGGCCTTGCCAAGGTGGAGAGCATCCGGAGGGTCGTGCTCTTCCCTGCCCCGTTGGGTCCCAGCAGGCCGAACACCTCGCCCTTCTTGACGTCGAACGAAATGCCGTCAACCGCCACAAACTCGTCGAACATCTTCGTAAGGTTCTCAACTTCGATTATTGGCTCGTTTTCCAAGATGGATTCACCGGGATACTATGTCCGCTGCGATATATCCGAACGAGATATAAATATATCGATAGCATACTGTCGCAGGAAAGCCATGCTCAGGCGTGATGAGGAGAAGACGGCCTCGAACTGGATCAAGGAGGCCTCAAAAGGGTACATTCGGGTCGCAGTGCTAATCCTCCTCAGCAAGCAGCCAGCTCACGGCTATGAAATCATGAAGGAGATCAAAGACAGGACCCAAGGCTCGTGGATGCCCACCCCTGGCGGCGTCTATCCCATACTTAGAGACCTGGAGAAGGCCGGATACATAAGGGGGAAATGGTCCACCCAGAAGAACAGGAAGATAAAGGTCTACGAAATCACCGAAGCAGGAAGGCTCATCTTCAAGCGGGCCATCGAAAAGCAGAGCGAGCTGGCCAACAGCATGAACGCCCTGTTCCGGGAGTTCGCGAAAGACGTCTTGAACATGGGGCCAACAACGCTGCCGATGCCCGCCATGCCAACCCCATTCTCGCCGTTCCTTGAGGAGAAGGAGCATAGAGGTAAGGGCGGATCAGAAGACCTGGTGCAGAAACAACGCTACCTGAAACGCACCATTGCAATGTTGAAGGAGGAGCTTCGAACGACGGACCATGAGCTGGCAAGAAAGCGTCCTGACTCAAGTGGGTAAGCGAAGCAGAAATGAGGATCGCTATCTTTGGAGCGACCGGGGGGACGGGCAAGCAGCTCATTGAACAGGCGCTTGAAGCAGGATATGAAGTTGTAGCCTACGCGCGGAACCCATCCAAGCTCGACATCCGCCATGAGCATCTGAAGGTCATCCAGGGCGAATTGGCCGATGCGGCGTTGATTGAAAGTGCAGTGAGCGGGGTAGACGTGGTGATCAGCGCGCTGGGTCCACGGGGTGGCTCAAAGGGGAGGCCAGTCACGCAAGGGATGAAGAACATCATCGTCTCCATGAAGAAACAGGGCGTAAGCAGACTCATCGTCACCTCGACTTTGAGCGCTAAGGACCCAAATGACAGGTCGGATTTCAAGACCCAGACTATGGTCGGACTTGTAAAGTTAACGATGCGCGACGCATACGAAGACATAGTCAGCGCTGCGGAAGCGGTCCGCAATTCCGATCTCGATTGGACGATCGTGCGCCTGTCAATGCTCAACAACAACGTCAAATCTGGAAAAGTCAGGGCTGGCTATGTAGGCACGGGTGAGGTGGGCACTTCCATCTCCCGCGCGGACGTCGCTTACTTCATGCTCAAACAAGTGGAAGACAGGAAGTTCTTGCGGCAAGCGCCTGCGATAAGCAACTAGCATACGATACGAAGTGTGTGTTGTGGTTGAACCACCAGTTTCATGTATCAATGACGATGGAGTCGTCATCGTCGGTCAGGTTGATGATGTTGGTTTCTTCTCCAGCAGCAGGTATCCAAGAAGGCACCTTACGCTTGGGTCAGGCCTCGAACGTGGCGAATCTCTTCGAAACGAGCCCATAGACGGGGACCGCTATGAGGACAGAAACGATGGTGAGGGAGATCCATTCGAAGGGGTAGACCAGGAATGTGAGCCTCCAGATGGCGGCCCAGTCGCCGGACGATATGGACCCCTCGTAGGCGCCGAGGATCCCCTCGTACAGGACGTATGAACCAACAAGCTGCTGGAGGAGGAGGCCGACGAAGGCGATAGAGGCGGTCGTCAGGGTGAGCTGCCTCAACCCGGATGAAGGAGTGGGACGTGCCTTAGTCGCGAAGGTGTAGGCTATCAGCACCGCCAGGGCGATGAAGTGCAGCCAGGTCAGCGGGAAGGCGACCCTCACGACGGGGATGTAGATGAAGGGAAGGGTCATTGGAGAGAGGTTGAAGGCGACGAGCAGTGCTGCGAAGGCCACTATGATCACCCAGAGGTGTTTCCTCCGGGCCATGAGGCTCATGGCCAGCACGGCGGTCAGGGGCGTGAGGAAGTCCAGCCCGAGGAAGATTGGGGGGTTCCCGAAGGAATAGGCGATGATGGTGCCTAGGACTACGCTGATGGAGCCGGCGACGGGGCCCAGGAGGAGGGCGTAGGTGAGGGTGAGGGCGTTGCTCAGTGGTATGAAGCCGCTCGACCCGATGAGCATGGAGACGGGGACCACTCTGAATATGACGTATGGGGCAGCGAAGACCGCCGCGTAGGCGATCAGCCTCGTCCTGGACCTGCTGAGCGCCATTCCAGAGTCAGAGGAGCCTTTCTCTGTGCCGATTAAAAGGCTACCTTCTTGACGAGGGACGGGTAGAGAGACCTCTTCTTCGTCCTGAGGGCGTCCCAGGAGGAGAGAATCGAGACGACCCCGTTGGCGACCTCGATGGCAGCATTAGGGAAAAAGGGGATTGGGGGCCGTCAGGCCGCCCCCGCAATCTACTGTGAAGAGCTCTGGCCGGCTTCCCCGCCCAGACCTGGGAGCTCCGGGAACCTCTCCTTCATGCTCTGCTCCGCCACCGCCGATGCCTCTGCGATTATGTGCTCCGCGTCCTCGTTGGCAGCCTCGAAGTTGAGGGTCAGTCCGCCCAGCTGACCGGCGTCGACCAGTATGCTGCTGAGCACGTTGTTGATGTCGCCTATCTCCTGCTCGGCCTGAGGCATCACGCCGACCAGGCCAGACTTCACGTTCTTTATCACGGCCATGGCGGGAGCGAGGGTGACCACTATATCACCCAGCTCCGTAGCCGTGCTGAGCCTGAGGACGATCTGCTCGAGCGCGATTTTGGCGGAGGTGACCATCTTGGCCATCTTCCTGACCTCGGCGAGCTCGTTGGAGTAAATCGAAGCGTGCTGCATGTCGTGCTTCTGGATGGAGGAGACCACCTTGCTGAAGAGCGCTCCGTCCCTCTCTGTCATCCTGTTGCTAGTGTTCTCGAGTTTGGAGACTTGGACTTGGATGTTGCGAACCGCGGCGTCGATGCGTGGCTTCAGAGGGCCCGAAGGCCTTACGGCTTCCTTGACCTTGTCGCCGACCCCTGTGGCGTCGGGGGCGACCCACTTCTTGCTGAATTCCGACATAGTGTACACTTCCTTGGTGGTTGGGGATTGAGGGACGGCTTTACGATGGCTGTAACCCGCGGTACCTGTCACCCGGGTGACGGCGTCGCCGGTGACAGATGCGATGCAGGAGAAGCTGGGTGTGGAGTTCAGATGTCTTACCTGGAACCATGCGGCGCATTTTAATAGGCACCAGCGCCGCCGCCTCCCTGAGGCATGTGAGCGAAGAGCAGTTCCGGAGTTGGGCAAGGGGAAGGGGACCTCGCGTTCCCCTGGCAGTGAAGGGGCACACCTTTGCTATTGAGAAGGAGAACATAGTCAAGGTGGACGGCGGAACGTTCGTGTATGAAGAGGCCCTGGACCTGGTCAGGTTACTCAATTCTTCGAACCCATTCGACCAGTTGACCGCCACCATCTCCATATGGGAGAGGAATGGCGCTATCCGCCTCATAATCCTGGCTCTGATAGCCGCTATCATCATCGCCGTGATCGCGTGGGCATGAAGCTCAGAGGTCCAATCCCTTCGGCGAAGGTTGTGCAGCCGAGAGGATGGTCAGGATTCTGGAAGAGAAGCCTTCGTAAGAGTCACGCGCGCCCGCCAGATGGAGATTCGCCCTTCCTTCCTAGCAGGGCCCGTCAAACCATCATTCCACAGACGGTCGCACCTTGAATCGAAGAAGCATCTACTTCTTCCCACCCTTCTCCTTCGACTTCTGGTGTGAGATCTTCCGCCGCTTCTTTATTACTTCCCACTTCCTCGCACGCGCAAATGTCATTGTTCCATCTGTCTCCTCCTCCCTCTTAAGCTAGACCCATCCTTTCATCTCCTTCCTCTCCTGCGTGTGAGAGGGCAAATGGGCTGGGCCTCGAACGGATGACTTCCTTGGACAATTCGAATTCGTTCGACAAGAAAGCCCTTTGAAAGTGAATACCGAAAGAAGCGCCACCGTCTGCCCTGCCATCTGTCTCCCCGACTGGGACGTCGCTTCCCACCGAGAAGAGGCGAGCGACCAGGGCAAAGAGTAAAGGCGCCGGTTGCGGAGCATAAGGTCGTGGAACCTAAGGCCGGAGCTGCGGGATCCCTGGGTGCGGTGGCGAAGGAGTACTGGGAGAAGCGCTTGGCGGACGACCCGCTGTTCGCCACCATGCTGGGGGATCGGCGATTCGACGACCGGCTCCCCGACATCACCCCCGAAGGGCGTTCGCGGAGGGAGAGGGGGTACGAGTCCGTCGTCGACCGGTGCGATGCCATCCCAGAGAGGGAGCTATCCGACGAAGACAGGTTGACCAGGACCGCCCTTCTCGTCGACGCGCAGTCGATGCTCGATTACTCCCTGTGCCGACTTGAGGAGTGGACCGTGGACCCGCTGAGTGGCCCGCAGGTCGAATTCGTCAACGTCGAGTCCTACCAGCCGGTGAGGAACCCCGCCGAGGGCCGAGCGATGACAAGGCGCTGGACCGCCATGGGCCGATACTTCGACGACCACATGGCGAACCTCAGGCGAGGGGCTGCCGAAGGCAGGCTGGCCGTCCGCGCCTGCGCGGAGAAGGCAGTCGATGAGGTCGATGAGCTGATTGCCAAGCCCGAGTCAGAATGGGCTCTCCTGCGCCCCCTCGCCATGCCGCACGATGACTGGTCGGAGGAGGAGCGGCGCGACTTCAGAGAGGGGTTGACCGGCGCGGTCCGGGATTCGATACGTCCCGCGCTCGTCCGATACATGGAGTTCCTGGAATCGGAGGTCCTGCCGAGGGCTCGCCCGCAGGAGCGCCCGGGCATCATCCACGTGCCAGGCGGCTCCGAGGCCTACGCACGGTTGATTCGGGTGCACACCTCCCTTGACCTGACCCCGGAGGAGCTCCATCAGACCGGCCTGAGGGAGGTGGCCAGGATCAACGCCGAGATGGAGGCGCTGGGCGGCAGGGTCCTTGGCGTTCGGGACAGAAAGGAGGTCCTCCACCGGCTCCGGACGGACCCTAAGCTGTACTTCGCCAGCGGAGACGAGGTCGCGGAGAAGGCAGAGGGAGCCCTGTCGAGGGCGAAGGCCGCGATCGCGGATTGGTTCGGGCAGCTCCCTAGGGCCGACTGCGAGGTCGTGCGCATGGGGGAGCACGAAGAGAAACATTCGACGATAGCGTACTATCGCCAGCCCGCTGCCGACGGCTCGAGGCCTGGCAGGTACTGCATCAACACGTCCGCGCCGGCGACCAGGCCTCGCTATGAAGCCGAGGCCCTCGCCTACCACGAATCGATCCCCGGCCACCACCTCCAGATTGCGATAGCCCAGGAGCTGGAGGGGATCCCGGAGTTCAGGAGGAACAGCGGCGTGACGGCCTTCGTGGAGGGGTGGGGCCTGTACTCGGAGCGGCTCGCCGATGAAATGGGGCTCTACTCGTCGGACCTGGACAGGATGGGCATGCTTTCCTACGACGCCTGGCGGGCGTGTCGCCTGGTCGTGGACACCGGGATGCATGCGATGCGGTGGACCCGCGCGAAGGCCATCGAGTTCATGCTGGAGAACACGGCCCTGGCGGAGAACAACATCGTGAACGAGGTCGACAGGTACATCGCATGGCCGGGGCAGGCCCTCGCCTACAAGACGGGCCAGCTGGAGATGATCCGACTTCGTCAGGAGGTAAAGGGGCAGCTGGGCGAGAGGTTCGACATCAGGGAGTTCCACGACGCCCTGCTGGGTGACGGGGCGGTGCCGCTGAAGGCGCTCCGCGAGATCGTGGAGAGGTACACAGGAAAGAGCCGACTCGGATAGTCCGGTCGTCGTCGACCAGGATTCACGCTTGGGACCTCCCAGCGCGACGCGGGATGTGAAGGGGGGGCGTTCTTGGTCGAATACGACCACCCCATCCACGAGAGTCGGCAGGATAAAAGGAGCGGCCCCTCCCGATGCTTCTGCTTAAATAGACTCTTCGGAAGGACGGTCCGTGTGTTGAGGGATGGGACAGAATAGGGATTCAGCACATCGTACAGGCGCCAAACTACTCGCCTCTGCACTTATCGTGCTCATGGTCGCCACCGTCGTTTCGTCTTCTTACGTGGCGGCCGTCCACGCCGATGGCAGCCCGACGTTTGTCTCCATACGCTACAGTGGCTCCCTGAGCGTTTCCACGGGCATGACCGCCGACGAGGAATTCGAGGGATCGCAAGCGGTTTCTTTCACGGAGACGCGCCAGTCCACGTACACTGCCTCCTTCGACAACCTCACCCTTGTGGGCATGATCGTCAACGGGAGCGAAGTGCTGGGTGGAGTGGCCAACGCCACGTTCTCGTCGACGGACAGCTGGTCCCTTACACCCCACGCTTCGGGCAACCTTCAGGTCTCCCTCGACCCTCCTTCGGGGAACCCCTCCTGGAGCTCCACCGGCGTCGTCTTCGGAGCGATTAACGGCAGCCAGGCCTTCTTCCTCCTGGTGCCGTCCACGCTTCCACCGCTGATCAACGTGTCCATGACGATCACCGACACCCAGGCGACCACGCTGCTTCCCCAAGTCTATCCGTTGCTCGTGACCCCGCCAGCCTTCGATGGATTCGGAGTCACGCTGTACGCCGCAATTGGGGGCCCGGCGTCGGCCCTGCCTACGGACCCTTCAGCCATCTTGGCGTACATACTCGCCTACGGGCAGCTCACCACGTCAGACCCGACCGAGGGCCACGACATACAATTCAGCGGCCACATGCCCTCCTCCCCCTCTTTCGGGGGGACGGCAGACGTCAGCTACAACGGCGACCTCTCGCTGACGGTTTTGAACGTGCTGTATTCCACGCCCCGACCGTTTACACGCTCGACCTGGAACCCGGCTCGGGCGGAACCACGAACCCGCTGCCAGGGAACTACACGCAGGCCGCGGGGACGTCACTGGACGTGACCGCGCCCCTAACTCCACCAGCTCGTTCAGCTATTGGCTTCTCGACGGAAACAAAGTGGGCAGCGCCAATCCCTATTCGGTATCGTTCGACGGAGACCATGTGCTGCAGCCCGTCTTTGAAATTGGGCCAGGCGGCCAGTCAGGGAGGACGGTCGTGATCAACCCCAACAACTGGGCGGAGTACAGCGTGTCCGTAAGCACCAGCGGCTCAGGTCTTCCGGAGAACTTTACTGATCTGATGAATGTGACGAGCGTTAAGGGGACGGTCGTCGGCGTCCAAGGCTCCGTCGCGACGATCGGCGTCGAAGCCACGTTCGCAAACGGAACGACTCTATCTTTTGGCGATTTCACGATCGACGTGGACTCCGGATACACCAGCAGCAGCGGCTTCGGGGCCTTCATAATCGGGTCAGGTCTGGGGACCGGCGATCAGGTATTCACCTCCTCTCAGTCCAGCCTGCCGAACGCCGTAATCAATGAGACCACGACCTGGACGGAGAACGGTTTCGACCGGACGGCACTTCATCTCAACTCGGACGCGCTCGGAGAGTACTTCTGGGATCGGGGCACCGGCCTACTGCTCCATGCGGAGGTGCCAATCTACTCAGGGAACCAGGCGGCGCCTGTGGGTTCCGTGACGTATGCGCTCACCAGCACAAGCCTGTTCGCGGGCGGGTCTGGCCCCACGACAGGGTCCCCCTGGTCCTTCCTCTTGTCGCCGAATTCGACGGCATCTTGGATTGAAATCATACTCGTCTTCGCTCTGATCATCTTGGCGCTCGTGGTGATTTCGCGTGCCCTGTCGAGACGGCGCAAGAAGGAGGGCGTGCCACCTGCCACGTTTTCAAAGAATCAGGCCAGGAAGGAAGAGGGGGGAATGGTTGCGCCTCCAAGGGCGCCCGCCGATTCCGTCACCGGCGCGCCTCCCCCAAAGTTCACCTTCTGTCCGAACTGCGGCCGAACTCTGCCCAGCCAGCTCTCAAAGTTCTGCCCGTTCTGCGGCTTCTCCCTGAGCGAGCAGGGAGCGAGCAAACCTAGCGGGTGACATGTGCGGGGACGCTGTGGCTCTCGACCCACGAACGCCTGAACGGTCTCTCCCCTCACGAAGCTTTATTGCTCTCTTGAGGCCATTTTATGAGTGTTGTCCGCCAGTCTGCAGGATCTTAGAAAGGCCGACCAACGGTCATGGTGCAGGTCTCCGAGTGGCACCCTTTGGTTATGTCAGAGTGCGACCATCAATCCTTCATGTCAATTCAGACGATCCCTGGCCCGAGGGACAAGTTTCAATGGTGAACTGGCGATTCTGAATCCCTCACGGCAAGCCGCTTCCCCAGTCCCTCGTCAGGCTGGTCTCATTGGTATAGAGGTCCAATGTGCCAGCAGCGTAGGGCCTTCCCGTGGGATACCCGATGAAGTACGCGATGATTGTAACCTTGTAGGAGTCTCTGTTGGGAAGGGAGATGTTATAAGCTTCAGAAAAGACCTGCGCCGAGTATGTCGTGTTGTCCCTCAGGCTCGTGAAGTTCACCCTCTCGTACGCGATCTCAGCCCCCGTCAGTCTGATCAGACCCGTGACAGTGACCATGCTTGGCTTGGTGGTTCCCGGGTTCTCCGCCTCAGTGGCTCCGTAGTAGATTGCTAGAAGAGCGATCAGGGCGAAGGCAGCCACGGCGAGCAGAAGCCATCTCCGTTTGGGCATGAGCATCATCAGTGGAGTCTCTCGACGTGGTCGTCGAGGCTTCCCTTGATATAGGCCTGAACGGCATCGTCGGCGTATACCGCTTCGGTGATGAAAGGCTTGATGCCAGCCTGCCTCATCGCCTCGTATATCCCCCACCCCATCCCCCTCGCGATGAGCGCATCGCAGTCGCTGACGTTGGAGAGCATGCTCGCATGTGTAGAGGCCTCCTCAGGGCCCTGATTGTGGCCGGGGCCTTCGCCATGGTGCTCACCCTCGTGTTCCATCCCTCCATGGTGATGTCCTGCCTTGGGTCTGGTCTCCTTCCCCTTGACTACTCCGTCCTGTATGTCGTAGACCAGGTAGTGCTGGGCCATTCCGAAGTGCGGGGATATGGTCTGGCCGTCGTCGGTCACGACACCAACTTTCAAGACGTTCACCTACGCGCTGCCGCCAGCTAGGTAGGGGTGTAAGAGCTGGTTGAGGTCTTCCTTCGGCAAAGCGCCCACTATCTGGTTGAGTATCTTCCCGTTCTGTGCAATCATGATGGTAGGGATGCCCTGTATGCCGAAACGTTGTGACGTGAGGGGGTTCTCGTCCACGTTGAGCTTCCCCAGCACCAGCTTGCCCGCGTTCTCCTGCGCGATCTGTTCCAGGATGGGCGATACCCATCTGCATGGGCCGCACCAGGGCGCCCAGAAGTCCACCAGCATCAACCTTTGGCTCCTGAGCGTCGAATCGAAGTTGGCGTCGGTGAGCTCGATTGATCCCGCTGAAGCCTGCCAGCTTGGACTGCGATGCCCTCTCCTGCTCCCATTCCTTTCTCCTTCGGTCGATGAGAGATTCGATGTCGTCGTCACCTGATTGGGTCAAGCCATTCATTTCCTATTCGTAGACCACGGCCGCGATCTTCTTCTTGGCGTCTCCGAGTATCTCCTGGATTCTCTCCATCTTCTTCTCGTCGACATATTCGTCGTTCATCATCACCAGTGCCTGGACTTCCCTGAGGTCCTTCAGGAATCCGAAGCGGCCCATCTTGTCCGCATACTCTCTGCCGGCCTTGAGCCTCTCTACGGTCTCCTTGTTTTCTTCAAGACATTTCTTTCCCTGCTCGGTGACGGAATACGTCCTCTTTCCCTCCTTCTCCTCAGCCGTCACGTAGCCCCTGTCCTCCAGCTCCTGAAGTGTCGGGTAAATCAGCCCGGCGCTCACCGGCCTCTGGTAGGTCCTTCCCAGCTCCTGTATTAGCGCATAGCCATGCATGGGTTTCTCAGAAAGGGCCGTCAGTACGAGGAACCTGAAATCGCCTCTCCTCATTCCGAACATGGGCCCGCGGTGGCCCCACGCAGCAACGGGGTAATCGGGTTCGTCCCAGCATCCACGTCTTATGTATCGTCCATCTCTGCTCAAATTCTATCGGTTGCCATATCTACTGATATGGTTATAAACATATCTCCTGCTACTGGTCAGTGCGACTCAGGCTGGCATTTCCAGTGAAACGCAAGTAGCCCACTAAGGGCATGTGTAGGGACCGATATCAGACAAGATGGATTATGGGAAGCATGGGAGAACGGAATCCGGAATAGGAAGACTCTTGAGCCCGAAGGAGCACTGAATGCACGGACTTCGTTTCTCTGCCACCTACTTGCCGTTCGCTTTCTTCGCGTATTCGACAGCGCCAATCAGATCGATGAAGACGACAGGGTCTTCCCCGACCGTCCAAGCGTCATGGCCGGGTTGCACCTCAAAGGCATCGCCCGCTCCAACCTCCAGTCCCGTTCCGTCATCCATCGTGAAGGCCATTCGACCGGAGATTACGTATCCCAGGTGTTGCGTCATGCAGCTTTCAGTCTTGGCGATGGGCTTCACTTTGGTGGACCATCTCCACCCCGGTTGAAGCGTGCGTAGCCCGAAGGTGAAACCGCCCAGGGTGACGATCTGCAGGCTCCCCTTCGGGAAGCTCTTCCATTCGTCTGGTTCTCCTAGGTTCTTCTTAGAGGCCGACACTCTGGCTTTCATCCTTCCCCTCCGGGTGATCCTGACGACTATCTTTATGTATCCTTCCTCCTGCGCTGCTTCGATCACTTGGTTGCCGCTCTTCTTCGCCCACGCTCTAACGTCGCTCTCTATCGCCGGCTCGGTTGCCCAAAGCTCAAGTTCGTCACCGAAGCTGGCCGTGCGCCAGGCCTTGAAGAGGGCCGTCAAAGGCGTCGGAGGGCACCAGACGCCCCTTGAGTCGATGATCAGGCGATGCCTTGACTTCGCCATATTCCTATTCACCATACGATTCCTGGTTCTTGGGGCAAATCACCTTCGCCCGATATTTAACCCAGACCCATCGGAAGGCTCGCACGCGGTCCCGAAGGAGGTCATACGGTCGAAGATGAGGTCATATATCGGTGGAGGCACTTTGGCCTGCACATGACACATACGGGAGAGGAGATCAGTGGCTTCTGAGTCTCCCGAGATGGAGATGAGGGTTGTTGAGATCGTTCATACCGATGCGTCGCTCGACCGGTGAGTCAGTCGAGACCGAATTTTCGCTCTTGATTCTTCAAGCTTCTCATGGATCTCTCCCTGTCCCTGACTCCGCCGTTCATTCGTTCCATCCCGTTGTTATTCCTGTCGGCGTCAAGAGTGACTGGCGGCTTCTTGGGATTGGCTTCCTTCTTCTGAAGGACAGTCACACATAGAATACATATATAACAAGAAGTCAGAGCTTTGCCATCTTGGCAAAGCCGATTTCGAGACGCATCGGATTTGGCTTCATAGAGGGCTTTCAAGGAACGGCATTTGGCATAATGGACGGGATGATTACCATCTTGGGCGTCGTCATTGGGATAAGCCAAGTGACAAGTAGTACAACTCTTGTCGTTGTGTCGGGCCTTGTGGCTGGCGTGGCCAACGCATTCGGGAACTCCATCGGCTTTTACGCTTCCGAATTGGCAGAAAGGGGAGAGCACATACGCGAAAAGGCACATGTCGCCCCTTCCACCGAGGTCTACATGAGCACCATCAACTCTTTCATTTCGTCTTTGATTGCTATGCTTGTGCCCATCCTTCCATTCGTCTTCCTTCCCTCAATGCAAGCCATGACGGCAGCAGTTTCAATCGCGATGGTGGTGCTGTTTGCCCTCGGGTCATACGTCGGACATCTGATCGGGCTTAGCCGCTTCAGGTTCGGTCTGCGCTACGTCATGCTGGGCCTCATAGGCTCTGGCCTCTCGTACTTGATAGGGAACCTGCTCAAGTCCTTGCTCATCTAACCGGTCTGCTCCGTCAACCAAATGGCAGCCGAGAGACCGTCGAGTGGTGGCATACCATAGAGGCCAGTGATGCGTAAGATGCCAGAAGAGTCGCCCTGCGCTCACGGTAGTTTTGGATATCTGTTTCCTTTGGAAAGGATTGCGCTATCCGGGAACACTTCTATCTTCACGACCGTCAGTTGGTCCTAGATTACTTTGAGGTCATACGGGAAGGGCCCCAATGAGGTGTCCAATCAAGTAGCCCAAGAACCCGGCTGATAGTCCGATTAACGTCATCTCTAGGCCGCTCCACCACATCGAGCCGACCGTCGTTCTTGCTTCATAGGCACCGATGAAAAAGAGCAGCGCCCCACTCAGGATTGCCGAAGCGATCGCACCAGAAGATATCGTCGCCGCAGTGACGAAGAGGAACGGGATCAGCGGCACGATCGAGCCGAAAATCGTGGAGGACAGCACGACTGCGAAGCTACGCCTCGCTGCGCCCTTGTCAACCGGAGCGAGCCTGTGTTCGAAGGACATCATGATTTCTAGCATCGCTTTCGGGTTCGACGCGATGTGGTCGGCTACGTCATCGATGTCTTTGCCTTCGTAACCCCACCCCTTCAAGATACTTCGGACCTCCTCAAGCTCAGAGGCGGGAACCTCTTTCATCTCAAGTAGCTCCCGAGAGACTTTCCTCATGTAGTGTCGGCGCCTGGCTTCAGTGGAAGTGTAGGCGGCAGCGCCCATCGAAATCGATTCGGCACAAAGAGCCGCGAGAGCTGCAACGTAGACTATCCTCACATCGCTCGTTGCCGCGGAGACCCCCAGTAGGACGCCTAGCAGGGCGACCAGCCCGTCCTGGCTTCCCAGGATGAACTCCGACAGATACGGGTGCGAAGAGTGAGGTTCCTTAAGCGGTGTTTCCGACTTGGCCGTCTCTTCTCCCCCCGGCTACGATTGGAAGACAGAAAAAACGAACTCTAGTTGATCGATCAGCAGGGTGCTTGTTCGTGAAGCCATAACCCAGGGTGAGCATTGCGCTCGCTTTTAGGGGTTGCTGCGTCGCATCCGTAAAGCCTATATCTCCCGTCTCGTCTCTGGGCGGAGGACAGACAATGTTCGTACCAATGCTGCTGCAAGGTTCGGAATGGCTGATAGTGATCGTCATCGTAGTCGTTCTGATCTTCGGCGCCGGCAAGATCCCCGACTTGGCGAAGTCCCTCGGACGCGCCCAGGGCGAGTTCCAGAAGGCGAAGGTCGAGTCCGAGCTGGAGGTCCAGAAACTCAAGGCTTCGGCGTCGACTAGTCCCAGCCAGCCTTCCTCCGACGCGCGCGTCAGGATGATCAAGGCCGCCAGCGAGCTCGGCATCTCCACCGACGGAAAGACTGATGCCGAGATTTCGGCAGAAATCAAGAAGGCCCTGGCCTGAATCACCACTTCTGACCCGCAGGCTCCACACTGCGAAATCGTGTGGACGGAGACAGCAGGAGTCAGGACCACTGTCTAGACGTTGGCTTCGACGGGCTATTCATGGTGTAGCACAACCACCTGGAACGGCACGAGGGGCTGGCTCATGTCCCCGTGAAGTGAGCCCATCTTGGCAGTATCCGGCCCCAAGGGGAGAAGGCTTTAGTACAGGGAAGGCGTCTCCGGGATATCTGCAGGTGATTGCGGAACGGCGATAAAGGGGTCGGAATGGGTCGCAGTCGCCCTGATAGGGTGGGCGTTCATCTCGGACACTGACAAGCTCCCCGAGAAGATGCGGTCCCTGGCCAAGGCGAAGCAGCAGTTCGACCAGCTCAGCGCCCAGGCGAAGGACGCCCTGGACAGGGCCGTGAAGAACTTGGAAGCGGAGGGGGGGACGCGAAGGCCTCTCCTGTTCCCCTCACCGAGTCCGAGACCAGTGGGCCGCGCTCACTGATCGACCTCGCTCGCAGGCTCGAGGTCCCCACCGAAGGAAGGACCGCCGAGGAGATCGCCGACTCCATCGCGAGCCGTGCTATCCATGCGGCGCAGCAATCCTAGGTCGAAGGGCAGCCCGCGGGCAGGGGGACCCGGCGGAGATGCCGACGCCACTACGTCCAGTTGGGCCGGCATCTTCAGCGGGATGAAGGAGAAGCTGATGCGTACCCTCCGGTCCCGGGAATTGCGGCTCTTCCTGTTGGTCTTTGTCTTGCTCTTTGTCTCCATCCTACCCCTCTCTGGAAGCAATGAGAAGAGCCACTTTGCGCTGACGGCAGCCATGGCGTCCAACCACACGTTCGTCATTACGGGCTATGAGTCGTTCGCGATGTTAGATGTCAGCAACTATTCGGGCGCGTCCTTCAGCGCCTTGGCTCCCGGATTGTCCGTCCTGCTCTTGGTGCCCTTCGCGATCGGGACCTTCTTGGGGCCGGCGATAAACCCCTTCCTCGGAAGCTTCGCTGTAGCTGGCTACGCGACCGGTGGTGAAGTCCTCCTGGTCCAGCTGTTCTCAGCTATCTGCACCGCGGTCTCCGCGGTCTACGTCTACAAGTTCTGTCTGGCATTGGGGTCGAAGAGGACCTCGGCCACAGCGACCGGTCTGACCTATGCCTTTGCGACCATAGTATGGGTGTATGGCAAAACCAGCTTCGCTCATACATATTCAGCCCTCTTCTTGGTCATAGCGTATTACTACCTTCTCAGGGGGGCCATTCCCCGCAGAAGGAACATGCTGTTCGCGGGGATCTCTGCGGCATTGGCCGTTTCCGTCGAATACACGAACCTCCTGCTGCTTCTCCCCGCCCTGGCGCTCTTGGCGACGAAGCGAGGAAAGAGCACAAAGGAGTACGTCGCGTTCCTCTCTCCCATCGTCGCGGGGGCCTCTCTTTTGCTCCTTTACAACTACGTCTGCTTTGACAACCCCCTCGTCTTCCCCGAAAGCCACTGGGTCGGCTATGGAGCGCCGGTCTCCGACCTGCTGAAGGAGTTTTCGACGCCCCTCCTCGTGGGACTGCAGGACCTCCTGGTCTCGACGGCCCACGGACTGTTAATGTTCTCCCCCATTCTCGTCCTGGCTGTCCCTTCCTTCATCCTCCTGGCGAAGAGAAGGAGGAAGGAGGCCCTCGTCTTTGCAAGCGTATTCTTCATCAACCTCGTGGTCTACGCAACATGGCATGAGCCGTCGGGAGGAGGTTCATACGGTCCAAGATTCCTCGTCGCGTCCCTTCCCTTTCTAGTCGTGCCGATGTCTCTCTTGATTGAATCGATATACCGCGCGCGATCCACCGTTCCAAGATGTGGAGGGGTCCTCTGTTTGACGGGGCTCTTCTCTGCCAGCGTCGTGATTTCGTCTTTGGGGGCGGTCACTTCCCCTACTGGCGATTTCACCATCGTCTTTCTCCAGATCTTGTCGGGTCACCCCCCCGCCCTGTTCGACCCGCGGGTCCCTCTTCTTAGCGACCTCACATATCCGGTATTCTTCAATCCGGCGAAATTGTTGAACGTCTCCGAGCCGGCCGCGGCGGTCGCATTTTGGCTGCTCTTGGCGGCGTGCGCCTGTGGCGCGTTCGTCCTGGCCCTCCGGGATGTCAGGATGGAATTGGTTGCAAGTCCTACGTGAACGATGCCCTATGTGCCCGTGAGCTTTGGATGCAACCTTATTAGCATGTGCGGTCGGAGCCTGAGATATGAACTGTGCTAACTGCGGGGCGCCGCTTTCCGACGATGCGTCATTTTGTTCCAAGTGCGGAAGTCCTACCAATCAGGGGGCCGGCATGGACCAGCAGACTGGTGGCGGCTCCGCTGCTTCACAATATGGTGCGCCAACTCCAGTCGCTGCTTCCTCCCCGAAGCCAATCATCGCTCCTTCAGGAGTGACTTCGCTGAAGTGCCCCACCTGCGGCGCTCCGTTAGCTCCCAAATTCGGCGAGATGGTGATAACCTGCGAGTACTGCGGGGCCAGCGTCACTTTGGGAACCCAGGGATGGGCAGACATTCAGAAGCAGACGATGCTCGCCCTCAAGGTCGCCAGCTCTGACCAAGTGAACTCCATAATCAAGCCGCTGATGGACAAAGGTCTCCTGCACAGACACCTTCAGGAGAACTCCACTCTGGAGGAAATGAGCCTCTCGTACGTGCCCTACTGGATCGTCAGCGTTTCCGCCCGTACGACCATAATCTCCGTGAATACCGCCGCGCAGATTGGACAGACTGCTACGACCGCCGCCCTGATGGGCATCATGTTCGGCGGGATGGGCGGTGGATTTGGAGGGGGCGGTCGCGGAGGAGGCCGCAGACGCGCTCTGGAGTACGGCGGAATAGGACCCTTTGGCTTGTTCAGCGGGGGCTTCATGTCAAGTCCGATCATGGCCTTCGGAATGGGGATGGGATACGGTGGCGGAGGAATGAGGAAGACCGAGCAGATGGATGCGAACTACAGTTTTCCTGTGGTTGCACTGAAAGCGCTTACGGAATATCAGCCGCGGAGCTATCAATTTGATCTCCAAGGCAGAACGCTGTTCGACATCACCAAGCTGCCCAAGAACATCAAGGTCCTCAACGGAGACATCAGCGAAGACGTTGCGAAATCTCAGGCAAAGACCTTGGTTGACCAGCTGCAATCAGAGAGTGCGCACGCGAAATATCACATGATTCAGCAGATAAACACCCAGTCGGACGTCGGGGATGCGGAGTTGCTTCACGCTCCGATATGGTTCGCCAGATATGATCACAAGGGGAAGAAGGTCGTGCTGGTCATCGATGCAAACTCCGGCAGAGTAATCAACAGCTTGGGTTTGGAGTGACGAGCAATCACGATGGCGGCGATGCTGTTTGAGATCAGCATGTGAGAATGAGGCAGTCGTCGATGATTAGAGTCAGTTCAGCCCGCCCGCACTTGATGGGAGGAGAAAAAGCGAAATGAAGATTTCAAGGATGATCGTCATAGTTCTGGTGGTCGTCATAATCGCGATAGTCGGTCTCTACGCATATACGAACCTGTTCGCCCCTCGAAACGAGCAGTTCGCCATGGGATTCGGCACCTGGGTATCCCCTTCAGGTTGGCGGAACGTTCGGTGTGGCCGGGCAGCAGTGCGTCAGCAACGGGCGTACATCTATTGCATCGGGGGACAGGATGCCAACGGGGGCCCGCGCAGCGAGGTATACTCCTCCTCGGCGATCTCTTCGTCTTCCGCTAACATCACCAGCTGGACATCCGACTCCAATCAGTACCCCCAGACCATAAACGGCCAGGCATGCGTGGTCTATTCCGGCTATGTGTATTGCGTTGGAGGGAGCTACGATGACGGCGGTGATGACATTGCTTCGAGTTACTTTGCGCCTCTGAGCAGTGGCGGCGTCGTAGGGAGCTGGAACGTCCACAACGGCGTATCCCATCTCGATAGACAGCCAGTCTTGCGTGGCTTCATCCGGATACATTTACTGCGTGGGAGGGAATAATGAGACAGACGGTACCAACGCTGACTCCGTTGCGAGCAGCTCCGTCTGGTATGCCCAGCTCTCCCCTTCGGGCATCGGTCCCTGGAGCGCTTCGACGGCCTATCCCGAGAACCTCTATTATTCGAGCTGTTACGCGGCCAACGGCTACATCTACTGCTTGGGGGGCGCTGACAGTGGCAGCAACCCCGCAAGCGCGGACTATTACGCACCTCTTTCTTCCGCTGGCGTGGGGACGTGGACACAGACGACGGCTTATCCAGTTCAAGGAAGCGGTCTGGCCTGCGCAATCTCATCGGGTTACATCTACTGTGTCGGGGGACAGGGGCAACTGAACTTGTACATAGACGCCATTTACTACGCGCCGATATCATCTGGAGGCATAGGGACCTGGGAAAAGGCGGCCAACTACCCCCTGAGCGTGGAGACGACCTGCGTCATCTCTTCGGGCGACTTGTATTGCATAGGAGGTTTCGACAGTAGCTCGGTAGGCGAGAACAACGCCGTCTACTACATCTCCCTCGCTTCGCTCTCTGGCGCGACCTCGTCCGGCCAGGGATGAACAAGATGGTCTTGCCCGCGTGATTTCTCAGCGCGTTGTGAAATCTGCAGGTGGCCGAGCATGAGGTTCCATCGCCGTCAGCCGCCAACTTCACGGTTCCGTCTGGGAATCTGAAGCCCGCGACACTGAGTGACACATTGCTGAAGTCCAGTGAATCAAGGCTTTGGATATCTATTGCTGCTGGAAAAGAAATTAATATCATCGGGGCGATGACCTACGGCCAAGTCACGTCGGCGTAGTAGCTGTTGCCGGCGACTGTCACGACATCGGCCCGCCAGATTGCCAAGATGATTCACTATGTGCTGTGCCTATTCCTCCGCGAGTTCAGGATTCGCCTCGTCGGGTTCTCCAATAGAACGGTTGACCAGGGGCCCGAAGAGACTCCACCCTTCACTTGCCTGCGGCGGAATCTTAGGTCTGCGAAGCTCAATTGCGGCGGCTGGAGAGCTGATATACGGGGAGGTCCGAAGCGAGTGACGCTTGAGCCCCACGGCCAAGGCGATCGCCTCCACACTACTTGTGCTGCTGGCGATCGCAGTCACAGCCGCCATCATCGAATCAGGATCTCAGTTGCAGACAGATACGACCGCAAGGTCAGACGAACTCGTGCAAGCGTTGTTCATCGTCGCACTCGTTGTCGCGCTCTCGATCTTCCTTCCCGGTGCAATCGGGGCTCCCTGGGTCCCGACTTCGAGGGGCGTGGTAAGGCGCATGCTCGTCATGGCCGACGTCAGGCCTGAGGAAGTCCTCTATGACCTAGGCTCCGGTGACGGTAGGATCGTCATAGCGGCGGCCAAGGAGTTCGGCGCGACCTCCATAGGAGTCGAAATAGACCCCTTCCGCTACCTCTTCTCTAGCATCAGGATACGCATCCTTGGACTTGGAGGCCGAGCCAGGATAGAGTGGAAGAGCTTCTACAATGTGGACCTTGGCAAAGCCGACGTTATAACACTTTACTTGGTGCAGGGGACGAATGACAAGCTGAAGCCCAAGCTCGAGAGGGAGCTGAAACCAACGTGCAGGGTGGTCTCCCATGTGTTCAAATTCAGCGGCTGGAAGCTGCTGAAGGCCGACGAGAAGGCAGCCATCTACGTGTACTCTCCTCTACCACCTGGTTCCGACAAGCAAAGACAGGGAAAATAGGGGAAAGGATTACGATATCCTCAAGACCGCCAACTTAGCAGAACCCCGCCCCTGAATCATTAAATACCGGGCCGCTGGGAAATCGAACCGATTTGTATTGATGAGAGACCCGGTATGCGGAATGATGGTTGACGAGAAGAAGACCAGACTAAAGTCTGAATACAGCGACCAGACCTTCTACTTCTGCAACGCCATCTGCAAGAATGCATTTGACAAAGACCCAGGCAAATACGCCCATATGAAGCAAAGGTCGGGCTAGCAATAGCCATTCCAATCGTCTTCTGAGGGCCGCCACCGCCTGATCCGTAACATATGTTGCGGTAAGCGTCGAAGACCCCAAAGTCCTGCGCACCGCCCAGGACTCTGGTTTGGTGAGAGCTATAATTCGATTCGGAGCACCCATGGAAGACTTGCAATGGGTGAATCTGGATGTCTGTTGCTGCTACAAAGGTTTGCGATATCCTCAAGGCCCGCTGGCGTGCGCGGGTCAGTCGAAGTCTTCGGACCGTCATTCCGAATGCAAAAGGAGATAAGGGGAGCGACGCCGGACCGAAGTGCTAGCACAACATGAGTCTACAGGCTCTGGAAGGCAAGAAATACATCAGCCTTGAGACCTATCGTCGCAACGGGGCAGGGGTTCCCACACCCGTCTGGTTCATTCTGCAGGAGAATCACGTCTTCGTCTGGACCATCTCCACCTCAGGAAAGGTGAAACGCATGCGAAACAACCCACACGTAGCAGTCGCCCCCTGTACCATGCGCGGGGAGCCCCAAGGGCCATACGTCGAGGGAGTTGCGACCATGTTTGACGATGACTCCTCTCAGGAGTTGCGCAAGGCGTTCAAATCGAAATACGGCCTGATGCTGCTCTTGGACAGGGCGGTGCCGCGGCTGGGGAAGAAGGAGAAGCGAGTCTTCGTCTCCATCACTCTGTCCGGCTCCCATGCATGATCCTACGGCGACGATATCAGTTGCTACTGGGAAGAAATCAATATCATTGACCTGATCGGTGATGACGCCTCTGTCGATTAGTCATCTTCATGTTATTGAGAACAAATAGGCCAATTGAACTAAAGAAGGGCCGCCCAGCGGTTGCCTTAGTTTTGGGCATCTACTTAGTGCTGGAAGAGATCACAGCACCCTCCCTGGCTCGGACGTCTTTCTGCAGACGATGAGCATATGATCGCTAGAACCGACGGCTCCTGGATGGGTGCAGTACCGCCGGTGGGCGTACATCCAGGCTTGCCACCTCTTAGGGTCCTTGGACAGCTTGTTGAGCTGTCTTTCGAGAGCCGACGGCACCCACTCGAGGGCAGCCATCTCAACTGTCTCCGCACCTGCTCCTTCGAAGAGGGCACGCAGTTCCTCAGGCAGGAAGAAGTGGCAGGCCGTGAATTCCCGCTCCCCCAAGTAGTCGCCGGCATCGCAGATGCGCCTGAACATGGGAAGCCCGATTTCGTGCTGAAAGGACGCCAGT
The DNA here is from genome assembly GCA_963842885.1 of uncultured Nitrososphaerota archaeon. GTDB lineage: Archaea > Thermoproteota > Nitrososphaeria > Conexivisphaerales > DTJL01 > DATKKG01. The sequence goes on from CAWJIE010000003.1 coordinate 50,038, forward strand.
TCAATGTGGAACACCCCCAGCAAGCTCATAACGGAGACGAACACCGGAGCTTCCGGCTTGGCCACACGGAGAAGCTCCCTGGCCGCTTCCTTTCTCCTCCTCTTGTTCAAGACGTGGGAGAGGGGCCCGCCCAAGCACAACACCGCGTCAAAGGAGCTGTCAGAGAATCTTGACATGTCGTCGATCGAGCCCTCCAGCACGCCGTCTACCATACGAGAGAGGCCCCTCCTCTTGATCATCCTCGAAGCGAATTCCAGGTTTGCCGATGCAATGTCCAGCAACGTGACCGTGTAGCCATCTTTCGCCAACTCCACCGTATACCTTCCAGGCCCGCCACCAGCGTCGAGGATGTGGCCGCGCCTCGGCAGGTACTTGTGCAGGAAGTAGAGAGTCGTCTCGAATTCAAGCCTTCGATAGGCCCCACGGGTGAGCCTCACCCATTCCCGCCTCACATTCTTCGTGTAGTACTCCTTGACGTCTCTCAAGTGTCGGTCCATGCGAAGGCGGCGGCTTAAATCCGTTACCGCAGGACGGCTCTGGGACTCCTCCGGTTGCTGTCCGTACTGGCGTCATCGCACAACAGCAGACAACGACACAGAGTATAAACCTGAGACCCGCAGACCGGGATTGGAGCCGCGGATGGCCGCTGCGGAAGGAAAGGCAACGCTCTTTCCTCACAAGCGAAACCATCGACGGCGTGGGCAAGAGTGCTTCAAAAGAGGAATCCTAAAAGAGGGGTCCGCCATCACTTTGCAAATGTGAAAGCCTCCGAAGTGATGAATGTGAACATAATCAAGATCCGACCCGACGCGTCCCTTTCCGAAGCCGCAAGGCTCATGCTGAGCCTCGACATCGGGAGCCTCCTCGTGGTCGAGGGGGCCAAGCTGAAGGGGATACTTACCAAGAGTGACTTCATCAGGCTCGTCGGCAAGAAGAAGGGGGCGAGATTTGTGAAGGACATCATGTCCAGCCCGGTGACGACGGCTTCTCCAGACACGAACCTGATTGAGATAGCTAACATCATGAGGCTGAACCGAATAAGACACATACCCGTCGTCGAGAAAGGATCCGTGGTGGGGCTCGTCACGGACTTTGACATAGCATGTTTCGCAGCCTCCGACCTGGGCCGCATTCTGACCATGTTGAAGCCTCCCAAACTCTAGTCGTGGGCCGGTCCCTCTTGGCGGCTAAGCACCAAATCAACACGCTCAAAAGGTCACAAGTCTGGAGCTAGGGTGTCCTCCTCCTGTCTGGCGAGCGCCTTATTGCCAAGTGATGGTGCTTTCGTAGCTGTTGCCGGCGGTGTTGCTTCAAGATCATCGCTAGGTCCGATACCGATGCGGGGAACAGACGACGTTCCCCGACACCACGTCGACCAAGCAGCTGTCGCCTGTGCCCCGCGCCCGCAGTTCACTTCTCCTGTCCGTCATTAGCTTGGGTCTGGCCTCTGATGAGCTCGCTGCAGGCACATGGCAAGGGAAGTCGCCGCCATGCCAAGAGAACGTGGGGAACGTCGTGGTGTGGCGGAGAACAGGTCGGACTGAGCGTAGAACGCCCATGGAACGAGCATAGAACGTGCGTGTAACGTAATGGGAACTTGGGAGAACGCTTGCAAATTCCAAGGGTCGCCTTGCCAACGCATGTCCGACTGCTCCGTCTGATTAGGCCGTGGACCTGAGCGGTGCTCATACCCAATTGGGTTCGGATACCGTCTATCAGGCCATTCGATCTGCTCCGTCACGCGACCTGGATATAGCGAAGCTGGCTAGGCACCGACCAGATGCCCCACCAGGAAGCCAGCCAGCCCAGCGGCCAAGCCAATCGCAGCCATCTGTAGCCCACTCTTCCATATCGACCCGACTGTTGTCCTTGCCTCGTAGTACCCAATAATGAAAAGGGCTACGCCGCTGACCGTCACCGAGCCAAGCGCGCCCAGGAGGACGTCCTTGCCCACCAGGAAGTAGGGCACCAGAGGGATGATCGAACCGAAGACGCTGGAGCCCAGCACGATCAAGAAGTTCCTCCTGGGTTCAGATTCGTCGACCTGCTCAAGCCGGAGCTCATAGGACATCATGAACTCGAGCCAGGCCTTCGGCTTGGAGACAATCAAGTCGGTCGCACGCTCGAGCTCCTCGCCCTCGTACCCCCATTTCTGGAAGATTCCTCTCACCTCATCCCTTTCAAGCTGTGGCACCTCCCTCATCTCGGTTTCTTCGCGGCTGACCTCTTTCAGGTAATGCTTTCTCCTCGCAATGGTGGATGTGTAGGCCACCGCCCCCATTGAGATTGATTCAGCGCACAGTGCCGCAAGGGCTGCGACGAATATCAGTCGGATACCGCTCGAGGCGGCGGCCAATCCCAACAAGACGCCGAGGACATTTACAAGTCCATCCTGACTTCCTAGGATGAAATTGGAGAGGAGACCGGAGCGCGCGTGCAGTTCAGTGGAAACCGCTGGGATCAAGATGGGCCTAACCTACCAGGGTCGCGATCCCTCTTGCTACGCCGTTTTCGACGTGTCGGGTTCTAAACATCTCAGGGACGCCCAAGGCCAAGAAGAGGGCGGACAGCAAAGTGCTTCCATCCGAAGCCATAATTCAAGGAGCCGACTGCGCCGCTTATAGAAGTTGCTTCGCTGGAGGTTCGAGACGTCTCTCTTTCGGCAGCAGGCCACCGCCAACCGACTGAAGGCGCTCACCCTGGCCGGGCGTCGCTCCCGCGGCGACTTCCCTTGATTGGTCCCTGTGCAAAGGAGGGACCTCCGCCGATGGTCCGAGGATATGCGGAGGTGGTCTGGACTAGAACACGAGTGTCGACATGAGAAGGGCCGCCATCGTCAACGTCCCCAAGAGCAGCCAGGTCCTGCTCGTCGGCTCCCCGAGCCTCCTCCGGCCGTAGACGTAGGCCACCGCCGCGAACGCGAGGAGGTCGACGCCCAGGAACGTGGCGAACTTCGTCTCATCGGCGAGGCTGGTGGCACCCTGCGTCCAGACGTAAGCTGTAGCCAGCACCTGGAGCCCCAGCATCAGCGTGATGAGCAGCTTGAGCCTCTCCATCTATCTCCACCTCTCCTCCATCCATTTCACCCGCCTTCGCAGCGTGCCCGACGATCTCTCAAGGCCGTAGAGGAAGAACGTCGTCGCCAGCAGGACGACCGCCAGCGAGGCCCCCGCGAGGACCAGCTCGAGGGAGGAATACGAAGTCGAGCCCGCCAGAGCATTGGCGGCCCCGTCAATCACGCCGGCGAGCGACAGGGCTCCTACCGCCAACAGCGAAGAGAAGGCCGCTATCGTCCACAGGCCCGCCGAGCGTGGCGCGTCCACCTTAGCCCTGGGCAACACTCGGCTCGCCCTCGAATAGACGAGGCGGAACGCCACCCATGACAGCAGTGCTATGACCAGGGCCGTCCCTCCCAAGACAAGAAGCCCCTCCTCGTTGGAGATCACCTGCCCCGGAGTCAGATAGCCCCACACGGTGAGGACCGCCCACTCCCCGAGGAAGACCAGCCCCAACGTTACGTACCGTGCCCTCCTGGACACCTTCCGCGCACTCCTCCTATCGATGAAAGGAAGGAGGAAGAAGGCCGCGAAGATGGCCGAGACAACCGTGAGCGCGACGGGCAGGCCTGCGGTCTCGAAGGCGGATATCTTGAGGATTTGGTAGATCCAGAGGAAGTACCAGTCAGGTTGAGCGACGAAGCTTCCCGCCGCCTGAGCGGAGTACTGTGGAGGGAGGTTGAGCGGGGACAGGACGGAGATGACCATCATGGCCGCCCCGAAGACCGCAGCCAGCTCGAAGAGGTAGACGGTGACGTCAGGGAAGATCGGGACGGGCCTTCGCTCCCTTTCACTTAGCTCTCCCGTCGCCGGCTCTGAGATCCCGTGAGCCTCCAGCATGTACATCTTGACGGCCAGGAGGACCAGAAGGACTGCCGGGAGGACCACGACGTGGAGCTCGTAGAAGCGAAGGATCTCGCCGGCGTCCCCCCCTGTGCCCACGATGAGGAAGCTGACGAAAGACGACAACTGCGTAGGGAGGACGAATATCATCCCCACGCCGACGTCCGTCGCCGCCTTCGACACTACGCTCCACGGCAGGAGGTATCCCGTGAATCCGAATCCCAGCGTGACGAATCCCATAAGCATCCCGATGACCCACATCAACTCCCTAGGCTTCTTCTGAGCGGAGACGAAGTAGTTGCGCAGGAAATGCATGAAGGCGAGGAATATCATGGCGTAGGCAGTGTAGAGGTGGACAGTCTCAAGGAACCTCCCGTACGGAACGTTCTGAAAGATGTACTGTGTCGAGGCGTAGGCCTGTGTCGGCGAAGGTACATAGTACAGCATCATCGCCACTCCGGTCACTCCCTGGACCACGAATGCCACGACGGTCAGCGCCCCCAGCCAATAGAATGGGTTTATCGCGTACCTGGGCACCGGCCTCAGAAGGGGTGCTGACAGGCCAAGTCGGTCATCCAGCCACTTCGAAGCCCTTTCGAGAACTCCGCTTCCGCTAGCCCCCGCCAACTAGGTCACCAGTGTTCCGCCCTGAAGGTCGTTGGTCACGTCGTCGGAGCCTGTGCTGTGACCAAAGACGGAGGGAGGTCCCATGGAGATTGCGAAGATGTTGCCCGAGCTGTCGACGTCGAGGATGACGTGAGGCAGGGGCCTCGGCGACGGGCCACCTATCACCTTCGCGTCGTTCAGAAGGTCATAGATGCTCCCATGGCAGCAACAGAACCCCACAGGCCGCGAGGCGCTGAAGGAATGCTTGCATGTTGGCGAAGAGCCTGGGGGTACGAAGCTGTATACACAGCCCAGGTGCTGGCAGAGCAAGCTGAAGGCCACGATGTCGCCGTCCGGCCCCACTCCCCCAGAAGCTTTCAGTCCCAGCTTGACGAGGACGTTGGGCTCGTCGTCGAGGGGGTAGTTGAAGAAGACGGGGACGTTGACCACGAGGTCGCCCAGGTTGGCGACCTCGACTCTGGGGAATGTCGTTGGCTGGCCAGATGTGGTGGCAGCCGTGCTCGAGATAGACCTTGAAACGGCCGCGATCCCTCCGACAGCTAGAAGCGCGGAGAGGGACAAACCGACCTTCAGGAACTCCCTCTTGGATTCGTCTGTCTGGGAGCCGTCAGCAGCGGGAGGCTCCTCCGGCCGGCCTTCATCTTTCAACGGGCCACCCTCTTCTCTCCGGGTTTCAGGAGGACCCCGATAGCGACGCCGACGACCAGCAGCCCCATGCCGGCCGTCGCCGCAAGGACTGGGCTTATGCCCCCGCTGGAAGACGCTCCTGAACCAGGAGGAGCCGCGTCGCTGATCGTGAGATTATACCACTGCGAAACGGACTTCATGTCGGCCGACTCCCCCAGCTTCCCGTTCCAGACGGCGAAGGCCACGTAGTAGCTGGAGCCCATCGCCAGCTGGACCCTGTACTGCGCGGCGCTGGTCGTCGTGAAGCTTCTGACCATCTCCACGGTCCAGGTGCCGCTGGCGTTGTCGTAGAAGCTCGCCACCTTGATAATGAACGGATTAGCGAACGGGGCAAGGTTGGGTGAATCTGCCCCGAAGCTCCCGGGTATCACGAAGAAGCCCGTCGTGTTGGTGTAATCGTCTTCTGCGAAGGACAGGTTGTTGGCTGGGAAGATGGCGTTCCCCAGCGGATCGGTATATCCCCCTGGGAAGTCGGCGTTGTTAGCAGAGTTATCCGTGGGGTCCGACTGCCAATGCCAGATCTCCGCCGCCCCGCCGGTTATCGCACCGTCTGAGCCCAACTGCATCGCGGGCGACTGCTGGACGCCCTGCGAGCCTGGTATGAACCACAGCGATGCCACTCGGTCCGGGTAGTGGTAGGTGGAGTTGTAGAAGAGCTGGGTCACGTTGGCGGTAGCGTCAGGCGTCAGAGGCAGCAGAGTGCCGTTCCCCGAATCATAGAGCTCGTTGTCGGATTGGAACGACGGTCCTCCCGGATCCGGCCACTTGAAAAGCAAGAAGACGTTGTATCCGTCGTTCGCCGACTTCACCAAGACGCATGGTGTGTGACCGCCGCCTGGGGTAACCGAAGCCGCCAGGGAGACATTCGTCCAGGATATCGCCGCCCAGAAGGATTCGTTGCCTGGGGCCGCATAGTCGGCCGACCCGCTGACAAGATATGACGTCAGGTTGGAAGATACCTGCTGGGCCAGAGCCGACCTGGAGAAGGCCGCAGGCGAAGCGACTCCCCCAATGAGAAGCGAAATGCAAAGTCCCATCCATAAGCATCGGATGATGCGCCTTGTCAGAGAGAGACCACCGCCGGCGCGGAGAGGGGGCGTCCAACAGCCAACCAGTATTTCACGCCAAAAGGGCTAACGAAATAGTTCTTAAGACTTCAGGAAGATACGAATGTCGCATTCCGGATTACTCGCACCTCCGCACCTGAGGGGTGTCATGGTTCAGAGTCAACGCACGTGCCGAAATATCATGTTTGGCCTCGCCAAGGACCCTTCCCCAGTCGAACTTGAACAAGAAGATTCCGAGTACTATGAATGCGGCGGTCAACAGGAGCGAGAACTCGAGGGACGAGATGCGCAAGACATGTCTTGTGAAACTCGCAATCCTCAGTATCCCGAGGAACTCGAGCTCAATCTCGAACGCGCTCTTAACGAGCTTCGCCGCGACCGTCACCGAGAGCATAGGGGTCAGCTTCGTTCTTGCGGCTCCTGCGCCGATGTAGATGTAGTCGTCCAACGGAAAGAAGGGTATCACGGCACTAATGAAGACCGCGACGAGAAACCTCCGGTCTTGCAGCCACCGCGCAAGTAGCTGGACGTTCCTGTTCTTCGATAGGCTACCCTTGAATGCCCTGCCGCCGCCGTAGATGACGAGCTTTCCGGTCACCGCTCCTGCCGCAGTGATGAGCACGACGAGGATGAAGGCGTCCACCGAGAAACCGAAGGCTATCAGTTCAGCCGTGGCTACCAGCGTGTAAGACGCGCCAAAGAATGGAGTGGCATTCGAGACGAGCGAGATGACAAAGAGGCCTACAAGGCTGAGCATGAACGGGCTCGGGGGATGTAGGTGGTACGAAAGCAGGGCTGCGCCACTCAAGAGGGCCGAAATGCCGTAGCCTGACGCTCCCACTGAATCCACCTGGCAGCCCTCCCGATGGTTTCGCATCAAGACCCACTTAAGTGATTTCTTGCCACTCTCTTAGGCCTGGCGTCCCTTGGACGGATCTTCTTGCTCCCCCCAAGGTCACAGGCATCTTTGACGAGGCGGAATTCGGAGAAAAGAAAGGTGGATGTGACGCTTAGGGCCCCGCGCGAAGGAGGAGGCCCTGTTCGATCATATTCTGGGAGACACAGCCTCCCTGTTCTACTCTTAAGACGCTTTGCCTGAGCAACGCGGCGAGCCTCTGCTCAATTGCAGGTATCGGCTCTCTGAGGTTGACAGGGCGACCTTCCAAGGTAAACCCGTGAACGAAGAGATTATAGTGGGGACGGAGCACGTTTACTGCAAAGCATGACAATTGAGATGTTCACCGACGGTCTGGCCGAGCCACGCAATCCCGGCATCGGCACCTTCGCCTGCATCATATACAGAAACGGAGAGCTGCTCGCACAGGACAGCGGGTTCGTCGGCGACCCCATATCTAACAACGAAGCTGAATACGAGGCGCTCATCCGAGGGCTGAAGGCGATACTCTCATACTCGGCCGAACAGGTGGTCGTGATGTCGGATTCCCAGCTCCTCGTGAACCAGATGAGTGGCAAGTGGAAGGTCAAGAAGGGAGCTTACAGGGAAAGATTTCTGAAGGCGAAGAAGCTCGCCGAGGGCTTCAAGTCGCTGAAGTTCATGTGGATTCCAAGAGAAATGAATGAGAAGGCCGACGCGCTCACGCGGGCGGCTTACCATGGATACCTACAGGAGAAGAGACCGAGATAGGTCTTTCAAGGTTGCCTCTTTGGTCGCTCTGGACTAAGGACTGCGGCATCGCCGGTTCTACGAACTGTGTATGAAACACAATCGCGGCATCCGCTGGCACGATAGGAGCCGAATTTGGTTCATGATTGGGACTCGAGTGGTAGGATGATGGGACCTTAACTCGTGGAAAACCGTGGCATTAGAGAATCGGACGACTCTGCACGGAGCGGGGGAGCCGGTAAAGAGCATGGACCTGACTCATTACTTGGAGCCGCAGCCACATCTTCTGTGGTAAACAACATACGTACCTAGAATGGGAAGCACATCTCATCAGTTCAATGGAAGGTGGTTGTACGAGTGCTGGGTTTCGGAATGCCAGATTACGCTTTCTTTACCTGAAGTCACCGCCCAATCCATAGCCCTGCCCTCGGAACACACATCCCAGATTCTGGGTCATAGTGACAGTCTTTCGAGAACTCGCAGTCCTTGCAGTCGTCCGCAACGAGTCCACCAAGACGACACGTTTTCTCCTCGCCCAAGTTGCAGTATCATCCCGCCTGGCTCAATGAATCGGGGGTCACCCGTCTAGTTGCATTTCTTGCCTTTATCCCTAGCGCTTCTAATAGTGCCTATCCGCCTAGGGCCGTGTGAGGTCCGGTGTAACTTGTCAATGGGTTCGCGCTGGCTCCGTGGTTTGGAGCCCGCTTTCTTGTGCAGGGCTGAAACCTGCCGCGGACATGTTCTGCAAGATTCTCTTGCTATCCTCGATTCCGTTCGGCTATATCTCCAAATGATGCGCTGCACCTATCTAGCCTCTATTCTGCCCTGTCCTCGCTGACGGACGATGCCTAATTCTCTAGCGCCAGACGCCGAAGCTCTTCGACCCTGTCGGTCCTCTCCCAAGTGAACTCCGGCTCGAGCCTTCCGAAATGCCCGTAGCAGGCAGTCTTCCTGTAGATGGGCCTAAGGAGGTCCAGCTGTCTGATCATCATCCCCGGGCGAAGGTCGAAGGCCTTTTCCACGGCCTTCGCGATCTTCTCGTCAGGGACCTTCCCTGTGCCGAATGTGGTGACCATTAGGGAAACAGGCCGGGCGACGCCTATCGCGTAGGCTATCTGCACTTCGCACCTGTCCGCCAGACCAGCAGCGACGACGTTCTTGGCTACATACCTCGCCATGTAGCTGCCCGAGCGATCCACCTTCGTTGGGTCCTTCCCCGAGAAGCAACCTCCACCGTGAGAGCCCACGCCGCCGTATGTGTCCACGATGATCTTCCTTCCGGTGAGGCCCGAATCGGCCAAGGTGCCGCCGATGACGAACCTCCCTGTCTCGTTCACGTGGAACTTCGTGTTCTCGTCAATCATGTCAGGCGGGACCACCTCCTTGATCACCTTCTCTATCACGTCCTTCTTAATCGTCTCCCTGTCCACGTGCTCCTCATGCTGGGCGGCCACCACGACGGCCTCTACTCTCTTGGGGCTACCGTTCTCATATTCGACGGTGACCTGAGACTTCCCGTCGGGCCTGAGGTAGGGGAGGAGGCCTGACTTGCGTGTCTCCGCCAGACGCCTGACGATTCCGTGGGCCAGCATGATGGGGAGGGGCATGAGCTCTGGCGTCTCGTTGCAGGCGTAGCCGAACATGAGCCCTTGGTCCCCGGCCCCCATCTCCTCCGGAGGCCTGTTGACGCCCATGGCGATGTCGGGGGACTGCTCCTCGATCGAGACCATGATGCCGCAGGTCTCCCAGTCCAGGCCATCCCTGGCGTTGTTCAGCCCGATTTCCTTCAACACTCCACGCACGATCTGCTTGTACCTCACGTTGGCCGTCGTCGTTATCTGCCCCGTGACTACGACCATGCTCTCCATGACCAGCGTCTCGCAGTCCACCCTCGCGTTCTTGTCTTGGAGAGATTACGGCGTCGAGGATGGCATCCGAAACCTGGTCGGCCACTTTGTCGGGATGGCCTTCTGCGACTGATTCCGAGGTGAAGAAGTATCTGCTCGGCATGGCACCATCCTCGCTGTCTAGTCGGACGAGCTTCTTAAAGTGTGGTCACGATTCCGCGACGGCCTGCATTTCGAGCATCATGTAGGCCGACCTCAGCCTGCCGTGGAGCTTCGACATCTCGCCGAAGCCCGTCTCCGGGAATCCCCTCGAATGGAAGAGGGAAGGTGAGGCCACCCCGGGTAACAACAGGGCTGTTGCTCTCTGAAGTGCTACGCAAGAGAGTCAAGAAAACGCCACATGTATCGCGCTCGATACCAGAGGGCCAGATGGATGGACCCCAGCCACATGAAGAGTTTCTTCAGATATGAGAAGTCCTGGACCGGTGAGGAGCTGGGCCTACCCTACCAGCGTCGTGATTTCTCTCGCTATGCCGTGTTCTACGTGTTCGGTCCACAGCATCTCGGGGATGTCCACGGCCAAGAAGAGGGCAGACAGCAAGAGGGCTTCGACCGCGGCGACCCCTATGTTCTGTATCCATTTCCCGATGCCGATGTGCACGGTGAAGTCGTCGGGCTGACCCGTCAGGAGGATCGAGAAAGCACGGTCAGCGGAGATCAGGTCCCTCAGAATCCCCGCCTTCTGGGCTTGGACGACGGTCCCAAGAGGAGGCGTCGCCATCTGCGTCTTGTACCCTTCAGACTGCAGCTGCTGCACTATCTGCTGGGCCAGCTGGTTCAGGTCCTTGTTCTTACCTTGAAAACGGAGCACTTTCTCTGGCAAATGTAAATCAGCTTGTGTGTTTCGTTCGCCTATTTAGGCCTTACCGGCGAACCGGTGTTGCCCGTTAATCATCCTTGCCAAGCAGAGGGTTGGGAATAATCTCTCTTTCACAGATTTGTCTATGACAGGCTACACAGGTGAGTATTGGGTGACCTATCTTACAATTCCAGTTTTGGTGACAAAGCCTGAAGGCGGCTGAATCCTCCGTCTTGACAGAGCGCTTCTTCAGGCCTTCAGATAGAGGGCCATGATCGGGGGCGTTCCTCTTCGTCTGCAGGGCCCTCTGACGGCATAGGTGAGGGCCCACTTCAGTATCGTCTCTCCCTCCTTGGCGGGCCAAGATGCTGCCTCCTGAGAGAGTTGACGTACCTCTAGGATTCGGTGGCTGAATGAAGCTGTTCATCAGCGGGCAGGACGACTGCGATCGCCTCGCCGAGGTCGTCGGGTACCTGGCCACCTGCTACAGGAAGGTCACCAAGTGTGTCATCTTCCACGCCGCCTCCTTGCGCTCTTTCTGCTCGGGCCGCTCAAGGTGCAGCAGGGCAAGGATTCAGGACCAGTCCCTGCCTGAGCGCGGACCCATCTTCACCCCCATGAACAAAGGCGCATCGGTCGTCAGCGATTCATGATATGATGGCCTTAGAGCCACTGCGAATACTGTCGCCCGCCCGCCAGAACCTCCGGGCAAGGCTTTTAAATGACGGTGAGAAGTCATTGCATCTGAACCAGATTTGTCCTCAAAAAGGGAGAAGAAGAACAAAGCACCTCTTCCCGCCTCCAGCGCGGGCCTCCTGAGGTTCTTTGACGAAGACACGCCCGGTTTCAAGGTCGGACCGGAAGCCATCATAGGCGTCGGGGCAGTCCTGATCGTCGGGTCCCTCCTGCTGCTGGCGTTCCTCAAGTAGGGCGGCCGCGCAATAAAGGAGATGCCTGATGAGGCGCATCCTCCGAAACCGCCCGCCTTTCACCGAATTCGAAACCTAGTCCGTCCTTTCGTATCTCCACCATGCGAGGAGTCCGGGCAGCCTATCGAGTGCCTGTCGCAATTGCCTAGAGGCGAGGGAAGAATGATGTGGGGACCACCAGGCCGAATAGGGCTCCGAGTATCACGCTCATCACGGCGAAGACGAGTATCGAGAGTATGGCTATTCCGATGCCTCCCATCCAACCCGTTCCGAAGCTTGACTTGTAGACCCATATCCAGGCTATGAAGGCCAGGAGCAGAGCGATGACGAATGCTCCTGAGCCGATCAACGCTCCCAGAAAATAATCCACCGCGATCAAGGTCACGACGTAGACTACTGGGCCAAACAGGGTGGCAACCATGGCATCGCCAAAAGTAGACTTTCCCCCAGTTATTGTCTTGCCCGCCACCCACGCCGGTATCGAGATGACTATCCACAGGATGGCCAAACCTATGATAGTCACAAGCAGGCTCATCCAGGCTGCCAAGGTTGGGAAGAGCCAGATCGCTCAAGACTCTTGCCGTTGTTGGTTCTGCTTATTCGTCATTATAAGGAATAGGGCACTAGCTAGCAGTCGAGTAGGGTCTCACTTTGCTGCCTCCCGGGGGTGGCTTCTCTTGGGTGGCCCACGGGGAGGCCTTTTCGCTATCGGGCACCTCCTCGAGGCTTCACGATTATGTGGAATGCGGCAGTGCTCGTGGCATCATTTCAGGTACGAACTCGACTTCTCTGAGGAGGGACTCATCGAGGTGTTCGATGGAGTGGGCGATCCTCAGGTGCACCAGCGCCGCTTCTTTGTCCCTGAAGTAGATGCCGTCCAGTATGCAGCGATAGAGTCGGAGCGGCATCTCCTGAGACAATTCCCTCGGGGGAGGAGTGACGAGACATCTATTTGACTGGGAAATGCACTTCTCGATGACTCGCGCGTCTATTCTTTTCGCGGATGCGCCTCGCTGGTACCGCCCTTGACCCATCTGGCCCCGACGAAGAGGGCCAGAACCGACATGGCCTCTCCGTGCCCGGCCTAGCCTTCACGCTGATGCTGGAGGCTTCACCGTACGCGCCTCCTTCCCTCTAAGGATTGACAGGACAAGGGCGACCAGGAGCACTGATATGGAGCTGGCCAAGGCGACGTGCATCCCGTCCACGAAGGCCGAAGAGAGCTGGCCCTGAATCCTTCCCAGACCGAGGAAGATTTCGAAGGCCATCTGACGCGGTATCGACAGGGATGCGATCAGCAGGGCGACTGCGAAGCTGCAGACCATGCCTATGTTGGAGAACGTTCGGAGCAGGCCGGAAACTACGCCGTACGCACGACTTGGCGCGCTCGACATGACGGCGCTGTTGTTGGCGGGGAAGAACGAGCTGCTGCCGGCTCCGTTTAGGACGGCGCCGACTATGACGACATAGGTCGAGGTTGTCAAGCCGAGTGTCGAGTAGACCAGGAAGCCGCAGATCTGCAGAGCGAGCCCGATCGATGCGATGACGCGGGCGCCCATGCTGTCGGACAGCCTGCCGGAGAACGGCGCGATAGCCCCGCCAAGTATGTAGCCCGGTATGAGCAACAAGGAAGCGTCCCAAGGGGTCATATCGCGCGGTCCCTGCAGATACATGATCACAAGAAACAGCACGGCGAAACTGGCCAGGGACTGGAGGAAAGCCGCAAAGATAGATGCGGTCAGAACTCTCTCTTTCAGCAGGGAGAGGTCGAGCAGTGGAGAAGAGTATCGTCTCTCGAATGCGACGAAGGCCGGCAGAAGCAAAAGGCCTGCCGCAACTTCGGCGACGTACTCGGGAGCGAGACCCGACCCCGTGACATTGGTCATCCCGAAAAGCAGGAAGAAGAGCGAAGTGCCAAGAATGACTTGCCCGCCGATGTCGAGCTTGGCCTTGATCTTCGGAGAGCGCTCCTTCAGCATCATGAAACCGACCACGGTTGCAATGATCCCGATGGGGAGGTTGATGAAGAAGATGTAACGCCAGCTCAGGAAGGTGACGAAGGCGCCGCCGACAAGGATCCCCAGTATCGCGCCAAGCGACCAGCCCGTCCCGGTGATCCCGTACGCCCTCCCTCTTTCCCTCTCCGGAAACGTATCTGCGATTATCGCCCCGCTGTTAGAGGAGATCAAGGCACCGCCCAGCCCCTGCACCGCTCGGAAGCCGATGAGCTCGGGCCCGCTGGCCGAGAGGCCGCACAGCAGCGAGCCGAAGGTGAACAAGGCGAAGCCGAAGTTGTACATCCTGACCCTCCCGAACATGTCGCCCAGCTTCCCCACCTGGGTTCCGAGTATCGTAATCACGAAGAGATATGCCATAATTACCCATATCATGCTGACCAGGTCAGAGCGAAGGTCCTGCATCATGACGGGCAGGCCGAGGACAACCGCCGAGGTATCGATGCCACTCATCGTAACCCCTAGCATGACGACCGTGATTGCTATGTTGCGATAGCGCCGGTCCGGGGCTGACGGGGTTTGGGTTGACCAGTTTGCCGCCGGGTTGGTTGATGACTCGTCCAAGGTGGGACCGCCTATGACGAGGGGTCTGTCTTGGTTGTCTTCTTCAAGACATAATCGAAGAACTTCTATGTCGTTCCGTTGTCAGAGGCCCATTCCGCGCGCAACCTTGTCTTCTTCTCCGCTCTTCTCAACGCGGAAAGGAGAGAGCGGTTCAACTTCCTTGCGCTTTCGCCCTCCATCTCCGCCTCGATGACGAGCTCGCCTCCCGCCTCTTTGACGGAGCCTGTAATGATGGCTTGCTCCAGGACAGGCTTGATGACCTTCGGATTCAAACTGCTCACTCGTGCCACGACTCTAAAATGACTGCTCACCATCTGCGGTTCGAAGTCAAGGCAGCAGAACGCCTAGAAAAGCGTTTCTTCTTACGGAGCAGCCAGCCGTAATTTGAATCGCATGGGACCAATCCCATGCGAGGGCAGGTCCCGGCTTTGGTCACTAGGGTGGAATGGTTCCTCGAATCTGGGCAGTCTGCCCACGTTTATTAGAGGCCTTGAGTCGCCATGCCCACATTGGGCTCTGCTAGCTCCAGGAGCTACTTGCGTGACTTTGTGGCCTACTTTGGCCCGGCTCTGATAGTGAGCGTCGCCTACATGGACCCTGGGAACTATGGGACGGACATCAGCGGCGGCTCGTCCTTCGGCTACAGCATGCTGTGGGTCGTCTGGCTCGCCGGGATCATGGCCATGCTGCTCCAGTACCTTTCGGGGAAGCTGGGGATAGCCACGGGCCTCTCCCTGCCGGAGCTGATGCGCATCCGCCTGAAGAAACGCTCCTACATCTTGGCCTACTGGCTGGCAGCTGAAGCCGCTACGCTGATGACGGACCTGGCCGAGTTCCTAGGCACCGTCATCGCGCTCTATCTGCTCTTCGGGATACCGCTCCTGTACGGCACGTTCCTGTCGGTCCTGGACGTCTTCCTCATCTTCGGCGTGACCGGAGGCAACGTGAGGAAGCTGGAGTACGTCTTCATGGTGCTCATCTCCACCATCGGCATCGGATACGTCTTCGAGATCTTCATCACCGCCCCGCCCCTGATTCCGGTGGTGCTGGGATCCGTGATCCCCAACCTGGGCTCCTCAGGCAGGATGCTGATCGCCGTCGGCGTCGTAGGGGCGACCGTCATGCCTCACGCCATCTTCGTGCATTCAGCGCTGGCCAACGACAAGGTCACCACGCCTGACGTCGAAACCAAACGCCGGGTGCTTGGCCTCCACAGGGTGGAGAGCCTGGTCATGTTCACGTTCGCGGGGCTCGTCAACGCGGCCATCATGGTAATGGCGGCGGCAGCCTTCGGCCAGCACCATCTGGCCGTGGCTACGATTCAGGACGCGTACCTGACCCTAATGCCGCTCTTCGGAGGAGCCGCAGCGACGGCGTTCGCGGTGACTCTGCTGGCATCAGGGCTCTCGTCTTCGACGACGGCGACGATTGCCGGCCAGGCCATAATGGAGGGGCTCCTAGGTCGGCGGACGAACCTCTGGGTCCGGAGGATCGTCACACGTGTTATCAATATGGTGCCGGTCACGATAGCGATCCTTGCGGGGATAGCGCCTCTCAACATTCTGGTCTACAGCCAAGTGGCCCTCAGCATGCTCCTCCCTCTCCCTCTCCTGCCACTCTGGATACTCACGAAGGACCGGAAGTTGATGGGTAGCTTCGTCAACAGGAGGATCACCTCCGCGATCTCGGGGATCTTCATCGTGGTCATAGTGGCGCTCAATGCTCTGCTCCTCTACCTGAGCTTCGGTGGAAGCATCTAGAGCAAGTGGCATGCTCGTGAGCCCACTGGCCTTCCTAGGGGCAACAGGATCAGGCGAAGATAGGTCAGAAGGAACAGACCATACCGGACCAGCAGGCGCCGGTCGGTCTGAACGCCTTGCCCGGCTTTGACGGCCCCGGCGCCGGGGGGCCCCAAATCGGAGGCAGTCAGACCGCGCCGACCCTCGCGTCTGATTACGCTCGGTTTGCGATCCTATGCACGGCAAGGGCGAAGACAATGAAGAGTGGAACGAGTGTAAGGTCGCTCAGGACCACAAATGCCTCGCCGAACCAGAACACGGCGAAAGACAGGAGCAGGGCAGAGACGACTACCTTCATGTTCGCCTGCTTCACCTTCCTAACTTGATTCCTCAGAAGATACGTCGCGACTACGACCACGGCGATTCCGGTGCCCATACCAACGACTGTCGATTGGAAGCTGCTGGGGAGCAGTGCCACGAGAACGATGGCTGCCTCGAAAGCTTCGACCGCTCCGACTGAGAACCCCGTGGTCATCACGCCCTTTTCGAAGTGTTCTGGCGAGGAACTTCCCTTCCGGCTCCGGATGACTGACCGACGGGCGCTACTGACTAATCGAAGGCCGAAGTAGAGGAGCAGCACGCCACCCACGAGCCTTACGTACACCTCGGGGAGAAGGGTGATGAGTGCCCCGAGCACGAACATGGGGACGAATACCGCCACGACTCCCAAGGCGACGTAGAGGAAGGCCGAGGTGCGCTTCGAGTCTACGTAGAGCGCGAGTCCTACCGCCGCGGCCTCCACCAGCTCCAGTGTAGTTATCCCGAGGGCAGCGAGAAATACTGCCACATCAAACGGCAAACTGACTGTAGTCCTCAGAGCTGCATGCTAAAACCGTTATGGCCGGGTGTCGTACAGTTATCGACTTAGATCAGGGATAGAAGCAAGCTGAAGCCGAGAAAGACAAGCAGCCAGAACAAGAAGTTGGCGACCATTGGAGGAGTAGAGTCCTACATGCTCGTCCGCTGACGCTCTTCTTCGCATCCGCATTGGCCTCCGTCGCAATGACCGCAGGCGTCTACTTGGCGAGGCTGGAAGGCTACAACTTCTTGTCCCTACCAATCATGACTGCAGGTGTAGTCGCAATCATACTCTCCGCACAGGGATTCGGCCTCATACTGCCCGACGAGGCGCGCATCTTCCCAGAACTCAGGAAGGAGCATCCGGGCGTCCAGAAGGTGGTGAAGCTCGGGATGGGGAGCATCTACCTCTCCGGGAGCCAGGGCGTGTTCCACACAGCCTTGATCGTGGTGGTGGCTTACCCGCCATTGAGTGAGCGGTCGGTCATGACCAGCTTGGCCAGTCGCCAACATGATCGAACGAGCCAAGTGAGCTCCGTCGAAATGGCCCTCCTCGGGCGGGGTGATGCAAAGGCTAAAGATGCCGATGTCGCTCCACACGTGGGGGCTTGATGTTGGAATGATACCTCCATCACGGATGGCTGGTTTGGTGAAGTATGTCGACAGCGTGAATTCGGAGCTCTCTCATCTCCCGTTCGGTGAGTCGACCCTAGCGGGGGCCGTCAGCGATTCTCTCTCCAACGGCGGGAAGAGGGTCAGAGCCGTACTCGCCCTGCTTTGGTGCGAAGTCTTCTCCGGCAGTTACGAGCCAGCCATCCCAATGGCGGTTGCCTACGAACTCGCGCACTCAGCTGCCCTCGTGGAGGACGACGTAATCGACCAATCCGATACAAGAAGGGGGAATGAATCCATCGTGCACAAGTACGGGCTGTCGCACGCCATCCTCGCCTCGAACATGTTACTCTTCAACGTGCCCAAGATGGTCTCGAGGTACAGGGACATGGACAGCGAGAGGCTCTGCAGGCTCTTCGACCTCGTTGGGGAGTGTTGCAGGGCAACAACCATGGGTGAGTTCCTCGACTTTCAGATGGCCCAGAGGGAGGACGTCAGCGAAGAGGAGTACGAAGACATGATTAGGCTCAAGACGGCCGCGCTTCTTGCTGCCCCTTCAGCCAGCGGAGCGATAGTGGGAGGCGCCTCTGATGGGGAGGTCGATACAGCCTACAGATTCGGAGAGCGGCTGGGCATGGCCTATCAGATACGTGACGACCTTCTTGACATCATAGGGGATCAAGAGGTGCTTGGCAAGCCTGTCTTCACAGACGTGAAGAGCGGGAAGAAGAGCATAGTGCTCATCCATGCCCTATCGAAGTGCTCTGATGGGGAGAAGAGCTACATCGAGAGCCTCTTCAACAAGAAGCGTATCAGCGAGGATGAGATCAAGAGGGTGAAGAGAATAGTCTTCAAGTATGGCTCAGCGGATTACTGCGAGAAGAAAGCTGCCCGCTGCGTAGAATCTGCAAGAAAGCTGCTCGAGCCCATCAGGCCGTGCGAAGCGAGGACAGCCCTCCTCGGTCTCTGTGATTTCATTTCTGAGAGATACTACTAGAATAGGATGCCAGCGGATGCTGGCTGTCCTGCCAGATGCCCGATTGACTGCGACTTGTTCTGCACGCTCAAACCACGGGAGCTCATTGTAGCCGCCACCCCTACGAGGCCCTGGCTGACAAAGAGGACGGGAAGGCCCACGGCGAGGCTTAGGTCAAGCAGATCAAGGAGGTGCACTGTGTCACCCCAGTCCAGATGGTCGAGCTAGTGAGGGTTAGGAATCGCCTCTCCGTCACTTGATTCTCTTTTCACCCTCTGAGGCCCGACCTGACGGGACCCTCGGAAGAACGGCTGTGGGCCTCCGTGGCTTTCTCCTTGCCTCCCAGTCAGAGGCTCCCCCGCTTCGAAATGTTTTAACCACCCACGTAGAAACACAAGCCTAGATGACCGATAAGCCAGCCACCATGGAGAGATTCGGAATCGAACACATCCCCGAGGACCAGAGGCATGGCTCGACGGGGAGGGTGTTCACGCTTTGGTTCGCCGCGAACCTCACCATCGCCGATTACGTCATAGGTGTCCTCTGCGTGCTGGCGTTCCACCTGACGTTGCTCCAAAGCATTCCGATTCTCGCTGCGGGAAACGTCCTCGGCGGCCTGGCGCTGGGACTCTCTGCGGCGATGGGCCCCAGACTGGGCTTTCCTCAGATGTTCTCCTCCAGGGCCGTTTTCGGTCGACGTGGGAACTACGTCCTTGGGATGGCGAACTGGATAAGCACCGCCGGCTGGTTTACGGTCAATACCATTCTGGGCGCGGAGGCCGTCGAGGCGGTCGCTCCTGGGCTCAGTTTCGTCGGGATCTCCATGCTGCTGGTCGCGCTGCAGGTCGTCATAGCCATCTTCGGGCATGATCTCATTCATTCCTTTGAGAAGGTGATGTCGGTGGTGCTGGGCGTCCTTTTCTTCGGGGTCTTCGTGATCTCCATCCCGCGTTTGGGTGACGCGCTCGCCTTCATTCCCGCGGGCGCGTCCGACATCCCCTCCATCGGCTCAATCGGAATAGTCCTCGCCGTCTCCTTTTCATACATCATGAGCTGGGCGCCATATGCCTCCGATTACTCGAGGTATCTCCCGGCTACCATATCGGTCAGGAAGGTGGCTGCATTCGCCCTCGCCGGTGGCGCGTTGGCATCGTTCGCGATAGAGATGATTGGCGGCATAGTTGGCAGCCTGACTCAGAGCTTTGACTACTTCGGGGCGCTGAAGTCCTTCGCGGGCACCTTCGGCACGGCGGCGGTGGTCGCCATAATACTTGGAGCAATGGCGGCGAACGCACTCAACATATACACTAACTCGCTTTCGGCACTCGTGCTTGATGTAAGGGTCAAGCGATGGGTTACTGTCATCGCTGGCGGGTTGGTTGGCCTTGCCCTCGCCATAGTCGGGGGCGCGAACTTCGAGTCCTTCTTCGAGAACTTCCTCCTGATTCTGGACTACTGGATAACGCCTTGGCTCGCGATAATCTTGGTGGATTTCTTCGTCCTGAGAAGGACCACGGTCGAAAGCTGCCTACACGCCCGAAACTGGGAGGTGGGCGTCCTCTCCATCTATGGGCTCTCCATCCTGTGCTCGGTGCCATTCATGGTTCCGCCCACAACCGTCGGCTGGCCAGTCGGCTCGCTGGCCGGCTGGTTCGGCGGTGCCGACTTCAGCTACTATGTCTCGTTTTTTGTAGCAGGCCTCCTGTACTTCCTGTACCGAGAAAGGGCAGCCAGAAGTCAGCCCTTCGCTCACGAGAGCCTCACCTTCCCGCGAACACAGGCTTCCTCTTCTCGATGAAGGCTCTCATGCCCTCCGTCCTGTCCTCTGTGTCGAAGCATCTGGCGTAGAGCTCGACCTCCTTCTTCCCCACATCTCCCTCGAGCAGAGAGAACGTCGAGTTGACCAGGAGCTTGTTGTAACCCGTTGCGATGGGAGCAAGCCGGAGGACCTTCGCGGCGACGGACTTGGCTTCGTCGAGGAGACGATCGGGTTTCACTACCCTGTTGGCCATCCCTATCTGGTGGGCTTCTTCGGCTGAGATGGCGTCCGCGGTCATGAAGAGGTACTTGGCCCTAAGCGGCCCGACGACATTGGGGAGGCGGCTGGTCCCCCCGAACGGCGTGATTATCCCCATCCTGGCCGAGGGGTCGCCGAACGAGGCCTTCTCGGACGCTATTACGATGTCACAGGAGATGGCGAGGTCGCTCCCAGCCCCTAGGGCGGCGCCGTTTACAGCTGCGATAATGGGCTTCGGCACGCCCTCCATCTTCCTTAGGACCTGGTGTGCCTCCTCTGCGAACTCCGCCGCCTCTCTGCTCGTCATCTTCGCCATCGCCTTTACGTCCCCCCCTGCGCAGAAGGCGGTCCCGGACCCGGTTATGATGAGAGCGCGGTCAAGATCTCTCTCCCCAAACTCGCTCAAGACCTGCCCTAACTCGGCCAGCGTCTGCCTGCGAAGGGCGTTCAGGACCGCCGGCCTGTTCAGCGTCACGACTACCAGACCTCCCTCCCTTCCGACAAGGAGGTCTTCGAAACTCATGGCCATGCCCACAACGGCACGAATGCCCCGCCCTTATGTGCCTTCCCCGCTTTCAACAAGCGGTCGACGAGCGAGCACTTGGTGTCAGGACCGAATTTCTCCTCTTGATAAGACTTGGCAGCAGAGAGAACTGGAACTTGGGCATGACGCTCCCGAGAGCCGCTGCCACCATGCCTCGCCTCAATCCACCTGTTTCTTCTGGGATGGAATGCTGCGTATCCCTCGGTGGCCATTCATCCTTCTATGCAACACCTGTGCCGAATACCCTATGAGCACGAAGGCTAAGGAAGTCGAAGACCACACAGTCGTTCGTCCGCGAGCAAGGCAGAGTCATGCCGTCACGGGGGCAACCTCAACCTTCGTCGGGTTCTTCGAACGCATTGTGACGCTCATGTAAAGACCCAACATAATCGCGAGCATCACCCCTCCAACTGCCGTGATGGTGAAATAGGCGGATGCCAACGGACCTGACGTCGTCACAGCATCGATCGAGATAGCCCCTCCTACTGCAGAAGGATAAACCGAGAACTGAAGAGAGAATATTATGGCGCTAAGAACTGCGATGAAAATTGCTTTGTTCGATACAATCGATGCGGTCTTGTCCGACATGAAGAGGACTCCGGCGATCAAAGTGAGAGCGACTGGGATCAACATCCAAACAGAGACAAGCGACGGAGAATACAGGTAGAAGGAAAGAACAGAGAGGACGATGCCGGACGCGGTCACGGGCAGAACGATTTCTCTCATGGGGATCAGCGAATAGAATACAGGGCGCAACGCCGAAACCTATGACCAGCGTGCCGATCACGAAGAGGAGAGACTCAGGCGAAGAAATCCACGCACCCAGTGAAAATGTCTCTTTGGTAAGATCAACGCCAGCGCCGCTGACCAGGGATGACAGAAGAACCAGAACAGTAAGCCCAAGGACAAGCGTCGAGACAGCATACGTCTTGTAGAGCTTCGCTTCGTCCAGCCACTCTCCTCTTGACTATGAATTCTCCGAAAGCTATGGACGTGTTCCTTGCAACAAAGAGGATCAAGAACACGATAAGCAATGGAGCGAAAATCGAAGCGACAGGGATGAGGAGGCTGGGATAGGCGAAATATCCCGTCACGACCCAGAACGCCCCAAACGTGCCAGTCACTTCCCAGATTGGGATGACGTATTCAAGAACATTGGACCTCGCCTTCCTCCAAGAATAGAAGCAGCAGGACCGAGCCCATTATCTCGGTTATGAGCAGCGAGGCAAATATCGAAAATACGGCATAATTTACCTCGAATACCAGGATTCAATAGTTGACACCTCCGCTGACCGTAGCTTCTTCCTGCCCTTGCTCCCCTTCCTCCGAGATCGAACCGGAATTGAAGACCCGCGAGAAGAAGTAGAACGTGAGAGGTAGCAGGATAATGTAGAAGGCCACTATCAGGATGCCCGGGATCAGCATGGAAGAACTGTAATTGGCCGCCTGTTGGACAGTCATCACGTTGTAGACTATCCAGGGCTGTCTACCGACTTCATCCGTCACCCATCCGAGCTCATAGATGATCAGAGCAACGAACGAGAGAGGGACCCAGCTATAGAGGAAGAGTCTTGACTCGTGGGGTTTCCTTTTCAAGAATACCCATGTGACAAAATACGATACAAAGAACAAGGCCAGTAACATTCCACCAGCGAACATGATGTCGAACGTCGCGTGCACGTATAGAGGAGGCCAGGTTGAAGACGGAAACTGTGATAGGCCCGGGAGGGCTGTGATTCTAGCTTCGAGCCGCGCAAGAAGTGCCTGCGCTTGGGGGATTACTATGCCGCCAGAGAACTGCCCATTGACTAACCCGCCAAACAACTTCTCAGGAAGGTTGGTGCCCGGCGCCGGGTTCAGCTCAAACGCTGAATACTTGAGTGGTTGTAACTGTAATAGTGTCACCATCTCGTTCGAACCTGTCAGCCCCGACAGGAGTATCATTGCTATCCCGAGCACCGCTGTGATCTTCAATCCTTTGGTGAGCATCTTCCTTTCCTCGGCGTCCCTTGACCCAATACATCGCCAGGCAAAGTAGCCTCCAACGAGCATCGCTCCTGTGAACAGCGTCGTCGGAAGCACGTGTGCCAGTTCACCGAAAGTTGAAGACGTGATGAAAGCCGCCCAAGGATTGACCCCAACAACCTTGCCACTCTGAATGAATGTGGACTGATCGAATCCACTGGGCGTGTTCATCCAGGCGTTGACCATCGTGATGAACAGGGCCGAAAATATTGCACCCGTGGCAATGAGGACCGACAAAATCCAGTGCAAATACCCTCTGCCCCTGAAATAGTCGGCGTAGTAGATGTACAGGACGAGCGCGATAGTTTCCAGGAAGAAGGCGAAGACCTCCGCATAGAGGAGAGAGATAGCTCCCGTCTCGGACACGAGCGTCATAAATGCAGGGAATAGGGCCATCAGCTCGACGGCCATGACGATGCCGCTAGCTGTTCCAACACCGAACGATATCACGAAGACCTTTGATAGACGCCTGCAAAGAGCCTCGTAATACTTGTCCTTTCTGCGTAATGAGAGGAATTCTGCAATCGAGATCACAACAATCAGGGCTATGCTCGTTGAGACAAGTACGATGTGAAACGCGATCGTGACAACGAAGAGGAACCTGTCAAATAGCACCATCATGCTCGCGTCGATCAAGTGGTTTTCTCCTCTGTTGTATAGCGAAAAACGGAACCAAGATTCTTAAACTTTTCATGGCGAATCTTGTTCATGAAGCATCCATCCGATTTTCAAGGTTGAGAACAGAGCGCGGGGGTTCACGGACAAGGGTATGGAGAAAGAATAGAGGCACCATCAGGACGCGGATTGACAGAGATGTCTACCCTACGAGCTAATCAGCGTCGTCACCCGTTTGAGCGTTCCATTTCAGGCATCGACTCGGCCGAGCGTGAGACGTCGTCATTTGAACAAGATATTTAAGCCGGGGAAGGGCGGTTGAACAGAACCTTGATAGTCGAGCTGGAGTCTCTCAGGAAGAAGTTCGGGGACCTTGTGGCCGTGGACGGCGCCACCTTCTCCATAAACGAAGGTGAAGTCTTCGGCCTCCTGGGGCCCAACGGGGCGGGGAAGACGACGATTCTTCATATGCTGGCCACGCTGCTCAGGCCCACGGGTGGCAAGGCTAGGGTCAACGGCTACGACGTCGTCAGGGAGCCCGCGAAGGTCAGGAAGAGCATCGGCATGGTCTTCCAGGAGCCCAGCTCCGACGACCTCCTGACGGGCTACGAGAACCTGAAGCTCCACGCCCTCCTCTACGGGGTCCCCCGAGGCATCAGAGAGAAGCGGATCAAGGAGGTCTTGGACCTCGTCGACCTGTGGGACAGGAGGGGGGACCTCGTCAAGCACTACTCCGGAGGGATGAGGAGGCGGCTCGAGATCGCCCGGGGCCTCCTTCACAACCCGAAGGTCCTCTTCCTGGACGAGCCGACGCTGGGGCTGGACCCGCAGACGAGGGAGCACATCTGGCACTACATCGAGGGGCTGGTCGCCGAGCATAAGATCTCCATCATCATCACGACCCATTACATGGAGGAGGCGGACAGGCTCTGCGACAGGATAGCCATAGTGGACCACGGGAGGTTGGTCGTCCTGGACACCCCCGAGAACCTGAAGCAGGAGCTCGGGGGAGACATCGTGAAGCTGGAGATCAGGGAGCCCAACCTGAAGGCGGTCGAGTCGCTTCCCTATGTGAAGAAGGTGGAGGTGAAGGGTTCCGCCGTCTTCCTGACGGTGACGGACGCGGGCGCCCACATCCAGGAGATACTGTCTCTCGTCGGCAAGGTGAACACGGCGGAGCTGCGCCCTCCCTCTCTGGACGACGTCTTCATGCACTACACCGGGCGCGAATACAAGGAGCAGGGAGAGGAGGGGGGCTTCTGGGAGAGGGCCATGACGGCCAGTGAGAGACGATGAGCGAGCTCTCGGGCTTCTACGCCCTCTGGCAGAGGGAGCTGAAGATTTACCTGAGGGAGCGCTCGAGGATAGTCTCCTCCGCCATCAACCCCCTTCTCTGGCTCTTCGTCTTCGGGGCTGGGCTGGGCTCTTCGGTGAGCCTGGGGGAGGCCAACTACCAGACCTTCATCTACCCGGGGATAATCGTGATGACGGTCATCTTCTCCTCCATCTTCTACGGCGCCTACGTCGTATGGGACAAGAGGCTCGACTTCCTGAAGGAGGTCCTCGTGGCCCCCATAGGGAGGAGCACGGCCTTCCTCGGCAAGGTGATGGGCGGGACGACGGACGGCGTCATACAGGCCACTATAATGCTCATTCTTGCGCCCATCTTCGGCGTGAAGGCGGGGCTCACATTCGCACTCGTATACCTGTTCCTCTTCGTCCTGGTCGTGGGGCTTGTGAGCGTCGGGCTCATCATCGGCTCCATGATGGAGTCCCCTGAGGGCTTCGGCCTGCTGAGCAGCTTTGTCACTTTCCCACTCTTCTTCCTTTCCGGAGCCCTGTTCCCGCTTACGAACCTGCCCCCCTGGCTTTCGGCCTTCACCAAGTTGAATCCAGTGACCTACGGCGTGGACGCCATCCGCGGGCTGATGCTGGGAACCTATGCCTTCGGGCTCCCGACGGACTTTGCGGTGCTGGCCGGGTTCGCGCTGGCCATGATAGCCCTGGGGACCCTAGCCTTCAGAAGGATGAAGTTGTGAGAGCCCTCTGGCTTCGCACTGGAAAGGCCCCACCCCGACGGAGGTCATCTGCACGAGACCCGCTCGCCCCGGGCCGTTTCCTGCCTGTATGGGGGCTCATCTTCCCGCCCCCGAACAAGGCCGACGAACCGACCAGCAGACGCACATGCGACGTCAGCAATTTGTGACAGGGCGGACCTGACGCTACTGTGGTTAGGAGCGCCCACGGCGTCAAAGAGAGCACCTCCATGCTGGTGGGTGGCGCAGGATAGCCGCTGCCGGCGGAGGACCAGACGTGACACATCCTGTGTGCTTTGCAATATTCCACGGCAGATCATAAACCTTATTAAGGTATTATCTCGATAGTTAAGAGGCTCCGATAAAACAGGTCCGATTCTAGTGATTCTGGAGAGGGGGAGCGTCAGGATTGCAGAGGAAACAACACAAAGAATGGCCTGAACTGGTAGGCCCGCCTGACCCTCAGGTGGGCGCCGTCGGTGTCGTCAAGCTTCTGGACGTTCAGGTCGACGGCATCACCTCCCCTAGGCTGCGCCACGTAATCAAGAGGTACCTGAGGAGGACGGGGTTCCGTGACCTGGTCGTTGAGCACCTGCCCGGCGAGGACTACACGAGCCTTCGACTTGTTGCGCGAGGTCGTCCCGTCCTGCCCCTCAGCTCGGAGCAGCTCGAAAGGATCTTCTACCTCTACGACTCCGTCCTTTACCTCCTGGTCGGCAGGGCTATGGGGCCGCTTCCCCTTACGACGGCGGCGGACGCGGAGTCCCTGAGGCTTCTGCTGGCCAAGGAGGACCCAGACCTGCGCAAGGCATACTACGGGCAATCTCCCGCGCCACAACTCTGAAGCGATTTCACCTATTGGATGCCCTTTTCCTGGCTTTCATAAGAGGAGCGAAATAGGCCCCGAACGTCTTGCCATACTTCGCCTTGAAGCATCCATCGAAATACTCCCTGTCCTCCTTCTTGGAGTGCCTGTAGAAGTCCAAGACCTTCACGAACCTTTCGGCAGTATCGCAGTACCTCTCCATCACGTACTTGTACTCTGGAGTAATCCCCATTCTATCTGATATTACACGGAAGTGGCTTTTTATCCTTGGGGTCCTCCCACCGCGCCTGAATCGACGCCATGTCTAGCCCTGACGGCGTGATCCTTTGGGACTCCTACCCTCCTTTTCCCCGACGCAGGTGAGACCTTCAGACAGGAGTCAATGGGCGGCTGGAGGACTAGAATGACCGGGCTGAACTCAAGGATTCCCCATCGGTCAGATATCTACCCTATCATGTTCGTGGAGCTAAAGCTTTGCGTATGCCTCTACGATGTCGCGGGCCGTGACGATCCCGACGATCTTGCCGTCCCTCGTCAGGGGGAGCCTCTTGATCTTGTTCTTCTTCATCAGGGTCACAGCCTCCTCCATGGAGGACTTCAGAGGGGCAGTTATGACGGGCTTGCTACGGTGCTTGCCCACCGGACCTCTGATGTCGGGTGACTTGGCCGTGAGCACCGGGATAAGGTCCCTCTCGGTGAAGATGCCGTAGCGCCTTTGACGGCGTGTAATCAGTACGCTGCCAATCCTCTTCTCCCTCATCAGCCGCATTACGTCCTGAAGGGGCGTGTCGTAGTTCACCCTCTCCACCTCCCCGGTCATGGTCGAGGTGAGCTTGGGCTGCGCACCCCGCGTGAAGGGGAGGCTGTAGGCGAGGTCACTGGCCGTCAGCACGCCGGCTTTCTTCGTCGATACAAGGAGCAACTTGGCCTTCTCTGACAGCATCAACTTGGCGGCCCCCCGGATCCCTGTCCTGGGCGATATGGTGAAGGAATGAGACGAAGCCATGGAGCCGGCGGACGCGGTCCTCAGTTGGTCCATCCTCTCAGGGACGATTCCTAGAACATCCCGCTCGGAGAGAAGGTTGACGTATTCCCCCTGTCTCTTGATGACCAGATGTCCCACGCGGTGCTGAAGCATGCATTTCAGGGCCTCGAGGATGGGCGTATCGTAGTCGACAGCAACCGGGTGCTTTGTCATTACGTCCCGAACTGTCTGGAGCTTTGCCAAACCATGTATGGAAGGGGTCCCGTCTCTAATAACGCTTAAGGGCCTTGGCCTCGAGCCTGGCCAGAGAACATCCTCTTCCCTTGACTTGTGGCTCCGTCCCGTATTTCCGTAGTCAGAGCGACGTGGCGCTGACGTTCGCTGGAGCCTGGGAGAGTTATCAAGGGGCGGCGCAAGGAACAGGAACGCGGCGTGGTTGAAGGCATCCACTGCGGGCTGCAGCCAGCGAAGGGTCGTTCAGGCCTTGGTGTGATAGACCGCTCTCAGGCGCGGCTCCACCTTAGCGAGCTCTGTCCTCAGGAGCTCAGCGTCGGCGTGAGACGGAGGGGGAGGGGCCCGCGTTCCCCCGCCGTTCATGACGAAGGATACGCGATCGAAAAGGTAGAAAAGCTTGACCATCTGGTCGGACCCAAGCGGCTCGCCGACGCTCCCTTCCACCTGCAGCCTCATGGAGAACGGGTCCATGTCCGCCGCGTGGTGCGCCTTCAAGTTATGGAAGCCCACCCTCTTCAGGTACCTCTTTATCACGTGGCGGAACGAGGGGGAAACCATCGCGTCGACCCGGATGTCTAGGATCCTAACCCGTCCACTTACGCCCACGGATGGTTCCGCCGGAACGA
The DNA here is from genome assembly GCA_963842885.1 of uncultured Nitrososphaerota archaeon. Lineage (GTDB taxonomy): Archaea > Thermoproteota > Nitrososphaeria > Conexivisphaerales > DTJL01 > DATKKG01. The sequence goes on from CAWJIE010000003.1 coordinate 78,249, forward strand.
GGCTGACGGCGGGGGCAAAGCTCTTCTGCATCAAATCCCAACGATTCTGGGTGGCCTGCACAGTGCATATAACGGATTTCCGGAAAGGTACCCAAATCTATCGCTAACGCTTAGCGAATGACCTAACCCCGGGGAGCCAACACCTGGGACGGCCCGGACGGTGCGGAGATGCATCAAGGGTTGCGCTAGCCACTCAGCTTGTCTCGAACCTTCTTCAGTGACTCTATGACTTCCTGCTCCGCAATGCTGAAGAACGTTAGGGGCAGCGACATGGAAATCCCTCGCGCTGCAAGCCGGACGATGATCGTTCCTTTAGAGACGGGAACCCCAACCTAAGAGAAGAGGATAGCAAGTAGGACGAGGACCAAGAACATGCAGAACAGAAAGATCGCCAGGGCCTTGTACAGATTCAAGAGACAGCGTCACTCCGCCTCACACTCTTCTTCGCCCCTGCCGTCCGTTCGTCTGGCTTCAATTTGCATGCGCCGCCTCTATGAGGGTTCAAGCATTACAAGAGTTTTCCATCCGTGATCGTCCCGCAACGCCAAATCGAAGCTTCGCAGGACATCTCGAATTGGCCCTTGCTGGCACGGGTCAACTGCTCACGCTGGGGGTCAGGTGCGGATTAAGCTCGTAGGAACGGGGCCCACTATGAGAAGAGGCCTCCCAGGTAGATGGGCGCCGTGAATTCTATCCCTATCACCATGCAGACCAGCCCCGCGATGATGATATACAGTCCCTTGTTTCCTTCCTCTCTCTTCCAGACCATCGCCCCCAAGATGACGGCGACAGAGCCGAAGATCTCAGGCACAATAAAGAGACTAAGGAAAGCACTCACTATTCCGAAGGCCGCATACCTGCTCGGCACGACCGCTTGAGAAATGCGGGGTGAAGGAGAAGAGTACGGCATGGGCTGAGGGCTAGGCGAGGCGAAAGGCTGCTGAGGCTGAAGCGTGGCGCCGCACCTACTGCAGAAGGTGGCCTGTGAAGACACCAGCTCGCCGCAGCTTGGACAGGTAGGCATGGTTCGACCGGCCTAGCCGAAATCCCTCCGTCTTTTACGTCTTTCTCCGCATGGGCGAGGCATCAATCCGAGGGCATCGCGCATTGGGAGACCTCGACCCATATTCGTTGGCGTCTTCTATCTAGGTCCATCTTGCCGTCTTTGTCCTAATCTCTTTGACCAGGCGATGCCCCGGCTTTTTCGCCCTGACCACTGTCTCCTCCCTCATTGTAAGCGGTTCCGCCACCCTGGGCGCTGTCCTTACCTTGACCCCTGCCCCGTTTAAGATGCGGTGGCCCTAATGGTCGTCTGGATCGCTCTGATGCTCCTGAGCATCCACCATATGTCCAGGATAGGAAGACCACGCGCAGGGGCGGGGCCGCCAGGGCCTGACTAGGCGAGCCACCGGCAGAGACCCATCGTCCCACGGTCCGATCTCCATGAGGTCGGTTCCTCGGCAAGGTGTGTCATGACCACTGGGCTCAGCCGCCGTTCAAGAAGGACAGCGGGGGGCCAAAACGCCCTCGGGTAGGATGAATCAACCTGATCTGATTTCCCTCCAGGACCAATGACTCTGGACCGTTCAATCTTACCTGCGTGGGCGTCACGATTTCCTACGAAGTGACCGCGAAGTGGAGGAGCGTGAGCCCTCCCCATTCGTCACCGCCGACCAGCGTGTAGAACCCTGGTGCGAAGCTCCTGAAACCCAGGAGGCCGTACTCCCCCGAGAACGTCATCGAGGCGGACATGTTCTCAGAGAAGCAGGCCGAGGGCGAGCACGACCCCATCACCGTCGCGTACGCTGCTGGACGGCGAGAAGACGTAGCTCTGTATGGGCATCAGGATCATGGGGCAGGCGTACGTCCCCGGCGCATAGAGCTGCAGAGACTCACCGTTCTTCACCTGATCGAGGGTGAGGTTCCCCCTCATTATCACGAAGCCCATAGGGTAGTTCAGCGAGCCGCATGGCCCCACGCCCATCCCTTGGACGGCCCAGTTCCCCGAGTAGGGGGCGTCCGCCTCGGAGGCCGACGGATTGTACACCCAGACGGTGACCGAAACGGACTGCCCTGAGGTATGGAGGTGGCGTTCAAGGACAGGTGCAGCTCCAGGCCGGAGGTCGTCAGGGTGACGCTCGACGTAGACAGAAAGCTCGATCCCGTCCCGGGTGAGACCGGCGCCAATAAGAAGAGAGCCACCAGAGTCGCGACTACTCCCGCCGTCGCCAACCCATGCGCGACCAAGTCGTTTGCGCATCTATCCCCTCCTTCACTTCCTCCCTACCCTCAAGCCTATTCAGACTAACGTTTAGTACAATCTGTTCAAGTCATATCCGAGGAGTGCAGGTTGACGCTGACCTTGAAACCCATCCCGTTAGCCTGCAGTTCGATGTCATCGATTGGAAACCGAAGACCCCCTGAGAATGCCGTGCCGAGGAGACGGCCGTGCAAAGGGCGCGAGCATAGCCGGATGAGGGATGCGGCAGTGTTGTTCTCGCGATGGATGCCTTTCCGTGTTCACGTCGAAGCAAGTTAAATAGGCGAAACTGCTGGTCCGTCAGCGGCAAGGGAATGGGCGAAGTCCTCAAGATCGAAGGCGGGCGTTGGACGGATTTCTGGTTTACCGACAAGGACGTCCTGCAGATCACTGTCGCCCCCTCTTCCTACGTCTACGTCTACAACGGCGGCCTTCGTCGCGGTGGCCATCCTGTTGGCCAGGGACTGAACCCGACATTCGTTAACGGAATCATAGTGGCAGCGGCCGGCGGCGCCGTCGCCGCCGCGCTCGGCGGCATATTCGGCTCTCTCCTGGCCAACCGCTCTGCCAGTCAGGAGGAGAAGGGAGATCCTCTCTCTCACATCGGATCAGCTCCGTGCCAAAAGAAGATGGCGATCTAGCGTTCCCTGGAAGGAGATCGAGTCGGTGAAGCTGAGCGGGAAGACGATGACGCTCTGCACGGCAAGGTTCAGATGAGGATACTGCTTCCGCCCAAGGCCGTCGTGCCTGCGAGAGAATACGTGTCAGGGAAGCTCGCCGGCAGGCTGGTCATCGAACAGAGCGGAACCTCTTCCATGACCAGGCCGAAACTGCCTTCGTCTGGCCGGGGAGACCCAGATCGAATAACCTGGAAGCTGCGGTAGTCATACTTGAATAATACCCTCCTCCCTTTATGAATACGATTATAGCCTAGTGGTGCGATCCACCACTTATGCCAATTCAGACGACGATGACCGGGAGCTGGTTCAGGAGCCCCGAGATACTGGACCTGGTCCGGCCGGACAACTTGCCCCACGGGTGAGATCTCCGAGGAGCATGCTCTCCGTGGTCGAAGCGGCCGAGAGGGAGGCCGTCCGCGCCCAGGTGGGCCAGGGCCTGACCTGGGTGAGCAACGGCGAGCAGAGGAAGGCCGGCTACACCTACTACATCCCCAACAGGTTCAGCGGCTTCTCCAAGACGGAGCGGGCCTCCATGCAGCCCCAGCCCACCCTTATCCAGGAGTTCACGAGTCGAACCCAGCTCTAGCCCACGTCATGTCGGAGATGGGCTCCTTCTCCCTCCCCAAGATCGAAAGCAGGCTGGTATATACTGGAGAGAGGCTGGCGAGAAGGGAGGCCGAGGACGCTCGACGGCTGGCCCGGGAGGAGGGCGCGAAGAGGGTCTTCGTCTGCGCCGCCTCGCCTGGCGTCGTCACCGTCTTCTTCCCGAAGGGCGACGCCTACGGGACCCACTACGACTACCTCTTCGACGTCGCGAAGGAGCTCCGCAAGGAGTACCAGGCGATCCTCGCGGTGGACGGCGTGGACATCCAGCTCGATGCCCCCGACCTCGCCATGGGCAAGCAGACGGCCACCTGGGGGGTGGACTTCTACGAAGCGGTCCGCCACCACGTCGACGCCATTAACGAGGCGGTGGCTGGCCTGCCAAGCGAGAGGATAAGGGTGCACTACTGCTACGGCAACTGGGTCGGGTCTCACAGGTTCGACGCCGACTTCCGGAGGATCCTCCCCGAGCTCCTCCGCCTTAACGCCGGGACGCTGGTGGGCGAGATGGCCAACCCCAGGCACGAGAGGGGACGCCCTCATCCTGCGCGGACTACCTGAAGGAGCACGACTGGCCTCGAGGGATGAAGCTGGCGGCAGGGGTCATAGACGTCAAGACGCCCATCGTCGAGACCCCCGAGACGGTCGCCATGAGGCTCGCGTTCCTGGCCTCCATGGACAAGCTGGGGCCGGAGAGGGTCCTCGGTGGGACGGACTGCGGATTCGAGACGTTCGCCGGGATGGGAAACGTCCCCAAAGTCGTCGGCCTTCAGAAGCTGAAGTCCCTTTCGGAGGGGGCGGCCGAGGCTTCGGGATGATGCCTCGCAGGGCGGTTCCAGCTTCACCAAAAACGCAGGCTGGGCAAGGCCGTCTTGTGCTTTCGAACTGTGGGCTATGAGGTCTCTTACTGTCCTTCTTCGATGCGCCGTGTGAAGAGTATGATAGGGAGATTCGACGACGCCGTCGTGCTGTCATATGCCTGGAACTTCCTCGACGATGCAGGGTAGGGTCTGCGCCGTGACAGGGCAGCTTGAGCCCCGATTTGCCTCCTAGGGTGGCAGGCGCCTCCGGCCAGGCGCCGACAGGAAGAAGGCTCATCTCTTAGCGCGACTTCTGTCTGCTCTTTGATTGCCCGTCCGCATAGGCTGCACCAGCAGTGTGGGACGGAGAATGTTCTTATGAGGCCAGGTCCCCATACGATTGGAGAGAAAGGAGGAGGATGTAAGATGACAGGCTATTTCGGGTCGATCGAGAAGCAGACGCTGAAGAACAGATATTTCAGGCAGGTCTTATTCACGGGGAAGCACGCGCAGCTGGTCGTGATGTGCCTAAAGGCAGGGGAGGAGATAGGAAACGAAGTGCACCCGAACGTTGACCAGTTCTTCCGGATAGAGACGGGAGAATTCAAGTTCGTCCTCAACAACGGCAAGGAGACTCACGTCGCGAAGGACGGGGATGCGGTGATCGTGCCGGCCGGGATTTGGCACAACGTAATCAACATGTCGAAGGGGGAGTCGAAGCTCTACACGGTCTACTCCCCCCCGAACCATCCGGACGGAACCGTCCACAAGACCAAGGCGGAAGCGGAGAAGGCTGAAGAGGAAGAGCATAAAGCTAGTTGAGGCAAACGATAGATATCATACGCAACCATAGGCCTGCAAACCCCAATTCCAACGGGCCTTGGACATCTATTGAAGGAAGGAATCACCATATCATCAGCTTAAATGGTCGGGTGACGCTGGACAGTCCTCTGTTGTCGTCTGAAGATAGACAGCTAAGACGGCGGCGACTCATCGCAGGCCTCAGGTCGTCGGAGAAGACGGCGGATGCCGACTTCAACGCGTAAGGCTCAGAAGTAGCTTGATCTTGCCGAAGATTGGCTCGACCGGGACGTTGACCTCCACGGTCCCCAGCGTGGGGACGCCTGTGCTGCCTCCTATGGAGGCTCCGGCCAACGAGCACGCCCACCCTCCCTCCGTCAGCGTCCTCGGGTCGACATCGGAGCGCGCTGCGACCAGGTAACAGTGTCTTCCCTTCTTGAGCATCTCCTCTCTCTTCTTCCTCTCCTCTTGGAACCTCTCCTGGCTCAGGTCCAGGAGCACCGTCAGCTCCCCCAAAATGTTCCGGCCACGCTTCAGGGGGAGCGAGTTCCACATCGCGCGGTCGGCTCCCTTCCCTCTTCGCGTCAGATTCAGCTTCTTGAGGCTGTCCCCCTCAGTGAGGAGCTGAAGCGTCTCGGCGACCAGCCCTACGAAGTACATCTCCGCGGCCGAGTTCATAACCAGCCTGGCTACCTCGTTCTTGCTTTCGCTCCCGGCGCACTCGCGCAGCCTGAGGAGCATGGAGCGGGTCAGGAGAGAGTTGGACTCGACCACCTCCCACTTCTCTAGGAAGATGGCGTTGAGGGAGCGCCGCGCCGCCGTGGCGCCCATGTCTCCGCCCGTCCCCTGCATCTCTATCTGGCAGAGCTCGCTCACTTCCTTCTCGAGCGCAATCCTCTCCAGTACCTTGGGTGAGCTGCCTGCGACAGTCCTCCGGGACATCATGCAGAACGGAGGTTACGGCGGACTTAAGGCGAAAGCCCATCAGGAATTGACTCAGCAGTCAACTGGCCGCCGCCCGAGTGGCCATGCCTTTGATCAGAGAGGTCAGGCAGGGACAAGAGACATGTCCAGCTAACCGTTGCACGGGCCACTATGAGAGAGGGTGGCAGGAGAAGGCAAGGCCCACAGGAGTCAAGGCGAATAGCGGCGACAAGCATTTCAAGGCCGCCGACAAGACGGTCATGATCAAGTGAGAGGGTGTTCAGGCTTGCTATTCATCCAGGTAAAGAAAGCGGGCGACAACTTCTCCTACCTGCTAGCGGACGAGACCACGGAAGAGGTGGCCGTCATCGACCCCAGCAGGAATGGGAAGGAGATAGAGAGAATCATCAAGGAGAAGGGCTTCAAGCTTAGGTACATCTTGCTAACGCATCACCATCCGGATCATGTAGGTGACGCGTACGAGCTGAAAGAGCGCCTCGGCGGGCTCGTGGCGGCCCACAGTCTCTCGAACGCAAAAAAGGATGTGACCCTCGAAGGCGGAGACCTCCTAGAAGTCGGCTCCGTCCGGCTGGAGATTCTCCACACTCCGGGGCACACCCCCGACAGCATCTCTATTCTGGCCGGCAAGAAGCTGATGACGGGGGATACCCTCTTCGTGGGGGAGTGCGGGAGGACGGACCTCCCCGGAGGCGACCCCGCGAAGATGTTCGACTCCCTCCTCCGAAAGATATCGGGCCTGGAGGACGACGTGGAAATCTACCCGGGCCACGACTACGGCCCCAGACCGTCCTCCACCGTGGGGGAGGAGAAGGCGACGAACTTCACCCTGAAGAAGCGGACACTCGGGGAGTTCGTCAGGTTCATGGAGGAGCCGTAGTCATTCTTCGCCCTCTCCGGGGTCTCAACTGATCGAATGGTGGGCGACCTCAGGCGTCGCGGCCTCCACGTAGATATGGTGATACCGGGGGCTGAGGTCCCTTATCGCCTTCTCGATCATGCCGACGACGAGCTCAAGCTCCGCCGTTTTGAGGTCGTCCCGAAACTCCACCTCCAGCCCCAGGACTATGTCTTCGGGCCCGAAGTATATCCCCCTCACATCTATAACCGAGACCACCTGGGGGAACCCTTTCAACAAATTCTGGATCTCCGCTATCTGGTGCTTGCCTATGCCCTCTCCGATAAGGAGGTCCTTACTCTCGAAGGCAAGTATTACCCCGTACACGGCGAGGCTCACCCCTATCACGATGGCCGCAGCGGCGTCGAAGAACTCGTCCTTCGTAACGTAGGTCAGAGAAACCCCCAGGAGGGCGACCACGACCCCCAGGAGGGCCACTACGTCTTCGAGGAAGGTGGCCAGGATGACGGGGTCCTTGGAGACCTGGAAGAAGTGGCGGATGTCCCTGAGGTTGAGGGCGTGGACTCTCCTGTTGATGTGCTGCCGCGTCACGAAGAGGGCCGAGCCTTCGATGACGGAGATGGCGGCCAAAGACACAATAGTCAACTCGATGTTGTTCAGCTGGGGGGCTCCGCCCAGGCGGGACAACCCTTGGCTGATGGAGAAGGTGGCCGAGACCCCGAAGACCACGAGCGAAACAATGAACGACCAGAAGAACTGCTCCTTCCCCCTGCCAAAGGGATGCTTGGCTGAGGCCGGGCGGCGGCTGAGGTTGATGCCTGTGAGGAGGAGGACCTGGTTGACGGTGTCTGAGAGGGAGTGAACGACCTCAGCCATCACTGCGCTGCTCCTGCTGAATAGCGCGACCAGCAGCTTGACCAGAGCCACCAGGAGGTCGGCCACAAGGGCGGCCTTGACGGGTCGGCTGGCGCTCTCGGTCAAAGAGGGATTGTCCGTGGACATGCCTTGCGGGGGGTGTCCTTGCCCGTCGGCCTGAATCCTCGATGCCAGGGCTACCTCCGATTCTTCTATGTCCGTTTTGAATCACCTTTCTAAACCCAGGTGCCCTTCCCTCACCAACACGAAGGTCCCCTTGGAGGTCGCGGTCACCGCGTCATCGGCGTGAATGGTGGTCCTGACGGCCACTCGATTCCCCCAATGGTGGGTCATCCTCGATTCTAGGTTAAGCACCCTGTCGATGGAGGTAGGCTTGTGGACGAAGACAGAATGCTCGGCAGTGACCGTCGCCTGAGGCCCGCCCAGCTTTTTCGATTTCATCAGGAAGTGGGCCGCGGCCCAGTTGCCGTCGGAGTCGAAGAGCACCCCGATTGTCCCTCCGTTCAGGTAGCCTTCGAAGGCGAGGAACAGCGGGTTAGGCCTCCAGTTGGCCACTTCCCTGACCCCGCCTCCCAGCCCTTAATGTGGAGCCCCGCGCTGTTGGCAGAGCTGCAACTGAAGCGGACGCTGTTCGGGGCGTCCTGTCCTGAAGGCCGATTTCAGGCATGAGGTAGACTAGGGGGACGGGCTATTTTAACGTAGGAAACAGCGGTAGGCCGTCCCTGATTGGCCTTCCTCTGCGCGAGCTCTCCATCCACCAAGATGAGCCCGACGCTCATGTCGGCCACCATCCTGAGCCTCTGCACGATCTCGTCCACCTGCTCCCCGACGAACCACTAGAGCAAGTTGAAGGTAGCATTGTCCCTCTCCGCGCTGGCAAGGCTCACCAGCTCGTCGATCATCGCTGTCACCTTCACCTCGTGCGTGTGGGCTGCCTCCACCACGGCGAGGGGCGATGCCCACGGAAATCGGCTCGTCGAGGGCTAGTGGGAGGTCGGCCTCCTGGATCTTCCCCATGTCTGCCGACTAGGTTCGCGCCCGATGAGCCATGTCTCTCCCAAGACTACTCCAGGCTCAGATACAGGAAGATGGTATATGCCATCACCATGAAGATGTCCGCCGTCGAAAGGAACTCTCCTGGCCCTATGGGAATCGGTCCTGCCCTCACGAGCACCAGCGGATACGAGATCAGGGAGTGCAGGAGCAGAACGCCCAGCATAACCACCAACCCCAGAGAGAAGTTTGCCTTCGTCTCACTGTACATCTTGACATAGACCACGATGAGAGCGACCAGCAGTGCCACGCTGGTGGTCGAAAGTATGACACGGAATGTCAGCACTGGGTCGAGGATGTTGAACGGCGGCGGACGGAACCCGAAGCCGATCCCTCTCATCTGATCAAAGATGGAAAGGAAGATGCCAGCGGCTATGCCGACCACCAGCACCATCAGCACAGTGAGAAGGCCGCCGTGTCCCTTCTTCTCAACTTTTGCCATTTCCGGTTTCACCTCCTCGCCTGGCGCGGCCTGTCTTTTCAAGGATGGATTCAAGGCCTTTCCAGTGGAACTCCATGGCATCAGAGACGAAGTAGATCCTTCCGTACTTGTCACCCTCGGCCACCACGATGCCGTTCTTCTCCAGGACCTTCAGATGATGCCTCACCGTGGTGTAGTCCAGACCCAGCTCCTGGGAGAGCTGAAGGGCATTCCTCGGCTGCTCCTTGATAGCCAGAAGCACCAGGACCCTCGTCTTCCCTCCTGCGCTCCCGGCGAAGAGCCACCACAGAAGGCGCTCGAATGCGTCCAAGACCGCCAAGATTCAACCGAGGCCCCGAAATAACGATATCGTCGGCCGAGGGCTCGGGACTCTCCAGCCTCAACGGGAAAAGCAGCCTGATTGCGGAGGCCGAAGACAGGTCGAAACCGCCGTGCCCGAAGTGCGAAGCCAAAGTCATATGGCCCCCGCCACCAGATATGAAGCTAGAATGACAAGGGAGAAGCCCCCTAGTATGACCAGGTTGGAGCCCAGCCTGACGGCGAAGTCCAGCACTCCCAGGCTCATGTCCAGCAGATCGCACCCGGCCCTGCGCAGAAGCTCCGACAAGCCAGTCAGGAGAATACACCCTCCTCGGACGATATATAACGGATTTCCACAAAGGTTCCCTAATCGTTAGCAAGGCGCGCTAGACACTTGAAGGGCGGATGCCAGCGCCTCTGACCGTGTGCGCCGGCGCCGGGCCGTGTATTACCTACGGGGTTGGTAGAGATTATGGAGTCATTCCGGAAATTCGTTAAATGCCATCTGATTGTCGGTCACTCGTAGCGTGAACTTCTTTGTCCGTCAGCAGATCGGTGATTGAAGATAGCATGGTATTCCCAGTATTCTCTGGTGCGGCGCTGAGCACGAGAGGGCGGTAGGTCGCATTGTCGTCATGGAATCTGGCCGTTAGAAGCCTGAGACAGAGAAGGACGAGAACTGCCCTCACCGTCTCCGGCATAGTGGTGGGCGTGGCCATGATACTCGTGCTCCTGTCTCTGGCCGCTGGCACGTCTGCGCAGACCAGCGGCCTTCTGAGGAATCTCGTCGGGGCGGAGATTACGGTGGCGAATGACACCACCCCCTCATTCAACGCGACAGTGTTTACTGGGTCCGGAGGCAGAGGTCTTGGAGGCGGTGGGTTCGGAGGTGGATCTGGAGGTTTCGGATTCCAGCAGATATTCGGGTCCGGCAATACGCTCCCTGATACGGTGACCGAAGAGATCGGAAACATAACTGGCGTCACGGCCGTTACGGGGCAGCTGTCGACCAGCGGATCCATCAATGGCAGCCCCGTCTTCCTTTACGGGATTGACCCCGCGACCTATTCCGAAGCCACTAACGGGCTGAACATCGCCAACGGAACCTCCCTAAATCCCTCGTCCCAGGAGAACCAGATCGTCCTAGAAAGCACGCTGGCTTCGAACCTCAACGTGTCCGTAGGGGATACGGTCACGGTGGGTTCCAACTCCACAGATGAAACGAACTATACGGTAGTGGGCCTCTATTCGGCGGGTACCACCTTCGGAGCGAGCGCCAGGTCGGGGTACATTACGCTGGCGAACGCCCAGAGCATAGCCAACGAAACGGGACAGGTTTCGGAGATTTACGTCAAGGCCACCAGCCCCAACCTTGTGCAGAGCCTTGCCTCCATAATCTCCTCCACAATCTCGGGGATCAGGGTGACCACGGCCAACAGCGTCACCGGCACGGCTTCCACCCTCTCCAGCACCCTGGGCACCTTCTTCACGGTCATAGGGCTCGTGGCCCTGCTGGCTGGTGGGTTCGGAGTCGTGAACACGATGATGATGTCGATAAGTGAAAGGACGCGCGAAATCGGGACTCTCATGGCCATCGGCGCCAAGAAGGCTCAGGTTATGAAAATCTTCATGAGCGAAGCCGTCATCATCGGAGTGATGGGCGGTCTCGTTGGTGCGGGCGTAGGCGCGGTGGTGACCTACGTGATCCCCTCGTTCACGGGAAGCGCCGCGAGGGGAGGACTTGGCCCCGGGGCCGCGGGACTGTTCAGCGGCCAGCTCGCCCCTACGCTAACTCCCTTCAACCTGCTCCTGAGCTTCGGGCTTGGGACCTTGGTGGGTATCCTTGCCGGCCTCTACCCGGCATGGCGTGCGACGAGGATGGATCCTGTGGAGGCGCTGAGACATGTCTGAGAACGTCGTCGAGACAGAGCGCGTCGCCAAGCAGTACCAGCGCGGCAAGATCCCCGTCGCGGCCTTGAATGGGGTGAACATGAGGGTCCGGCGCGGCGAGATCGTCGGGATCATAGGCCCCTCGGGGTCGGGGAAGACGACGCTCCTCAACCTGATTGGGGGGTTGGACACGCCCTCCCAGGGCAAGGTGGTGGTCGACGGGGTGGACCTGGGCCAACTCGGGGATTCCGAGCTGGCCGAATACCGCCTGAAGAAGGTCGGTTTCATCTTCCAGTTCTACAACCTGATATCGACACTCTCCGCCCTCGAAAATGTGAAGCTGCCCATGGCTCTGGCCAACGTTCCGAAGAAGGATCAGGACGACCGCGCCCGGGACCTCCTGAAAACGGTGGGGCTGGGAGACAGGCTCCACCACAGGCCCGACGAGCTCAGCGGCGGCGAGCAGCAGAGGGTGGCCGTGGCGAGGGCTCTTGCGAACGGGCCTTCGGTCATACTTGCCGATGAGCCCACTGGGGACCTGGATTCGAAGTCGGCGAAGAGGCTGATGGACCTGATCAAGGAGCTGCGCAAGGACCAGAAGGTGACGTTCGTCATGGTCACCCACGACCCCATAGTCATCGCCCAGTGCGACAGGGCCTACGCCGTCAGGGACGGGAAGGTTACCCACGAGCTGTCGTCGAAGGAGCTGGAGAGCGCCATGCTGTCGGACAAATACAACAGGGCCCTAGACGGCATCTACTGACCCACTCCTTGGTTGCAAGACACTCCTAGGGCATCTTTTTCGTTTCAGTAATGCGTCAGCCAGCGGACCGACTGAAGGCACTCTGTACCTTCTCTCTAACGATTATGGAGCATTTCCGGAAATCCGATAAATAGCTTGCAACGGAACTTTGCACTGACGAACTGATTGCAAGAGCTGGTGAGAAGGAGTTGGGCTCTCCCGGAAGTGTCCGGCCCGGTCGCTGAAGCGACGGCGTTTGGGCCGGACCTCCCCCGGGGGAGAAGACATAGTCCCTACTCGTACATCGCTTTCTTTCGGGAGGAGATTCCTTGACTGAGACCCCGAACCGGGCTTTCTCGTCCGATGAGGGAGCAATGGTGCGCATCGAGGAGATGGCAAGGGTCGCATGCGGGGGTGCAATCGGGAGCCTCCTGCTCCTGGTCTTCGGCGTGGCGCTACCGCTCGTCGGCCAAGCCCTAGCATCCTCGGCTGCCCCTGTGGTGGCCTACGTCGCTCTGGCTGAGCTGCTGACGGCGGGGTACGTACAGGAAAAGGACACCATCATTCGTCATGGACTCGTTTTTACGGCGGGCGTGACCTTCGGGCTCCTCTTGGGCGCGGATTGGCTAGGACTTGTGGTCGCCGTAGCGGCATATTGTCTTGTGACCGTCCTGAGGTTCGGGTAGCTCCCTAGTGAATCTCGTACTAGGCAAGGAAAGCGAACTCTGGACATGCTGTATTCAGAGCTGGGGGACTAGTCAGACCCAAGCAATCGTGCAAGGGAAATGCACTGGAGAATGCCCACTCAGATCTGCCGCCCACATACCATCCAGCACTCGGGACAGAGCAGGCTGCGCCGGATAGGCTCCTCAGACGGCATGGAAGTTGTCAGAGACCCTGAGGTCTGAGCCGCATTGGCGGCAGCGACGGTCATCCCAGCTTCCCCCACGATATCATCCGGAAGTCTCTTCCCCCCAGTCGCACACATTCGTACAGTATTACAGTATGAATGAGTACTTGGTGAACCTCATCGGCCCGCTGACGACGAGCTAATGAAATCCGGTCTGGGGCATCGTTCGAACACGTCCCGTACGAATAGCCCTTCTAATCAGATGTTGGCCATTTCGCAACACGACGAGAGCCTGGTGCCATGCCGGGATGGAAGGACATCTCCAGGAGAATCGACCATCTGAGGGTTCGGAGGTCGTCAAGAAGGTCACCGCCATCCTCCCTTGGCACGGCGTCGATGCGAAAGCATAACTATCTGGGCTGGATTGTAATGGTCGACGATGCCTTCTAGCGTCCTTTACTTCCCGAAGTCGAACATCAGGGAGCAGGTGGCGGCCAGCGTGGACGCCTCCATCAGCGAGGCCATCGGCGAGAAGGCGTGGCGGGAGCTCAGGAGGGAGCTCCTCGACCTCTACGGCCTAGAGCCGGGGGACATCGTCTACGACCAAGAGCGGTTCGTGGAGTCGGTGGGCGTGCTCCTGGGCAGGCATCCCTCCGTTGTGCTCTATCCCCTCGTCCTCGCGCACTTGAAGGGTTCCTTCCCAGAGGCGCTGAACGACGCCGAGTCCATCCAGGACGTCCCGCAGAAGATGGAGGCCATCGACCTCTCTCTACAGGTCCAGAACGCCGTCATGGAGAAGGTGGGCCCTGGAGACCATGTCCTGGTCCTCTGCGACAACCTCAACATGAAAGAGCAGGTCGTGCGGTGGTTCTGCCGTGCGGCGGGTGAGAAGGGGGAGATGTTCGTGCTGATCACCGGTAACCCCTATGGCTCCAGCACGTCTGGGACCCTCGACATCAGGGAGCTCGTGGACGAGGTCCACAGGACCTCCAGCTATCAGCTGAGCGTCAGGAAGGTCTTCTTCGAGGGGTATGAGTTCAGCGACCTGACAGCCATCGAGACCCTCCAGGGGCTTGCGGAGGAGGCCGTCAAGAAGGGGTTCAGGGGGATCAGGCTGGTCATGGACACAGCGGACCTGCTGAAGTTCGGCGAGGACGAAGGGTTGATGAGGCTCGAGAAGGCGCTGGGTAGCAGGCTTCCCTTCAACGCGGTGTTCCTTTGCACCTTCGACAGCAAGCAGTTCCAGGGCAAGGAGGGCCTCAGGGAAACGCTCATAGGGTGCCATTCGCTTCTAATCCTTCCCGAAGGGTACATGCTTCCCTAGGCTGACGGGGAACCATTCAAGTGCCTCTGGCCAGGGGAGGGCCTTCCCGACGAACGGATGATGTCTGGAAGATCTTGGCGCTGTGGCTCCCACTCTCATGCGATATGGGTCATTAGACTTAATAGCGCGGATTACATAACGTCCCCTGATGAGGGGTCAAGAGGATTCCTCCCCCTCGCAGCCAGATATCGACGATGATGTCGACCTAGGGGGACCCATCGGCCGCGCGTCTGTTAAGGTCCACTGCACCCACGAGAAGACAAGGACCGACAAGACGCACAGCGGCAACTTCCTGGTATTGCGGACTGTCTGCGAGAGTTGTGGAAGGATCGTGAACGAGGAGAATATCCTCTTGGGCCTCGAGCATTCGCGCTGCCCCGTCGACCCTCGGTTGGACCGGTGTTTGCTATCGTGCCCTGTAGAAGATGGTTCGGTCGGTGTCTTCGAGAACCCCTGCGAACCCGTAAGGAATGCCATGGAGACCGTCGGCTTCATGGCAATCGCTCCCAGCCCTCCCGAACGAGAATCGCCTGAGAAGTAGTCGCGGTCAATAGGTCAATGCTTCTAAGACCCAGCCTGAAACTCAAGGGCCGTCAACCATCGCAGACCACCCTAGGAAAAGAGGGAAAGGGATGACAAGTCGCGGGCGTGATGCCCGCCCACAGCCTCCTGCCCAGCTTCGACGCCGTCTTCCAGATTATGGAAGGCGAAGTGTCCCTGATGGCGAGGAGCGAAAACCTGATGAAGATCGATTCGGCCTCCCTCATCGCCGTCCTTCGTGCCGGCAAGGATTCATCGTACAACAGTCCTCCACCCTAAGGGAGAAAACTTGATCGGACAAGGCATTCAACCGCGCGCTGAATCTTGCGAGCTCAGGTTCCAGACCCGGGTCCCCGATGAGCTCAACACTAATAAGTTTCGAATTCGCCGGCAAGATGATGGACACTTCAGTCGTCCGTCCGCGTCGCAACTTTGCGTTCATCGCCTCGATCGTCGGAGGTGTATTGGTCTGCGTAGACTACATCGCCGTCTTGGTCGTGATCGCAACGCTTCCCCCTGGCGACGCTTCCGGCCTGAGCGCCCTCCCTCTTGTGCTTCTAGGCCTGGCATGCGGCTTAGCGATGGTCGCCAGCTCATATCTTGGCCGGTCCAGCAGCGAAAGGAAATGGCCCTACATCCTGCTAGGCTCGTCCCTCCTTACTCTCTTCCTCCCCCTCCTGAGCGTCATCTCCTCGGTGGGCGCCGTACTTGGAACGGCAGCTGCTACATACCTGCTTTCGAAGAGGAGGATGCAGCCCACGGTCAAGAGTGCCTGAACCCAGAAGATCTGCCTCAGGCCATCAACTCATGCTGTCTGTAGGGGCTAGAACGTTCCAAGTCTGGTCGGATGGCGTCTCCGCTTCGATTCCCCCCTCAGCTTCGCATCCCTCAAAGAGTTCGGGTTCAGGCTCGAACTTCTTCGTCTGCAACCATGCACCGAGAGGAAATGACTTCTGGATTCAGGGAACCTGAAGCCGGGGTAGACGTGCTCGTGCACCTTCACTACGGCGGGCAACCACTCTGGCGTCTGCAGCTACCACCAGGGGATGGAGGCGGAGATCCTCGTCCAGGGTCCGCAGCACCGGGGGCACACCGGGAGAGCTCTAGCTCCAGCCCGCCATCTTCATCACGACGGGGGTGATGTTCCCTTCTATGATCCCCGCGACAAAGAAAAGCAGCGCCAGGCCCACGACGATATAGACGGACTTCCTGGCGACACGATGAAACTCCTCGGTCGTCGAAGGGTCATCACTCCTGACCGACCGCAGGAAGGCCACCCCCAGCTTCATGCCCACGGAGCCGGCCAGCACGAACGAAGGTATCTCGATGATTCCGTGAGGGAGGATGGCCGCTAGGAACATGGTCGTGTTGGGGACGAGCCCTGAGACGGCGCCGACGACCGCGCCGTTAAGGAAGAGCGTGACGAAGGGGGCCGCAGAGAACCAGACCCCCGACAGGACGGTGGCTAGGCTGACCTGCCAGTTGTGGAAGAATATGTAGATCCCCAGCGAGAAGGGGAGGCCTCCGCTGACGAGGGGGTTGATTTGGCCCGCCGAATAGCCCAGGCTGTCGATGAGCTGGGTGAGGCCGTTCTGCGCCACGTAGACGCCGGCGAACCATCCCAGTACCATGGAGAGGGATGAAAGACAATGGTAGGGGAGGTTCTGGAGGTCCAGGGCGTATGCCTTCAGTTCCCTCAGCCCCGCGAGGAAGCTCGACCAGAGAGATCTAAGGAGTGGTCTGACGTCCGAGAAGATCGAAGGAAGGAACTCGAGGGGAAGAGGCTCAGGCCTGCCCACCTCTCTGTAGACGCTGGTCTTGGTCAGGTGAAGCACAGGTGTCACGAGTATCAGGACGCCCACACTCGCGAGCGAAGACAGCGGCAGGTTGGCCCCCGGCACCAGCGTCGACGCGCCCGTCACGGCGGCAGTGAAGAAGAAATACACTACGCAGTACGTCAGGGAGATCCCATAGTTCCTCCTGCTGACGTGGATGCTTCTGGTGATGGCGGCCCACCCCGAAAGGTTGTCACCCATGACTGCGACCGGGGTATAGATTAACAGGGAAGAAAGGATGAGGGTGCCTGCAGTCGCCACCCCGAGGAGGACGAACGAGGCCAGGACGGTGGCCAGCCCGGTGCTCCCGAGAATCGTCAGAGAAGCAACCAGCGCTGCGAGCATCAGGGGCGCGAAAGTGACGAGATACGAGAGGAAGAGGGTCCAAGCCATCGGCCCCCACCTTTCCCTGAACTTGACCATGACTTCGGCGACTCCCACATGCGACCCGTTCAGCGCCTCCCAGTACGACCCGAATTCGGCCGAGTAGACGAAGCCGCTCGCCAGGACGTTCACAACCAATGCGACAAGGACCGCCGGGAGCAGGAACACTAGGGCGACGCCCAGGAACTGCTGAGACGACAACAGTGTCCCCAGCGACGAGTAGTCCCCCGCGCTGAAGGCCTGCGCTATCTGTCTCAAAATGGAGGTCCTCTCCAGGTCCACGATGAGCCCGAGGATCGCGACCCCGAGGATCGCCTCCGCCAAGACACTCAGCGAACTGGACAGCATCGTGGGCACTGACAGGGCCAGGTTGGCCCTCCAGGTCCAATACGACTTCGACATCATGGTGTCGATTGAAAAGGCCTTGCGTGGTTGTTGGACCATCGAAGCAGGCCAGGCCTTCGTTTCTTAAAAGGCTTGGAGACGTTCGCGGGCGAGTCCCTTCGGGCTTCGAGGAGAAACCTTATGTCCGAAGGGCACCTCCTCATATGTGGGTTGGCTGGAGAACGGGGGAGAGACTGGTGGTCGGTGGCGATAGGTCTCGTCATCGTCGTGATAGCCACAGCTGCCATGTGGAGCTGGCTGGATGGGTCTTTCCCCTCTGGGGGTTTCGGCAGTGGTATCGGTGCCGGCTGGCTGGTCGCCATCTCCGCAGCGGTCATTTTCTTGCTGGTGCTGATAACCAGGATGTCGTGCTCGAGACGTCGGCCTCGCGAAATCTCCCAGCCTGTCCCTAGCAGTTACACTCCCTCTGTCTGAGACATGTCAAAGCCGCGTCGGGTCAGATTGGAGGGCAGAGGGCATCTACGAGCCGCCCTCTTCGCCTAGGACCTCCACGACGACCTTCCTCCCCGACCTGGGCCCGTCCAGCTCGACGAAGAAGACGCTCTGGAACTCGCCGAGAGAGAGCGACCCCCCTCTGACCGGGAGCACTACCGATGGTCCCAGGTACGTCCCAGCCAGATGCGAGTGGGCGTTGTCGTCCATCAGGTTGTGAAGCCAGGTCCCCCTCCGAGGGAAGTCCTCAGCGATTTTGTTGGCGATGTCGCGCACCAGCCCCTCCTCGTTTTCGTTGACCACGATGGAGGCCGTGGTGTGAGTCGAGTAGACGAGACACAGCCCCCCTTTCACCCCGCTGTCTCTCACCGCGGCCACCACGGCAGCCGTGACGTCGATGAGCTCTCTGTCCCGTGGCTGTCCAGCGACACCTCCCTGAAGAACGTCTTCAAGCTCTCACCTGAAGCCCGCGGCGACGAATTCCTTCAGGATCTTCTCGGCGTTCCCGGGAAGGCCAGTGTCCACCAGTGTGAAACCCTCGCCACTGCCCACCAGGTACGAGTTGGCACCCCTAACTCCCTCTATCACATGAATGCCGTTCGCGATCTCCATGGCTTCCTCGACCATCGCTTTGTGGTCCGTAGTCTAATGAGGTTTGCTGGAGACATGTCAACGGGGATTACCCTTCCTTCGTCCATAGCACAACGCTGGCTCAGGGAGGTGGTCTTCCCTCGGCTTCTACCTACATCGCCAAGATGATTTCTATGCTTGAGACGTTGCTCATCGTGTTGGTCTCGGCGTTCTTCAGCTGTTCGGTGTCGATCTTGATCTCCTTGATCTTGGCTTCGGTGGCGAACCGCTTCCTCGTAATTTCAGCCACGTCGACAGCCGTGCTGATGGACCTTCCTCTGGCCTTGATGTGTACCTCGTTGACTCCGTTCTGGAACAGGGTGAGGCACGCGAGCACATAGTTCATCGCAGGCTTCTTTCCGATTAGTACGGTGTTTGGTGCAGACATTTTGAGTCCTACTGGCATTACTTTGCATGTTTTAAATGTGTTTCGATGGCATCCAGCCTGGCGACGCCCGCCAGGGAACGGGGACACGTCGAAATGAGAGACGGAAGTGCAAGCTGCTCGCACCGGATTCCCTCCATGCCGCTGAGCTCACAGCTTGCCCACCTCTCTCACCTTGTAGAAGACCTCCCTGTACGAGACGGCGCCCACGGCCAGCAACAGCAGCGACGTGAGGACCAGGGAGCCCAGCGCCACCGCCGCTATGGGCTGGCCTCCGAACACCCACGACCTCAGCGCGTCCACTCCCTGGCTCAGGGGATTGTATTCGATGGCGGTGGCCAGGGATGCCGGGAAGACCCCCCGTATCACGGAGAGCGGGTATGAGATGGTGCTCATCCCCAGCAGAGCCACCTGGAGCCCTTCGGCGAAGACCCAGTACCGCTCTCCCCTCTTCGAGAAGAGGTTCAACACGGCGGCGATCCCGGAGAGGCCCATCGACAGCACAAGCATGATGGGGATCATCGCCAGCGCCGCCGTCCAGGACGGATGCGGCAGCAGGGCCAGCGCCACGGCGAGGAGTATCCCCGAGTAGATGGTCCCTCCCAGCCCTCCCGAAATGATGTGCGCCCAGACGAGGCCGTCGGTGCTCACCGGGAGGCTGAGGTAGTACTGCGTGACGCCTTCGGTGAGCCCAAGGTAGACCCTCCTGCCCACGTCCAGCGCCGCGGCGAACATGCCCGCTATCACGACGCCCGGCACGAAGAAGGTGAAGTAGTCGATGCTCATCATGCCGTTGTACACCAGCCCGAGGACAAGCATGTCGGAGAGGTTCAGCGCGATGAGGGTGGCGATGAGCCACTTGGTCCTGAAGAAGTATGAGACGTCGACGACGATTATCCTGAAGATCCTCTGGCGCTGCCTCATGACGACTTCACCCCCTCCACCGCGTGAGATATCGTGAACATGCCCGCGAACAGGGCGCCCACGGCCAGCGTCATGACCACCACCGTCGCCAGGTACGGGTCGACCAGCAGGGAGGGGGGGAATCCCAGAGCGTCCCTCAGCAGGTCCGTCCCGTACGTCAGGGGGTTGCCCTTCGAGACGGTCGCTATCCCCTGCGGCATGAACGCCAGCGGGTAGTACATCGTGCTGAAACGGATCAGCAGGGCGCTCAATCCGGCGACGACGGCGCTGTATATGTCGAAGGACCTGAACGCCACGAAGGACAATGCCACCATGAGCCCGATGACGGCTATGCCCAGGAGCGTCAGGATGGCGAGTGTGGAGAGGAGGACCCCCGGAGACATGGTCCCGCTCAGCCACATGATCACCGCCAGGGGGGGCACCAGCCTCACCGTGTTGACGACCGCCCCCAGCATGATCTGCTCGAAGAACAGGTGGTTCCGGTCTATGGGAAGCGAAAGGAGGTACTTCAGCCTGCCTTCGTGGGCGCTCTCGACGAAGCTCCTCCCCGCCCACGAGGCCGTGTTGAAGAGTATGAGGACGAGGAGCCCGGTCCCGTAGTAGAAGATGTAGTTGTCGGGCTTGACCACCAGGGCGGAGATGAGCCTGCCGTACACGAAGTACTCGAACGCGAAGAATACCCAGTAGTAGGCCACCCACGGGACGGAGTCGAAGGCCTCCCGGAGGTCAAAGGACAGAAGAGAGAAGGTCCTAGGCGTCGGCGCCATTTTGAAGCGTCCCTCCGGTGTAATGCAGGAAGATGTCGTCCAAGGACGGCTCCGTAACCCTGACCGACGTGACCTTCAGCGACTGGGACGACGCGCTGGCCATCATGAGGGGTAGCCAGTCCTCCGACCTGGTGACGTAGGCCCTGAGCCTGTTCTCGGACTCCTGAAGGACCCTGGCGGTCCCCTCCACCTTCTTGAGGGCCTCGACGACGTGGCCTCCCACGGACACGGAGAACTCGATGTCCACGATGTCAGCGCCCCTGACGCTGTCCTTCAGGGTCCGCAACGTGTCCGTGACCACCTCCTTCCCCTCGCTCATGATGGTTATCCTGTCCGCGAGGTACTCCGCCTCCCTGACCTCGTTGGTGGCCACCACCACGGTCGAGCCCTCTTCTCTTAGCTCCCTGATCTTATCCCAGATCATCCTCTTCCCAGCGAGGTCCACCATGCTGGTGGGCTCGTCGAAGATGGCCACCTGAGGCCTCTGGATGAACTGCTTGGCCACTTCGAGCCTCTTGGCCTGTCCCCCGGAGAGCTCCATGAACCTCTTGTCACGCGAGTCCCAGAGGTCGAACTCATGGAGGGCCCTCTCCACCGCCTCCTTCCTCCTCGCCCCCTCGAACCCGTAAATCGAGGCATGGAAGGAGAGGATGCCCCTGGGCTTGTGCCTCCAGAAGCCCCTGGGCTCCTGGAAGGAGATGCCCACCACCTCCCTGACCTGCAGTGGCTCCCTGACGATGTCGTAGCCCATGACCTTGGCCGTCCCTCCGCTGGGCTTGAGGACGGTCGAAAGGAGATGGAGGAGGGTCGTCTTCCCCGAGCCGTTGGGCCCCAAGATGACGAGTATCTCCCCCTTCCTTACGTTGAGGTTAAGGCCGAAGAGGGCCGTGAATTTCCCATAGCTCTTCGCCAAGTCCAACGTCTCCACGGCGAACTCCAACCCTAGCTTCGACCCCTTCATCTCGCCGTCCCGGAGAAACGACTCTTTAAGACTTTTGACCGCGCAGCTCGAAGGGGCTGGGGTCGGCAGGTCCTAAACGGTGGCATCCCCCTCGAGGGACACCATATCATCTTGAACCTGGAGCTCCGTGCCCGGGTCCTCTGGCCTTTGGGTCTTGGCGTCCCTGGGGTCCTCCATTGGGGTCGCGACTCCAATTCGGAACAGGCTCCATCTCCGCTGACGGCCTGACCTTTGTCGCAAGAGCCCTCGTCTCCGCCGTCTTCCTCTTTCTGATCCCTCGGACTCTCGACTCGGCGTCCGCCGCCAGGGGACTCAATTCATCTTCAGCCCGTCCTCGCACCGAAGGACCACAAGTTGGTCCAATCTACTCCGGCGTTCTCGCTGGATGTTGAGCGTGAGCTACGCCAAAGGCGGAAGCTCTGGTTGACCTTGAGAATCTGCCGGACATTCAAGGCCATCTGCCAATGGAGGCCTGGCGGCCCCCATTTTGAAGGGATTGAAGTCTGAAGTTACCCGTCACTGGAAGACTTCGACCCAGATGCCATTGGGGTCTTCGATGTAGGCCCATCTGGAAGTCTTGGTCTTGATCTCCCTAATCACCCGGTATCCCATCTTCTTCGCCCTCCCAAGGGTCTCATCAAGGCTCTCAACTTGGAAGCAGAGGTGATCCAAACCCTCCCCAACGGTGTAACGCTTGTCGTAAAGGCTCTTCTCCTCATAATAGTTTAGCTCCAGAGGGAATCCACCCTTCTCGCTGACAAGAGAAGCGACCTCGCCATGCGTAACATCGATCTTTGACCTGCCGACCAACTCCATCTTGAACAGCCGGGAGTAGAAGCCGATGGACTCGTCCAAGTCCTTGACCCTTATCCCAACATACGTGAACTTCGGTTTCACGAGTTCCTGGCACTCCCCCGTCGTCATAAGCTTGTCGTCACTCGTTGGTCCTCGAGCGGGACCGCCCGTTTCCCCGGCATACGCGCTACGGTCGTATCCATTTGCGGGGCCCCTATGTTTAAACTTCATAGCCGCAAAGCTCTTATTATAAAAAGCAACTTTATCGGTCGATGTCGTTCGAACCCCTTTCACGAGAAGGGGTGATCACATCAAGAGAATAAAAGAGATATGACAATCGAAGAAGACGATAACATCATAGGAAGAAATTCCAAGATGAAGAGACGTGACTTCCTTAAAGGTGTCGGAATAGGCGCTGTAGTCGCCGGAGTCGGTGTCGCAGGCGCGGCTGAGATAACGCTGCTCAACAAGAGCAGCCCTGGTGGCAGCTCTAGCAGTAGCTCCAGTAGCAGCTCTAGCAGTAGCTCCAGTAGCAGCTCTAGCAGCTCGTCCTCAGGCACTACCTCCACGACGGCCGCCGGGCTTCCTACGCCGGTGCTCACCAAGGTCGTCACCCTCAGCGTGAACGGCGGGTCTCAGACCCTCCAAGTCCAGAGCAACTGGACCCTCCTCAGGGTCATCCGGGACCAGCTTCACCTGTTCGGGGCG
Source organism: uncultured Nitrososphaerota archaeon (assembly GCA_963842885.1). Classification (GTDB taxonomy): domain Archaea; phylum Thermoproteota; class Nitrososphaeria; order Conexivisphaerales; family DTJL01; genus DATKKG01. The sequence goes on from CAWJIE010000003.1 coordinate 101,437, forward strand.
AAGGAGGGTTGCGACCGAGGCGAGTGCGGTGCCTGCACCGTCATCATAGATGGGAATGCCGTCAATTCATGCCAGATACTAGCTATCGAAGCTGAAGGGCATACCGTAACCACCATCGAAGGGATAGGCACCCCACAGAACCTCCATCCGCTACAGGCGGCTTGGATAGCGAACCAGGGCACCGAATGCGGCGCCTGCGCGCCGGGAATGATCATGCAGGCGAAGGCGCTTCTGGACGCCAACCCCAAGCCTACGGTAGACCAGATTCGCCAGGCCCTCGCCGGGAACATCTGCGGATGCGGTCAGTACGCCGCCATCACGCGTTCCGTGATGGACGCTGCAGGGGTGAGCTCCTAGAATGAGTTCATTCAATGTAGTGGGCACGGACCAGCACGACAACTTCGCCATGGAGAAGGTCTTGGGCAAGTGGCTCTATCCCAACGACCACGTCATCGACAATCTCCTATACATGAAGATCCTTTCCAGCCCATACGCCCATGCGAAGATAACCGCCATAGACGCCAGCGCCGCGTTGGCCCTTCCGGGCGTCAAGGCCGTCACGACGTACGTGGACTGCCCCTTCTTCTCCCAGGAAGTGTTGTTCGTGGGACAGGAAGTGGCCGCCGTCGCCGCGACCGACCCTGACATCGCTGAAGAGGCCCTGGACCTTATCAACGTCACCTACTCGAAGCTCCCCTTCGTCCTGAACCCCCAAGACGCGATGGCGTCAGGAGCACCCAACGTGGGCTTCCTCTCCAGTGGCAACGTAATCGGCGGCGCCCCCACCATCAGCAAGAAGGGCGACGTCGACTCAGGCTTCGCCTCCTCCGACGTGACCGTCGAAGACAGCTTCGGCCCCACTGCCACCTACCAGCACAGCCCGATCATACCGAGGTCGGCGCTCGCCATTTACTCGTACGACGCCGTTCCCAGTCTGACCGTCTACACCGTTGGGCAGTGGCCCTTCATGGGCCGCACGGTCGTGGCGGGCTTCATGGGGATGCCTCTCAATAGCGTGAGGATAATCAACCACGGCACCGGCGGCGGCTTCGGGGACTTGACGGGCTACGAATACGCTATACTGCCCTCGTACCTCTCCAAGAAGACGGGCCAGCCTGTCCTCAACTACCTCTCCAGGAAGGACAACTACCTCCACGCGACCCGCCAGTACCGCAGCTACATTGACGTCAAGGTGGGCGCGAAGAACGACGGCACGTTCCAGGCTATCCAGGCTACACTCGTCGGCGACATGGGAGGGAGCGCAGGATTCGGCGAGGGGGACGTCGTCTCTCCACTCCAGATCACGTACCGCTGGCCCAACTACCTGTTCACGGCATACGCCGTCACGACGAACCTGCCTCGCACAGGCGCCTGGAGATGTGTAGGCGAGCCCGCCGGAACCTTCGCGATGGAGCAGGTCATCGACGAGCTGGCGTACAAGCTGAACATGGACCCCGTCCAGCTCAGATTGCAGAACGTCCTGACCTCCACCGAGACGGACGGCGCGACCGGGCTTCCGTTCAGCAGCGTCGCCGTGAAGGACGCCACGACGTCGGCGGCCAACACGATGCAGTGGACCACCAGGTGGCACCAACCCGGGATCAAGCAGCTATCAGACGGGACTTGGCACGGAATAGGCGTAGCTAACTTCATCTGCAACAAGGGCGCGGTGGCCGTCTTCGGCCAGGTGACCCCGTTCATCCTGAGCGCAGCGGACGGAACCTTCCTCCTTAACTTAGGCCAGTCCAACATCAACACTACAGCGCAGGAGATGCTAATGATCGCGGCCGAGACACTGGGCGTCACGATGGATAAAGTGGCCATCGGCGAGTTCGGAGATACCTCTGCCACTCAAGACTGCTTCCTGCAGGCTGGCAGCTCGAGGACCGGGCACACGGGCAACGCCGTCATCGCCGCCGCCACAGACATCAAGAACAGGGTCTTTGCGCTGGCTGCGGCGACACTCAACACTACTGTGGACAACCTTACAGCGAAGAACAACGTGATCTCGGAAATCTCGGACTCCACCAAGAACACCACCTACGCAGCCGTCCTCGGCCAAGCGACGGGCATGGTCGGATGGGGCAACAATGCGCTCAACTACGGCATGACTACGCGCACAGCCTCTACGACCGTGGTCGAGGTGGCCGTCGACAAGGACACGGGCGACGTGGCCTTGCTGGACGGTTGCATCTGCGATGACAGCGGAACCGTCATCTTCCCCAGGGGCGCGCTCGGACAGGTGGAAGCCGGCTGGGTTCACGGAGGGGGCTTCGCAAGGACCTGGCATCAGGAGTACGACGCCAACAACGGCACCGTGATGAACCCCAACTTCAGGGACCACGGGTTCCCGACCATTCTGGACTTTCCCACCCCCGACAAATTCACGGCGAGTTGGGTGCAGCCATACGACAAGTTGGGACCTTACGGAGCGAAGGGCATGGGCGAGCCTCCGGTCGGCGCGGTTTCGGCAGCCATCGCCAACGCTGTTTACAACGCCATCGGCGTCAGGTACAAGGACGAGACGACAATGCCTGCCAAGGTCTTGAAGGCCCTAGGGGTGGCCTAGAATGAAGAACTTCTATCACGTAGACGCGACTTCGTTGAATCAGGCCGTACAGCTCCTTGACAAGTACGGCACGAATGCGGTCGTCATCGCCGGCGGGACGGAGGAAATCACGACGATGAAGGAATCATCGCTCCCCACTAGCCAGCTCCCGACGTATATCATCAACCTGAAGACGATCTCCCCCGCGCTGAACACCATCACGACCGACTCTGCGGGCCTCCACGTGGGACCCCTGGCGACGCTGGCCGATATCGCCGCAAGCGCGACGGTCAGCCAGAGCTGGCCCGCGTTGGCGCAGGCGGCCCTGTCCGTAGCCACGCCCAACATAAGGAACGTCGGGACCATCGGCGGCAACATCTCTCAGGACGTGTGGTGCTGGTACTACAGGTATGAACACAATCTGTTCAACTGTCTAAGGAAGGGAGGGTCTGTATGCTATGCGACCCTCGGGAACAACACGTACCACTCCATCTTCGGAGGGCCCAAGGGCTGCTACTCGGTCCATCCCTCAGACACAGGCGTCGCCCTTCTGGCTCTTGGCGCATCGGTGGTCACCACGCAGCGGACCATCCCCATGAACCAGTTCTTCTACGCGTTCGCACCAGGGAACGTCCTCAACGCTGACGAGATCATCAAGGACATCGTCGTGCCGACTCCAACGACGGGCAACATGCAGGTCTACCTGAAGTACCGCGCAAGGAAGGGCTTCGACTTCGCCACTTCCAGCGTCGGGCTGCTGGTGGCACCCGCGACCGGTACGGTGAGCACCGCCAGCATCTGGCTCGGTGGCGTCGCACCCGCACCAGTCGAGGCCACTGCCGCCGAGGCCGCGCTGAAGGGCAAGACGATAAGCGCTTCCGTGGCGGCTACGGCCGCTGCCGCCGCTGTCAACGACGCCAGTCCGATGCCCCTGAACAACTACAAGATCGCCCTCACGTCTGGCTTAGTGAAGAAAGCAATCTTATCTCAGAGCTAGCATCTGATGTTTTTTCTTTTTTTTGGCGCCTACCGGGAGGATTAGATCGTTAAGATGATCGGACATGCGACGATGGACGCAGGAGGCTGTGGGGGGGCACACGCGGGGCAAGAGCCTTGCGGGACGGAAAAGCCCTACGTCCACGGAATCCCCCTGCGACGATATGCGGCGCTGGCGACGCTGGCCATGCTCATCACCGCCTCGGTCGGCGGCACAGCCCTGGCCCAGCAGGTCGAGAGCCAGTGGCAAATCAGCCTCTCCTTCAATCAGCCCACCTTCGTCGTCGGTCAGCCGATCAGCCTCACCGGGAGCCTCTACCCGCCGCAGCAGGCTACGATCTTCCTCACAATCATCCTCCCCGATGCCAGCGTGAACACCTTCTACGTCGACACCGACACCTCGGGGAACTTCAACTTCAGCCACGAGTGGGGCGGCCTCGGATACTACGGCGCCTACGGGACCGTCTACCCCCCTCCCGCCGACGCCAACGTCACCACCGATGTAGCCCATTGCGAGCTCACCTATGCTCAGACGACGCCGGGAAACACTACGAGCACAGCTTCCCAGGCGGGCACCACGACGCAGACAGTGACGACCACCAGCAGCTCTCAGCAGGAGGGCTCTGGGTCGTCGCCATCGACTCCGGAGGTGGCGGCCTATAACCTCCTCTACGCAGGGATCGCGATCGCTGCGTGTGCCGTCGTGATGGGCTCCGTCTTCGCGATCAGGCATAGGAGGTCTGGACGCCGGGCTCCTCTCTTGCCCAGGGAAGCCTGATCTGCTGCCGAAGGCCGATAGAACGGATTTTCTGCAGTGAGATTAATATAACGGGATGTCTCTCGTAGACACTGTCTTGAACAAAGGGGAACTGGCCAAGCTCGTCACCCTGCTCGCCATAGTGACCATCTTGACGGTCTTCTCCCAGTACAAGATCACCATGGCGGCTGTCCCGTCCGGCTTCGCCACTCTCCCGGCCGACGCCCAGAACAAAGTGAGCGTCACGTCCTTCGACGGGCAGGCGCAGACGGAGGAGACAAACATTGAGAGTTATGTCATGCCCGTTCCGGATACCGTTTCGACCTGGAATGCGACCACAGGGGTAACGATAGCGCACACGAACGTGGCCTCTTCGGGCTGCCAGAGCGTCTTCACCGACAACATCGACGTGAACTTCACCGTCACCAACGATCTGACTGCTCCTGTCAGCGGCGCCATCAACATCACTGTCTACAACGACAAGTCCGGCGAACTTCTGGAGAGCAAAGTGCTGATGTTCACGTACACCCCCGGTCAACCCGCATTTGCTGCCGCCAAGTTCAGCCTCTCAACGCAGGAGATCCAGCCTGTTTTCCTGGTGAAGGTCACCTTCCCCACAGGTCAGGATGCGGCCTCGGTGACCAGCACGAAGCAAGTCAGCCTCCTCGAGTTCCTGCTCATGCGAGCGGGCCTGCTCGTCGGCTGATTGGTTGTCCTCCTCGGATAGCCTTAGTCTTTCCTCGCTCCCGTCTGGTCCCGTATGGGCAAGAGACTTTAACGTTGTCCAACGTCATGCCCAGCGGAAGTGCAGGATTGCTCATGAGGGACGGACGCCCCGGCCAGGAGCACGCCGACGATGGGCGCCACGGGCAGCATCATGGTCAGCCACAACCCTGACGAAGCGACGGCCCCTGCCAAGGCCGGCCCGACGAAAGAGCCGAACCCCAGAGACGATTCGAAGAGGCCCGCCGAACGCCCCCTCCCCTCTATAGGCCCGCTGAGCATGCTCACCAGGGTCGCGGAGTAGACGAAGCCGAAGGCGGCGCCGGTCACGAAAGAGGAGATGACGAGGAGAGAGGCGCTCGGGTGCGGGGTCACGGAGTATAGGGGGAAGCATAGGGCAAGGAGGAGGAAGACGGTCCTGGTAGTCTTCATCCCCAGTGCCTGCATCACTCTTTCCGAGACTAGGAACGCCATGAGCCGCCCCGCGTAGATGGCGCTTAGAACTGTTCCCCAAAGCGTGACCTCGAAGTTCAAGCTCGCGGCGTACTTGGGGAAGAATGTCGAAAAGGTGGTCATCGTGAGGCCGTACACGAACGCGTAAGAGAGGAGGCCCGCCGTCGCCCCCGGATCTAGCCTGACCTTCGGCCTCTCCTGGGAGGCCGTGCGCGCCGAGGGCCTTCCTTCTATGCTGAGGCTCACGAGCAGGGCCGCCGCCATCATGGTCGCTGAAAGCAGGAAGGTCTCGCCCACCGAAGAGAAGCTCACGACAAGGCTACCCAGGATGGGCGCCGTGATGGCCCCCAGCCCCCAAGCTAGGTTGAACATCTTCATGTTTCTTCTTAGGTCGGTTCCTCTGAGACTGTAGAGTGCCTCCAAGGGAGGCCAAATCATCGCCCATCCTATCCCTTCCAGAAGCCTCAACCCCACGTAGATGACGGGGTTGGACACGAGCGTGTAGGAGAGGCAGAGCACCGTGATCAGAGAGGTCCCCAAGACCAAGAGCCGCCTGGGGCCAACTTTGTCGGAAAGCCTCCCCGTCAGGACCGGGGCGAACATGTACACGACCGACCCCGAGGCGCCCACCAGCCCCACGAGCCAGCTGTCGGCGCCCAGCTGAAACGCCCTGTAGGGGAGGTAGATCGAAACCATTACGATGGTCACCTCAGAGATGAAGGAGATGACGGCCGGGAGCTGTTGTCTTTCCACGCGCCTCTGAACGGCGACCATGCAAGCTCTTAACGTTGCCGCGCTCAGTTCCCTCAGTCCAAGAGGGAAGTACGTAGCATGTCTATGTCAAAGGTAGATATCGCCTATGGTCTATGGTCAACCAAGATGACCTCCGGTACCTCTCGGACTCACTCTGCACGGGACATCCCTCGGATGAGTCGCCATCTTCGCCGCCGTTAGAATCATGTCGGCTTTATACCTCTATGGGCGACCGCCGAGGCGTCTGGAAGAAGGAGCCCAACGCGGACGTTGGGGTCCACCTTCACGTCGACGCCTTCAAGGAGTACGTCATGAAAGGCCTCTCCCGGTACGGCACTTCAAAGAGCCTAGAGTAAGGAGCCGCCCTTCACTATCAGGTCGTCGCCCGACTTCAGCGTGGCGGCGCGCAGGATACCCGCGAAGCTGCCTACCAGGCCCACCGAGCCCGACGGGAACCTGTCCTGCCCGAAGCCGAACTTCATGAGGGGGTTGATGCCCACCGTCACGCCGTATAGCACCCGCTGCTTCTCTGGGATGGCCTCTCCCAGGGCGCGAAGCACCGCGGGGGACTTCCTCGAGCTCCACTTGACGATCGTCCCGCCTTCGAAGACCAGCGTGGCATCCTCGAGGAGGCCGAACCTCGTCAGAGTCGGCGACAGCTTCGCCTTCCCGGATATGGAGGAGGGATCGACCTCCTTGTATACGTACCCTGGCGGCACATAGCTTACGTTATTCCCCGATGACACGTCATCGTCGTCCGTCCTCCCGTCCTGGATCTCCAACTCCCCCTTCAGCTCGAAGGTTAAACTTGTGCCCTCTCCCTTGACCGTGACCTTCCTCCCGTCCACTAGGCTCTTGGCGACATCCCTCGCCTTCCTTCCCACATGGGCGAAGTCCACCAGCGCAGCCTGCAACTGGTGCCGGGTGATGGTCGCCGGGCTCTTTCCAAAGACGCCGGCGATATCCTCGCCGACATACCCGAACGTCAGCCTCGCTCCTCTCAGCTTCGCCTTCTCGGCGGCCTTGTACCATGATTCGTTGTATTTCGTGGAGTCGATGAACTCCTGCCTGGTGATCTGTCTGCTGAAGCTGGCCAGAGGTGGGCCAGGCATGAAGACGTAGGCGTCAGACCCTGACAGGAGCGCGTATTCATGCTTCCCCATGACCCCCCGGGCGTCCTTCGGCGTGCTGCGGACTCCTTGGATGTAGGTTGCCTCGTCCTCGTAGATCATCAGGGGAACGGCGCCCATCTTCTTGGCCTCGAGAGAGACCGTGAGGGCGAAAGGCAGGGAGTTGCTCCACGCCTCGATGGTCAGAGATTCCCCTTTCTTCAGCCCGACGGTCTCTGACAGGACCTTGCGGGCGACCTTCAGATACAGAGGATCGGAAGCGGCCTTCGTTGGCTTCATATTCAACTTCTAGGCCGACCTCGCTGGTATATTTGGCTTGACTCGTAAGCTCAACCCCCATTGGCGTCCGCTTCACGCAGGCCCGAAAGGCTTTCGAGAGGGGTCAGGCTGTGCTGGCCATTCATGCTCATAGCGGACGGCCTTATCACTGCTGGAGTATTGCGACGACGCATGACTCCCCCCCCCCACTGCCAGCTGCCCGGCCTTAGAGGGAGCCCATGACGTCCCCGCCCACCGAAAGTAGAAGAAACGGAGGGTTAAATACCGACGATGGCGCTAGGAGTGAACGATTGGATTGAAAGCCTCGGATCAGATTTTCTACGCCGGCTTGCTGTGTTTTGTCATTACGCTGGTGGCTATGGGGATAGACCTCCTCCGGGGGACGGTGACGTTGGGGAGCGGCCACGCTGAGGCGGTGGCCCTCATCATCATCGGCGTCGTATTCACCTGGATAGGGTTCTACGGGAAGAGCAAGGGCGCCTAGCAGGGAGTCCCTCTCCCGCCGCTCTAAGGCCTGCGCGGCCCTTCAGATTCGCCTTTGTGCCATGTGCTTCGGATGCCTTCATCGTCGGCAGAGCAGTTCCCAACGAGCTCCAGGTCGAATTCCCCCCCATGGTCACACCTTCCTCCGTGGTGACCCTGGCGACGCGCTGACCCAGCCACCAGATAGAGTATCATTTCATGCGGGCTCTGTAGTGGCAGGTTCCCTCAAGGGGTCATGGTCCCCGAGTGTCCCTCCGCCAGACACTCTGGCCGAATAGCAGGATCAAAGCCTCCACAGAGAGGGCTGCGCCCAATGACAGGACCGCGGCCAAAAGGATACCCAGGGCGACCACTGTCGAAGCGAATGTGAAGAAGAACGCCGCCGCGGCAAAGGCGGCCGCCACTACGCCGCGCAGGAAGGGGGCGCTGGCGTCAGCTCCTTCGTACCTCTGCATGAAAACAGCGAAAACGGTCGCGTAAATCGGATAAGGTGCCAGCAGGCCGCTCCAGCGCGATCCCAACAGGGAGGCTCCTCCGGTGATCAGCAGCACCAGAGACGTGGCCGCGACCATACGGGCCGGCAGCTCCCACGAGGAGGGATACCTGGTCGGGATGGCATCCGAGCCCGAGGGCATGATCTTCAGGGACATGGCTATCCCGACGATGGCCGCTGCCAGGGCGAGGAAGGGGGTCACTCCTGTGAAGCTCAGGAGAGTCGCCACGAAGAAGTAGACTGTGGTGCTCGCGACGATCGTGACCTGCCAGCTCTCCCTGAAGCTGACCAGGCTGTAGGTCGCACAGTACGAGGCCAGCGGGAGCACGCCCAGTAGAGTCCCCACCGCTGCCGCCGACGCGAACCCTACGCCTTGCTCGAGCGCCAGGAAGACGAGGACAGGCCCGGAGGTCAGGGGGAGGCCTATGATGAAGCCGCCGACAGAAGGGCCCCACCTGCGCGCCGCCACGCTCACCGTTAGGATGAGCACAGGAACGGCCACCAGCTTGATTAAAAAGAGGAGGTCGGACTGCGTCACGTCTTAATTCCGTAAATCAGGCCGGTAAATATGGATGACGTCAGGGGATCCCATTTTCTCGAGAATTCAGGAGACTAACGTCTCCTGCCACAAGCCCTTAACAGCTCAGGAGGCGTTCGAACTCCGAGGCGCTTAGCGACTGGTAGGCCGCCTGCTCGTAGCATTACCCCATTGGCATGGAAGCGTTCATTGCCTCTTTTGAGTCGGGGGGCATCTCCGTAAGCAGCGCCGCGCACTTCTCCGCGGCTTCGCTCCATTCGCAACTCTTCTCACGTTCAAGGGCTGATTGGAGAATGGATGGAGCTTGCGAAGGCCTTCTGATACTCTTTGGCTCCTCTGCACGGCGTCAATAAACGCTCTAAAGAAACTGTGTGACCGCTGCGGGATAATCCTTTAAACCACCCGAGCCGGGAGGACCGCGTAGCGCTCCATGCCCTTGGAAGCCATCGTAGTGGACTCCGTTACCAAGACCTTCGGCAGGAAGGTGGCGGTGAACAACATCTCCCTGCGGGTCGAAGCAGGCGAGATCCTCGGCCTTCTCGGGCCCAACGGCTCCGGCAAGAGCACGACCATGAGGATGATCATGGGCATAATGAAGCCCGACTCTGGAAGAATCTCCCTCTGCGACATCGACGTCCTCAGGCAGCCGACCGACTCGAAGAAGCTTGTCGGCTACGTACCCGAATCCCCCTATCTCTACGAGTACCTCACGGCTTCCGAATACCTGGACTTCGTGGGGACCGCGTATGGGATAGCTCCGAGCGATAGGCGGGAGCGCGTGGCGGAGCTCCTGGACGCGCTGCAGATGTCCGAGCATGTGAATGAAGTCATGAGCGGCTTCTCCCAGGGGATGAAGCAGAAGGTCGCCTTCACCGCGGCACTCCTACACAGGCCTCGCGTCCTGGTGCTCGATGAATCCCTCAACGGGTTGGACCCCAGGTCCGCGAGGATTATCAAGGACATCCTCAACCGCCTGTCGAGGGAGGGCGTCGCCATCCTGTTCAGCACGCATGTCCTCGAGATTGCAGAGGCCATATGCCACTCCATAGTCATAATGAACGAAGGAAGCGTGATCGCCGAAGGCACGGCCCAGGAGCTCAGGTCCAAGGCGGGCATGCCCGGATCGAGCCTCGAAGACACCTTCCTGAAGCTCACCGGAAGCGAAGACACTGCAAAAATTGTGGAGGCACTGAGCCTTTGAGGCGGGCCACGGTCGCGAGCCTCGCGGCCGTCCTCTTCAAGTCGTACTTCAGGGCCAGCCGCGCGGGCCGCAGGAGCAACTTCTCCAACCCCAGCTCGATCTTCGCCATCGACGCGCTCCTGTTCGTCCCCCTCTTCGCCGCCGTCTGGTACCTGGTCCCCGTGGTTCCGTCAGACATCAGGGCTCTGCTGGTGCCCATCGCCGCGCAGGCCGTCGTAGGCTTCCCTGTGATTCTAACCTCGGCGGTCATCCTCGCGGGGATCCTCTTCGAGCTGGGCACTGCCAGCGGCCTCGCCTCGAGCGAAGCCGTGAACTGGCTTCCCGTCACTCCGCAGGAGTATGTCGTTGCGGCGTGCCTCTCGCTCGACTTCGCGTATTCACCCTTTCTGGCCTTGGGCCTCGGGCTCATCATACCGTTGGCTGTGCAGCTGGGCTTCTCTTCTGTGATACCCTCAATGGTCGTTCTTTCCTTCGTCGCCTTCTTCATGGGAGCCGCGATTGTCGAGGCCATCAGGTCCGTGATGAACCGCGTCTCGACCACGGTCTACAGGAAGAGCGGCAGGCTCGGAGCGATCTTCCGCATCGTCCTGGTGATCGTCCTCTTCGTCGCATTTCAGCTGGCGTTCCAGCCGACCATTCTTTACCTGGCCCTGTCCGTGATTGTCAAGGGGGTCAGCCTCGTATGGTTCGTCCCTATGGTGTGGCCTTCGGTGGCCATTGAGGCTCAGCTGTCCTCCGACCTGGTCAGGGCCTCCGTCTTCTTTGCGCTCACCCTGGCCTTCGCATTCGGCCTGTTCGAAGCGTCCTCCTTCCTCAGGTCAAGGTATTGGTCCCCCGTCCCCGTCACAGTCAGCGTCGCCTCCTCCCCGGTCTACGTCCCTCAGGGGAGGTCCTTCCTCTGGTTGGACGCCGTCGCATTCTCCCTCGCGTTGAAGGATCTAAGGTCGCTGGTGAGAAGGAAGGAGATGATTAGATTCCTAGCCGTCCCGGTGATGCTCGTCGTCGTCTTCTTCCTCCCCACGGTCTACAACGGCTACGGCTCCAGCGGGGTGGCTTCTCCTGTCAGCCTCCTCCTGCTGGGCGAGGTCTCAACGATCCTTCCGATCATGCTATCTTCGATCAGCATTGGACAGGAAGGAGGTTCCATCGCCAACATCTACATGCTTCCCATATCTTCTTCGGAGCTCATTATGGGGAAGCTCTTCATCCCCTGGGTGATCTCCGGTGCCGCCTCCGCCGCTGTGGTTTCCCTCATTCAGCTCCTCTTTCCCTTCGCCTGGAGCCAGCTCGCCGTCATCCTGGTCGCCTTGGCCTTCATCGTGTTCATCCAGGGGTTCATCGGGTTGGGCGCGGGGGCGCGATACCCCAACTTCAGCCTGGGCCCCAGGGCCAGGTACGTAACGATGATGGGCTTCTTCATCGCCTTCCTTGCCGGGCTCTTCTCCACGGCGCTGATGTTCATTCCGTTCGCGGTCTACCTCGTCACGCCGCGCTTCGCATCGCTGGGATTGGGGGCTGGCGACACGATGCTCGTCGTCCTCGCCCTGACTGCCTCCACCGGCGTCGTCCTCCTGTCTCTTACGAGGGCTTACTGCGTCAGCGGAGTGAAGAAGTTCCTGTCCGATATGGCGTTCTGAAGGCCCGAAGGGGGGCCCGGCGGTCCTGACCAGCAAACGGGCTTCCTCCCATCTCCTTGATAAGCCGAGTGAGCTGGACCTCGGCTTTCCCGACCTATCCAGAGCCCGTCTCCACCTTATTGAAACCTCTGCTCCGGTAGAAAGCGAAGGCCCAGAAGTCCTCTGCCTCGGTCTTCACGGTGATTCGCCTTGCCCTCCTCCGCGTCGAGGCTCCTCGCCCAAAGCTGAGAGGTGGGCTCGCTCGACGCACATTTGAACATGTGACGCACCGCTCCGCCGATTCGAATTCTTATATCTCGGACTCCCCTGACGCCTTACGTTATGTCGGCGGGCTACGGAGGAAGGGGCGGCGGCTCCTTCACGAGGAGGGGGTCTTCCTCTAAGAAGGTGAGGCACAGGAAGAAGGACTTCCATGAGCACAAGATCAGGCTGGCCGAAAGCGGAACCCCGCAAGATTTCCAGGCTCTTAGGGAGAGAACGCTCCAGTCCTTGGACAAGCTCGGCCATCAGATGTTGCCGCCGGACTCGAGCTACGGCATGCAGAACTGGATGAAGAGCCTGGGCGTCCTCCTCGACGACTTCGAAACCAGGGCCTCCTCCATGGTCACGCTGCCGGAGGGCTATGCCTCAGGGAAGGAGGGGGTCCTCTCGATGCTTTCGAAGGGATTCACCTTTCCAGAGATGGACTCCGCCATCGCCGTGGCGAGGGATGAGGTGGCCCGAATCTCCTCAAGCATAGGCAATCGGGACGCGGCATACTTCGGGTCCAGGCTAGGGGCGCTGAGGACGAAACGACAGCGACTGGTCACAGAGCTGGATGCCGAGCGGGCGTCGATCTCTCGAATCAAGGCCGAGCCACGGCCCGGCCGCCTCTTCCAGAGGATCCTTGGCGAGAGGCCTCCTTCGACCGCTGAAAACGAGGCTCATGCGGCCGCTCTGGAGAGGGAGATTAGCGAGTCGGACTCCCAGACGGCCGCGCTGCAAGAGGAGGAGCTTCGCTACAGGGAGGCCAAGAAGGAACTGGCGGTCGCTTCGGACAAGTTGGCAGGACTTGAGGCGAAGATGATGGAGAGGCTCCAGCTGGCCCCCGAAAGAGAGGAGGCCACCCGGAAGCTGGCGGAGGAGATTTCGAAGATCCTCCCTATGCAGCCCTGACTCAGTGTGCGCCTCGCTGGTTGCGAGCACGAATGCCGATGGGTTAAATACGCGGTCGCTTCGTCCTAATGCCGTTACTCTCGGTGATGAGCGCTGGCCAACTGGTTGCTCGGTGTCCTTCTGGGCATCGTCCAAGGGATAAGCGAATGGCTTCCCATAAGCAGCAAGACCCAGATCATCATCGTTTCGACCTACCTCTTCGGGCTGGACTTCCAGAGGGCCTACTCGTTCGGCCTCTTCCTTGAGGCGGGCACCTTCCTCGCGGCGGTCATCTACTTCCGAAAGGAGGTGGTCAAGGTCCTCCTCGCTCTCGTCGGGAGGGGGGATGGAGAGGGCAGGTCGCTCCTGAAGTTCCTCCTTGTCGTCACGGCGATCACGGGGGTCTTGGGCGTGGGCATCTACCTGTTGGTCTCCGACGTCACCAGCAGTCCCGTGATAGGCATCCCGATGATAATTCTGGGAGTCGTGCTGCTGGCCGACGCATCGCTCATCAGGTTCGCGAGGAACCGCCGTACCCCCACCAGAGGGATTCAAGGCCTCACCCTCAGGGACGACGTACTCATTGGGCTGGCGCAGGCCCTCTCAGCCTTTCCCGGCGTCAGCAGGTCGGGGACCACGGTGTCAGCGATGCTCCTCCTCGGCCTGAAACCAGAGGAATCATTCAGGTTGTCGTTCCTCGCGCTGATTCCCGCCTCCGTCGGGGCGGCGCTCGTCTCGGTGCTGTTCTCGCACGGCGCGATGAGCTCTGTGATCTCCACCGTGGGCTTGCCGACCATCGCCGTGGCCATAGTCACTGCCATGCTGGTCAGCCTGCTCCTGATCAGGGTGCTGCTCAGGTTCGCCGCCAGCAGCAGGATCACCGTCCTCATCCTCGCCCTTGGGCTCATCGCCATCTTCAGCGGCATTACTAGCCTCCTGTCGGGCTATGGTTGAGCGCACTCTTCCGTAGCCGACGAGTGGCGCTCAGGGCGGATGGAATTGGAAACAAGACGGCCATGCAATGCTCGAGATCGTCTGGAGCTCGCCGCAGCTGAGCGTCTCCTAGGCCACGACAGTGGCGCCATGGGCGCCCGCCCTCCTGGCTTCTGGGGAGACGGATGAGCGAGATCGCGGATACGGTCTCTTCTTCGTAAAGAGGGTTAACTTATATAGCCCAGTCCCGGCGCTCTTGTCCTGAGTTGTCCATTGCTACAATAGAGGCGGTCGGGCTTTCCAAGAACTACGGGTCCTTCACCGCCCTCTCTAACTTGAACCTTAAGATAGAAGGTTCGAAATGCGTCGGGTTCCTGGGGCCCAACGGCGCCGGGAAGACAACCACGCTCAAAATCTTCGCCGACCTGATATCGCCTAGCAGCGGCCGAGCGCTCATCAATGGAACAGACGTCCACCAGAACAAGCGGCTGGCGCTTTCCTCCTGTGGCACGCTGGTGGAGACACCCGAGATCTATCCCGCCCTTACGCCCAGAAAGGCCCTAATGATGATCGCCGAGCTCAGAGGCATCCCGAATGCGGACCGAAACAGGAGAATCGAGGAGAGCCTGGCCGAGGTCAAGATGGAGGAATGGGCCGACAAGCGTGTCGGCAAGTTCTCCAAGGGAATGAAGCAAAGGATCAACGTCGCCTCGGCCATACTCAGCGACCCCGAAATCGTGATCCTCGACGAACCCACTATGGGCCTCGACCCGCGCGGCATGAGCGAAGTCAGGGACATCGTGAAATCGCTCAAGAAGAAGGGCAAGCTAGTCTTCATGAGCTCCCATCTCCTCAGCGAGGCCACCGAGATATGCGACGAAGTAGCCATGATCGATCACGGCAAGCTACTGGTGTATGACACCCTGGCGAACGTCTCTTCGCGTTTCTCCTCCAGCGGAAACCTGGTGGACGTGACCCTGGCTCGCCGCGCTGACGTCGAGAAGCTGAAGGCCCAAATCTCGGCCCTGAAGGGTGTCGCCTCTGTAGAGAGCATCGACCCTCTGAACTTCAGGATCGGAATGGCGGGCGGCGTTGAGGCGCAGGAGCGACTCCTCAGCGATCTCGTCTCCCTAAAGATAGGGCGTCATCAGCTACAAGGATGCGTCCCTTGCCCTGGAGGACGCGTACCTTAACCTGATCAAGGACACAGTGTGATGATAGATGGCACAATCAACCAAGGTCACCCCCCGTAGCCTTCCTTCGAGCGGTTCGCAGCTAATCACCGTCTCCAAGTACGAGTTCAGAAACTACTTCGGGTCAAGGAGGTTCTACGTCCTCCTCGCCATCGCCCTCGCCGTAAGCGCGCTTGCTCACTTATGTAGTGGCCGCTCGAAGGCCCGTCTCCTTCCTCGACAACAGCTTGGACTTCTATTCCAGCTGGTGGGGGAGGATCGCAGGGCTGATGGTGATCCTGTCGGGGATCTTCTTCGGCGGCGACGCCATCTCCTCGGAGTTCCAAAACAGGACGGGGTACTTCCTGGTCCCCAACCCGATCAGGAGGTCCTCCATCTACATCGGCAAGTGGGTTTCAGCGTTCATGGCGGCCGTGATCATACTGGTCATCACACTCGCCATAACGATGGCGAACGCATTCTATTACTTCGGCCCCACTATTCCCACCGAGTTACTTGAATCGATAGCCTTCTCCCTGATCTACCTGGCCTCCGTGATGGGCCTCACCTTCATGTTCAGTTCCCTCTTCAAGAGCAGCTCCTACTCCATACTCGTGTCGGCCATGCTCTATCCTGTTCGTCTTCTCCCTCGTGGAGACCCTTGTCTCCACCATCGTGCAGATAGAGCCATGGTTCATACCGACCTACGGCGCGTCAATCATCGCCAACGTGATGACGGTGCCCTTCCCTCTCCACGTGGTAACGACAACTTTCGGACGTGGCATAACCCTCACCACCTACAACGCTACCATCCCTGAGGGCCTCGCAATTCTGCTGGGCTACTGCGTGATAACCGCCATCCTCGGGCTGGTGCTCTTCGAGAGGAAGGACTTCACCTAGGAGATCCACGCCGCGGCGGGCGCAGGGCTCGACAGCTTCGCGCCAACACTTATATCCGTTTTTGGTCAGGAAGTAGAGCCGACCTTGAAGATAGGCCTAGCAGCAAAGGGTGCCTCCGATCACCGGCTCTTGGAGAGGATGGCCGTCCGGGCGGACGAGCTGGGCTACGACTCGTTCCTGGTCACGGACCACTTCATGACCCCAGTGTCGAACAGGAACATCGATGCATGGACCTTCCTGCCGTATCTGGCCGCGAAGACCAAGAGGATCAGGCTGGGGACCTGCGTCACTCCCCTGCCGTTCAGGCACCCGGCGATGCTTGCCAAGATGGTGGCCACGGCTGACGTCCTTTCTGGAGGGAGAATTATCCTCGGCTCCGGCTTGGGCTGGAGCAGGCCAGAATTCGATGGGTTCTCGACATGGCGAGAGCTCCCCGACCGGGCCGCGATGTCTAAGGAATCGCTGGAGCTAATGACCCGTCTCTGGACGAGCGAATCACCCGTGGACTACAAGGGGAGGTTCGTCTCCGTCAGGGGCGCTGTCGTAGAACCCAAGCCCATTCAGAAGCCATACCCTGCCATCTGGTTCGGAGCCATGGCGCCCTTCCATTTGAGGCTCGCCGGCAGATACGGCCAGGGCTGGATCCCTGTGGGGCCTCGCTGGGCCTCTGCGGACGTCGTCTCCCCTCAGCGGTACGCCGAGATGAAGGAGGTCATAGCCGGCGAGCTGTCCAAGAGGGGGACCCAAGGAGATGGCTTCGTGTACTCCATCCTCCTAGGTCACGCCGACGTCGCGACCCTCCGCTCTGACGTCGAGAGATACGAGAAGGAGGGGATGAATTATTTCATCGTGGGCCAGCCTCGGGATGCCGACGAGACCTTCCTCCAGAACCTGGAGGTCCTCGCGAAGGACTTGGCCTCCTCTCTGTAGCATCGGTCGGGTTCGTCCACTTTCTTTGGCCCGGCCAATCGACCTCGCCATGCAGCGTAAATACGGGAGGGAAGCTGTGATGGCCGCTTTGAGCATCCCACCGGGCGTTCTGAAGGCGATTCACGTGGTCTACGCCAACTGGTGCCCCCACTGCGTCCCCACGACCGTCGAACCCATGAAGAAGGCGGCCGGTGACCTGGGAATCCCCTGCTTCCTCTACGACATAGACACCGTCAAGGTCTCTGAGGCGGACGACCTCGTTAAGAAGTATGGTGACTGGAGCGAGGACTACATCATCCCTCAGGTCTTCTTCGAGTACGCCGACGGCTCCATCAGGCACGTGATGACGGGCTACTCTGGAGGGGTGGCGCTCACGCGCAGGGCTGTCGAGAACGTCCTGAAAGGCCTGCAGCCGCACGTCGCGAAGGCATCATAGGGTAGTCCAGCCCATGGAAGATCCGAAAAAGCTCGTCGCGGAGAGGTTGGGCGGCTCGTCCCAGTGCCACGGCCACAAATGCCTGATGGTTACAGAGGTTATCGTTCTGTTGCGGTCGAACTGGCTGGACGCAGAGATGGACCGGCGGCTCACTGGCTAAGCGTCTCTCTGAAGTAGAGCACCTGTCCGTCGAACCTGTAGATGATGGCGACGTTCTCGGGGCCGATGACCTTCGTGGTCACGAACCAATCCTTCATGGAGCCCGCAAGGCCCTGCGCCACCACCCTTCTCAGCTCTTCGGGCTTCCTCCTCGCTAGGAATTGGAAGACGTGCTCGACCCCCTCGGGCCTTTCGAAGACCACGTAGGCAGAGTCCCTCCTCTTCGGTCCCTCTAGGCGCCTGCGGAGGTGACGGAAATCGCCGTCTCTGGCATCGGTGGCGAAGGTCATCCTGTCCTGTATCCCCCTGAAGTCATGATACTGCGGAACGATACCATCATCCATTACGGAGTCCAGCTTCTCGCGTGTCGTCTCGTGCGACAGCAGCCATATCTCTTTGGATTGCTCTACGACCGAGCCTGTCGCTTTCATTCCATCGTCGGCTTCCACGTTCAGCCACCAATGTCCTGGCCGGGGTCTTCCAGGGACAGCCGAGCTCCGTAAGTCCTCCAGTAGAGGACCGCGCCCGCGGAATCGCCTGCCGCAGTACATAGGGCGCCCTCCATATTTAATCACAACTTCTCGTCGGTGGCCTTCCCCGACGCGGGGACCTTTGCTCAGGTCCGGGCGTCCTGGTGGACGATGGCCTACTTGACCTAGACCATGCCTATCCTGGCCGTGACCAGCTGCGCGAGGCCCCGAAGGGGGGCGCGTCGCTGTGACATCACTAATAAGGAGGCCTGGTCATGAATGCCACGCGGAGATCCCCAGGATGAGGTTCGTGGTGGAAGCAAGTAGGAACCTTTCGAACGCCGTCGTCGAAGCAATCAGAAAGTACTATCCCGCCACTTCTGAGGAGCCGGTCGAAGGCTATGGCAGGATTGTCGTCTTGGAACCGGGCAAGCCGCCTTTCACCCTCTGCAGCTTCCTCCTGGACATGGAGCCAGAGGACGTCCTCACTCTCTTCTGGGTGAAGATGAAAGAGTACTTCCCCAAGGCCGAACAGCCTGGGTGAATGCTTTTACCTCAGGGATCGCTTCTGCATGAAGGCGGGCCCGTACTTCTCGGCTATCAAGCTCAACAGCTCGCCGGCGTGCCTGTTCACGACATGGTCGAGGAAGGCTGCAGCAACGTCGCCTCTGAACGCGCCGTCGGACTCGAAGGCCTGGTCGGCGAAGTCCATGCACGTCTCACATTCTGCGATGGTCGCTGTCCGGCCCAGCTCACGCAGAGCCTGAAGGTCTCTCTCCAGACGTTCGCTGACCCTCGCCAGCCTCTTCTTCGGGTCCAGTGTCTCCAGGAGCTCCAGCCTCTCTTCGTTGGTGAACATCGGTGAGCCCGCGCAGACGTCGGCCAACTTGCCCGGACTGTCGATGCCCTTGACGAAGGAGATCACCTCTTCGGGTACCATGGGCATCAGCTTGGCGAATTCGTCCACCTGGCCATGGACCTTGTTGATGATGTCAGCCGCCTGCCCCGATCCGTCCTTGAAGTCCTCCGCCTTCTGGAACTTGACCGACGGGCCCGCCCCCTCCTTGGTCACCTCCTTGACCCTGATCCTCCACAGACCCTTTAGCTGGACGCTTCCCTTGGCACTCTGCTTCCCGTCATCCAGAAGGGCCAGTGTGCCGATGTCCCCCACCTGATAGCCTTTAGAGGGAATCATAGCAATCAGATGCTTGGAGCTCAGCGCTGAGACGATAGCAGAGAAGCCCGCGCTCTCCTTCAAGGAAATGGTGACCTCCATGTGGGGGAGAATGACCACGTCTTCAGAAAACACCGCCGGGACCTCGAAGTCGTCCTCCGCCAGAATATCACGTCCATAGAGCCACCTGTCTCGAAGGGAAACCAATACGACTAGGTGGACCGGAGTTTTCGATATAAACGCATCGCAGGTATCGTTCTTCCTCTTTCTAGGCATGCACTAAGAGGCTGCAAGTGCCAACCCTCTGGCGGATCATTCGCTCGAGGGGCGTCTGCAGAAGCCGGGGCGGATGCACGATACCTTCCTTTCATCGAGGAGCTTCGGCCAATCGATCACCGTGAAGACCACGGTGGCTGCGAAGCCCAGTATGTCGAGCATGGAAACCGAAAAGAGCTGGGCGCTGAAGAGGGCCGAGAACGGCCTCTCCGCGACAATAGAGAGCCCTATTAACACAGTAAAGGAAACGAACCTGCCAGTCGCAAATCCAGCGTACGCCTGAGCTGCGCCGCACTTCATCATCCCGATGAACAGGAAGCAAGCATTGCTGGGCGGCGGGCTCAGGGCCCTCTCAGGGATTCATCTTGAGACGAGTTTCGGTTGGGACAAGCCTATTTTCGGTCAGCCCCTCGGCGCCAGCCGATAGTAGGCCTCCCCGGCGCAGGCCACGCAGACGTACATCCCGTCTCTGCTGACGCCCCTTCCATCCAAGATATCTTCCCCGCATGCCGAGCATGGCGACCTGCGGGCTGACACACCCCGCCCGAACGCGGCCGCTTCCCTCAGGATGACCTCCTGCTGGTCGAAGATCTCGTCCTCGGACAGCTTCATTAAGGCGTTCATCATCGTCTTCTTGCCCAGCTTCGATGGCAGGTCGACCTCCTCCCCCTTCTTCAGGATCCCGTCTTCCACAGCCAGCTTGACGGCCTCCGACGCAAGCTCAGGTCTCGCGAACACCCTCACAGCCCTGCCTGCGGCCCTGTCGTAGAAGGTCGCCGCGGACTTGCCATATTCGTACACCTTTAGCCTCCTGCTGCCCATGCTGCATCCCGTAGCGACCTGAATTGCGTCGACCGCGCACCTGCTGTTCTCGACGAAGACGACCAGGTCGTCCCTGTGGGCGGGGTCCTCCATCCCCACAAGGCGCAAGCCCTTCCGAGCCATCTTGATCCCAAGAGGGAGGCCGAGGCAAAGGTGACCCCTCAGCGCAGCAGCCCTGGTCAGAAGCTGCTCGAAGTCATCGTCTCCAGGCCTATCAATCATCACTCCAGAGTCTCGCGGAAGTATCTTATCAGCTCGTCGCAGTTAGCCCGCTCCCCAAGCAGCGATTCCCTCTACTTCACCCGGGCTTCTGTAGGGCTTCGGCAAGGTCCGTTAAGGAGATTTTAGTCCCAGCTCCATCCTCGGAGCCTCTCCTCTCCCGAGTGCCGAGCGACCTACTTTGACCTGAGGACGCAAAATAGGGCCTTCCTGTCCCCAGCACCGCCCCCTCTGAATAAGGCCTCTCTGATCTTGAGAATCATGAACGAAACCCCGAAGACATCACGTATCTCTTTGGGACTGAACCTGTGGGGGCCGGGAGCCCTTTCCGCCCTGCTGAAAACCTTCAGGAGGAGGAAACCCCCGGGTTCCAGGAGTCGATGGATGTTGCGCACATATGCAGACCTTTCAACCGGCTCCAGCGTGTGGAAACAGCCCCTGTCCACTATTACACGATAGCGGCCGGTGAGCCTGGTGGAGACGATGTCGTCCACGAAGAACTCGACAGAGACGCCCTCGGCTGCGGCCCTTGCCTTAGCCTTTCCCACTGCAACCTGGGAGACGTCCGTCGCCGTGACCTTCCAGCCGAGCCTGGCCAGTTCGATGGCTTGCGTTCCAGGGCCTTCACCAATCGTAAGAAGCCTGCCGACATCTACCCCCAGCCCGGTGACGGCCGCAGAGACGTCTGCGTCGAGGCCCGCCGTGAACCAGGGAAGGTCCTCCACGGGCGCGGACCTGTAAACTTCATCCCATCTTCTGCCTTCGGTCAACCAAAGAATGGCGGATCCGGGTGGATTATAACCTGGAGCTCATTTCCTTGAAAGACGTGAGGGTGCCCTTAGGCCATCTTGTAGAAGACACGTTTCATGCTGGGCTCTTCATCGGACAGCTTCATCCTGAGCAATTCGGGATTAGCCTGCGAGGGGTGAGGGACAAGGCCATCCACCTTCAGGGAGAGAGTCTCTAGGATAGCACCTTCTAGGACCTCCAGCTTCCTTGAGTCCTCGGCGGAGATCTGCTGAGGGAGCTTGCCGTAAGCCACGAGCCTTACTCCCAGCTCGCCGCCGTCCAGCAGGTGAACCACATCGACGTCCGTGAACCCCACGCGTTTGAGATATCGCTTGATTACATGTCTCATTCTGGACGAAACCAATCCGCTGAGATGGAGATCGAGGAGCGGCGCCCGAACGGCCTCCGCTTTGACCTCTGTGAGGCTCAACCTAGACCTGTCTCTTGTTGCGGTCCACGACTATATAACCCTTGTAAATACTACAAAGTAATAAGTCATTTTTCATACATAGCCCACGTTTTCGCCGGGCAGGCACGCCAACATAAATCGAAGTCCTCCGTCGACTTCCTGAGCAAGAAGTTGATGCTTCTGTGGAGTTCCGCCTGCTTCGTGAGCCCGCTGACCGCAGTGCATGTCCGCGACCACAGTAGGTCCTCGTTGGTCACCTCCGGGCTCGACTGGGCCTCGACGGTCTTCACCTTCTTCGGCTCTTCGTTCTGGTCGGAGCTTAAGAAGATCGTTTCATTCAGCTACAGAAAGTCAGATATATCATCGATGCGGTACTCGTACTGTAGGAGAGCGTTGATAGTTTGAGCAGGGCCGATGAGATAACGAGTGAAGTGCGGAAGCTCGTTCTTACATGCAAGGCGCTGGAGGCGCAGCTGCAGCAGTCCATACCTAAAAAGACCCACGAAGAGGAGGTCGCGAAGTTGCGCAGAGAGATAGACGACCTTCAGAGTCAGGTGAGCCTGACCAAGGGCGAGCTGGAGAAGACCATCAGCGTGGGAGCACGTCTAGGAGCGCTGGAGTCGAGGATAACCACCCTCTATGACGTCGTCGCCGCCCAAAACGAGGCGGTGAAGTCCCTGTCGGAGAAGCTCTCTGAGGGGACCGTCCCCTACCCACTTCATGCCCAGGACCTCACCCGGATTCAGCAGCTGGAGGAGCAGGTCTACACGATGGTCCCAGGGAGCGACGTCGAGGCGCTTAAGGGAGAGCTGGCGAATTCTGTCCCCAAAGCCAAGCTCGAAGAGGCGGAGAGGGCACTGGCTGACACCGTGCCGAAGGATCGCCTCGCGATGGCGGAGGCCAAGATCGCTGAGCTCGAAGCAGCGTTGGCCGACTCGGTCCCCCGTGGGACGATGGAGGAGCTGAAGGAGAAGATCGCCTCACTGATGAAGGAAGCACCCGCCGTCGGAGAGGAGCCAGCCCCGCCACCGGCCTGATGGATTCGGCGAGCCCAGGCCACCACGGGCATTTGTTCAAAGAGCACCCGTTGCCTTTCGTTAGATGCCTAGGATAGCCCACTATGACCTGCCACGGTTCTACGCTTGGTAAGCCTCTTGAACCCCTCGCGCCAAGCTCGAATCGACGAGATATGCTCCGACGGAATGCCGAGAGAGGCATCTCATCGAGCGACGCGCGGTTGCGGTTCAGGATTGCCTGCATCCTGAAACTGAGAGGGCACTGCTGGGGTTCCTCGCTCGCTGTTCTGGCCCCCTAGAGATCGCCCACGGTCCTGGGCACCCTCGGAACAGGCTGCACTTCGCCCAGCGCCCACTATCCAGCTCACCAGACGCTCGATCCCTGTTCTTGCATCAGACGAAGAGAGGAGCCTCACCTCTTTGACGAGCCTGAGAAGGGCCATGCAGTTCTGCCCTTTGACGCGGCCCCTCCACACCTTCGCTCGCAACCTGGCCAGCTCCCACTCGCGCTTCCCCGAAAGTAGGAACGATTTAAGAGGTAGAAGGAGGAAGCTCAAGTAGCCTTGTCATTCTGCAAGAGCTGCGGCAAGGAGCTTCCCAGTAACGCCAGGTTCTGCCCTTCATGCGGTTCCCCAGTGGCCGACATCTCGTCCACGCCGACCCAGAACCACAGGACATTCGATGTGACCGCAAAGCCGCGGGTGGTGTTGGCCAGCTACGTCCCGGGAAAAATCGGAGTAAAGGCGGCCGGGGACGGGAAGGTCGACGTGGACCTCGACCTGAGGCGGGCCGAGGACATGGATTGGAACGTCTACCAGCAGGGCGACCTGATAAGCGTGTCTTTCAGGAACAACTCCCGCACCTACTGGAGCTGGGCTTCACATCCTGACGGCGGTCCCCGAGCGGATATATCGCTCTCCGTCCCGAAGGACTGCGACCTCGACCTCGAGAACAGGCTGGACAGGGTGTTCGTCAGCGGCATCCAGGGCGTCATCGTGGTGAACTCCGCCGTCGCCAGCGTCGAAGCGACGAACTGCAGCGGCAGCATAAAGGTCAAAACGAGGACCGGCTCTATTTCGCTCGAAAACGTCAATGGTGCTGTCTCCGCCGAGACCGCCACGGGCCATGTCAGGTACTCTGGTTCCCTGTCCAACGCCGAGAACTGGTTCCGCACCAGCGTGGGCACCATAGATATCTCTCTGAAAGGAGAGCCAGACCTGACCGTGGATGCCCATTCAGGAATCGGTCCGGTGACCTGTACCCTTCCCCTTGTGGACTCGCGCAGCCAGGGAGGGAGGGTGTATGGACGTCTAGGCGCGGGGACTGGGCGGCTGAGGGCAGAGACGAGCACCGGAAGCATAAGGTTGGGGCTATAGGGCCGCCTGACCACTAACGATGAAGGGACCCTTGCGCCCAACTACGTTTATATTTGCCTCCGACCACATTTGCATTGATTCGACTTGAAGACATGGACAGCGATGTACGGGCTGATCTGGCTCTCTTTCATACAGATCCTATTCGGGTTCTGCTCCCCCTTCGGCAACGACGCGTTGACGGTGGCCGTTCATGCGCCCTTGGGCCTAGTGATATTCGCCCTCGCGTTCTACGTGAGCCGGAAGGTGTGGTCATCGACGTGCCCTGAGAGGATCAAGAGGATTACGAAGACCACCAGGAACCTTGCCCTCCTCCAGGGGATCATAGGCTTTGTCCTCGCAGGCGCGATTTCGATGAGCGCCGCGACGGTCTACCTCTGGGCCATCAGCTTCATCCATGTGGCGAACTCCCTGGCAATCATAACTCAGGCCTCATCCTCCGCCACCGCGTTCGACATGTGGGAAGAGAAGGAGTTCCAGGCGGCCACGATTCCCCCGACGCAGACCTCCTAGGGATCACAGGTCATCTCTGAACATAATGTCGCTGTATCGACTTTCAAGACGCCATAGCACGACAAGGAAGGGCATTCCAATCAGAGCGGCTCCGAAATAGGCCACCAGCAGGGGGAAGAGGAACGACAGCAGGAAGAGAGAGCCGAATGTGGCGACGAGCGCGCTGGCTCCCGCCACGGCCACAAGTCTCTTGTATTTCTTCAGCTCCTTCTGCCTGTCCAAGGTAGATCGGACTGTCCCGGCTCCCTGGCCCCTACCCCTCGCCCGCGGACGCCAGCCGTTCGATGCCCCTAGCGAAGAATTGAATGGCCCTTCGGTAGTCCGCCTCCATTATGTGCTCGTTGGGGGCATGGTAACTCGAGCCCAGATATGAGACGCTGGGAGTCAGGACCGAAGGCACCTTGAGCTCGTTGATGAACAGAGAGATGGGTCCCGTGGCGGCCATGCTGGGCCACACGTTGGGGGTCATTCCGTACACCTGCTGGGCCGCGTCGACTAGCGGGGCCAGGAAGGGCGTGTTCAGCGGGGTCTTCCCGGGGAGCTCGCTGCTGTAGGACCGAAGCTGGACGTCAGTGCAGCCCAGACTATCTAGGTATCTCCTGACGGAGACGAAGATCTTGTCCGGGTCTTGGTTGGGGACCAGCCTGAAGTCGATCTTGACCATGACCTTTCGCGGCAGGACCGTCTTGGAGCCAGGCCCTCCGTATCCCGACACGAACCCAGCGATGTTGCAGGTAGGCGTGAAGACGGTGTCGCGTGCCGTGCTCGAGCCGGGCGAAGGTCTGAGGAGGTCCTTTGCCCCCAGCGTCTTGCCGTAGGCTCCAGGGTCGAAGGCGTTGCGGTCCGTTCTTTCGAGCTCCTCCCCGGTGGGGGGGACTATATCATCGTAGAATCCGGGGATGAGGACCTTCCCGTTTTCGTCCTTGAAGTGGTTCAGGGCCCACACGAGCCTCCAGGCGGGGTTGGGCGCGACGGCAGCGTACATCGAGTGCAGGTCGAGCGAGGCCGTCTCGAGGGTCATCTCGATGTAGAGGAGACCCTTCGCGCCGAGGTAGAACTGCGGCCTTCCGTCGGCAGCCAAGTCGGACCCTTCCCATATGCATACGTCACCCTTCATCCTGTCGCCGAACCTCTTGACGAATTCATGGAGATGGGGGCTTCCTATCTCCTCTTCGCCCTCCGTCAAGAACTTCACGGAGACGGGGAGGCGCCCTCCCCTGGCGAGCAATACCTCGACGGCGTGAATCCGGGCCATCAGGTCTCCCTTATCGTCGGCGACGCCGCGGCCGAAGATTTTGCCGTCCTTGAGCTCGCCACCGAAAGGCTCCACCTTCCATTCGTCCAGTGGGTCCACGGGCTGCACGTCATAGTGATTGTAGAACACCAGCGTCCTTTCGCTGTTCCCCTTCAGGTCCGCTATAATCAGGGGCGGGGCGTCGGGGAGCATGAGCCGCTGCGTCCTAAATCCCAGGGAGTCCAGTTTTCTCGAGACGAAGTCCGCTGTCTCCGGTATGGCCTTCCCCTCCGCAGAGATGGTCGGAAAGGAGATGAACTCCTTCAGCTCGCCGACGTAACCGTCGATCGACTTGGCTATCGCCCCCTTCAGTTCGTCCATGCCCCTTCCGTCGACCGGACCTTTCCTTAACCCTTTCGCGGGAAGGATGCCCCTCGTTTTCGACGCAGGAATTCGAGACACAATACTTGCCGTCCACTTTCCTGTCACTCCCGAACATGGCTCCGAAGGCGGCCAGTCGCAACGCGGGCTTGGCCATGACGGTGCTGGCGAACCTCCTCTGGGGGACGGTCTTCGTAGCCTCCAGCGTAGGTCTGACCTACGCCGACCCCTATCTTCTGGTCTTCCTCCGATTCGTCACCGTCACGATCGGCGTGATCCTGGTATCGGTGGCCCTAGGCTCGACGCGCGATGTCGCCCATGAGCTTAGCAGGAAGGTCATCTGGGCTCTGGGGACCATCTACGCGCTCGGCTTCCTCATCCAGTACGTCGGCCAGAACGTGACGAACGCCGCCGACGCCACCCTGTTGTCCAACCTCGCCCCCGCGCTCATGATATTATTGGATGTCCATTGCTGCTGGAAAGGATTACGATGTCCTCCTAACTCGTCCGCAGAGGAAGCTTGTCGAAGGCCTTCATGATTATCATCAGACCTGCGAAAACGGTGTCGAACTTCCTGTCCATCTCGCTCTCCAGCCTATCGAACTTCATCTCCCAATAGATGAGCTGGAGGACGGGGTTGAGCATGCCTGTGCGACTCTTGAGCTCCCACTTCCTCCTGATCACCAGCTCCACCAACTGCTTTCTCGCTTCGCTGAGGGGGCCAAAGACGAAGTTGTAAGCCCTTATCTCGTCGTCAGCGCTTGTGCACCTGTCGTTCAGCAAGTTGTTCATCTCCACCAGTTTCATCGCTTGGATGTCTGCGGGTGCCCCCTGCTCGAGGACCGGCCCGACTGGCCGAAGGGACTTTTCGGGTTTCTCCTTCCCCTCTTTCTGGGCTTTACTAATCTCGGCCAACGTTTTATCCATCGACCTTAGCTGGTCCTTCGAGGCCATGTTACCCTCCATCTCTTCCATTTGATCCGTCAGGTCCCTAAAGTCCTGAGCCAAAGCCATCCTTTGCTCAGTCACCTTCTCCTCCACGACAGCCTTATGCCCTCGCGGCACTCCTCTCAAGGTTGGAATCAGCGTGGTATAAGGGGCTTCGAGTATCTTCCCTATTTCGCGATACGTATAGCCAGCCTTCCTCAGCGCTATTGCTCTCGCCTTCTGCTCCTTGGTTAGTCGGGGCATCTCCGTACTAATAGAGAGTACGGAATCGCTTCCTATAAAGCTATTCCCGGTCCTGTGAGACAGAACCCTCCCGTATGGCAGCTGGGGATGATTCTTGGTACATATGTACGGCCAGAGCAGAGGCAACAGCTGTGAATATGACACCCCAGAACAACAGGATGGGAGGCTATCCGCTTGCAAGAGCTCGTAGGGACAAGCTCACCGGTCCTGGAATTCCGGTTCGCCGAAGACCCTCGCCTTCGAGACATTCGCGGGCACGAGCAACTTGACCGAGTCCCTCTGGGGCCCCTTTGTGCTGAGCCTGCGGGACGCATTCGTCGTCTCTTCAGTCATGATGGGACCCGCCGTCGTATTCTCTTGGATAAGAGACACGAAAAAGGTTGGGACGGCCCCCTCGCCCGACGACCTAGGCCTGGCTGCCTTCGTCCACCAGTCGCCTTGCGGTCTCGAAGACGGCCAGCCACTGATCCCATTTCAGCTTGCCCGTCTGGGTATTCTGCCTGCTCGGATGATATGATGCAACGAGCACGGGCTTTCCGGGGCCCATGTCGTAGGCCGCTCCGTGACGAAACTTCAGCTTCCGATTGGGGCCATACAGTTTTAGGTAGTTCTGGAAGGCAAGCCTCCCCAGGGTGACCACCACCGCTACGTCCTCCAGCAGTTTGAGCTCCTCGACGAGGAACCCGAGGCTTCCGTTGATCTCTGCGGGAGTGGGCTTGTTCTTCGGAGGGGCGCATCGGACTAGCGCCGTCACGAACGCGCCCTTCAGCCTCAGGCCGTCGTCTCTGCTGACGCTGGTGGGCCTGTTGGCGAATCCGGTCAGGTGCAGCGCCTTTATGAGCCAGTCCCCGGACGAATCTCCCGTGAACATTCTCCCCGTCCTGTTCCCGCCGTGCAGTGCAGGTGCGAGGCCCACTATCAGCAGCCTTGCGTACGGGTCCCCGAATCCCGGCACGGGCTTCCCCCAGTATTCCTGGTCCCGGTAGCGCCTCACCTTCTTCTTTGAAGCTGCTTCGATGTAGGCGAGCAGTCTAGGGCAACACTTCGATTCCACCACCCTCTTCTCGAGCGCCTCAATGTCGGCCTCTCGCGTCAATTTGAGCGCCCTCCCTGGGACCTATTCCACAAGCCGGCGCGGCTCGATCAACCTGGCCCAGAGATAGACTCCGATGACGAACGCCACCAGATAGACACCACTCAGCTCGAGGTTGAACGACAACGTGCTGGCGAAGTTGCCCGTGGCCGTGCCCAGCACGATGGCCACCAGAGGGACCAAGAGCACGCCCGCCATCTGCTGCGCTTCCTTGAAGCCCTTCGAGAGCGAAGAGATCCAGGAGATCACCGCGACGCTGGCCAAGCTCAGGCACGGGACGACCAATACCAGCGCGGAGAACCAGGCGGCGTTGGGGAGGAGGTCCACACCCGCCTGGGCAGAGTAGGTCGATACCAACGCCCAGTAGATGGTGGCCGAAAGCCAAGTCGAGAGGATAGCCAGTGAGACGGGGGCCAGCGTCTTCCCGACGAATATCGTCTGCAGAGACACGGGCTCGGAGACGAGGCCTTCCGCCGTCTTCCGCTCCTTCTCCCCCGCGAAACTGTCCGACGCCAGCACGATAACGCTGGCGGTGGGCATGAGCAGGAAGAGGGGGAGGGTCACAACGGTGAAGAGATACCAGTAGATACCCGACCTCGGCCCAAGGGCGGCGACGGCCTGACCGAGCACCGGGGGCATGAACCGCGTGTCCTGGATGACGAGGGAGGAGGGCACCGCGCCAAGGAAGAGCGAGACGAGCGAAGGGACGGCGACGGCCATCATGATGGGCAGGATGAACACGGTTAGAATGAGGGTCCTGCTCGCGAAGTACTCCTTGATGTCCTTGGCGGCGATGGCGAGAGCCTGATTGAGCAACTACCTGCCGCCTCCCTCGTAGCTTATTTCACCGGGCTCCACCGAGACGGGCTGAAGCCCTCCTTCTATCATGGCCTCGATCATGGAGGGGATATCGGCCTTGCTCGAGACGCTGACCAGGAACTCGCCTACAGCCGCACTGCCATCTAGCCTAAGGTTGAATGTCGCCAGGGCAGATCTTATCGCGGAGGGCTGCGCGGGGGCCAGAAGCTTCACCCTCACGCTGTCGTAGGGTCGCAGGACATCGTCGAAGGCGCCGCTGGCCGCGATCCTCCCTCCCTTCATAAGCAGCACGGAATCAGAGATCCTTCGTGCCAGGTACGCGTTATGCGTGGTCATGATGACCGAGGCTCCCTCCTGAGCTGCTTCACGGATGGAGCGTATGACCAGCTCAGAGCCGTCAGGGTCGAGCCCTGAAGTTGGCTCGTCAAGGAGGAGGACGGGCGGCTTCCCGAACATCGTCCTCGCGAGCGCCAGCCTCTGCTTCATCCCCTTGGAGAACTTCTGTACTCCCATCTTCTCGAACCCCTCCAACCCATACTTCTTCAGCAGCGTCATGGCCTCCTCCTTGAACGCGTCCCCCTGCATGCCACGCATCCTCGGCATGGAAGAGGATGTTGTCCAGCGCCGAAAGGCGCTCATAGAGGCCGGGCACCTCACCAAGATATCCGATCTTGCTCTTGGCCATGCTGCTCCCCGCAGGATGGTCCATCACGAACGCCTCCCCCTTACGCGGTCTAATCACTCCGACGAGCGTCCTCAGGAGCGTCGTCTTGCCGGCCCCGTTGGGACCAAGCACGACCGTCACGGTCGAGCCTGGGAAGATGTAACTCATGTCCGAAAGGACATTGTTCGATCCCAGGGTGACGCTGAGATCACGAAGCACGACGGCCGCCGAAGAGTTCTCTGCCATGTGTTCGAATTCATTCTCGACCTCCTCTCTCTATAAACGTTGACGGCGTTCACGCAGCGTCGCTCCTCGATGCGGCCAAAGATTGCTCAGAATGCAGGATCCCGCATGTCACGAATTTCTATCCAGCGCGATCCCAGGGCAGGAGACCTCCACTTCGAGCCCGGAGGGATGGACCCTCATCTGTCCGCCGTCCGGTCCTCTTCCCAGAGCGCTAGGACGATGCCGGCCACGGCCAGGAAGAAACCTACCATCGATATCTCCAGGGGAAGGGCGGGATTCGTTGCATGGATGACGATTAGGACGATGGCCAGAATCCAGAGCCACACGGGGCGGGGTATCTCCATCTAGGAAGCGCCTTCCAGCTCGTTCCCCCAGAGCTGAGTCTCCTGGCGGCTGATCTGCTGACGGATTAGTATCACGAAAAGTATTGAGACCGTACCCAAGATGACCAGGTCCGCCGGCGGGACGACGACATGAAAGATCAGACCTGCGAAACCGGAATACACGACACCAATGCTGAAGACGATGAGGAAAAGCAACGAGAAGTCCTTGAAGACGAGCAGAGATATGCTGTTCTGCCCCTTCTTCGTCAGCCTGAAGGCGGTCTTTTCGGATTTCACCTGCTCCAGGACGTAGCCGTCGTCCATCAGTTCGTGGAGCATCCGGTTGACGGGGCTCGCGTCCTTGTACCCCAGCTGCCTGGCCAGCTCGGAGATGCTGCCGCTGAAGCCCGACCTCTTCCATAGGAAGTACATCAGCTTGACCTTCGGATGCAGTAGTTCCATCGATGGGGCTCTCTTCATAGGCAGGTCTTCGATACGGAGGCGCACTAAAGACCCTTACGCGAAAAAACGGATGACGTTCTTGTCTAAGACATTGCAGGCTGCGGCCGAGTCCTAGGTCAGATCCATATCGTGGGGGGCTTCCCGAGCTTCTTGAGCGCAGGGTCGTCAGTCACACACGTCGCGGCAAGCGCGATTGCCGTCGCCGCGATCATGGACTGCGGCCCCGAGAGCCCCTGGCTGGCCTGCAGAGAGGCGGCGATGGTGGCGACCTCGGCATCGACCGCCTTGACCTTGAAGTCCTGCTGCATGAGGGAGCTCCTCGAATCGGCCACCTGCTTGCCATCGGCCTCCGTAGAGATCTTGTGCACTTCGATCAAGGTGATGACGGAGATCCACTTCGGTGCCGAGCTCTGGGCCAGCCTCTTCAGGAGCCTCGTCCTGACGGCATCCTTGGAGTAGAAGAGCTGGACGAAATAGCTGGTGTCGAAGACTAGCGCTCTTCCGGTCAATCCTCGTCTCTGATCCTGTAGAGGATCTTGAGCGCGTCTTCTAGAGAAGCGCGTCCGGTCCCCGCCAGGTCGAGGGTGGAGGTCTTCTTCTTCAACAGAATACCGTCCGCATAGGCAAGCGCCTCAAGCTTGGTACCTTCCTCTATCTTGAACTTCGTCCTCAGGTCTTTAGGTATGGTCGTCTGCCCCCGCCGGGTGACCACCACTTCTGTCATGGTAGTATCCTCTGCAATTCCTACTTTTAAGAATTCCTACTCGTTAAGCATCGTACTCTACTCTAGTCCGTCTCCTTGTCAATACTATTAGCTTCCAGACGGAATAACCAGGAATAGGATGCAGGGCTCTGGGGCCACTACACGGGGCTGTCGAAGAAATTGACGCCCTTGACGTTGGTGAACTCGCGTATGCCGAACTTGGATATCTCCCGTCCATATCCCGACTCCTTCACGCCGCCGAAAGGCATCCTCGGGTCCGACTTGACCAACCCGTTGACGAAGATTACCCCGGCGTCGAGCCTCGCCGCCATCCGGGCGGCCCTTCCCGCATCCTTCGTCCAGACGGCTGCCCCCAGCCCGTAGGCCGTGCTGTTGGCCCACTCCGCCGCCTCCGAATCGTCCTTGACCCTGACCAGTGGCGCGACGGGGCCGAACACCTCTTCGTAGAGCACCTTCATCTTAATGCTGAAGTTCTCGAGCACCGTGGGCTGGAAGAAGTATCCGCTTCCCGCCATGCGCTTCCCGCCGTAGGTGATCTTCGCCCCCTTGCGCACTGCGTCCCTGACCTGAGACTCCACGACCCTGAGCTGCGCCTCTCTTACGAGTGGTCCGACGTCCGTCATCGGATCCAGCGGGTCACCAACGATATATGAGGAGACCTCCCGGACGAAGAGGTCCCTGAACTCTTCGTAGACCGAGTCCATGATGATGAAACGTTTGGCGTTGATGCAGCTCTGGCCCGAGTTGATCAGCCTGGATTCCGCCCCGGCCTCGGCCGCCGCCTTAAGGTCGGCGTCGTCCAGCACGATGAAGGGATCGCTCCCTCCTAGCTCCATGACGCTCTTCTTCGTGTACCTCCCAGCCAGGGCTCCGATCGCGGAGCCTGCGGCGTTGCTGCCAGTGAAGGAGACACCCTTGACCAGGGGCGAAGCGATCACGTCCTGGATAACCTTGTGGCCGGTCAGGATGACCTTGAAGACCCCGTCCGGGAAGCCCGCCTCCTTGAACACTTCCTGGAGAAGCAGCGCGGACCCGGGGACGATGTTCGAATGCCTAAGCAGCACGGCGTTCCCGGCCATCACGGTCGGGATTGCGAACCTCAAGGCCTGCCACGAAGGGAAGTTCCAAGGTTCCACGCCGAGGATGACCCCCAGGGGTTCGAAGCTGACCTGACTCCTGCGCGCATCGGTCTCCACGGCCTCCGCCTCGAGCCACCTTTCACCCTCCCTAGCCACGACTTCGGCCGTCCAGGCACACTTTTCGACCTCGGCCTGCGACTGTTTGATGGGTTTGCCCATCTCATGCGTCATAATCCGGGCGAGCTTCTCCCGCTCCCTGCGGAGGGAACCCGCCAGGGACCTCAGAAGCTCGGCGCGATCCTCGAAACTTACCTCCTTCCAGGAGGCAAAGGCGTCCGAGGAGTCCCTCGCGTAGCGGAGACATGTCTGAGGCTCCATCAATATGTACGACTCGAGCCTTCCCCCGGTCGAGGGATTGAGAGTCCAGAACTCTTCGGAAAAGCTCATCTTAGTCTTGGTAGAGACGATGGCGATTTAAGCCTTGATGGCTTCGTCGCGCGCTTCCCTCTAGGAGGAGGACTCCGCGTCGGTGAGCAGCTCTTCCAGCACGTCGAAGGTCAGCTGCCTTCTGGACTCCTCCCTGAGGACATCGAGGTCGACTTCGGCGTTCCTCAGGACCGAGAGGACGTCCTGCCTGTCGAGGGACCTCCTGTCACCGTCCACCGTCACCTTGATCAGCCTGAGCTTCGACAGGAGAAGCCAGGTCGGGTCCTGAAGGAAGGCGTCCTCCCCCAAGACCTTGACGGGGCGTCGCGGCACCGGGTCCGCCGTCATCATGATGTCGAGGCGAAGACCGTCGCTGTCCTCGAAGGAGGCGATCCTGTATTTCGAGTCCCATGCCCGCTCCAGTGTCCCCTCCCTGACCTTCAACTTCGCCCTCCGCAGCACCTTCACCAAGCCGGGGAAGTCGGCGGGCGACGCGTGGATGATAACGTCGACGTCAGAGGTCGTCCTCGGCCTTCCATAGTAGCTCACTGCAAGGGCGCCCGTGAGAGCGTATTCCAGCCCTCCCCTGTTGAGCTCCCTGATGACACGCTTCACAAAAGAATCGAACTTGACCAAGGCTCATTCATCTGCCATCTCGCGGTCCCCCAGCCTGCGCCTGAAGATGGCCAGAAGCTCTTCGCGAGGGCAGCCCGGGTTCTGCTGCACCACGGCCTCCCAGCAGATGGACAGGGCCACGGACGACATCTCGATGGCCAACGAAAGGTTCCTTTCCTTGGAATCCCTTCCGGCGTTCGAGAACGTCATCGTTCTTCGTTCGGCACACCGTTCCTTTAACCGTTGCTGGGGGCATCGATGAGAGGGCTAGGCGGCGGTAGCGCGTCGAGAAGGTCACCTCCACCCGTCAGTCCTTCCGCATGCCCAGTTCCTCTGCCCCAGCTTCCGGACTTCTTGAACCCGAACCCCTTCTACGGCTCGGAGGTGCCATTTCACAGCAGGCTAGCCGGGGTCCCGAGGTCTTCCAGGTGGACTGAGAAAGCTCCTCGCTGACGAAGCACCGTCCTCCTTCTTCGATGGAGCGACCATTACGTTCCCTGGGCCCTTCATCGCCTTAAGAATGGCGGGGCCTTGGGTAGGACAAGTTATTAATACGTGACCGCGTTTGTGACAGAAGCGATTTGCCCAAGTCGTTCGAAGAGCTCAGGACGTCGATCGCGGGGATTCCGCTCAAGAACCCCTTCCTCCTGGGGAGCGCTCCCCCAACTTGGGACGACGAACACATCATTCGGGCCGCCAAGCTTGGCTGGGCCGGCGCCGTCCACAAGACCATCGCCATCAAGGAGACGGAGGACCCCAGCCCGCGCATGTTCGCGCGGAAGTTCCTGGAGGACGTCGTTTCGGTTCAGAACATCGAACTCATAACGACCTATCCCAAGGAGCAGTGGGCCAAGTGGAACAAGCACATCAAGGCCGAGGCCCCGTCTGACTTCGTCCTCATCTCCTCTCTGATGGGCACCGGCGACCCCAACACCTGGACCGAGCCGCTGCAGGTGGCCCAGGAGAGCGGCGTCGACATGGTGGAGCTGAACATGTCGTGCCCCCATGGCAGCCCCGAGCATGACATGGGTGCCGCCATCGGCCAGCACGCCGGACCTGGTGGAGCCCCTCGTCCGCCACATCAAGACGATTCGCCAAGGTCCCCGTCATCGTCAAGCTGACACCCAACGTGACCTCCATCGTGCCGGTGGCCAGGGCCGCCCTCGCCGGCGGAGCCGACGCCCTGACCTTGACCAACACGCACGGCCCCGTCATGTCGGCCGTCGACGTCGAGAGCATGGTCCCCGCCCCCAATGTCCTGGGGAAGGGCGCCTTCGGCGGGATGTCGGGGCCCGCAGTCAAGCCCAACACGCTGAGGATCGTGGCCGAGGTCGCCAAGGCCCTCCCCGAGGCTGAGATATTCGCCATAGGCGGAGTGGAAGGGTGGCGCGACGCCATGGAGTACATGGAACTGGGCGCCAGGGCCATCCAGATCGTGACGGGCGCCATGTTGCACGGCTACGATCTGATCGACGACCTCACGGTCGGGACCCGCCAGTTCCTCCTTGAAGGAGGCTACGGCAGCGTCCTGGACGTCGTGGGGAAGGCCCTCCCCAACCTGGTGGCCCACTCCGACCTCTCATTCCAGGATTGGATGAGGACATGGGTCAACCCGGCCGAATGCATCCCCTGCACGCGCTGCGTCACGACCTGTTCCGTCGTGGGCAGGAGCGCGATGACCATAGACCCAGTCCAGCTGGTCGCCCGATCCGACCCAGACGACTGCAAGGGATGCGGCCTCTGCGTCGGCGTCTGCCCGACCGGCGCCATCAAGATGCTCCCGGAGAAGGAGGCCAGGGAGCGATATCAGACGGTCAAGGCCATCTACCCGAAGGCCAGCTACTACTACCCGGAAACCATAGACGAGACCATCGCCGCCCTCCGACGCCACGGGGCCGTCCTGAAGGCGGGCGGAACCGACCTCCTGATAAGGATGAAGCAGGGCATGATCTCGCCCACCTACGTCGTGGACCTGAAGAGCGTCAAGGGCCTCTCCTACATCAAGTCGAAGGACAAGAGCGTAGCTATAGGCACATCCACGACCATGAAGGAGCTCGCGGAGTCGAGGGTGCTCAAGGAGAAGCTTTCCGCCCTCCCCGAGACCGCCCTCAAGATGTCGGTGCAGGAGCTCCGGGAGGTCTCGACCCTCGGAGGGAACCTGTGCAACGCGTCCCCCGCTGCCGACACCGCCCCCGTCCTCCTCGCCCTCGAGGCGACCGTGAAGGCGATCGGGCCCAAGGGGAGCAGATCCATTCCGCTGGACTCCTTCTTCGTAGGACCAGGGAGGACCTCTCTCGAAGACAGCGAGCTGATTACGGAAGTCGAGGTACCTCTCCCTCCGGAGGGCACCGGCTTCGCTTTCGTGAAGGCCGGCAGGACCTACACCGACATCGCCCAGGTCAACGTCGCGGCGTTGGTGCGAACGAAGGGAGGTGTCGTGGACTATTGCCGGATCGCGCTGGGTTCGGTCGCGCCCACTCCCATTAGGGCCAGGGGGGCCGAAGCCCTGCTGCTCGGCAAGAAGCTGGACGCCGCATCCGTCAGGGAGACAGCCAAGGCGGTCGTGAACGAAATCAACCCCATCAGCGACTCAAGAGGCACGGCCAAACAACGCCGCGACACGGCAGAGCTCCTGACAAGAAGGGCTCTGCTCCAGGCAGGCGGGCTGCTCTAGGCTCGCCCCTCCTTTTCTCTCACATGTAACCTAGCGGGAGCTTGGCACCCAGGCCCCGCCGGCCCTTCCTCCATGTGCAATAAGGTTAAAGCCGAGGGGGGTGTCCGCGTTGGCCATCGGAGCCCAAGCCAGATGCAGCCAATCGACGCTGATGCCAGCGAAACGACTCCTTCGGTCGCAAGCACTCTTTCCCCCGGAGATGTCCCCTCCACTGATGCCTCCCCGTTGGAGCTTTCTGACGACACCTTCGACAGCGCCGTGATCAACAATGGCCTGATGATGATCGATTTCTGGGCACCCTGGTGCAGCCCATGCCGCGCCATCGCCCCCGTCTTGGAAGAGGTAGTCAAGGAACGGGCGGGGAAGCTCGTCCTGGCCAAGCTCAACGTCCGACGAGAACCCTGCGACTCCCTCCCACTTAGGCGTCCAGGGGATACCGACCGTCTTCATAACCAGGAGGGGCGAGATCCTCGACCACATCGTGGGGGCTGTGCCGAAGGTCGAAACCGTCCGGCGGATTCAACCCTTCCTTTGAGCCCGTCACCTGACCCTCTCCGCGTGGTCGTCAAGGACCCCCCTGGCGAGGGCCTGCTGGACATCGTCAACGTAGAACAGGTCAGTAAGCACAATCCTCTTCCCTGACGCGACCATGGAGGTGTGGACGCCGCGGCTAGCCCACCCCGCCACGACCGCCTGGCAGTCTGGGACACACTCCAAGATCTCCTTGGCGAAGCTATCTTTATGCACCTTGTTTGCTCTTCGGTCAGCCTGGAGCACCAGACGAGGTTTGAGGCGCAGTTCGCGGCCCGAAGGCTTGGACCTCTCGATCGTAAGCACCACGAAGAACTTGGCTCTCTCAAGGTCCTGACTGATTCTCTTACCGTCATCCGTCGCGACAGCGACCTTGGCCAAGGAATCCCCGGGTCGCTCTCCACATCGCGGTGGCTCTTTTGCCTTTTCCGAAGTCAGAGTCCGTGATTCGGATTGGCGTCAATGGACGAGGCGGGAGCTGTTCACGGAACCGAAGGTCTCCCGCAGGAAGCGGAGGATGGCGTCATCTGCCGGCAGTTCACAAGGGATGCCATCGGCTGCCAGGCGTGCCTTCCAAGGATGGCGGCTCAAGCTTATATTCAGCCTCGAGCCCTCGAATCGGCATCGATGACCAAGAAGCTGTTCTGGGACGACGCCTATCAAAGGGATTTCACGGCGACCGTTCTGAAGGTTGAAGGCAACTCCGTCGTGCTGGACCAGACCTGTTTCAATCCTAGAGGCGGAGGCCTGGTGTCGGATCTTGGGACCGTCGAAGGGTTCCCTCTGTCCGAGGTCTCCAAGTCTGGGGACGAAATCGTCCACGTCTTCCCTTCTCCACCCGCATTGAGGGCCGGACAGGCTGTGAAAGGCGTCTTGGACTGGGACAGGAGGTACAGAATAATGAAGATGCACACCGCTACGCACATCCTCAGCAACGTCGTGAACAGGGAAACAGGGGCCCTCATCACTGGAAACTCGGTGGCGCCTGACGAATCGCGGGTCGATTTCAGCCTGGAGGACTTCGACAAAGGGAAGATGGAGTCCTACCTAGAAAGGGTGAACGAGGTCGTCCGCCAGGACCTCCCCGTGCGCACCTACTTCCTGAAACGGGAGGAGGCGCTTTCCGTGCCCGGCATGGTCAAGCTGGCCCAGGCTGCTCCTCCCGAGACGGCCGAGCTCCGAATCGTCGAGATTGGGGATTTCGACCGCCAGGCCGACGGTGGCGTCCACGTCTCCAGGACATCCGAAATCGGGAACGTCCGCTTTCTCAGGGCCGACAACAAGGGCAGGGCCAACAGGCGGGTCTATTTCACGCTCGATTAAGTCCTCCTACATTCCATGGTTCGCTCATATTCTTTGATTTCTTACATCCGAGGCGCGCATTCCTTACAAATCTTGCATGAAAACGGCAACGGCCCCCGCCATGCTTAAATATCACGCACGGGTGGGCAAGGAAGAATGAAACGACTGCTTTCGTTAGAGAAGCGCAGAGCAATATCACGGATGGTAATCGTGGCCGCGGTGATAGTAATCCTAGTCATCGGAGGCGGGGCAGCGTACTACCTCGTCCTCAACAAACCTAGTAGTACGACCACCAACAAGACCACCATCACGGTGGGTACCACTGACACGGTCCAGACGACACTGGACCCCGCTGACGCCTACGACTACTTCGGGATCAACATCATCGAGAACGTCGGAGACGGCCTGGTAGACTACGTCCCAGGGACAACCAACATCGTTCCGGCTCTTGCGACGAGCTGGACGACGAGCGCGGACGGTTTGACCTGGACGTTCAACCTGAGGCAGGGCGTGAAGTTCCCCGACGGGACACCCTTCAACGCCTCTGTTGTGCAGTACTCCATGGATAGGCAGTTCACCATTGCGGAGCCGGAAGGCCCGTTCGAAGGAGTTGGATACGACGGCAACACCGGTGGGTTCATCAACAAGACGGTTGTGACCGGACCCTATCAGATACAATTCGTCCTGAACCAGCCCTTCTCGGCCTTCCTCGCGACGGTCGCCTTCATTCCACTCTACCCAGTCAACCCCAACATCGCCCCGATGCACGCCATAGTCAACTACACCGCTGGAAACGCGGCCGCATCCAACCCCACCGGCCTAGGCCCATACCTGCTTTCGAATTGGGTAAGGTCTGCTGGCAAGGACGTTGAGATCGACCTGACGGCCAACCCCAACTACTGGAACGCGTCCGCTGGCTGGCCGGCGACGAAGAACATCGTGATCAAGTTCTACTCGGACTCGACCTCGCTCCTACTGGCCCTCCAGACCGGCGACATCGACGTCGCCTACAGGCAGCTGGACGCCTCTACCATCAACTCGCTGAGCACTAACAGCAACTACAAGGTGTGGACGGGTCCCGGAACCTTCATCCAGTACCTGGTCTTCAACACCGGGGCCGCACCGTTCAACAACGTGCTGGTTAGAGAGGCGCTCGCCGCCGCAATCAACAGGACATCCATCACCCAGGGCGTCTTCCAGGGACAGGCTCAGCCGCTGTACGGCATGATTCCGGCTGGCATGTTCTCCCACACTGACGCCTTCCTGACCCAGTACGGCGAAGCCAACGTGACCGAGGCCCAGCAGCTGCTCCAGCAGGCAGGGTACAGCACGACCAACAAGCTCACCTTCACCCTGACCTACCCGACGGGCCATTACAGCGCGACGGACGCCATCTCGGCGGCTCTGAAGCAAGCCTTCGAAGCCACGGGGATGGTCAGCGTCAACCTCGCATCACAGCCATGGGCCAACTACAAGGCCAGCACGGCTTCGAACGCACTGCAAGCCTACATCTACGGATGGTACCCTGACTATGTCGACCCGTACGACTACACCTTTCCGTTCCTGCCTGCCGACGGCGTAGGCTTCCTGCACACGCAGTTCGTCGACTCGACCGATCAACAGCCTGCTCGCCCAGGTGGTAGGGACGACGTCCTCGTCAACACAACAGTCGCTCTACACTCAGCTTCAGACCAGCGCTCGCTCAGACCGTGCCGATGGCACCCCTCTTCCAGGGGACCGGCGTCGCAATCAGCACGCCCAAGGTCGGCGGCGTAGTGTTGGACACGACAACCATCTTCAGGTACTACCTGCTCTACGCGTCCCCATAACACAACGCTTAATTCACAGTAAAGGAAGGTTTTTTCTGTATACATGACCCTACGCACGTACATACTGACGAGGATAGCTCTCACCCTGCCCATGTTGCTGTTCCTCCTTAGCCTTGTCTTCGTGGTAATGAGGATCCTGCCAGGTAACCCCGTGCTTCTCAGGTTCGAGAAGAACGCCAACCCTGCCTTGATAGCAGAGTACACGCACCGCCTCGGGCTGGACCTCCCCTGGTGGCAGCAGTACCTGAACTACCTCGACTGGGCTGCTCCATGGCAACCTGGGTCTGTCCATGGTTACGTTCGACCCCGTAGCGAATCAGATCCTCTCACGGTTCCCGGCCACCCTCGAGCTCACCCTCGGCGCCTTCATAGTGGCCGCTGTGGTAGGCCTCGTCTTCGGGTCCACGGCCGCACGACGCCCAGGAGGCAAGACCGACGGCACCGTGAAGGTGTACGGTATCCTGATCTACGCTTTCCCCATCTTCTTCCTCGGGATGATCCTGCAGCTGGTCTTCGGAGTATGGCTCCACTGGCTGCCGATAGAGGGGAGGATGCCGCAGGGGGTCATCCCGGCCGGGCTGAACTGGGGATCGATTCACATCCAGACCGGGCTCTACACGGTGGACAGCCTGCTGGCTGGCAACATCAGGGAGTTCTTCGAGGCGCTCGAATACCTCCTCCTTCCCTGCCTCACCCTCGGCCTCGTCATCTCCGGGGTGTTCGTCAGGATGACCCGCAGCAACATGCTCGAGACGATGAAGATGGAGTTCGTCACTGCCGCTCGCGCCAGGGGGCTTAAGGAGGACACCGTGGTCTACGGATACGCCCTTAGGAACGCCCTCCTGCCCATCGTCACCATCATGGGGCTCCAGTTCGCCCTGCTCCTGGGCGGCGCCATCCTCACTGAGACGGAGTTCAACATCCTGGGCGTCGGATCCTACCTCGTCGACCGCATAACCTTCAGGGACTACACGGCCGTGCAGGGGACGGTGGTGTTCTTGGCGATCCTGATATCAATGGTCAGCCTGCTGGTGGACGTCATCTACGCCTACCTGGACCCGAGGATAAGGCTGTGATCGAAGTGGCCAAGGATCAAGAGGAAGTGGAGACCTTCGGGTTCATGCCCCGGGCGATGCACGCCGTCGCTTCGGCCTTCGGCCCGGGCTCGGGGAGGTGGTTCATCGTGGCAGGGAGCTTCATAATCGGCTTCATCGTCGTGATGAGCCTCCTGGCCCCTTTCATCTCCCCCCACGACCCCACCCTCCTGTTCGTCGGCCCCGACAACTCGCCCCCAGCGCCAAGTTTCCGCTGGGCACCGACCAGTACGGCAGGGACATGCTCAGCCGGATCATCTGGGGCGGTCGTTTCATGCTCACCGTCGCGGTCATAGCGGTCTTGCTCTGCCTGGCCATCGGCGTCCCCATCGGCCTGGCCTCGGCCTATCGCGGAGGCTCGGTCGACAAGGTGGTGTCCCTCCTGATGGACAGCATGTACGCGTTCCCCAGCCTCGTGCTGGCCATAGTCATCATCGGCGTCTTTGGCGTCAACGTCGTCAACGAGGCCATAGCGATAGCAGTCGTCTACGTCCCTTCCTACTACCGGGTCATACGGAGCCAGGTCCTCACGATCAAGGAGCTCCCCTACGTCGAAGGCGCCAGGTCGATCGGCAGCAAGTCCCGACACATCCTGGGTAGCTACATACTCCCCAACATCCTCCCCTCTGTCGTCGTGGTGGCCACGATCAACTTCGCCGATTCGATCCTTACGACGGCCGGCCTGGATTTCATCGGGCTGGGACGCCTCGACCTCCCCGATTGGGGCGTTGACCTCTTCTACGGAAGGGCGGCCCTGCCCATCGGCGCGTGGTGGATCATCTTCTTCTCGGGCATGATGATCGTCCTTTCGGCGCTTGGCTTCGGGCTCATCAGCGAAGGCCTCGCCGAAAGGAGGGGGAGGGAGTGACGCCGGATGGCTGAACTCCTCGAAGTCGAAGACCTGACCGTCGAATACCGGACGCGGAGGGCAACCATCAGGGCCGTGAACGCCGTCTCCTTCACCCTGTCCAAGGGGTCCACCTTGGGCGTCGTCGGGGAGTCGGGGAGCGGGAAGTCCACGCTGGGTCACGCCCTTACAAGGCTGGTGGACCCGCCTGGCGTA
This sequence comes from uncultured Nitrososphaerota archaeon, assembly GCA_963842885.1. Taxonomy (GTDB): domain Archaea; phylum Thermoproteota; class Nitrososphaeria; order Conexivisphaerales; family DTJL01; genus DATKKG01. The sequence goes on from CAWJIE010000003.1 coordinate 143,903, forward strand.
GTGGCCGGCGGCCACATCTACTTCGATGGCACGGACCTGCTTTCGCTTGATGCCGAAGAGATGAGGAAGATCAGGGGGAAGAGGATCGCCATGGTCTTCCAGGACCCCATGTCCTCCCTGAGCCCCGTCAAGAAGGTGGGGGAGCACTTCGTGGAGTACATCCGGCAGCACGACCCGGCCGTGTCGGCGGGCGAAGCCCTCGACACCGCGAGGAGGATCTTCGAGGACCTCGGCATGGAGAAGTCCAGGGTGGACGACTACCCTCACCAGTTCAGCGGCGGCATGAGGCAGCGGGTGATGATAGGCCTGGCCATCGCCCTCGAGCCGGAGCTCATCATAGCCGACGAGCCCACCACGGCCCTCGACGTGGTCGTCGAAGCCCAGATACTCGAGCTGCTCAGGGAGCTCAAGAAGAAGTACTCGGTCTCGATGATGCTCATCACGCACAACATGGGGGTGGTGGCGGAGACGGCGGACAGGATAGCCGTGATGTACGCAGGGAAGATCATGGAGCTGTCCACCGCCGACAGGCTGTACTCCCACCCCATGAATCCGTACACGGAGGCCCTACTGGGCTCCATCCCCAACATACTCGTCAACGACCAGGTCCTGAAGTCGATACCTGGGAGTCCTCCTGACATGGCTGCCCTCCCTCCGGGGTGCCCGTTCAGCCCGAGGTGCCCGTTCGTCTTCGACAGGTGCAGGGTCGAGGACCCGCTTCTCAAGAAGGTGGAAGGGGACACGTATACGGCCTGCCACTTGCATGGGTGAATGACAATGTCCTTCCTAGAAGTCAGCGACCTCAAGAAGTACTTCCCCGTCCAGCACGGGCTCCTGGAGCAGCTCACGACCAGGCATCCGAGCTTCGTCAGGGCCGTGGACGGCGTCAGCTTCTCTCTGGCCAAGGGAGACATCTTCGGGCTGGTGGGCGAGAGCGGCAGCGGCAAGACCACGACCGGCCGCCTGACCATCGGCCTGATAAAACCTACGTCGGGGAAGGTCGTCTTGGAAGGAATCGAGATTCAGAGCCTCGACGGCAAGGCCTTGCGCAAGATGCGGACTAGGATGCAGATTATCTTCCAGGACCCCACCGCTTCGCTGAGCCCCAGGATGAAGGTGGGCGATGCCGTGGCCGACGCGCTCAAGCAGTTGGAGGACGCGGACGACTCAGGAGGCGAAGAGGCGCGTCCTCGAGATGTTCGAGTATGTGGGCCTCTCCCCGGCTCGTGAGATCTATTCGCGGTACCCGAGCAACCTGAGCGGCGGCCAGAAGCAGCGCGTCATCATAGCCAGGGCCCTCGTGACCCGTCCTGAATACGTGGTGGCCGACGAGCCCGTCGCCATGGTGGACGTCTCAGTTAGGGCCCAGATCCTTGACGTCATGCGCGGGATGCACGAGAAGCTGGGCCTCACCTACCTCTTCATCACGCACGACCTGGCCGTGGCCAAGTACCTCTGCAACAGGGTGGGCATAATGTACCTCGGGAAGATCGTGGAGCAGGGCGACACCAGGGAGATCTTCAATCTCCCTCTCCATCCATATACCCAGGCACTCCTCGCCGCCGTCCCCGTCCCTGACCCGTCCTCCAAGAGGGACAAGAAGATTCCACGCGGAGAGATACCGGACGCCATCAACCCTCCGCCCGGCTGTCGTTTCAATCCGCGCTGCCCCTATGCCACCGAGATATGCAGGAAGGAGGAGCCCCCGCTGAGAGAGGTGGGTCCTTCGCACACCGGTCACCTCGTGGCCTGCCACTGGGCGGAGAAGTTCCTGTAGGGGCGTCGCACCAGGCGCATCTGCGCAAAGGCTTATGAGGCGTAACCACAATCAGCGGGAGACAAGCCATGTCTCTGGACGACGGACGCGCGTGCGCAGGATAGCGCTGGACTTCGAGGCGCGCTATCCCACCGCCGGCGCCCGCGGGGCTCTCGCATACGAACAGAGGACGGTCATGGAGGCCCTGGGGCCCCTGCGCCCGGGGGTCCTCTTGGACGTGGGCACGGGCACAGGGAGGCTCATCAACTTCCCTCCGCCTCCCGAGGTCGTCGGGATGGACTTCTCCGAGGACGATCTGGAATGGGCCGTGGAGCGCTACTCTGGAGACCGGTCCAAGCACTTTGTGCTGGGCATCGGCGTCCAGCCTCCCGTTCAGGGACGACGCATTCGACGAAGTGCTCAGCATCAGGGTGATCAAGTTCCTGGAGGATCCCGAAGCGGCCGTTTCGGAGATGGCGGACGTTCTGAAGCCCGGCGGCAGGCTGGTCGTGGACATCAGCAACAAGTTCTCCCCTTCTGCGTTCATTCGGCGGCTGGGGTCGTGGATGAGGATACGTTCGCCCTCGAGGGCCTACTTCACGCACGGTGACGGTCTCAAGATGATGGCCTCCGTGGGCCTCACACCTTTCACGTCGAGGCCCCTCTTCAAGGTGGACCCCTCCCTGTGGACGGCCCTGCGGCACGAGAGGTTAGTGAGGCTGGCGGAATCGCTGGAGCGTCTCCTCGACAGGAGGACGGGAGTATGGTTCCTGTCGCGATACGTAGTCATAGCCTGCGAGAAACCCTTCTCGAACTTGCCAGGTCCTCCGAGAGGGAAGTCTTATACCTCAGGGGCCCTTGTTTCCCTCTTGATCGCGTTTGCCAGTCAAGATCCCAGCGGCAGGCAAGAGGTTGTTGGACGGGAAGAACTTCGCCAGCTTCGCCACTCTCATGAAGGACGGCTCCCCCCAGGTGAGCCCCGTCTGGATATCGAGAGACGGCGACGTCGTGCTGGTGAACACTAGCGTGGGCAGGGTCAAGGAGAGGAACGTGCTCCGCGACCCGAGGGTGGCCATCTGCGTCTTCGACATGGAGAACCCCTACAGGAAGATGTTGCTCCGGGGACGGGTGGTGGAGATTGTCAGCGAGAGGAGCAAGGGAGCACATCGACGCCCTTTCGATGAAGTACACGGGGACACAAGTACGCAGGGATGAAACCAAATGAGAAGCGCGTCATCTTCAGGATAGCGCCCGCGTCGGTGAGCGTGAGCTAGCGGACGCCGAGGTTCAACAACCGAAATAAGCGCCCCGCTCTCTACCCCTGACGCGTTGCCGGAAGAGATCAGGTTCAGCCCGATAGGCGTGGCCCACACCTCCGCTTCAGACGAAGAAGTGCGAGACAAGGGGAAGGAGCTGGACTTCACCATCGACATCTTTCCCGAATTCAAGGAGGCCCTTGAGGGCATCGACGGCTTCTCGCATCTGATCGTCATGTTCCACTTCAACAAGCTTCGCCCCGAGCAGAAGGGGGTCCTGAAGGTCAAGCCCAAGAAGTTCCTCCGAAGGGGGCTGACGCTCGAGCAGCTCCCCTGGCTGGGGGTCTTCGCTCTCGACTCCCCGTCCAGGCCCAACCCCATCGGATTCTCCGTCGTCAGAGTTCCTCAGGCATGATGGCCTTCGGCTCGACGTGAGGGGGCTGGAGGCCTTCGACGGCACCCCCGTCCTCGACATCAAGCCCTACACGCCGGAGAGGGTCATTGCCGGCATAAGGGTCCCTCGGTGGTACAGAGACTTGGACGTGCTGGCAGAAGATGAGAAGCTGAGGCGCGCGCACAGCTAGCCTCGTGCCTAATCAACGCATTAATACCTGAAGTACGCAATAATGGACTGAAGCTATAAGATGTCCGTCCTGCCCAGAGACAGCCAGCCGGCGCCCACGCCTCTGCTGGATGTCAGCGCGATGGTCTCCCACTATCTGGATACTGTCGCTTCTGTCATCCTGATACTCGACGTGCAGGGCAGGATTCTCTATCTGAACGCCTCAGCCGAGCGCCTAATCGGTTACACCCTGTCAGAGCTGGCCGGCAAGGACTGGGTGAGGCGAGTTCATCCCTCAGATGGACCTTGAGAGCACGCGCTCCATCCTGGAACGGATGAAGGGTGGTGAGACTCCGACCCGACTCACGAACTCGGTGAAGACCCGTGGAGGCGGGATGAGGACCATCACGTGGAACAACACCCTCGTCCGCGACGACGCGGGCACCATCACCGCCATCGTCTGCACCGGCGAGGACATCACCGAAACCATCGCCCTCCAGGACGAGCTCGAACGCACCAGGGAGAAGATGGAGTCCGCCCTGGAGAGCGGAACCATACTCCTCATCACGGTTGATTCGCTCTGGCGCATAGACTTCATCAACAAGCGCACCGAGATGGTCACGGGCTACGACCGCGACTCCATCCTCGGGAAGGACATCTCCGTCCTCCTGCCGAGGCTGGCGGGAAGCGACGTGGAGGACCTCCGCAACACCGTGGCCGGCGGCGGGACATATGGGCCGGTCGACGTAAGCCTGAGGACGAAGCCCGGCGTCTTCCTGGAATATGAGGTGACCGTGGACCCGATCTTCATCCACGGCAGCGTCGTCGGAGCCGTCGTGACCGCTCGGGACCTCATAGGCAGGAGGGAGTCCGAGTCCAGGATCAGGCTGCAGGCGGCCATACTCGACCAGGTGGACAACGCCGTCGTCGCCTCCGACATGAGGGGCGGGATCGTATACTGGAACAAGGAGGCCGAGAAGCTCTTCGAGAAGAAGCGTTCGGAGGCCATGGGGATGCCTGTCTCGGACATCTGGGGGGATCTCGTTTCATCCAAGGGGATGGGGGAGATTATGGCCGCCGTATACGAAAAGGGGAGCTGGGAGGGCGTGCTGAGGGTCAAGAAGGATAGCAGCGAGGAGAGGATGACCGTCCTCACCATCTCGCTCGTTGAAGACATCCATGGGGCCCCCATCGCCATGGTGGGCGTGTCAACCGACATCACGGAGAGGCTCAAGATGGAGCAGGCCCTCAAGGAGAGCGAGGAGCGCTTCCGCAGGCTCGCCGAAAACGCCGTCGACGTCATCTTCAGGATATCTCCGGAGAAGGGCGTGGAATACGTCAACAGGTCGGTGGAGAAGGTCCTCGGCTACACGGTCGAAGAGATGTACGGCAACAGGGAGCTGGGCCTCCAGCTCATCTCGCCCGGCGACGTCTTCATGCAGAAGGAGATGCTGGACGAGCTCAGGGCCGGCGTGAACTTCAGCGGCGGGATACGCTCGAAGTGGGTCACGAAGGACGGAAGGACCGTCCATCTGGACGTCTCCATCGTCCCCGTCGTCGACGCCGAAGGGAAGCTGATGGCCGTGGAAGGGATCGCCCGCGACGTCACGAAGACGGTGGAGCTGGAGGAGGAGCTCAAGAAGTACAGCCAGGAATTGGAGAAATTGGTCGAGAAACGCACCGGGCAATTGAAGGAGTCTCAGGAAAGGCTGGTCAAGGCTGAGAGACTGGCCGCCATAGGCGAGCTCGCCGCCCAGGTGGCCCATGACCTCAGGAACCCGCTGACGAGCATCAACACCTCGGTCTTCTTCCTCCGGGACGCCATGGTCGAAGGCGAGAAGCCGGAGGTGGTGAAGACGATGACGCTCATCGAGAAGTCCGTCAAGCACGCTAACGCCATCGTCTCCGACCTCCTCGAGTATTCGAGGGCGGAGGTGGGAGAGAGGAAGGAGGTCTCGCTCGTCGGGCTTGTCAGTTCGGCCCTAGAGCGGTCTCCCCTGGGCCAGTACGTCAAGGTGGAGCTCAACCTGAAGCCTGAGATCGGAGTGTACGCCGACGAGCAGAAGCTCCTCAGGGTCTTCTGCAACCTCTTCAGGAACGCCGCCGACGCGATGCCCGGCGGAGGCACGTTGACGATAAACGCCGTCCAGGTCGAGGACACGGCGACCGTCGAGGTCAAGGACACGGGGGTCGGGATCAAGAAGGAGCACTTGGACAAGCTCTTTACGCCGTTCTTCACGACCAAGTCACAGGGGATGGGCCTGGGTCTGCCCATCTGCAAGAGGATAGTCGAGGGCCACGGCGGCACCATAGCCATCACTTCGGTGCCTAAGAAGGGCACGACCGTCACCCTGACGCTCCCCACCAAGGTCTCGGCTGCGAACGAGGGGTCGCTCGGGCCGCCGCCGCCGGGCTCCACCATTTCCCTTAAGAAGTGGACGGGGCCCTCCGTAGGCTCATAGCCCGTTAGTCATTGTGGGCCAGCGGCTCATCCCCACCACGCCATGTCGTCCCGTCGCGCCGGCCTGCGCGGGGGTCATCAAAAGAGACCGTATACACAAAGGTTATAGTGCCGTCCGGCTTATGTCGTGGTAATGAAAGAAAAAGCAGCTTCTAAGGCGAGCATTCTCGTCATCGACGACGACGAAGGAATCAGGACTTCTCTTGCGAACGTGCTTGACCTCAAGGGCTACTTGGTGGACACGGCGAAGGACGGGAAGGAAGGCCTCTCGAAGTACAAGAAGCATCACTATGACCTCGCTCTCATCGACATTGTCCTCCCTGACATGAAGGGAACCGAGCTCCTTACGAAGATGTCAGGTGGCGTTGTGGACATGGTAAAGGTGATCGTCACCGGTTACCCCGACCTGGACAACGCTATTAAGTCCGTCAACGAAGGCGCCGACGGCTACGTCATCAAGCCTTTCGACGTGAAGGAGCTACTTGACAAGGTCAGCGCGCTCCTCAAGAAGCAGGCGGAGAACAGGAAGTACTCCGAAGAGAAGGTCACCGAGTACATTAAGGAAAGGGCGAAAGAGCTCTCTGAAAAGAAGACCAAGGGCAGCTGAAGGGCCGCAAGAGGGGTTGCCTCCTGTCATCTGCGGACCGCACCGAAGCGCTTGAAGAGAAGAAGAGACGGCTGCTCCTGACGGTAGATTCTTCCCTGGAGGTGCTGGGCAGGGTGGCCTCCACTGCGCTGAGGCTGAGCTTCAAGAAGGTGCAGAAGTCGGAATGGAGCAGTCATAGTCGATGACCCCGAGCTTCTGGAGAAGCACATCAGGGCGGTATTCAGCGGCGGCTCGGTGGTCTTCATCGACATAGTCAACAAGAACATCTGCAGAGAGTTCGGTCTTCCGTACGCGGAGGGGATGGGCCTGGCCGACTGCGTGAAGCGAGCCATCTCGTCCGGCCACTGAACTCAGAAATAGGAAAGGCGCGTCTTCTCGGCTGCTGCCGCTATCCTTCGGATCTCCCCGGGCGTCAGCCTCCAGCCTGCCGCCCCAGCGTTCTGCTCAGCCTGCCCGGGGTTCTTCGCTCCCGGGATGGCGACGATCCCTCCCCTGCTCAGCAGCCAGTTCAAAGAGACCTGGGCCATGGTCTTGCCCCGCTCCGACGCCACCTCTCTCAGCGCCTGCAAGAGGCCCTCCGCCTCCTTCAGGTTGCGGGAGTTGAAGAGCTTCCCCTCCACCCTGGCCGGGTCCTTCGGCACCTTCCCCGCCGAGTACTTCCCCGTCAGCACGCCCTTCGCCAGCGGGCTCCAAGCTATGACCGAGATCCCCTCCTTCACGCAGTAGGGAAGGACTTCGGCCTCGACCTCCCTCTGCAGCAGGTTGTACCTCACTTGGTCGGAGACGATATCCAGGCCGTCCAGGAGCTCGCGGGCCTCCTTGAGGTCCCTGACGGCGAAGTTGCTCACGCCCACAGAGGCCACCTTCCCGTCCCTGCTGAGCTTCTTCAACCCGCTCATCGTCTCGCGCAGCGGGACCTGCTCCCAAGGGTCCGTCCAATGCATCTGATAAAGGTCGATCTCCTCCACGCCCAGCCTCGCAAGGCTGGCGTCGCAAGCCTTCAGAAGGTCGCCGTAGTGGAGGTGTTCCCCGTGGAACTTGGTGGCGACGACGAAGTTTTCGCGGCCGAACTTCTTGAGTGCTTGCCCCACGACCTCCTCTGAATGGCCGTCTCCGTAGAGCTCCGCCGTGTCGATGAAGTTGACTCCCAGCTCAAGGGAGCGCCCGATAGCCTCGATGATGGAGGAGTCCGAGAAGTCCTTCCCCCATTCCTTCCCGCCAGCCTGCCAAGCGCCGAACCCTATCACCGACACCTTCGGTCCCGTCCTCCCCAGCCTGATGTATTCCACGTCGACCCGAAGGTTCCATGCCGTCGCCCATACATAGAGGTTGTCTCGTTGTTCCTGCTTCGTTCTTAAATAGCCGCGAAGAAGGGAAAGCGTACGCAATGAAGTTCGGAGTCTGCATCCCCAACTTCGGAGAGAACCTCTCGCCTGACTCAGTGCGTGCCGTATGCGAAGCCGCCGAGCGGCTGGGATACGACAGCGTGTGGACCACTGACCACCTTGTCACGCCTGCCGGGGCATCGTCTCCCTACAAGAACATCCTGGAGAGCGTCGCGGTCCTGGCGTACGCCGCCGCCCTCACCAGACGAGTTGCCCTCGGGACCTCCATAATAGTCGTACCCCTCAGGGACCCGGTGCTTCTGGCCAAGCAGCTGGCTACCGTCGACCAGCTCTCAGGGGGACGCCTCATCGCGGGGCTGGCCGTGGGCTGGTGGGAGGAGGAGTTCAAGGCCCTTGGGAGCAACTTCCACGACAGGGGGGTCCGCGCCGACGAGGAAATCGAGCTCCTGCGTTCGTTGTGGGCGCAGCCGGTCGTTGACTTCATGGCCAGACACTACAGGCTGAGAGACGTCACCTTCGACCCCAAACCTGAGCAGGGAGCCTCTCTCCCCATCTGGATCGGCGGGAACAGCAGCTCGGCCGTCAGACGCGCGGTCGCCCTCGGGAACGCCTGGCACGCGACCAGCATCCCCTTCGACGAGTTCCAGGCAAGGGCGAAGGAGCTGAGGAAGCTGGCGGGGAAGCGCCAAGTGCTCATCACGAGCCGGATGGCCATCGACCTAGAAGCAAAGGGACCGAGGCTCACGACCAACCCGGCGGGCGAAAGGAGGGTCGTCTGGGCAGGCCTGCCAGACGCACTGATCGCTTCTCTGGAAGAATACAAGGCGGCCGGCCTGGAGTATCTGGTGGCCTACTTCGGAGACAAGGAATCGGACAAGTACGTCTCCGACATGGGGGAGTTCGCCAGGGCCGTCTTCCCAAAGCACCGCTGAAGGATGCCGCGTGACGGGTCTGCCTCAAGGTTAAGTTAAAATACCCTCAAGCGCATTTGGACTTGCGTTGAATGCGGAAGGCGGGCTTCGGAAGACCTCGGTCACCGAAGACCCAAAGCCATCAGCCGACACCGTCGCTCTGGTCCTGGATGGCTGCCTCTACGCGTTGCTGGGGGGCCCCGCCTCCAACGCCTTCCGGACGTACATCAAGAGTCAGAGCTCTGTCACAATCGCCGACCTCGTCGACGACCCGCAGAAACTCCACGAATGCCTTCAAGGCGTCTTCGGTGACTCCGCGCTTATCATCGAAGAATTCATGGTCAGGAGCCTCGTCCGGGAGTTCAGCCTTCCGGGCACGCTTTGCATCGACCTCGTCTCCACGCTCAGGGCCGCCAGGGTCTGACCGGCGAGTGACGGGCCCCTCTCGAGCTCACGTTTAAATCGCCTCCTCTCCAAGGTTCCCTTTGGGAGTGCTCCGGACCCTTGGCCCCTTCGTCGAACCTGTCTCATCTTTTCGACCCGCACAGCATCGCTGTCGTGGGTGCCTCGTCTGACCCGACGAAGATTGGCTTCGAGGTCTTCAACAGCATGGCGACTTCGAAGAAGGTGGGCTCCTATTCGGGAGACCTCTACCCGGTTAACCCCCGCTACTCAGAAATCGCCGGGATCCCCTGCTCCCCCAATGTCGCATCCATCAAGGGCGACGTCGACCTGGCCGTGGTCGTCGTGCCCTCCCAGAACACGCCGGCCGTGATGTCGGACCTGGCCGCGAAGGGCGTGCCGGCCGCCATCATCGTTTCAGGCGGCTTCGGCGAGGTGGGGAACAAGGGGTTGGAAGACGAAGTCATGAAGATCGCTTTCGAGAATGGGATCAGGGTGCTGGGGCCCAATACCCTGGGCATCCAGGACCCCTACACAGGCGTGGACACGTTCTTCCTCCCTGAATGGAAGACGACCACCAAGGGGCACGAAGCCATATCATCGCCGAAGCCCAGGCCCGGCTCCATCGTGCTGGTCAGCCAGAGCGGCGGGGTCGGGGCTGCCCTCATCGACTACATCGTGGGCAGCGGTGCCGGCCTTCGGGCATTCGTCGGCCTCGGGAACCAGGCTGACGTCACCCTGGACGAAGTCATATCCTACTACGCCGACGACCCTAAGACGAAGGCGATCCTCCTCTATATCGAAGGGGTCCGCAAGGGCAGGAATCTCATAGAAGCTTGCTCGACGGCGTCCAAGAAGAAGCCCATAGTGGCCCTCAAGGCCGGGAAGAGCGAGTCGGGAAGGAGGGCGGCGTTCACGCATACGGCCTCTATGGTCGGCCAGAAAGAAGTGTACAGCGCAGCCTTCCATCAGGGAGGCATCGTGGAGGTCTCCACAATCGAGGACCTCTTCGACGCGGGGAAGGTGCTTTCGATGCTCGCTCCTCCCTCTGGCGACAGGGTCGTCATCGTGACCAACGGCGGAGGTGCCGGCGTCATCGCGGCCGATTCATGCGAGGAGCTGGGGCTGGAGGTGCCAGCCCTCAGCGACCGTGCCGCGAAGAGCCTTGAAGACCTGAAGAACGCCGGGAAGATCCCCTCCATGATAACCCCCAACAACCCCCTCGACCTGACGGGCTCAGCTAGCAGCGAGACGTTCAGGCTCGCCAGCATCGCGCTAAAGGAAGGCTACACGTTTGACGCTTGGCTTTACATCACCCTCCACCACGCCCCCGCTGTCTACGACGACGTGGTGGACGTGATATCATCGGTGCGCAAGGAGCACGGCCAGCCCGTCGTGGCCTGCGACGTGGGCGAAGCCGAGTGGGCCAGGATCATGAGGTCGAAGTTCGAATCTTACGGCATACCGTGCTACCCCACGCCCGACCGGGCTGCGAAGGCCATCCACTTCCTTTCCCGCTACGGCTTCATCAGGAACGACCCCGAGGTGTGGCAGGACACGCAAGCCCTAAGCGACAGGGCTGGCTGGCTGAGGTCATTCGTCGGAGGAGGCGGGGAGCCCGTCCTTCTCGAACCCAACGCCAGCCGCCTCCTGGCGGAGTACTCCATTCCGCTCCTGCCATCCGCCGTGGTGGCGGACGAGGATTCTGCTGTCAGGGCGGCCGACTCGATGGGATACCCGGTCGCCCTCAAGATCGTCGCGGCTGGCCTCAGCCACAAGATGGACGTAGGCGGAGTGGTCCTCAACGTCGGTGACAGCATTGGCGTAAGGGGCAATTTCGACGTCCTGAAACGTAAGGTGAGCGAACTGGGACTCTCGGACTCCTTCAGAGGCGTCTATGTCCAGAAGATGGCCGAGCCGGGATTCGAGCTGCTCATCGGCGGACACAGGGACCGGTTCTTCGGCCCCGTGATCACGCTGGGAGCGGGGGGGACGTTCACCGAGCTCCTCAGGGACTTCACGCTGAGGGTTGCCCCATTCACCGTCGGCGAGGCGGAAGATATGGTGAACGAGCTGCGAATCTCTCCCATATTGAAGGGCTACCGAGGAAAGGCCTCATACGACGTGGAGTGCCTCAAGGACGTCATCGTCAAGCTCTCCAGGATAATGCTTGAGAACCCCTCCGTCAGCCAGATGGAGATCAACCCCTTCTCGGTCTTCTCTTCGGGAGGGGCGGTCGTCGACGCCAGGGTCCTCCTTGGCTGATGCCCGTGCTGGGGGACCGGCGGCGTCGCGGTCTTAGAGACTGCCTAGGAAGCCGCTAGTCGAGAATGAATAAAATACCAGTGAGCTCGTCCTCCTTGCTATGACCGCCTTGGACAGAGATCTTGCGGAACGCGCCATCGAAGCCGCGACGAAGGCCGACGCCGAATACGCTGAGGCTCGCCTTCAAAGGAACGTCGAACAGATGGCGGTCCTGAAGAACGGCGAAGTCGAGGCACCGGGCTACGGCGACACCCTCGGTATCGGCGTGCGGGTGATGTATAAGGGTGCCCTAGCCTTCGGCTCCACCAACGTCCTCGACAGGTCCAGCGTCACGGAGCTGGCCACCCGCCTCACCAAGCAGGCGAAGGCGTCCGCGCCATACTTCAAGGAGAAGGTCAAGATGAGCCGAGAGGACGTCCATCTCGCAAAGTGGGGAGCGGAAGAGAAGGAGAGCCTGGACGACATCACCTTGGAGAGCATCATCTCGTACCTGAAGGAGCTGGACGCGGTAGCCACTTCCGCTGGCGGCGACGTCAAGCTGGCCAACAGGGTGCTCTATCTGCTTAGCGAAGTAGACGAGAAGTACTTCACGAACTCCGACGGCTCCAAGCTGGATAGCCGGGTCCCACGCCTCATGGTCTACGGCATCCTGACGGGAGTTAGCGGAGGGAGCGTCGTGCAGAGGATGGTTCAATACGGGGAGGTGGGCGGCTGGGAGGCGCTGAAACGCATGAAGTATCCTGGAGAAGGTGGGCGAGGAATCCTCCATGGTGCTGAAGATCCTGAAGGACGCGGCCAAGTTCGTCCCCGGGGAGATGGATGTCCTAGTCGGTCATGAGGTCGCGGGCATCATGGCACATGAGTCGGTGGGCCACCCCGGAGAGGCCGACAGGATACTTGGCAGGGAGGCCGCGCAGGCGGGGGAGTCCTACCTGTCTTCGGACGACGTGGGCCTACGGGTCGGGAGCAACGAAGCGAACATCAGCGACGACCCCACGCTTCCACATGCTTACGGCCACTATCTCTACGACGAAGAAGGGGTGAAGTCTCGCAAGAGGAGGCTCATCGCGGGGGGCGTGATCACAGAGCTGTTGCAGAACAGGGAGACCGCGCAGACATTCGGGGTCGACAGCAACGCCTCAGCCAGGGCAGTCCGCTACGACAGGGAGCCCATCATCCGGATGGCCAACACCTATGTGGAGCCCGGCGACTACACCTTCGAGGAACTCCTCAAGGAGATCAGCCACGGGGTCTACATCAAGAACTTCATGGAATGGAACATCGACGACAAGAGGCTGAACGGAAGGTACGTCGGGCACGAAGCATATCTCTTGGAGCACGGCGAGATCAAGGGTCTAGTCCGCAATCCCATCATCGAGATAAGCACCCCCAGGCTCTGGGGCGGCGTCCACGCCCGGGGGAGGGAGATGGAGTTCGGCGCCGCCACATGCGGGAAGGGCGACCCCTCGCAGGGCGCACCCGTGTGGCATGGCGGCCCCCAGTTCGTGGTGAAGGGTGTCAAGGTTGGAGCGAGGTGAGCCCGCTTGAGCAGTGAAGAGCCTATCATCTGGACGACCGCAAAATGCCGAGAGCTGGGCACAGACGACTTCAGCGTCCTCCTCTATCATAGCGACGAAGGCCAGGCGCGCTTCGGCAACAACAGCCTGACCATCACCAACCGTCTCCTGAACAAGGAGATCGTCGTGTACATGACCAAGGGGAAGAAGCGGATTTTCGGCGAGCTTTCGACGATAGATAGGGGCAGCGTCGAAAGGTTCGTCGAGCGGCTCTTCAAGTCGATGCTGGCCGCCGGCGGCGAGTCGGAGTTCCCCCACCTTCCCTCCGGACCGTTCAAATACAGCTTCAACGGCGATTTCGACCCTCGCGTCTCTGGATTCGACGTCGCGGGCCACGCTTCGAGGACGATTGAGGCGGCACTCGCGGCAGGGGCCCGGAGGGTCGCGGGCTCCCTTTCGACAGAGAGATATACCGTGACAATCTCCACGTCGAGCGGCGTCAGCGCCAGCGAGGAGCGCAGTCGGTTCCTTCTCAACGTAAGGTCCTTCACCGATAGGGAAGCCAGCGGCCAGGGGGTCGCCGTCTCCACCAACATGGACGACTTCGACATCGAAGCGGCCGGCCGCACATCGGGGGAGAACGCCAAGCTCAGCCGGAACCCCAAGTCGGTTGAGGTCGGAGACTACACGGTCATCATGGGACCCACTGTGGCGGCCGAGCTCATGCAGCACGTGGCCAACTCGACCTCGGCTTTCAACGTCGAGGCGGGCCTGTCGTTCTTTGCCGGATCCTTGGGCAAGGAAGTGGCTGCTGAAGCCTTCACCCTGGTCGACCACGGCCAAATCAGAAACGGCCTACGAAGCAGGTCCTTCGACGATGAGGGAGTCCCCACCAGGAGCAACTCCCTGATCGAGAAGGGCGTTCTGAAGACCTACATCCACAACAGCACCACCGCAGCCAAGCACAAGGCCGCGCTGACTGGGAATGCGGGGCTCCTGGAGCCTCATCCATGGAACATCGAGGTCAAGGGCGGCAGCCACACCCTCGAAGAGATGATCCGGGAGACGAAGAGGGGCATCTACGTCACCAACAACTGGTACACACGATTCCAGAGCTACACCAAGGGCGAGTACTCCACCCTCCCCAGGGACGCTGCCTGGCTCATCGAGGACGGCGAGCTCAAGACCCCCGTCGCCGGCATCCGGCTGAGCGGAGAGATACCACGTCAGATCAAGGAGATGGACGCGATAGGGAAGGAGAGGCGGTGGGTCCAGTGGTGGGAGGTCGAGGTCCCCACACTCATCCCCGCGCTGCGGGTCCCCAACGTCAGGGTGACGAAGGCATCGGGCTGAGTGGAGAACCCCCAACTGCAAGTCAAGTAATCAGAAAAACATATAAAGTGCTTCGTCAAGCTCTTGTTTCGCAGATTATAGCAGATTAGAGAAAAGGAGTGTTGATTGAGACATGTCTACAACCGCATATCCGGCCGTCACTTCGAGCGGACAACCCGTCCTTATCCTTAGGGAAGGCTCCAGCGAGGCCAAGGGGAGAGACGCCCAGCGCAACAACCTGGCGGCGGCTACCCTGGTCGCGGAGATCGTGAAGTCGAGCCTGGGCCCACGGGGGATGGACAAGATGCTCGTGGACACCTTGGGAGACGTCACCATCACCAACGACGGAGCCACCATCCTGAAGGAGATCGACATCCAGCATCCGGCCGCCAAGATGATGGTCGAGATCGCCAAGGCGACGGACGGCGAGGTCGGCGACGGCACCACCTCCACCGTGGTCTTCGCAGGGGCCCTTCTGGATAAGGCCCAGCTCCTCCTCGACAAGGAGGTCCATCCCACCATCGTAGTGGACGGATACAGGAAGGCCTGCACTCAATCCATGAAGATACTGGACGAGATAGCCATCAAGGTCAAGGCGGGGGACCCGGAGTGGTTGCTGAAGATCGCCAAGACCACCATGGCGACGAAGATGGTTTCCAAGGACTCGGTGTACTTGGGCAAGCTGGTGGTCGACGCCCTCCTGCTCATAGCGGACAAGCATGACGACGGGACCTTCTCCGCCGACATAGACAACGTCAAGGTCGAGAAGAAGCCAGGCGGCTCCATCCTCGACACGACCCTCATCAGGGGCATCGTCGTGGACAAGGAGGTCGTACACGCGGGGATGCCGAAGCGGGTGGAGAAGGCGAAGATCGCCCTAATCAACTCGCCCCTTGAGATAGAGAAGACGGAGTTCGACGCGAAGATCAACATCACCGACCCGACCCAGATGAAGTCCTTCTTGGACGAGGAAACCGAGATGCTGAAGGCCATGGTGGAGAAGGTCAAGGCCGCCGGGGCCACCGTCGTCGTGTGCCAGAAGGGCATCGACGACATCTCCCAGCATTACCTTGCCAAGGCGGGTATACTCGCCGTGAGGCGGGTCAAGATGAGCGACATGGAGAAGCTGGCCAGGGCCACCGGCGGAAGGGTGGTGACCACTCTCGAAGACCTCACCGCTTCCGACCTGGGGAAGGCTGACCTGGTGGAAGAGCGGAAGGTCGAAGAGGACAAGTGGGTGTTCATAGAAGGCTGCAAGAACCCCAAGGCCGTCACGATATTGGTCAGGGGTGGAGGGCAGCGCATCGTTGACGAGGGGGAGAGGTCCCTCCACGACGCGATCATGACAGTCAAGGACGTGCTCGAAAAGCCCGCCGTCGTGGTGGGCGGAGGCGCACCGGAGGCGGAGGTGGCTTTCAGGCTACGTGAATGGGCGAGCACGCTGCCCGGCAGGGAGCAGCTGGCCGTGCAGAAGTTCGCCGACGCCCTGGAGGTCATACCCCTGACGCTCGCCGAGAACGCGGGGATGGATATGCTCGACACTCAGGTCAAGCTGGCCGCGGCCCACGGCGAGAAGAAGGTCTGGTACGGCGTAGACGCCCTGAAGAACAAGGTGGGCGACATGTACGAGAGGGAAGTCTTCGAGCCCCTGAGCGTCAAGGTCCAGGTCATAAAGTCGGCCACCGAGGCCGCTAGCATGCTGCTGAGGATCGACGACGTCATCGCATCATCCAAGCCGAAGGGAGGCCCAGGCGGCCCAGGCGGCCCAGGCGGAGGCATGGGCGGCATGGGTGGTGGGATGGGCGGCATGGGCGGAATGGGCGGCATGGAAGACTAGCCGCGCACCTTACCCTCGATCCCTTTTCTTTCTCCTTGTTTTGCGCATGCTAGCCTAGGCTACGCCCTTGAGCGCAGGGCGAGGAAGATTCACTCCGCAAGCGACCGAGGTGCATGACCCGTCGTCCTTCTCCGTCGACAGCTTAAGTGCGTCCTCTGCTACAAGGTTGACGAGGCGGGGCGAGTGCTTCCACGCGTTCGGGCGGGTCAATTTCATTGAGGCGTCTGGCTCTCGTAGTGATTGCGGGGATATTCCTGGCGGTGGCCGTCGGCTTCCTCGCCTGGCAGGAGCTGGTGCCATCTGGTCCGACAGGCAACAGTTCCTCAGGACTCGTCCTCAGCCAGGGCTCATCGAGCGGAAGCGGGCCATGGACGCTGATTGTGCAGGGGTCCAACAGTGGCGGTTCGCCTTTCACGATATCCGCAGTCAGGGTTGACGGAACGGACTGTTCAGCCAAGGTGAGCTCGCCCACCCTCCCCATCGTCGTGCAGCCCGGTTCCTTCTTCTCCTTCTCCGTCGCGGTCGCCAGCGGCGGTGGGGTGACGTACTCCGCCGGCCAGGCCCTAGAGGTCGAGGTCGGCACCTCCGCCGGTGCCAGCGTTTCCACCCAGATTTCTCTCCCTGCCTCCGGGGGCTCCCCTGGAGGAGGGGGTGGCGGTGGGGGTAACGAGGAGCTGATCCTGTCGGCCTCTGTCATAGGCGGAACCTTAAACGTCACGGTGCTCAACGAGAGCCCAGGATCCGTCACCGTGATGCAGGTCCACTTTAACGGCGTCCCCGCCTCCGTCACCTTCGGGTCGGGCTTCGGCCAGGGGGGCCAACTTGCGTCGGCCGCCTCCGGGACGTTCACCGTCTCGACCTCCGGCACGACTTCTGGGATACTCTACGACATAGTCGTCATCACCGCCGCCGGGAACAGCTTCCAGACCACCGTCACCTGGCCTTGAACCGTAGTTTCCCGATAGTCCCTTAGGGTGATTGGCTCTAGACCTCACTGTCCGAAAAAGGGCGTTGATGTTCATGACAACCTCCCGGGGAGCCGGTATCTGATGTGGAACGCTGTCAAGGGCCACTTCACGAAGAGGAAGGCAGGCCTCTAGGTCGTCCGCCTGCTGATCGAGAACGGCATCAGGGTGGACGAAAACGGCCGCTTCTATGTCGCCGGCGCTGAGATCACAGACGTCAGCCTGGCAAGGGCCGCTGGAGTGGACAGGCGAGTGGTCCCTGACACTGTCGCCTACATCCTTGAAGACGAACAGATGAAGCCCATTTTCATGAACCTCAGGCCCGCCAGTGCGAGCGTCGTCGGCGTGGCCTCCCATCTGGGCTACCCGGTCCTCAGGGTGAACGCCGACCCTCACAAGTCGGGCATCCTCGCAGGAGTCTCGGATGTGCTCGCAAAGCACCACCTCTTGGTGAGACAGGCCCTGGCCGACGACCCCGACCTATGCCCCGAACCGGCGCTCACTCTCGTCATCGAGGGGCACGTCCCAGCCGAGGCAGTCGAAGGCATCCAACGTCTCCCGTACGTTTAGAGTATCACCATATTCAGATAGGAAGGTCACGCCAGCAGCCGGTGAGCACAAACCGGTCCGGATGCTTCTTCTCGGGGGAGTCCAAGGCTTTCCTCATCGTGGAGCCCGTCACGTCAACCTCCTTCATGTTCCCGGTGCGCTGCAGTAGCGGTCCCATCACGATGAATCTGGCGGCCAATTGGCGCCTTCGATGTAACGCTTAACAAGAATCGACCATGGGCCCCCCTTCAGGTGGAATGACGAAAAGACGGGAGAGTCGCCCGGTCGGCTAGGACTGCTTCTCGAGCATCTTGGTGAAGGTCCAAAGGGTCGTGCTGAGGACCTCGTTGAGCCGGGCCTTGTCGTTGAAGTTCCTCACGGTCAGCTTGACGATCCTGCCGCCATCCTCCTGGAACTCGAATGAGAAGAGCTTGTCCTTCGCCAGCTTCCCTTGGGCGGCCGCTTCCTCGTCCGCGGTCCTCATCCCCCCCAGCACCTTGCCCACAAGGTATGAGTTGAAAGGAGGGGTCGTCGACCTGAGGACCACGTCCGTCACAGGGACGACGGTCACCTTGTTGCCCTGCACGTATGCGTTGGCGATCAGGTAGTTGTCCCTCTGCCTCTTCAGGGGCCTGGTCTCGCTCTCTTCAGCAGGTAGGCTCGCTTCGATCTGCTCCGGGGCCGCTTCTCTTACCGGCTCCCTTGGAACCACTGGGACCTCGGTCGCCTTGACGAAGCTCCCCCTCTTGAGCTGCTCGTCGACCAAAGACAGGGTCTGCTTGGTGAGCTCCAGCTCCTCCTCCAGACCCTTGATCTTATCCTCCAACCACTGGCGCAGGTCAGCCATACGCCTGACGTCCTCTTGGCTGCTCACGCCCTTCCACACGACATACAACGGTTATAGCCTTTTTCAGCAATAGTCCCCAACGGAGGGCGATCAACGCCAGCGCGACTGCGCGGCACGACGCGACTAGGACTGGGAAAGGAGCTCTGCGGCCTTCTTCGCTATGGCCCCGGCCATCTCCTTCGTCCCTGCAGTGCCCTTGAGGTCGTAGGTCAGGACTTTCCCTTCAGACACGATCGAATCCACAGCCGAAAAGATGGAGGCCCCCTTCTTCGCCTCTCCCAGGTACTTGAGCATCCAGGCGCCCGAAAGGACCGTGGCCACGGGGTTTACCTTGTCGAGCCCCTTGTACTTCGGACTGCTTCCGTGGGCGGGCTCGAACATGGCGTACCTGTCGCCGATGTTGGCCGAGTACACCATCCCAATGCTGCCTATGAGTCCCGAAGCCTCCTCCGTGAGCACGTCCATGAACAGGTTCGTGCCCACGATGACCTTCTGGTTGAATATCTGCGGATTCTTCACCAGCTGCTGAGCGAAGTTGTCTATGAAGTACTCCTCCATCTCAACGCCGGGGAACTCCTTCCCCACCGTCCTGAACACCTCGAGCCAGAGTCCGTCGGTGACCTTCAGTATGTTGGCCTTGTTTATCGCGACGATCTTCCGCCAACCACTCTCGGCGGCCTCCTTGAACGCGAACCGGATGACCTTCTCGCTGGACTTCCTGGTCACCTTGCGCACTGCTGCGGCCGCGTCGTCGCCCAGCTTGAACTCGATGCCTGAGTACAGGCCCTCGGTGCCCTCTCGGACGAAGAACATGTCGACCGCCCCCAGCGGCCCTTCCCAGCCCTTGTAGGTCTTGACCGGCCTTACGTTGGCGTAGAGGTCGAACCTTTGCCTGATGCTTACGGCCACGCTCCGCGGCGTGTTCGGCCCGGGCTCGGTCGTAGTGGGTCCTTTCAGACATGCGTCGCTGTCCTCGAGGACGTCCCATGTCTCCCTGGGGATGTAGCTGTCAGAGTGAGCGGCATGGAAGTACTCCGCGCCACCTTCGCAGGGGATGAATTCAATGCTGTCGGTGGCCCCGACGGCCTTGAAAACCTCCATCGTCGCATCGACCAGCTCGGGCCCAGTGCCGTCTCCTCGAATAACGGCGACCTTCTTCGCCATCTAGCTCATCGTTCTTCACGTGTTTTCGGCGGGTTAATATTAATTGCTGACTAGACAACCTATGAATAGAAAATGGGTTTACCGTGAGATGGACGGATAGCCGCAGGAGACGCACCATATTCGGGAGCAAAGGAAGCAGAATATCTGACTTAGTGTATGACTTGTATCGGCAACAATAACCTTTGTGTCTGGCTGCGTTTCTTCCAAGCGCGATCGACCACCTGAATCAGACAACCAATGTGGATGGCAGGAGGCCGAAGGCTCGCTAAAGAAGGTCCCTGACACCCTGACCCAGTGTACCCAGACCACCTTTCAGGAAGCTCGGTCGTCTCAAGTCTCTTTAAAAATACAAAACACAATTGTCTAGACTGTAGCTTGGGCAAATCGATTTTGTGTCTTCGAGGGGTTTCCTGTGCTATGCAGTCCGATTCAGATTCGCGGCTATTCTGTTCGTTGGCTTCAAAAGGCCTCACGGCATGAAGCTACTCAGAGAGTTGAGGCGCGGCATGATTGACCCCTATGCCTTCGCCGGCTCTTGTATCTTCAACGCCATCTTCAGCCCCTTGTATCTATTCCTAATGGTGACTTCCGTGACAGCCGCAGCCTCGGCGATGTCCTTCTGAGTCTTGTTCTCGCCTTCAAGCACGCAGGCTACGTAGAGGGCTGCCGCAGCCAGTCCCATGGGGTCCTTTCCTGCGCTCGTCCTGGATTCGATGGCCTTCTTCAATATGCCCACCGCGCGCCTCTGCGTCCTCTCAGTAAGGCCTGACTTGCTGGCGATCCTGGAGACACATTTCACGGGGTCCGTCACGGGCATCCTCAGCTCAAGCTCACGTAGGAGGAGCCGATAACATCTAGCCACGTCCTTCTTCTTCATGCCGCTGGCAGCCGCAACGTCTTTCAAGGTCCTCGGGGTCTCCGTCACCCTGCAGGCGGCGTAGGTGGACGCTGCGATGAGGGCACCGATGCTCCTTCCCCTCACGAGGCCCTTATCCAGGGCCTTCCTGTAGATGTAGGCAGACCTTTCGACGACGACGTCGGAGATGCTCAGCTTGTCGGCCAACCTGTCCAGTTCGCTGAAGGCCTGGCGCAAGTTCCTGTCCACAGGTTCGTGGACCTGGCTCCTCCCGTCCCAGGTCCTGAGCCGCTCGATGGCCGACCTGACGCTGCCAGCCAGGTTCTTACCGGAGGCATCCCTGTTCTCCGAGCCGATGACGGTGGCCAGGCCCATGTCGTGCATAGCAAGCGATGCGGGGATCCCCACCCTGCTCCTGCTCTCCTTCTCTTCGGCGGTGAAGGATCGCCACTCCGGACCCGTCTCCTCGATCCGCTCCTTGGTTACGAACCCGCACGAATTGCAGACCATTTCACCCCTAGCCGAGTCGACGACCGTGGCTCGCCTGCCGCAACGTGGGCAGCGCTCCGTCTGCGCGTTCTGATCGCTGGGAAACAGCTTTCTTCTGGAGGACAGAACAAGTCACCAAAAAGTGGTCGACGCCTATGGCTGATCTCCTAGTACACCATCAGCCCTTCGTTTTCAAGAAGCGTATGGAGCTTGCTGACGGCTTCGTAGACCTCCTCCTCCTTCTTGGCGCCCGTACACACCAACTTCCCGCTGGCGAAGACCAGGATGACCGTCTTCGGCTCGAGCATCCTGTGTATCAGGCCGGGGAACTGCTCGGGCTCGTACAAGCTCCGAGTCAGCTTCAGGGCGGCCTCCTCCAGCTTGACCCTCCCTCCTAGGCTGACCGACGCGACTATGTTCTGAATCTCCATCTCCGGCTCGTTCTGTATCTTGATTCCCGACTTCCTCAGGTTCTGCACCACCGTCTGGACCGCCTTGAAAGCCTGTTCTTCGCTCTTCGCACCGGTGCACACCATCTTCCCGGTCCTGAAGATCAGCGTGCAGGTCTTGGGCGCCTTCAGGCGGAAGGCCAACCCTGGGAACACCTGCGGGTTGTACTCCACGTCGGGAAAGAGCCTAGTAATCTCGCTCAGGTCTATGGGTTGGTTGACCCCACCCGAGGCTACCACGTTCTCGATAGAAATGAGCGGGGTGGTCTTCGGCATGCAAATCGGCAGTTCGTTCGTAGACCCTACATATAAGGACGAGCGTCGAGGGATTCTGCTGACCAATCTGCTCGGTAACCAAAGGGCCATCTTTCGCGCTGTCTTCTGGATGGTGGGCGAATATGGAATGTCCCTGTCAAGCTTCAGCAAGTCCTCAACCTCCGACGGTGATATTGCGAGGTAGTCGTCCTCTGCCCTCTCCCGTTCCTTGCAAAGGCCCTTCCCGAAGCTGAACGCCACGACCGTCCGCCAATTCTTGCCAGCCGTATCTGCGCCTTCGTGGGCATCGCCTTCGTCCTGGTGCATCTCCTGAAGGGGAGCAGCAGCCTGATGATGGCCTCCATTTCCGTGTTCCTGGCCCTGGTCCTGTTCTGGGGCTTCGCGGCGAACGCCCTCATCGCCGAACCCTTCCTAAGCTCGCTGCATTAAAGGGCGTGCCCTACGCATTCCGTTCTGCCAGGACCGAGGGAATCAAGGCAACATCGTGGACCTAGCAGCAATCGTAGCTTGCCCCATGTGGGCCGTTATTGTGAACGTGATTCTGAACCTTATTCGAGGTTCCAAGCGCTCTTCACTCCTTCACGATTACGGCTATGTACAGAGAGTTTCCTGAATCCAAGTATTTCTCCACCTTCCACCCAGTCCCCGCCAGCATCCTCTCCATTTCTGCCTTCGAGACGAAAAGGTAATCGAACCAAGGAGTAGCGTATTTCAGGTATCGCACGCGAATGCGAATCTGGCCCGCCCTCCTTTCCCTTTCCAAATTCTGCTTATGATACGACAGATGGGACGGATCAGATTTCCTGTACGGGTCTATGACTTCGGCTATTATTCTGGCCTCGGCGGTGGTCATGGCGTGGAACCTCCTTAGCAACCAGCGCGCTCGCTTGAAGTTCCCAAAGAGCCCGAAGTTGTTGCCCAGCATTATTATGGTGTCGAACCTGCCCAGCTTCGAGGAAAGCCTCGTAATGGGAATGACCTTGACGTTCCTCACCCCTCTTATTTCGCAGACCTTGACCGCCAGCGGAGATGCGTCGGTGCCAAGGACTTGGAGCCCCTTTCTTTGAAGGTAGAGGGAATGGCGGCCTGCTCCACACCCGACATCCAGGACTCTCCCCCTCACGAAGCGCATGGCCTTCCGTTCTATCTCTGGCCAGTCCTTGTACTCGGAGAAGTATACCCTGGCTGCGTTGGTGACGTCGAAATAGCCGTCGTTCCTCTCAATGATTTCGAAACTTCCTTTGGACTTCAGGTAGTCGTAGAGGATGTGTCCAAAGGCGTCCTGCTGGTCCTTGATCAAGCCCATTCCCTCGATATTGGGAAAGTTCAGGATATAAGTGAGAGCGTGCCCACTTGCTCTAGAAGCTTTTTTGCGTAGCTTTTAAGAGGATATCGCTTTCGACGTGGAGGGCATCGTCTTTGACGAGTGCTTCGGGCGTTTCTCGAAGGACTTGGGGCGACCTACGTGCCTGGGATAGGCTACGTTTTCATCTCATAGACTCTTTTTCGGAATCTCCTGACGGCTTCTGAACGGTATCCTTCCTCCCCCCAACGGTGTTTCTCCTCAGCCACAAGCTCCCTTTAGTAGCCTGCCCAAAGAAGACGGAAGGCAGTCAGAAGGAGGCCCAAGTGACCCTCTTTAAGTCGGCTTTCACCTTCGGCTGGACTCAGAAGGACATTCAGAGCCGCCGAAAGATCTTCCGTCAGAGTGTTTTTCTCTTGTGGACGAAGTATTCGTAAGTCAGTCTTGGAGCCACATCAGTCGCAACTGTAACGATAATAAGACGAGTCTGGTAGCTTTAGGGGTCAGACATGAAAGAGAAGAAGATAGTCCTTGTAGCCCATGATTCCAAGAAGAGAAGCATGGTCGAATGGGTGGCCTACAACAAAGAGACCTTGAAGGAGTTCGAAATATGGGCCACGGAGAGCACAGGGAGGATGGTCATGAAAGAAAGTGGCTTGCCAGTGAACCTCCTTCTCTCTGGGCCTCTAGGTGGCGACGCCCAAGTAGGCACGATGACCGCTGAAGGAAGGGTTGACATAATCATATTCTTCTGGGATCCTCTGACTCCTCAACCTCACGATGTAGATGTGAAGACCCTCTTACGTCTGGCGGTATTATATGATGTTCCCATTGCCTGCAATCGGAGTACTGCCGATTTCATCATTTCTTCTTCTATGTTCAGAGACTGGAAGCATTATACAGATGAGCGCAAGAGATTGAAGAGAGGACTTACTTCCTGACCGTATACTCGACGGTGTATCCCTTGTCATCCGTCGAGAGGAATTTCAGGGTCGAAATCTGACCGCGCTTCTCTTCGTCATCGGCATATCCGAGTTCCTTGAGCTTCAGTATATCGAATCCCGAAAGGTCTGCGTAGTCGATCGCAGGCTCCGTGAATCGCCCTATCTCCTTTGTCCTGAGTAGCTCTGTCACAGATGTTACGGTGCTCTTCTCGGAGCCGGGCTCCTTGGTCCCGGGCAGAAGAATCTGGGAACGCCGGGAAGCTCCCCGGGGGTCAAGGGAAGAGGGCCCTCCTCACGCTTTCCACGCAGCCTGGCATCGCCTCATAAAGCTCGTGCTCCCAGAACTCCAAGAGGGTCCATCCGTCACGCCTGAGCGACTCCCTGACCCTCGCGTCCCGTTCGACGTTCAGGGCGAACTTGCGCTCCCAGAACCCGGTGTGCGTCTTGGGCAGTTCGAGTCTGCAGATGGGGCACCTGTGCCATAAGCAGCCATGGACTTCGACGGCCACCCACTTCGAAGGGAACGCCACGTCCACATGCGTCGTGCCGATGCGGTAGTTCACCCTGAAGCCGAATATCCCCGATTTCTGCAACGCTCGTCTCAGCAGTAGCTCGGGCTTGGTGTCGCGGCCTCGGTTAGCCACCATTTCCTTGTGTGCGCGCTTGGTCGTATAGCTTCCTCACTTTCTCTTCTTCTGACGCGTAATCGGACAACTTCGAAAATGAAGTCGTAGTGCCATAATTATGTCTTTCAGATATGGGTCGCAAACTACCCGCTGAAGTAGTCCTCCTTATTGTACAGCGTACTCGCCACACTTGGGATATCTTTCGGAAACGCTGTCTATCATCGCGATTCTGAAGCATGCCGGGTCAGAGAATTGGTGGAGTCCGCTATATCTCCAGATGGACCTGAACCACGCGGTCGATCTGCTTTCCCGCCTTAGTCATCTTGAACTCTATCAGGAATATCGCGCTGCGCACTTGGACGAACCTATGGGCGGCTACTCGTTTCTGCCTCATAGCCACTCCCCGATATGTCACCGTAGTCCCCTCCTTGGCCTCGACTTTCGACTTTACAGCCGCGACACATAGATTGAAGAGGGTCCCTTGTGGAAAGCCCAACGTTCCGTCAAGAAATTCAAGGTAATCCTTCGATGTAAGATGGGTTTCCTTTGGTCCAGGATACCTCCCCATATCCCTTTAGATAGACTTCAATGCTAATCAGCTTTTGCCTTTCTTCCCTTCTCCTACTGGGCCTCGGGGCCTTTCAAGAACTTCGACATCCTTTCATTCCCTCCTTTCAGTTTCAGGCCCGCTTAGAGAGACGCCCGCTGTACCCAAGCCAACTTCAGGCTCTCCCGAATAGTCCGCTGGATGGCACGTCTTTGTCAGCCCGATTCAGATTCCCCGATGACCAGAGCTGGGGTGTGACACGCGGC
The DNA here is from genome assembly GCA_963842885.1 of uncultured Nitrososphaerota archaeon. GTDB lineage: Archaea > Thermoproteota > Nitrososphaeria > Conexivisphaerales > DTJL01 > DATKKG01. The sequence continues at coordinate 169,436 of CAWJIE010000003.1, forward strand.
GCCGAAATCCACGCCGACGGACCCATCACGACAGCCATCCCTCCGCGTCCACCTTGCGCCAAGATGAGAGACCGAAGCACTTGGGTCTTTGCTTTGGACGCTGTAATGTGGTCTTCGGTTGATGGAGCGCGAAACCTGTTCATCATCAACCGACGACTTCACAAGGCCCTCTACAAAGACCTTATAGATGGGAACAGCGCCGAGAAGAACTTACAAAGAGAGTTGTGGAGCGAAAATAGCTGTGCAAGGCAAGTCTTCAGGCGCTCTAACATCGAGATACCTAGTCTGAAGGACGTTAACTGGTTGCGATTCTGCAGAGAGCAACTCAAGCCGATGGATCAGGCATGGGAACAATCGTGATGCCGTCGTCATCGCATAAGACTCCTCAGGACATCGAAGCATACCGACTGGTGCAGGAAGGGTTGGCGCTGGCCAAATCGAATAGACACGACGCGGCTGCTGATTTGTTCAGAAAGGCTGCGAATGTGGCCACCAGCGCCGAGGCAAAGAGATTTGCGGGACATAATGCGGCGGTTGCGCTGACAATATTAGCGGTGCACAAGGCCTCGCAATACGGATCTGGGTGCCCTCCAAAGAGCGTTGAGGCCGAAGTTGAGGCCCTGTTCGAAGAGGCTCTGCATCACGCCCCAGACTGCATACCTGCGCTCGACCAGTACGGCTATCTGAAGATGCTTCAAGGTAGAATGAAAGAAGCTACGGAATTGTACAGCAGAGCTGCAGACCTGCAACCCAAGGACTATGAGGCACAGAAGAATTGTGCATTCTCATACGCGACTTGCCACCTATATGAAAAGGCGCTTGACTACGCTAACCGCGCATTCTCGATCAACAACAGAGACGCGGAGCTTGTCGTCCTCATATCCCAACTTCTCTACCAAACGAGAGAGTACCTCCGGAGCATAGATTACGCGAAACTCGCCACACAAATAGACCCCAGCCAACCGATGGCCCAGGAGTCTGCTGGGTTGAGCTATGGAATGCTGGGCGAACTGACGGAATCGGCCAAGCACTTTAAGGTAGCCCATGAGCTGAATCCAAAAGATGAAAGAATAGCCACCCTTTATTACTCTTCTTGGATGGAAACAGCTGGTGAAACGCGAAACTTCAGGGTTACCAGAGAATGGCTCGACGCAAGGGAGTGGCTCTTCCAGCACCACATGCGCAGCAATGACATCGAAGACCAGAGACTCGCAAAACAGAACTCCGAGAAGTTCGCCAGTATCTTCTCCAAGTTCGAATGCCAGCGGTGCGGGCGATGCTGTCTGGAAACAAAATGGGCATACTCGATCGACGCCCACATCATGTGGGAAGACATTCAGCGATGGAGAAGCGAAGGGAGAAACGACATACTCAAATTGATTCACGTTTACGAGGGTCTGGGTGGAGACATCATGAACGCATCCCACGGCAGACTCTTGGCAACATGTCCCTTCTTCGGAGGCAGCGTGTCAGGTCAAGCTGGATGCGCGATCCATGAAACCAAACCATTCAACTGCGCAATTGCACCACTCTACTTTGACTCCAATGGCGTCTGCCCTTACTGCAATGAAGTCATACCAAGGGAAGCAGACGGTTGCCCGAATTGTGGGCAGTTCGTACGGATCGATCCCGGTTTTGTCACTCTTGGATGCCCTGGGCTAGTGCAGATGAAGAGGTCGGCAGCGAGAGAGCTCAGAAGAATGCACCTACAGATTCGAACTGGAACGCCTGTGGCACGGTCGCATCTCAGGAGATTCACCTAAGCCCCGCAGGCCACGGGCGCTAACTGCGCGCTTCCAGGGCCTGTTTCTCTTTTGGTCTTTGGGTGGTATGGTAATAATGATATGGGCACAGTAGAGTTGTCGGTTGATGGCGAACAAGCTTCCCGTTACATCAACCGAAGAGTTCACAGAGCCAGGTATATAATGGCTTAAATACAGGCTTTATAAAAGCAATTGTCGAATCATATGCCGAAGACCACTCCCCTCATATCGATTGAGAACGTCGTGGCCTCAGCCAGCGTGAACCAAAGAATAGACCTCAACGAAATCACGCGGCTATTCCCGGACGTCGAATACCATCCCGAACAGTTCCCGGGGCTAGTCTTCCGCCTCAAGGCACCGAAGACCGCCACGCTGATCTTCAACTCCGGCAAGATGGTGTGCACAGGAGCAAAGAGCGAAGAGCAATCCCGCAAGGCCGTGGCGATGGTTGTCCAGAAGCTCCGGAAGTCGGGAATCAAGGTGGAGAACGAGGCGGAAGTGGAGGTCCAGAACATCGTCGCTTCGGCGAGCTTGGGAGGGAGGGTCAAGCTGGAGGAGGCGGCGCTCACCCTTCCGCGCAGCATGTACGAGCCCGAGCAGTTCCCCGGCCTGATACACAGGATGTCGGAGCCGAAGACCGTCATCCTCCTCTTCGCCAGCGGGAAGCTGGTGTGCACCGGAGCCAAGAAGGAAGAAGATGTCTACAAGGCCGTGACCAACCTGCACACTCTCCTCGAAAGCCTGGACCTGATGATCTACTAGGTCAGATGTAAAAGTCCAGGAGAGCGGAGAAGCTCCCTCTTGGAGATCATCTTGCCGTTCCTCCCTATCACCCATCCGGCCGAACGGCTCTCCACCATCATCCTGACGTAGAACCGGCCGCGACACGACGGTTGTGCCTGCCACGCCCTAAGACACAGCCTATTCTAGGCACGTTTAACTACACGGCCGAGGGCGTTCTTATGGGAATTCTGTTCGGCGTAATCGCGGTTCACCGACGTTCCCACGGATTATGAGCAACATGTCAGAGGCTATTCCAAGTTGCGAAATACCCTTTGTTGGGTCGTGCTAGACCCAATGATGAATCCTGCACCAGGTTCTAGCCCCTGGAGAGTGATGTAGATGGTCTGAAGGAAGACGTCGCGGGGATGCTCAAGATGCTCCTCCCAAGTTTCGGTCTTCGATTCGACCAGGGGCGAATACGTGTGCGGCAACTGCGGGTTCGTAATCGAAGAGCGTACGGAAGAGGCTGGCGTCGAATGGAGGGCCTTCACACCAGAAGAGAAGGAGGCAAGAAGCCACACGGGCGCTCCCGCCTCGCTATCGAGGCGCGACAGGGGGCTTTCCACCATCATAGGCACCGGCTCCAGGGATGCGGGAGGTGCGGCACTTTCGTCGTCCAGCAAGGCCGCGATGTCTCGCCTGCGGACGTGGGATAGGCGCAGTATGTTCAGTAGGTCGACCGACAGGAACCTGAGCATCGCTCTTGACCAGCTTTCGCGGCAGGCAGAGAAGCTCAGCGTGGGGGCCCATGTCTCCGAGCGGGCGGCCTACATCTACCGTAAGGCGCTCGCAAAGAACCTAGTGAGGGGGAGGTCCATATCCTGGATGATGTCCGCCTCGCTGTACGCGGCGTGTCGCGACACCGGCACCTCGAGGACCCTCAAAGACGTCGCCAGCGTGGGCGCAATGGGTAAGAAGGACCTGGCCAAGTGCTACCGCCTGCTCGTGAAGGAGCTAGACCTGATGATGCCGGTGGTCGATCCGGCGATGTACGTATCGCGAATAGCGAGCAAGGTCGGTCTGTCGGAGCGGATTCAAAGGAAGGCCTTCGAGATGCTCTACGTGCTGAAAGAGTCCGACAACTCGGCCGGAAAGGGCCCTACGGGTTTGGCGGCGACGGCCCTCTACCTAGCCAGTACCATGATCCCAGAGGAGGGGCGTCAGGTCACGCACAGGGAAATCGCCGAGGCTGCTGGCGTCACCGAAGTGACCATAAGGAACAGGACCAAAACTCTCAAGAGAGTCATGCTTCTGCCGAAAAGGGGTGAATGATGACGGGATGCCAGAGGCTCTGGAAGAAATGACCAAGATTGAAATCCATTCCAAGGAAGTCATGCTCAGGAACAAGGACAGCGGTTCTAGGCTTATCTGTGATTTGGAACCTGCTGTCTATCCCTCGCGATATCATTGAGCCATCCTCACTTCGAATTTATGGCCCTTTCTCTTCAGGACGATAGTCTTGCCACTTAGGCTGTCGCCCCGTTCCGCCAATTTGTCGTCGAGAATGGCAATGCTGTTTGATAGGTCAGCCCATGAAGCATAGAGAGTGTAACGCTTGCCTTGGTAGTCTACTTCGCAAATAGGGGCACGCCTGCGGTATCCGATCTTGACGATGCGTGGGTCCGTCAGGATCTTGAGCCTGTATTCCTTGCCCTCAACAAGCAGCTTGTTAACCGCTGGAGGGAACGTGGTAAGCTCTCGGCCGTAGGCTTGTTTGTTAATGGCAGGGATTCTTACCATATGCACTGGACTGCGAACTGCGAACTTATGAGCTTTTGACTTGGATACTCTGGAACTGAGATACTCGAGTACTACGCACTGTGATACCAGCATCTAACAAAGGCCCCATTTCGAACGGCCCTTAAGACGGGACGGCGCCCTCGGGGACCGTGAAGGTTTACCTCGACGTCGAGACGTACGGCTTTACGGTGGAAGACCAGCTCTAAACGGAGGCATCACTTGCTGCTCGAAAAGAAATGAATATCATCTCGCCCAAGCAACCGGCTGACGGAACACGTTTAAGACCTACGCCGTCGTGTCCGTAGGTAACAGTAATGTCAACCCCTAACACCGTATTCATCGGAAAGAAACCGGTCATGAACTACGTGCTGGCGTGTCTTACCCTCTTCCAGAACGGATCCAACGACGTGCACATCAAGGCCAGAGGGAGGTCCATCAGCACGGCTGTCGACACGGCCGAGATAGTGAGGAAGCGCTTTGCCACCGAAGCCAAGCTCAAGGAGATCAAGATCGACACCGAACAGCTGAAGGACACGGAAACCGGCGCGATGAGCAACGTCAGCAGCATCGATATAACACTGGCGATGTAGCCAGAGTCGAGATGAGTCATCTTCTCTCGCATAGCGGAGGCTATGCGGGGAGTACGAATGCAAGCATGAGGCGAGCTCTCCAGCCCGGCTTGGGTATGAGCTCCGGTTCGCGTCCCGCCTGCGGCGAGCCCCATCTTCGGACTTCACACGTGGGCTTGGACCTGCGAAGAAGTGCCACATTCCGAATAGGTGATGACATTCTAACGCTTAAACAGGACGATTACACACAAGAGATGAGGGGAAAAGCTGACAGGGAGTCAAGATGACGCGGTTTGGAAGGACATCGAGAAGTCTGGTGTCGAGCTGGAACTGAGGGTCGCCTCGATGATACGGAAGAACGACTACTGGGGTATCCGCGTTAACCCGTCCTACATCGACCCGGACCAAGGCAAATCCCGAGCGCTGGACCTGAGCGCCCTTTGGACTCATGCTTACGAAGACGGCGTGGTCCCGTATTCCTTGACTGTCGATTTCAAGTTACTCATCGAATGCAAGAAGCTCCCTGGCAACGCTTGGACATTCTTCGTTCCCGGCGAACCGCTTGGAGCGGCTGTGTATAACGTTGCGTCTAGCATTACATTTGGGAATAGATCCGGAATCGAGTTCGAGCCTTTGCAATCGGCTTTCCGAAGAGCCATCATACCGGAGGCAACAACCGAGCTATACCGGGAGACCGTGCTCGATAAGAATCGTTCAAACAAGAGAGATGACAACATATACGAAGCGTCTCTGACCCTCGCCAAGGCCCACAGCTTCTTTGTGGAGGCGAGAACCAAGGAATGTGACGAGTACAGCGGCAGTTATGTTGCGGACGCGCTAGACGAAAGAGAAGTCACACTCGACGAGTTTCGCTCAGGGAAGGCCGAACTTTTCGACTACGCCTATGTGTTCGTACCTCTCATAGTGTTCGAAGGTTCCCTCTACATAGCAGACGTCGGTAGCAAAAAACTTACCAAGGCAAACCTGGTGAGACTGAGCGTCGGCAACCAATTCAAGAATGCATGGGCGCCAATGCCGATCGACATATGCACGCCCCAATACCTCCCTACCTACATTGCGGCGGTCGAGAACGCTATCAAGATGTTCAGTGACGACATCCATTCCACAGAATACAGCCGTACCGGTGGTCCACATCTTGAAGAGTATGACCGTACTAAGTCTTGGTTCCAGAACCATTACCTGGACTTCGCGGAACTCATCCGCTATCAACTTCCAGCCGAGGAGAAAGGAAGGGCCGAGGAAGGCCTTGACAACCTCCGGTAATGAACGGTTCAAGGATGCTACATGATCATGCGGTCGTTGCTGGAAAGGGTCACATGTCCTCAAACCGTTCTGGATGGCCGATGCCTTGGAGGTTTTACCGTACGACAGGCTTAAGGGCTTCGTCGCCAGACTCAACAATGGATGAAGACTTCCGTGAAGCGGGCTATCGTAGCGGTTGCGGTTGTCTGCGTCCTTGCCGCTCTGTTCTTGCCTCTGATACCTGACGCTGTCATAGAGCCCTGCACTTCCTTATGCGTACCCTCCACTGAAAGGGCCTATGTTTCACTGACATACTTCTTGTTTGGCAAGGGTGGCGTTGTGGTCGGCACTTCATACGTAGTCTGGTACCCCTACCCTTGGTACATTCACTGGGGCCCGACCTTGCCAGGAACATGCATCCCCACCCTATCTTCTTAGACATCTGTCGCTGCTGGAAAAGAAATCAATAACATTAGCCGCAGAACTTGGACGTAGGCTTGGACCTGCGAAGAATGGGCTACTGCCGCATGACGGCTGGGAGATTTGCTGCTGGACAGAAGCGAGCTGTTATATCGGGCTCACGCCTAAGCCGAGTTGGGTAATGAGATGTCGAGCTCAGAGACATCTACGATCGACACGGGAAAGGTGAGGAAGAGAAGGTCAAGGGTGCCGCTGGTAGGCGCAGCCGCTGTGCTGATTGTACTGGTAGTCTTTGTATTCGCTCCCGTCGTCGCATATTCGCGCACGGTCGAAGTGCTTGACCGGTCCACCTTCGCCGGGGTCGGCATACAGGGCTCCTCCCCCAACTTCACGAGCGCGCAGGAGACTGCTTACGGGTCACTATCCTATAGCCTCCTCGGCTTCGGGGCGGCGCCATCGTTCAGGACATCCTATTCCTTCGGCTACTTCGACCAGGGAACCGGCATGAACGCGACCCTGACTGTCATCTACCGAGACCTCCCCACCCCCGACCTTGCCAGCAGCTCCGGGTCTCCCATATTCCAGGTCGAGAGCATCCAGCTGACTGAGAACGATTCTGCCTTTGGAGGCGTGACGCTGACGATGACCATCAAGAACCTCTCCTCGGAACCTCTTAGCCTATACGCCCAGGTGGACGTTACGAGCTCCCCACTGTTCACTGGCGCGACGCTCTCCCCTTCCGCGACGGCGACGTACAGCTTCACCGTCTGGCCGCCATCCCAGCCCCAAGTCGGACAGCATTGCCAAGTCGTCATCCTAGCTTTCTCTGGGCTGTACACGAGGTACTGGGCTCAAGTGACGGTGGCGGCACAGGAGACCCCGCCCTAGACATATCGAATCTTGTGGCGTCCGGCCCTTTGGGCATCCATCCTCTCCCCTATTCAGGGCTACGCATGGGCTATCCTGCCGCTGACTTGCGCTGGCGCTGCCTCAGCATGAAGTATCCTCCTATTGCCAGCGCGGCTGCAGCCGCAACGATGGAGGCCACGGCTCCGAAGTCCGTCGCGTAGCGGGCGGTCTCTATATAGGGCTTGATTACGGCCAGGTTCAGGACTGGCGACGTGCTGTTCACCGTCCCCGTCCAACCTGCGAACCTCTCGGTCCCAAGGAACCCAGCCAGCTCAGGGGCGCTGTAGGAGAAGGTGCCAGAGGGCTGCGAGGCTTTGTCCGGCCACCCAGCCATGGAAGCCACCGAAGGGCGTCGTCAGGTTGAGGTAGAACTCGGGGGTGTAGGTGTATGAAAGGTAGTACGGCCTGTCGACTACGAGCTGGCCTTCCTCAATCTTCGGCATGGCGTCGCTGGGCACGATGGGCCCTGCGAGCGTCCCGTTCACGAACACGGCTCGAAAAGCCTCCCGGTTTCGCCGACGATGCGTTGAGCCCTCCGCCCACGGTGCCGTAGAGGAAGCTGTAGGTGCCCATTGCTTCTCCAATCCCGTTGATGGCAACGATAGTCGTCGATCCCTTTGTGTAGTTGAACATGAACGACACGTCGACGTTGGAGAGCGTCAGCCTGGAGTCATTCATTCCGGGCTGGCTCCAGGACCCGACGGCCAGGGGCACCGTGGCCCCCTCGTCGAACCAGGCCCCTTCGACCTTGGAGTTGGTAGGAAAGAAGAAGAACTCGCCCGTGACCTGGGGGGGTTGCTCCAGCTGCACCGGAATAGGGGAGAAGAGCGAGCTCCCGCTGACGTAAACGAAATACTGGGTTCTGAACTCCGGGGTGACGGAATGGCTTTCGCCGATGGCCGGGAACGTAATCGTGTTGTTCGTGGAGCCGCCAGCCCAACCGAGGAAGATGGTCCTCACCAAGCCGGTCGTGTAATTCGCAGGAAGGGATATGATTGCATCCGAGCCCGAATCGAACCAGAGGTCTCCCGTCTGCGAGCTGGAGTTGAAGGGGCCATCGTAGCCCTCGAAGATGACGCTGTACTGCTTAACTCCGTCGAGGGTCAGCGTCACCGGCCCCTCCAAGTCAATGGAGAAGACCCACCCCTCTCGGCCGGTTGGCGTGAAGGTCCCGTTGGCGGAGAAGCCAGTCAGGGACATCCGGCTGTATGAGTCATTGCTCCAGACGGCTGGAAGGGTAATGTTCTCCGGACCGCTGGTGTACCATGCGTCCTGAACAAGGCCGGCGGGGTCCGACCTGAAGCTGACGAGGCTCTGGTTCGCCCACGTCGCGACTTCGGTGATGTTGTGCGTCAAGGAGATCATGAAAGACTGGTTTGAGCCAACATACCCGTCCGGCGAGTCACTCCGCCATGCGATGAGCGCAACCCTCGTCCCGGTTCCGGTTGGGATGGCCGTTGGGATTACGCCAACGGTCGCTAGGTCTCCATAATCGTAGAGGCCGGCCCCAACGACAGTCCCCAGTTCGCTGGAGATTGTGAGGGATATCTTCGTCACTGTCACCTCCAACACGTTGCTGGTCAGGACCTCAGTGGCGTCCTGCGCCTCAACCTCCATCTGGTGAACGGAAGCCGTTCCGAGCGTCAGGTTGAACTCTGGGCTCGCAGTGGTAGACGAAAGCACTCCGTCGACGTACCAACCGTAAGTGACCTCTCCAACGGTTCCGACGGCGTCGGCCGAAAGCGAAATCGGCTCTTTCGTGTAGGATTGGGACTTGTCGCTGGAAAGGGTCATAGTCGGCGAGATGTTCCTGATTATCACCGACGAGTCATTTACCGAAACGCTGGGCTCGGATGGCACGCTCGCCGACCGGTAGGCCGTCCAGCTGGATTCGACGGTCCCATTGGAGACGAAATAGCTCTCTTTGCAGAACAGGTTGAAGGTGGGAACGCCACCGGTGGCGTTGTAGACCTCCTCGAAGACGGTGTAGTCCTCGTGAGTCTCGCCGGTGTACATGTCGTAGAATGCGGAAGAGATCGAGAAGGAGTCCCCTCCCGTGTTGGCCGTCTTGCTGACGATGACGGAGCCGTTCTCCGTCGTCACCGTGAACGTGACTACGCCCTTGGAGATCTCCATCCTGAACCAGTAATAGCCGGGCTGGAGCCCGTTCCAAACGAACGAGTCGTAGATGGTGCTCCCGAGCGAGACGTGAGTCGTGGAGGTCGTCGCCGCCCATGAGCCGTACTGGGCTATGACCCCCACCTGGTCGTAGCTGGAGTTGGAGTCGTAGACGGACACGAGGAAGGGATAGTAGGTATCGGCCACGCTGGGAGCCCCTTGCGGGACGTAGAACTCGGCGTCTATTTCTTGAGCCGTGGCCTGTTGCGTAGTGACTGCACCGAGGAACCACGGAGCCTCAGGAGTGGACGACTGAACTGTAGATACCCAGGCATGTCCGACAGAGGCTGGGAAGTGGGTTAGGAAAAGGGTCGAACCTGCCATGAGCACGAAAAGCGCAATGGCCGTTGCCAGCACCCACTTCTGCACAATCGAGAGAGCCGCGAATTACTATTTTAATGATGCCTTGGGCGTAGGCTTGGACCTGCGAATGGGCCTTATTTCACAGGTACGTTCAAAATACCTTTGCGGCTCAACAGGTATCCCGTCACCAAGATTACCCCACCGAGAATCATGGCGTAGGGCCCTGGGCCTGTCTGCAATACTGGACTCCCACAAGAAACCTGCAGACCCGCGTAACCTGGCCAGCTGCACAGCTGAGCAGCCACCTTCGAGGGGATGGAGTAGATTCCGATCGTCCAGAGCGAACCTCCCACCAGACCCAGAGAGCCTGCTACCCACATGCATTTCCATTTGAAGACTGCAGCCACTCCAGCAACGAAGCTCTGGAAGCAAAGGACAGCCAGATAAAAGAGCAGTCGAAAAGATACGAGGGGCGCCTTTCCGCCAAGGATATCGCGCTTGCGGACACAACGAGGGGCTACATCGAAGGACTAATCGAGAGGGACACGAGAATCAAGGCCCTTCAGGGTGAAAAGGAACAACTCATCGGGCATCTCAAGGATCTGACGAAAGTCAAGGACGATCTCAAAGCCAAGCTGAAGATGAAGCGCGACCAGCTCATGAAGGAGCCTGAGACTAAGAAGGAGATCGACGACGAAGTCGCCAGGCTAAAGAAGGAATGGGAAGAAAAGGAGAAGCCCAAGGAGGTCGACCAGGCGGCACTTGATAAGCTGACGGGTGTTCTCGTGGAGCTCAGAGGCCCATCCGAGACGGCACCTACGGTCCCTGCCGGCGACCTGAAACAGATGGTCAAGCAGATGATAGAAGGAGAGGTGAACCGTCGGATGGACGAGAAGTTCGAAGCCAGAGTGGAGACTGAGAAGAACAAGAGAGTGAACGAAATCATCGAGGAGGTAAAGCAGAAGGAATGGGAGAAGTGGTACAATGAGAAGGTGGTACCCCTGGCGAACCAGCTTGACCAGGAGTTCAGGACGAACGTGCTCTCCCGTCTGATGGTGCCCTGGCCTCTTACCTGTCTGGCTGGTCATCAAAACACCCACACGTTTTCGGCTGATGAATGGGATGAGCTCGTCAGGACCGGGCGCACCAAATTCGCATGCGGTCAATCTGGATGCCTGCAAAGTTTCGTTGGCCCTTTGACCGGAATAGAGGTCAGGTCATCGCGGCTGATACAAATCTTGTTTAGTTCGGCAGAATCTCATCCTCCTCAGAGGGACCAAAACTCGGTGGCAATCTTCTAGATCATCAGGATTCTTCATCCATCAGTCCTTCGATTCCCTACCCTCAGGGCGGCAATACCGATAGTCCTCCTCATGGTTTGCACTCGGAGGAATCCTAGGGCAGGGCCAGACACCGGTCGCGTTCTTGATTACTCGTGCTGGCGGGCGAAGGCGACGTCGACTGGACTTGGGTCACAAGTGGTCTTCCACGACCCGCGGCCTGTACGGCTCCTCGAGGCGCTTCATCTCGTCCTGGCTGACGCTGATCTCGGTCGCCTCGGCGAGCTCGCGAATCTGCGAGGCCTTCGTCGCACCGACGATGGGCGACGTGACGCCAGGCTTCTGCAGGAGCCACGCCAGGGCCAGCTGGGCCGGCTTAACATCCTTCTCCTTCGCGACCTCAATGAGGGCGTCGAGCACTTCGAAGTCCTGGGGCTTGAAGAACCGCTGCTTCAGGTAGCGGTCGTTCTTGTATCGATTGCCGCGAGGCTTCGCGCCCCTCCTATACTTCCCCGACAGGAACCCTCTGGCCAGCGGGCTCCATGGGATGACGCCCACCCCCCTCGAAATGCAGAGCGGGATCATCTCCCTCTCCTCCTCCCTGTAGACCAGGCTGTACTGGGCCTGCATGCTGACGAACTTCTCCAGCCCAAGCCTTTCGCTAGTGTCCAGCGCCGTGGCGAACTGCCAGGCCCACATGCTCGAGGCACCAATGTAGTGCACGACGTTCTGAGAGTGGACGAGGTCGTCCAACGTCGACAGGGTCTCCTCGATGGGTGTTTCGTAGTCCCACCGGTGTATCTGGTAGAGGTCTATGTACCTGGTACGAAGGCGCTCGAGCGAACGCTGCACTTGACGCCTGATGTGCTTGCGTGAGAGACCGCGGTCGTTGGGGCCGGTGCCCGTGGGGTGGTAGACCTTGGTGGCGATGACAAGGTCGTCTCGCCTCCCCTCCACAGCCTTCCCCACGACCTCCTCCGACTTGCCGCTTGAATACATGTTGGCCGTGTCCAGGAAGTTGATCCCCAGGTCTATCGCCGCTTTGATGATCGGCAGGGACTCCTCGTAGCCGAGGGTCCAAGAGAAGCCCTCCTTCCCTCCCCCGAAGCCCATGCAGCCCAGGCAGATGCGGGACACCTTCAGACCGCTGTTCCCCAGACGGATGTATTTCATGGATTCGTTCTCGGCGCGGACTGCTAATTAGCTTTGCCCCAGGTGGCTGGAGACGGCTAGTCGGCAGGCCCTCGCTTCAGGATAAGCCACTGGCCCTTTCCTCCGGCCATTAGGACCAGCGCGTACTCCCCCTCAAGTTTCGCGCCATGAAGGGTGAAGCGGATCAGCGTAGGGGTCCTTTCGTTAAGGGTGTACTCGCCTTTGTCCCAGATCTCGACCTTTCCGGCGCCATAGTGCCCCTCGGGGATGGTGCCTTCGAAGGACCCATAGTCCAGGCTGTGGTCGTCGACCTGCATGGCGAGGTGCTTGATCCCGGGGGCGTCCGGGACCCCCTTTGGGACGGCCCACGACTTGAGCACGCCGTCCATTTCGAGCCTGAAGTCGAAGTGATGGTGCGAAGCCCAATGTTCGTGCACGACGAATCCAGGCATCTCATGACGCGGCGGAGCCCTTGGTTATATCAATCTGTGCCTTGGAGGCCTTGACATGGGAGCCGACCCCATCCCAGTGATAATCCCTTGGAGGGAGAGCTCAGAATCTGGGCCCACGCACGGCTATGCCATGACATCAGCTTGTGAGCAGGAATCCTGGCGAACCTAGAGGCCCTTGAACCCGTCCACGGCGCGCTTCTTCAAGTCGGCGAGCTGGCCCTCGGCATCCGCGCTGAACTCCTTCGCCTTGGATTCTATCTTCTCGCGGGCCTCGGCGAAGGCCTTCATCTCCTTCGCCTTCCTGCGCTCCTCTGCCATCGCCCTTGCTTCCGAGCTCAAGCCGCCTGCCTCCGCCTCTCCAGCACCCGCTTGACGCTCTTAAGCCTTACAAACTCCTCCCTGTCGCGCTCCTCGAGGGTCGACGCGATGAACCTGATCTGGGCCTCGTACTGCGGGATTATGATGAATTCGAGAGCGTTGATGGTGCGCTGGGTCTTCTCGATTTCGCTGACCAGCCTGAAGATCACGTTCTCGATCTCGGCCGCCTTCAGTATGCTGGGGAGAAGCGAAGTCAGGTAGGAGTAGGCCTCGTCCAGCGAATATGAGGTATCGCCGAAGCCATAGGGGCGGAGGACCTCCTTGAAGTTCAGCGTCAGTGACGGGACGTCGACGTCGACTATCCTCTTGACGTTGACCAATGACGTTCGCGGCGGGGGGCGCCGACTTCGCGGTGGCCTCCAGGCGCATGGCGCCCATTTCAACGTAGGCCTCGTAGAGGAAGTCGTATCCCTTGAGTATGGAGGCGTTGAGGCTCCTGTTGGCCTTGGACGCCTCCTCCACGTACTCGTTGAGCTTCTTGAGAAGCACCTCCCGCTTGTCGTCCAAGATGTCGTGAATCTTCTTGGTCATGACCAGCGAGCGCCGGAGCCTGATGAGCTCCAGTTTCGTGGGCTGGATCTTCTGGCTGGACATCTCCCTCTACTGCTTCTCCCTGTAGTACTTCGCCAGGTTCTCCGTCTTGATCTTGGTGAGCTCGCGTTCCGGCAGGATGGAGAGCACTTCGTTCCATGCGATGGCCATGCTCTCGTCCAAGGTCCTGGATTCGTCGTAACTCTGCATGAGGAACTTGTTCTCGAAGGAGTCGGCGAAGTCGAGGTACCTCAGGTCCACGGGTGCCAGCCCGGCCTTGCCTACGATGCCCACGAGGGCGCGCAGCTCCTGCGCCCTGGAGTATGAATCGTACATCTGGTTGCTCACCTCGGCGTGGTCCGGCCTCGTCTTCCCTTCGCCTATGCCGTCCTTCATGAGCCTGCTCAGGCTGGAGAGGACCTGGACCGGCGGGTAGATGCCCTTCCTGAAGAGCTCCCTGTCGAGGACCACCTGGCCTTCGGTGATGTAGCCGGTCAGGTCGGGTATGGGGTGGGTGATGTCGTCGCTTGGCATGCTAAGTATGGGCAGCTGAGTGATGCTCCCGGTCTTGCCCTTGATCCTGCCAGCCCGCTCGTAGATGGTGGAGAAGTCGGTGTAGAGGTACCCGGGGTATCCCTTCCTTCCTGGGACCTCCTCCCTTGCGGCGCTGATCTCTCTGAGGGCTTCGGCGTAGTTGGTCATGTCGGTCAGTATGACGAGGACGTGAAGGTTGCCAGTGAAGGCGAGGTATTCGGCCGCCGTCAGGGCCACCTTGGGGGTGATGATCCTTTCGATGGCGGGGTCGCTGGCCAGGTTGAGGAACAGGACGCTTCTCTTCATGGCCCCCGTCTCCTCCAGGGCCTTCCTGAAGAACGAGGCCTCGTCGTTCTGCACGCCGACGGCGGCGAAGACGACGGCGAAGTCCTGACCCTTGCCCTTGACCGAAGCTTGGCGTGCTATCTGGGCCGCGAGGAGGTTGTGGGGCATCCCTGCGCCCGAAAAGATGGGGAGCTTTTGGCCCCTGACAAGTGTTAGCATCGCGTCGATGACCGAGACGCCCGTCTGGATGAAGTCGATGGGGTAGTCCCTCATGTACGGGTTCATGGGCGAGCCGTTGACATCGCGGAACTCCTCCCCCAGCGGGGGCGGGAGCCCGTCCAAAGGCTGCCCGAGGCCGTCGAAGACCCTGCCAAGGAGCTCCATGGAGACGGGCATCTCCATGGGCTTGCCGAGGAACTTGACCTGAGTGCCACTGGTGGATATGCCCGAGGTCCCGGAGAAGACCTGGATGACGGCCCTGCCGCCGCCCACTTCCAGGACCCTACCAAGCCTCTTCGAGCCTGGCCCCAGTTCCACTTCCACCAGCTCGTCGTAAGAGACCTGGCCGACCCCTTCGACTATCAGGAGCGGGCCCCTCAATTCCGCCACGTCGGAGTACTCGACTCCGCCGCTTCTCTTAGGCTGCAATCTGGGCAACTCCTTGAGGCAAGAGGGCTTTGAAAGCCGCGTCCATCTCCTTGGTGAGGTCGTCTATCCTGAAGATCTCGTCGTCCTTGATTTCGAAACGGGCACGCATGATCTTGGATATGACGGGCAGGGCGCGGATCGACTGGAGCGGGACCCCCGCCTTCAGAGACTCGCCGGCCTCCTTGTAGAAGCCGACGATGAGCTTCAGCAGCGCCACCTGCCTCTTGGGGTTGGTGTAGCTGTCTACGGGGTCGTAGGCCGTCTGCTGGAGGAAGCCTATCTTGATTATCCTGGCGACGTCAAGGATGAGCTTCTCCTCGTCGGGAAGGACCTCGGGGCCTAGGAGGCGGACGATCTCCTTCAGCGTGTCTTCCCGCTGCAGGATCTGATATGCCTCCAGGCGCAGGCTGTACCAATCCTTGTCAACGTTCGCGCTCCACCATGGGGCCACCTTGTCCAGGAAGCCGGAGTAACTCGTCATCCAGTTGATGGCCGGATAGTGCCTGGAGTAGGCAAGCTTCGTGTCCAGCCCCCAGAAGGTCCTGATGAACCTCATGGTGTGCGTGGTCACGGGCTCCGTGAAATCTCCCCCGCTGGGCGAGACGGCCCCGACCAGGCTGATGGAGCCCGACCTGGCGGGCGTGCCATAGGTGTTCACACGGCCCGCCCGCTCGTAGAACTCGGCCAGCCTTGAAGCCAGGTACGAAGGATATCCTTCCTCCGCAGGCATCTCCTCCAGCCTGCCGCTTATCTCCCTCAGAGCCTCCGCCCACCTGCTGGTGGAATCCGCCAGCATGACCACGTCGTAGCCCATGTCCCTGTAGTACTCCGCGAGGGTGGCGCCGGTGTAGATGCTCGCCTCTCGGGCGGCCACGGGCATGTTGCTGGTGTTGGCGACCAGGACTGTCCTCTGCATCAGGGGCTTCCCTGAGTAGGGATCGATGAGCTGGGGGAACTCCTTGAGCACTTCGGTCATCTCGTTGCCCCTCTCTCCGCAGCCGACGTAGACCACCACCTTGGTGTCGGCCCAGGAGGCTATCTGGTGGCTCATGACCGTCTTGCCCGTCCCGAAGCCTCCGGGGATGGCGGCTGCGCCCCCCTTGGCCAGAGGGAAGAAGGTGTCGATGACCCTCTGACCGGTTATGAGCGGAATCTCGGGCTCGAGGCGCTGCTTGTAAGGCCTCGGCCGTCGCACGGGCCAGTAATGATACATCTTCAGCGGGGTCCTGGCACCGTTGTCGATTGTGACGATCTCATGTTCGATATCGTAGTCGCCTTCGGGCTCGGCGCTCTTTACGACGCCGGCCTTGACATCAGGGGGGACCATCACACGGTGCTCCACAGTGGAGGTTTCGTTGACGGTCCCGAGGATGGTGCCTGGCTCGACCTCGTCGCCAGCCTTCACCTTGGGCAGGACGTGCCACTTGACGTTCTTGGGGAGGGAGAAGGCGTTGACGCCTCTCTTGATGTACGCGCCGGAGGCTGCTGCCAGCTCAGGGAGCGGCCTCTGAAGGCCATCGTAGATCTGGCTCATTATGCCCGGGCCCAGCGTGACGGAGAGGGGCATGCCCGTCCCTATTACGGGCTCTCCAGGATGAAGGCCGCTCGTCGATTCGTAGACCTGGACGAACGCGACATCCCCCGTGACCTTGATGACTTCGCCCACCAGCTTGTCTTCGCCGACGCTGACCGTCTCGGCCATCTTGACCTCGGACATGCCGTCGGCCTTAACCGCGGGGCCGCTGATCCATACTATCTTGCCTTTGGCCACCAAATCTACCTACGCTCCTTGAAGAACCGTTCATAAACCCTTTTCCGTATGCTGAGCTTCATCCTTTCAAGCCTCGCCTCAAACGTGCTGTTAAACTCTATACTTCCGTCCTTGCTGACTATGATGAAGCCGCCGGCGCTGTCGATGTTCTTCTTTGCGATGCTAAGGTCGAAGCCATGGAACTCCTTGGCGACATCTTTGAGGGCCGCCGACAGGGAGGACCTGTCTCCGTCAGGACAAGAGAGTGTGTATACGCCGGGATCCAGCTCTTGCAGAGACTCCCGGAGAAGCTTCACAAGGGCCCTCTCATAGCGAGCGTCGCGTGGCGCCGAGCGCACTGCGGCCAAGGCGTCGATCACGATGCCTTCGAAGAAGCTCTCGAACGCTGATAGCTGAGCGTTCCTGGCCTGGAGCTCGGCGGAGCCCAGGATCTTCCTCTTGACATTTTCAGCCTGCTTTCTTCCTTCGAGCATAGACTCCTTGTACTTCTCTGAAGCCCTCTGCTCGTAGTCTTCGACTAGCTTCAGGGAGGAGGCCAAGGCCTCGTCGAGGAGAGCCTTGAGCGAAGCCGATTCTTCGTTCAGGACCTTTCCGACGGTCGCTTCTACCGCATTGCTCGACAATTTACACACTACACCCCCAGCATGGCTCTAAGAACTTTGCTGTATTCGGTCTCCTCGGCCTTGGCGCCCGGGGTCAGGATTTCGTATATGAGCGGGACGGCTCGCTTCTTCCTATAATATGCGAGCTTCAACCTGATGGCGGCCGAAAGGTCAGAACCGAGGAGGACGAGCCCGATGCCTTCAGTCTTGAAAAGACGGTCGACAGCGGCGAGCATCTCTGACGCGGTATCCACTTCGATCCCATCGACGCCCACGAGGCGGAAGGCGGTGACGAACGGCCGCTTCCCTACGGCGACGACCTTCATTGGCTCAAAATGCCAACCACATGTGATTTAAGCATTTGCGCTCACGTTCCACGTGAAGACGGAGTTGATCGCCTTCTCGGCTGACCCCATCGAATCGGGCTCGCCCGGGTCCGTCATTCTGAAATAGGCCGCTCGTCCACTGGAGTATGGGGAAGAATGAGATTCACTAGGCTGGTTTGGGTCGCCTCCGCGTTGGTCGGCTTGGCTGCCACCTACGCCCTTTCCTACGTCTCGACCCCCATGCTCTTCCCGGTCGTCGGCGTTCAGCAGTTCGGCGTCCCTGCGCCCGTCTACGCAGCACCGGTGTACCCGAACGCCAGCCTTAGAATGGTGCCCGCGGGGATCATAGTGGACTTCCTCTTCTGGTTCGTCCTGAGCGTCGCCATCCTGGCCGTCGCCGCCGGTTGGAGAAGGTAGCCAAGCCTAGCCCGAACAACGTCTGCCTATCGCTCGGACCGGCCGTATGCCTCGTAGAAGACCTGTTGCGTTGTGGGCTTCCTCCCCCTCTTGAGCGAGGGGGACCTCTTGTCAGGAAGAGGATGGCCTATCGAAATGGTCCCGACAGGGTGTTGGTCCTCCGGGATCCCTAGTATCCTCCTGATCGCGACGGGGTCGGGGGCTCCGGCGAAGGTGGCAGCGAGACCACGGTCAACGGCGGCCAGAAGGACGATCATGCAGCCGGCCCCGATGTCGAAGTACCAGTACGGGACTGGCCACTCGATCTCCTTCCCGTCAGGACCAAGTTTGTCGGGCTCGCGGTAACGGTCGTGGTAGACCTTCTCGCTGACGCAGGGGACGACCAACACAGGCGAGGCCGAGATGAACGAATCGAACCCCGCATCGACGTAGCCCGACTCGCCTTGAGCTTCCGCCAACTTCCTCTTCGTGGCTTCGTCTCTGACCACGACGTAGCAGGAACCTTGGCTGAAGCCCGCGCTGGGCGCGTGAAGTGCTAGCCCCAAGATGGCGTCGATGTCATCGTCGGGGACCTCCTCGTCCGAGAAGTGCCTGACCATCCTCCTCTTTAAGACGACCGACTGGAATTCCATGGAGTTCTCGGCTAGGGGGAAGCTCGGCAGCAGATAAGAATTGGCTGCGTTCCAGCGGTTGGAGGGATCACTAGGCATCCGTTTGGGTCCTGTTCGCCATGGACCTGCCCTGGAGTCGACCCAACGAAGCCCGAAGGAGTCCCCACCCATCGAGATAGGAGACTCCCTCGGTCTTGCCGCTCCTGGAGGGTCAGGGCCGTCCCGAGCCGGCTATTGGACAAGGCTCTAATATGTGAAGCCCGTAGCTCGCTTTGTGGTAGTCAACCTATTCACGTCGAACTACGTCCCGGGATGCAAGGTGGACAAGGTCGTTGGGCTCGTCTACGGGATAACGGTGAGGTCGAGAGGCATCGGCGGGAACATCATGGCCGGCCTCAGGACGCTTGGCGGAGGAGAGATACACGAGTACACCGAGCTGGCGCACCAGGCAAGGCAGCAGGCACTGGACAGGCTGTCCCAGCAGGCTGAGACCCTCGGCGCCAACGCCGTGATCAGCGTGATGTTCGACTCTACCGAGATCGGTCACGACCATGGACGAGATAATCGCCTTCGGTACAGCTGTCGTCGTTTCGCCCGTGGCAGACGGCCAGCAGTTCGTCAGGCTGAGCTAGGCCCGAAGGCTTCGACGACCGGCACCACTCTCGTAGGCAGGCCTATCCGTGATGCTTCGCGAAGGAGCTCCTGGGTTGGAAGATAGGGCTGCAGTGGTGTCACTTCAGGGATCCACAATGCAGCCTGTGTGTGCAGGCTGACGTCTGGGAAAAGCTGCAAGTGAACGTACCTGTGAAATAAGGCCCTTTCGCAGGTCCAAGCCCACGTCCAAGAACGGCGGTTGAAGACATCGTTATTCTCTTCCAGCACTCATGAAAGACGCCCTATGGGCGGGCTTCCTAAAGCCTGCCTTCCGCCAGCGACGCTGTGTCAGGCGTCCATGGATTTGAGCTTTGTCTTGTACCTCTCCCTGTTCGTGGACTCGTACTCCTCCCTTCTCGTGAGCATGAACCAGACGATCTTCAGCATCTTGTTGGCCACGGCTACTACGGCCTTCTGGTCGCCTCTCCTCTCCTTCACCCGCTCGTAGAAGGACCTCAGCCTCGGGTCGTGCATCGATGCAGACCTCGCCGCCTCCACCATGATCCATCGGAGCATCTTGGAGCCCTGCTTCGTTATGGCTCCGTGATACTCCACGGAGCCCGATTGGTGGAGAGAGGGCGCCAGCCCCGCCCAGGAAACGAGCTTCTTGTAGTTGGGGAACCTCTTGATGTCCCCTATCTCGGACCTTATGAGGAGGGCCGAGAAGACGTCCACCCCCGTCAGGCTCAGGAGCAGCCTCACGTCCTCGTCCTGTGACGCCCTCTCCGTGATCCTGTCGTCCACCCTGGAGATCTGCCCGTCCAGGCTCTCCAGGTGGGCCAGGTGGTTGTCCAGCATGAGCCTGTCCATGGGAGGGAGCTCCAGCGACCTCAGCCACCCCACTCCTCCCTTCCCGAACAGGTCGGAGAAGTCATGCTTCAGGCCGTTCCTGTCGACCATCGCGTGAACCCTGTTCTTCACCATGGTGCGCACCCTCACTATGGAGGCCCTGTGCCTGATGAGCTCCCTCATCTCCCTGACATCCTTGGGAGGGACGTAGCTCTCGGGTATGAGATCGGCCCTCAGCAGATGCGCCAGTATCCTTGCGTCCACTTTGTCGCTCTTTATCCTCGCCCACGCTATGGCCTTGGTCTTCGAAGGGGAGGCCAACACGGTCGCGACGTGCATGGAATCGAGCCTCTCGTATATGCTTAGCCAGTAAGCCCCCGTCGACTCCATGACCACCCTGTCGTCCATGGTGAGCGTCGCCGCTAGGGAGGATATCCCCTCATGGTCGTTGTCGAAGCCGAACTCGTCCACTACGGCCCCGTGCTCGTCCATCATGGAGACCCTGCATCTCGTCTTGCCCACGTCTATTCCCACGTACTTCATCTTTTCACCTCCTTCGTACGCAGCTGGCATCGGGCTGCATTCACTCATGCGGGCGCGAAGCCCACTTCCTTAGCAGCTCAGGATTCGCCCAGTCAGCAACACGGTCGCCAGGACCATGCTGGAAATAGGGCTTGCCAGCCCATACGGTATCAGGGGGCGTCTTTCATAAGGTCAGCAATAGATGCCCGGATGCCTGTTCGGGATGGTAGAAATAAGAGGAGGTCTACAGGTTCTACAGACTGGGTTCAGGATGGTGAAGAACAGGACGCTCGTTATTGGCTTATGTGTGCTCGTAGCGGCGTCTGCCTTGGCTTTTGGACTGCTAAGTCAGGAGTATCATCTAGTTGAGAATGCCTCGACACCGATGGTCGTTCATTCTCCCGTACACGACGGTCTTGAGCTCACGGCTACGATTGAGCGAGAGGGACAGAACGTCAGCGTCATCGCCGAGGTTAACAATACGCTATCAACATACCTGCAAGTGAATTCAACTTCCATCGATAATCCTGCCTACGGACCCTGCCAGCAGGGTTTTGCCACGGGGGTAAGAGTCTACATGGGACATTATTCGCTCAGCAATCTATCACAAGCTAAGGAACTCTTGCTCTATGACCCATCGTCGCAATACCGCTGCCCGGCATTCTTCACATTTCAGTATACCTTTTCACCAAATAGCGCAATGGCAACGGTACAAGCAACTCTAGGTGGCTATCAACAGAATGGATCTCGGCTTGTCAGTGAAACGTCGGTTGTCTCGGGTTATTGGGTCGGCTCTGGGCAGAGTTACATATTCCAGAGATTCCCAGCTGGAGAATATTCGGTTCTCGTCTTCGACGCGTGGGGAGACGAAGCAGTCGGATACTTCCAAGTCGCCTAGTCTTTGCACCGCGAACTTGACCAAGCGCACCTACGCAACGGACTGAATTGAGGACATCGTAATTCCTTCCGGCATCAACAGATATCCAAATGCATCTTCCAGTGGCTCTCATTCACAGGTCCGAGCCCATGTAATAGGGCCACTGCCTGAAACCGACTCCAGCCGAACCATAACAAGACTGGGTTTGTCTAAGGAGCCACTCCAATGCCTCCCCAAAAGCGACTAGTACTGTTTGCCTAAGCTACAGGTTGGGCAAACTTAAAAACCACCCACCTGAATGGCTAGGTGCATCAAGGATTTCGGTGAAACTCGTTTGTCTAAGCCAGATATCAACGTGGCGGACGAAGAGGGTAGCAGCGACAAGCTCATCACTACACAGCTGTCCGAGAAGACCCTGATATCCACTGGAATCAGGATCGGGACGACCGTGAAGACCAAGTACATGGAGGGCTACATCGCCCGCAGCAGGCCAGATGGCCTCCATCTCATAGACATGAACAAGACACTCAACAGGATCGAGGTGGCGGGCAAGTTCATCGCTCGCTTTCCGGCCAACAGGGTCGTCATCTATACGTCCCGGGACTTCGGGAGGACACCCATTCAGAAGTTCTGCGAGGTCACAGGCTGCGTGGCGGTCACCGGCCGTTTCATGCCCGGCACCTTTACGAACCCCCAGCTCCCGGTCTACAGGGACGCCGACCTCCTTCTGGTCGTCGACCCCGCCTTGGACCACCAGGCCATTATTGAAGCTTCAGCGACAGGCTTCCCCGTGATCTCCGTCGCCGACACCGACAACGTGACCGAGAAGGTTGACGTCGTGATCCCCGCCAACAACAGGGGCAGGAAGGCCCTCGCGGCTGTCTTCTGGCTCCTCGCGAGGTCCGTCCTCATACACTCCGGTGCTCTCGCAGCCGAGCAGCCAATGAAGTACTCCATCGACGACTTCGAAACGAAGCTGGTGGAGGAAGAGGAGAGTGAGGATTAGAAGGCCCGCCGTCGCAGGGCAGTTCTACTCCTCTGAATCCTACCAAGCTGAAATCCGAAATACGCCAAGCCTTCCTCAGCGCCCAGGGACCTGGAAGGCTACCTCCTGGAGAATTTGAAGGCGATATCATAGCCACAGTGAACCCGCATGCCGGGTACGTCTATTCGGGCGGGTTCGCGTCCAATTCCTTCTACGCCCTCTCTTCGAAGAAGGGGGCCGACATCGCGGTGGTCCTCGGGCCCAACCACTACGGACTGGGGAGCGGCGTGGCGGCCCCCGAGAGCGAAGCCTGGGAGACGCCTCTCGGGAAAGTCGAGATAGACGTGCCGGCGGCGAGGAGGCTCCTCGTGGATTCCCACTTTGTGGACCTTGACGACGACGCCCACTTGAGGGAGCACAGCATCGAGGTCCAAGTCCCGTTTCTGCAGTTCACCTTCGGTGCAGGGTTCAAGCTTCTGCCGATCAGCATGGCCCTCCAGGACATGTCGACCGCCATCGAGGTAGGGGACCAGGTTGGCCGCTTGCTCAGGGACAGGAACTACATCCTCATCGCTTCTTCTGACTTCACACACTATGAGCCGGCCTCGGAGGCGAAGGAGAAGGACGAAGAGGCCCTGGCGAGGATCCTTGATTTCGATACGGCCGGCCTCTATCGCGTCATCGAAAGGCGCAACCTTACCATGTGTGGGTATGGCCCCGTCGCGGCTGTGATGACGGCTGCGAAGCAGCTGGGAGCGGTGAAGGCCAAGCTGCTCAGGTACGGTTCAAGCGGAGATGTGACGGATGACTTCTCTTCCGTGGTGGGATACGCCTCCGTCGCCTTCTACAAGTGAATCGGTTTGAAGTTCCACGCCAGAGCGCCTGGGAAGGTCATCCTCCTAGGCGAGCACTTCGTCGCGCACGGGAACCCGGCCCTGGCGGCCGCCATCGACAGGGGGGTCGAGGCGGAGGCCGTGAGCAGCCCGGAGGACGTGGTCGTCTCGAAGGATCTGGGACTCGAGTGCGCCATACGGTCGCCTTCTGGGCAGCTGAAGCCGGTCGCCACGGCCCTTCTGAAGCTCATGGACCAAAGGAGCCTCAAGGGCATCAAGGTGACGATCAACAGCTCCATTCCCCCGGCTGCTGGCCTGGGGTCGTCCGCGGCGTCTTCGGTGGCGGCCTTGGCCGCGGTGGGCGGCTTCTTCGGCGTAACGGTGAGCCATGACACCCTCTTCGACCTGGGGATGATATCTGAAAGGATGGTCCACGGGAACCCTTCGGGGGTGGATGTCTACGTCGCGGTGCACGGCGGCCTCGTCTACTTCAAGGGCCGCAGCAGGAGGACCGTGGCGCTCAGACAACGGTATCCTGTGATGGTCTCATGCACGGGGATCGAGAGGAACAGGGGAGAGATGGTGGCACGCGTGGCCAAGTTCAAGGAGGCCACACCCTCCCTCTACAAGACACTGGCGAAGGCGTCCGAGAAGCTAGTGGAGGACTGCAGGAAGGCCCTCGAGAAAGGTGACGCCAGCGTGATCCCGGAGTCGATGAACTTCCATCATCAGGCGTCGAAGTCGATGGGGATCTCCAGTCCCGAACTGAACACCTTAATCAGAGAGGCGAGGCTGGCGGGTTTCGCGGGCGTCAAGCTCACGGGGGCCGGCGGCGGGGGGTGCATAATCGGATGGCCCGGGGTCGCCCCCTTCGAGGATTCGTTCGAAGGATTCCACGCCAAACACCCAAATAGCTTCATGAGTTACATACCTTCGGAAGGCGTGACCACTTGGGAGACACCGTCGTAGTCAAGCTGGGCGGCTCCTTCATCACGCAGAAGGACGGGCTCTTCACCTTCAGAGAGAAGGAAGTCAAAGAGGCAGTTTCATAGGCCTTGAACTTGGGCGCCTTCAAGGCCTTGCCGGCGTAGAGGATCTTACCGCCCCTGATTACCAGCAGGCCATTTGCCACGATTGCCGTGTCAGCCATGGCCTTGCCTTTCCGCAGGTCGCCAGCCAGCATTGCCAATTGGCCGATGTCCTTCACAACGAGGTCACAATCTTGTGTTGGCTTTTGATCTCCGCTCAGGCCTTCTCGACTGTGCCTGCCTCTGCGTCGACCTTCAGCTTGTCGCCAGTCTTTATCTCGGAGATATCAATTCTGTCAACACAGGGTATCCCGCCGAGGATTACCCCTGTAGCTACGATGGTCTCCGTTTCCTTGTTGATGATGGCTTTCGGCGCCACCTTGTTCGCCACCAATCCGTATATTACGTACGAGCCAACGGTCGAGCCCTTTCCGCAGGGGAAGACCAGTATCTTTCCCTTGACGCTCTTTCCCTCCAATTCGTGGCCTTTCTCGATGACGACGCCCGTCTTGGGGTTCACGCAGCCATAGAATCCCAGCGGTTCCTTCGAGACGAGCGCCTCGCCCTCGACCTTACCGGGATAGATTGACCTTCCCTTCATTCCGTCACCTCCTTCACTGAATCGTCGACGCTCTTGAACACCACGCTCTGCTTGCAGAAGCCAGGCAGATAGTTCGCAGCCTTTCCGGAGTTCACGCCTGTCGTCCCATAGCCCATGTCCTCGATGGGCGATACGACCATGCATGTATCCGCAACGACCCTACCTCCGGCTTTCTCTATGGTATGAACAAGACCCATCCTGGCGGCGCAATCCTTCGTCATCCTCGATGTGCATATCCACAGCGGCTTCTTGACCTTCCGGCCCTTTAGCTTCTCAGCCAATTCGGTTATCTCGCGCAAGGACGCGTGCGGGCAACCGAGTATGACGATGTCGGCAACCTTTCCCGTGTTCAGCTTGGCATAGGTCTCCTCCAGTTCTTTTTGGCCGATTTCGACCTTTTCCAGCCCGGCAGTCTCCCAGAGGTGTGCCTCGGGGGTCTGGTCTCTTACATGGTACATCGCGACCGCTCCCGAGGCGGCCATCGCAGCCCCCAACGCCTTCAACTTGTCCGTGTCCGACTCCGGCAGCCCGACGAAATAGGGGTTCTTATTCCTCACAATCTTACCAACGTGGTAACCCAGCGCACCGTAGTCCGCGCTCGATTTCAGCTCGGCTTTAACGTTAATCAGAAAGTCCGGCTTCCGGTTCGCGTCCAGGTGCAAACCGTAGTTGGGCGTGACGCCGCACAGAGCGGCAGCCAGTGCGCTCGGGCCGCCCTCGCGGTTCGTCCGGGCGCCGATGACGGAATTCGAGAATGCGATGGCGGAAGATTCTGACCAGGCTATGTGTTCCCGGTACCTCGGCAGGTTGCCAGCGAGGTAGGGCGTGCAAGTAGCGCTCGTCACGATGCCCATCTTCCCGAAAGCGTCCATGATGCGGGTTTGCTTCTCCGCGAACGCCTTGGGTATGCCCATAGCTTTCCAGTCGTCCATGTCCATGCCTGCGGGGTTGAGGAAGGTGACAACCTTCACTCTTGCACCCTTCTTTGCCAAGTCCTCCAGGAACTCCATGCCGGGGTCCTCGATGGACTTGTAGGATACGCCAGCCACCTGGACCGAGCCGACGGGCACCATCTTGTCTGCTCCATAGATGTCGCCGAGCCTGACGAGGAGGCGCAGCATCCTCTCCAAGACCTCGCCGTGCTCCCCTGCCAGCGTCTTTTCCTCTTCCTTGGTCAGATACATTCTATCAGCTCCTTCTAACTCGCAAACAGTAGTTCTATTTCATCCTTGCTTGCATTGTCCACGTGCACGCCGCCGACGGCGGCCACGGTCCGACCGTACTTCTTGCTCGCTGCCTAGGCTATCGGTTTCAGAACCATATACTCATAATGGTTGCCCAGCTTGACGACGCGCGCTTTCTTCCCAGGCTCCATGACTATGGCAGTACCAACGTGGGACCTCTCCCTACCGCCGAGGATGTAGACCAAGTCCTCGCCGACCTTCTCCTTCCTGAGCCAGACCTTGCACTTCCCCTTACCGTAGGTATTCATCGAGGTTCACGCTAGAATACTTGACCTTGTCGTATTCCTTTGGCCCGACTTCAAGCGGCATCGTCGCATCGATGCCGACCTTAGCTGTCAGCGCCTTCTTGCCAGAATGGTCCGCAGACGGGTCCAGCGAGGAGCCGGGCTCCTTCTCCTTAATGACGAGCCTCTTGTCACCCTGGAACCTCGTGGCGATTGCCCACTCGACGGCGTTCATATCGTAAATGTCAACATCATCGTCGATTATCACGACGTGCTTCATTGATTTGTGGCCCCTGAAGGCAGCCTCGATGGCGTTCTTGCCGTCCTCTGGCTTCTCCTTCTCTATCTGGACGATGCCGTGCAGCCATGAACCTCCTCCGATGGTGATGAGGACGTTCTTGCACTTGCAGACCTTGCTCACTTCGTCGTAAATCGTGGGCTCCTTCGGCATGCCCATCAGTATCTTGTGCTCCAACCTGCCAGGCAGTAAGCATTGGTACATCGCGTCCTTCCTGTGCGTTATGCAGTCGACGACGAATACCGGCTCCTTCCTCTCGAAGTCGCGCATCTCTGTCAGGTCGACGAATGGCCCCTCCTTGTCCACGTCTTTCGTGAGCCGCCCCTCGAGGACGAACTCCGACTCAGCCGGGACTTCCAGATCCTTCGTCACACACTTGACCAGCTTCGTTTCGTCAAGGGCGTTGGCGATTGCCAGCTCGTCGACTCCCGGCGGCGGCCCGAGCGACGCCGCGACCATCACGGGAACAGAGCTTCCGATGCATACCGCCATCTCCAAATCCCCCTGCAGCTTATCGTAGGTCGTCCTGGTCTGGCGCCCGGGTACAAGCCTCGCCGTGAACTTGTTCTTGCCGTGGAACATCAGCCTATGGTAGGCCATGTTGCGCCCCGTCTCCGGGTCCTTTATGATTGCGCATGTCGCCGTCGCGTACGGCCCGCCATCCCCTGGCAAGTGCGTCAGCAGCGGCAGCATCGAGAGGTCGGGATCCTTGACGACGACTTCCTGGCATGGCCCCTCGCTCGCCACCTCCGGAGGCACTGGCTTGCGCAGAGCCTCTACGAGCCTGAAGAGCATCCTATCCTTTGTAGTGTCGAGCCCCTCAGCGATGATATCCCTCGACGAAGTGATGCCGCCGAAGACCGGGAATCTGCTGCCCTGGACCTTCTCGAAAATCGCGGGCTTCTCGCCCATCGTGTTCAGGACGTTGCCCAGCTCGAACTGCAGGCTCACCTCCCTGCTTATCCTGGTCAGCTTTCCCTCCGACTCCAGCCTCTTGAGGAAACTCCTTAGATTCATTTTCACACCCCTATCGTCGTCTTCAAAGCCTTAAATCCTGCCTTCTCCATCGCTGCGGCGACCTTCTCCTGGGTCGCCTTCTCCGGCGTCAGCGCCACCATGTATCCACCGAGCCCACCGCCGGTCATCTTCGCCCCCGCGGCCCCGTTCTTCCGCGCTATCCCGACGAGCTCGTCCAGCATCGGATGCGAGACCTCAATCTGCTGCAGAAGTGAGTGGTTCTCGTCCATGAGCCGCCCAACCTCAGCGACGTCGTACCTGTCGAGCGCTGCGCGCGCCTTGCCCGCCAACTCGAGGGCCTTCGCGAAGATAGCCTCGTATTTCTCAGGCTGCTCGGCCTTGCGCTTCCTCACGCCAGCAACCGCGGCCTCGGTGTTCGTTGTCAGAAGGGTGTTGCCCATAACGATGCACAGCGGCTCCTTGATCTTCAGCTGCTCCATCGTATTCGGCCTTCCTTGGAGGTTCTTGGCAAACCATAGAAGGCCGCCGTAGGTCGAAGCGGTGTTGTCTATGCCAGAAGGCGTCCCAGCGTAGGCGCTGTCGCCGATGAATGCTATCTCGTTGATTTTCTTATCGTCGAAATCGAGTTTGAACTCTTCGTTTAGGGCTCTCGCCACCGAAACGCAAACAGCGGCGCTCGCCCCCACTCCGCCGACGGCGATGAGGTCGCCCCCCAGAAGAATCTTAACAGGATTCTTCCTCGGGTCGACGCCCGCAGCCTGGAACACCAATTCTATTGACTTCTTCTGCTGAGGGAACTTCTCCGCCTTGTAGCCCGGATTCGCGGGCCTTTCATCTTCCATCACCCACCCATCGCCTGCCATGGAGCCCTCCTTGCCGGAAGGAGCTGGTAGCTGTCCTTTCACGCGCTCAACGGTAGCCACGGTAGTCGAGTTTATGGCTGAGGCGATGGACGGTATGCCGTAGACCACGAAATGCTCGTTGAACAAGATGACCTTGCCGTATCCAGAGCCTTTACCCATTCTCGACCCCTCCAGCGCGCTACCCCTCCGCCGACCCGTTCGGAAGGCGCTACGCGGGGCACGGTGGCATATCGTCGAGCTCGATAAAAACGTTATTGCGAGGGACCAGCGCCACTTTCCCCTCAGGTGGTCTTCCAGCCTCTTCCGCTCGTCCATCGTGAAGATGACCCCACGGTGGGGGCAGCGCACCGACTCGGCGACAATCTCCTCTCCCGAACTGGACTCCCTGGTCAAGGAAGCGAGGTTGGCCGGCTTCGCGGGGGCCAAGCTGACCGGCGCCGGCCGAGGGGGATGCATGATCGGCTGGCCGGGGACGGGCCTCTGGGAAGCCGCCTTCGAGGGCTTCCGCTCCAAACACCCAAATAGCTTCATCAGTTACATACCTTCGGAAGGCGTGACCACTTGGGAGACACCGTCGTAGTCAAGCTGGGCGGCTCCTTCATCACGCAGAAGGACAGGCTCTTCACATTCAGGGAGAAGGAAGTCAAGGAGGCGGTCTCGGCCATGAAGGGAACGGGCTGTGACTTCGCCATCGTCCACGGCGGAGGCTCCTTCGGGCACCCCGTGGCCAAGAGGTTCGGCCTTTCGGGGAGCACATTCAGCAAGTCGTCCGCCGGGGTGTCGGAGACCAGGCTGGCCATGCACAACCTCTCGTACCTTCTCTACATCCAGCTCGGGACCGCGGGATTCAAACCCTACCTCATCAACTCGTCTTCGCTCATCAGGATGGACGGGGGTCCCCTTGCCGGATACTCCACATTGCTGGCGGAGATTGGTGAGGACGGGGCTGACGCCTCTCACGCACGGCGACGTCCAGCTCTTCTACGAAGGTTACAGGATAGTCAGCGGCGACCATCTGGCGTATCTTTTCTGTAAGGCCCTGAAGCCTTCCAGGATGGTGTACGTGTTCGACCAGCCGGGGATACTCAGAGACGGCGGGGGACCCGGCGAGCGTCATCAGGGAGCTTACGGTCGCCCAAGCGAAGGAGCTCCGTTTCGAAGGGGCCGAAGACGCGACGGGGGGACTTGCGACGAAAATCAAGACCGCCTGTGAAATCGCTTCGCTGGGAGTCGAAACATGCTTCGTGAGCGGGTTTGACAGAGATGGCCTTATTAGAGCCCTGACTGGTGAGAAGTTCTCGGGGACTGTTCTCAAGGGGTAGTTTGGGATGGGGATCGAAGAGAGGAAGGATAGTCATCTGGACATCTGCCTCCACGAAGAAGTCGGCGCGAAGGTCGAGACGACTCTTTTCGAGGATGTGTACCTAGTGCATCAGGCCCTCACGGAGCTCGACCTTGGCGCGGTCGACATGGGAACCACCTTCCTGGGCCACAAGCTGGCCGCGCCGCTTCTCATCGATTCTATGACGGGCGGGACCACCATGGCGAAGGAGGTGAACAGGACACTCGCTCAGCTGGCCGAGAGGAACGCCATCGGAATAGGTGTGGGAAGCCAACGGGCAGGCCTTGCTAGGCCCGCCGTCGCGGAGACCTACTCCGTGGTGCGCAAAGAGGCGCCCCACGCCTTCGTGTTCGGAAACCTCGGCGGCGTGCAGCTGGTGCGAGGCATGACCGTGGCCGATGCCAGGAAGGCCGTCGAGATGATACAGGCCGACGCCCTGGCGGTGCACCTCAACCCCCTGCAGGAGGCGGTCCAAATGGGCGGAGAGGCGACCTACAAGGGGATACTCGACAAGGTGGTTGAGATTGTCAACGGGCTGGAGGTCCCCATCATAGTCAAGGAAGTGGGTGCCGGAATCTCGAGGGAGACAGCCGCTCGCCTCGCCATGGCGGGGGTGAAGGCCATCAACGTCTCTGGGGTCGGCGGCACTAGCTGGGCTGGCGTCGAGAGCATAAGGGCGCGGCGAAAGGGGGAAACGTCGACGGCTGAGCTGGGGGAGGCCTTCTGGGACTGGGGGATACCCACCGCAGCAGCTCTGATAGAGGTCAGATTCTAGCGTGAGCCTGCCGCTGATAGCCTCAGGCGGGATACGGAACGGCATAGATGCAGCCAAGGCCATCGCGCTCGGTGCCGACGTCGTGGCCATGGCCAGGCCTTTTCTTTACGCGGCATCGATGGGAGGAGTCGAAGGTGCGCAGCGGATGACCGACGCCTTCACGTCTCAGCTGAAGCTCGCGACCTTTCTCACCGGGTCTTGGAGCGTCCCATCCCTGAAGAAGGCGAGGTACGTCCTGACCGGCAAGCTGCTCGACTGGAAACACAGCCTTGGTGACCATGCTTGAGCCTGCAGGATGAAACCAAGAGGATCGCGCTCGAAATCAACGCCTTCGTGGCCGAGCAAATCAAGGGGGATCCGCCTGCCCTATACGACGCCTCCCTCCATCTGATTCAGGCCGGGGGAAAGCGGCTGAGGCCCTTCATGACACTGAAGTTCCATTCCCTCTACAGTGATGACGAGTCGGCAGCCATACCCGCCGCGGCCGCTCTGGAGCTGGTTCACAATTTCACCCTGATTCACGACGATATTATGGACAGGGATGAAATCAGGCACGGGGTGCCGACCGTCCACACGAGGTTCGGCGAACCTCTGGCCATCCTAGCCGGGGACGTGCTGTTTGCCGAGGCCTTCAGACTCGTCGCAGAGACGCCAGCCCTGGCGGGTGACTACGGCAGGCTGGACAGGGCGGTGAAGCTCCTGGCGGAATCCCTCGTCGTGCTCTGCGAAGGGCAGGCCATCGACGTGGAGGCTTCCACGGGAGAGCTGTACACTGAAGAGCGGTACTACGACATCATCAGGAAGAAGACGGCGGCGCTCTTTGAAGCGGCCTCGGTGATGGGCGTCATTACAGGAGGGGGGAACGAGGAGGATATGCACAGCGCCAGGATGTACGCCCGCAACGTTGGAATGGCCTTCCAGATCGTGGACGACCTCCTCGGCGTGGTGGGCGATTCCACCGTCACGGGAAAGCCGGTGGGCAACGACCTCAGGGAGGGGAAGAAGACGCTACCCATCTTCATGGCCGTGCAGAGGAGCGACGATGGCGACCGGGGGCTGCTCCTCAAGGTCTGGGGGAAGGCCGATGCCAGACAGGAAGACGTGGAGGTTGCGGTGGAGGTACTTCGGAGGCTGGGGATCGACAAGGCCGCGCGGAATCTCGCGAATGACCACGTCGAGAAGGCCCTGGGCTTCTTGGGCAAGCTTCCAGGCGATGACAAGCATTGGCTTGCTGACCTGGCACACTTCGTCGTGAAAAGAAAGATATAGAAACACGCGGCCATTGCCCCTATCCATACCTTGGCCCTCGCGGAGCAGGTCCTTGACGCGATCAGGAGGAACGCCCTAGCCAACGCCTTCCGTCACGGCGGGAAGCCTGACGCTGGCGCCACGCTTGGGAAGACCCTCTCGGAGTATCCTGACTTGAAACAGAACGTGAAGGAGCTCATGAAGGAAGTCGTCCGGGTCTGCGGGGAGGTGGGGAGCCTCTCCGCGCAGCAGCAGGAGGAGGAGCTCCGAAGGCGGTATCCCGAGGCGCTGGCGGAAAGGAAGCCGGTTAAGGAGGAGCGGAAGCTCCCTCCGCTGCCGAACTTCGACAGGTACAAGGAGATCAGAACGCGGTTCGCTCCCAACCCGGACAGCGTTCTCCACCTCGGTTCCACCAGGGCGATCATACTGAGCCACGACTACGCCAAGATGTATGGCGGCAAGTTCATACTCCGTTTCGAGGACACTGACCCTCGATTGAAGAAGTCGGTCCTTTCGTTCTACGGCTACATCCGCGAGGACCTGGCCTGGCTCGGCTGCGCACCTGACGAGGAGTACATCCAGAGCGACCGCATGGAGATCTACTACAGGTACGCCGAGGAGATCATCTCGAAGGGCGGCGCCTACGTGTGCACCTGCAACCAGGAGTCGTTCCACTCACTGGTCGAGAAGCGAGAGGCCTGCTCCTGCAGGGAGCTGGACGTGAAAGAGAACATTGGCCGCTGGGCAAAGATGCTGGATGGAACCTATGCAGAAGGAGAGGCCGTGATGCGCGTGAAGACTGATCTGAACCACCCCAACCCAGCCGTCAGGGATTGGCCTGCCCTCCGCATCATCGACACCAAGAGGCACCGCCACCCCCGAACCGGGTCAAAGTATCGTGTGTGGCCCCTCTACAACTGGGCGGCGGGCCTTGACGACCATCTACTGGGCGTGACGCACATAATCAGGGGGCAGGAGCACTACACGAACATGGTCAGGCAGAAGTTCTTCTACAAGAGGTTCGGCTGGGAGTATCCTGAGGCCATACACTACGGCCGTCTGAAGATAGAGGGAGGCGTGCTCAGCAAGAGCAAGATAGAGGCGGGCCTTCGGCAGAAACTCTACGAAGGCTACGACGACCCCCGCCTTGCGACCCTGAGGGCTCTGAAGAGGCGTGGAATCACGGTAGAGGCGATACGTCGGCTAATCTACGAGGTGGGACCTAAGGGAACAGACGCCGTCATAAGCTGGGACAACCTTCTCGCCGCGAACAGGCAGATAATCGATGGCAGGAGCTCCAGGTACTTCGCTGTCCTAGGAAAGGGGAGTCCCGCTCTTGGTCAGAGGCCTGGTGAAGGACATCCGGGTCGAGATGCCGCGCCATCCCGGGGTCTCCGATAGACCAGGGAGGGTCTTCGAGGTCGCCGTCGCTGACGGGGAAGCACACCTCCTGGTGAACGAATCCGACCTGACGACGATCGCTGGTGGAGGCATGGTGCGCCTGATGGGGCTGATGAATGTAAAAGGGGGGAGGGCGGTCCTTGGGGGCCTGACCGTCGATTTCGACAGCTTTGGGGTCGACGAGGCGAGGCGTGCCGGAGCCCAAGCCATCCAGTGGCTGAACGCGGGGAAGAACGCAGAGATCTCGGTCAAGATGTCGGACGCGTCGGTCAAGGCGGGCCTGGCCGAGCCACAGATACTTGAAGAGAAGGTAGATGCCACGGTGCAGCTGGAGAGGCTCTTCTTCGCCAGAGTGGACTCCATCGGACCGGGGAAGGTCGGGTTGTACTTCACTTCACGCTGACGGCTTCGCTGTGAGTTCTGAAAAGTTTAAAACAGGTTCCTTGCACGGTAGAGGTCAAGGGTGAGTATGAAAAGATGACCCCGTCGGAAAGTCCGGCCGGCAAGCCTTACTTCGTGAAGTTTGAAACACCTAAGGAGCTGGCCGAAGCCGCATATGAAGCCGTTCGTCAAGCCAAGCAGACAGGAAAGGTCAAGAAGGGAACCAATGAGACGACCAAGGCCATAGAGAGAGGCACGGCCAAGCTCGTCGTCGTCTCCGAGGACGTCGAGCCGCCAGAAGTCGTCGCACATCTTCCGATGCTCTGCACCGAAAGGAAGGTGCCATATCCTCTATGTGGCATCCAAGCAGCAGCTGGGTGCCTCCATGGGGATGGACGTCCCCTCGGCGGCCTGCGCCATAACCGAAGCTGGAGAAGCGCAGCCCCTCCTCGAACAGATCCTGACAAGCCTGAGCAAGATTCAGGTAGGCTGATCCTAGATGAGCAGCAAGGCCACCGAAGAGAAGCTGACCCCAGCAGAGGTCATCCAGATCGTGGGAAGGACGGGGGTGGCCGGGGAGATCACGCAGGTCAGAGTGAAGATCCTTGAAGGCAAGGACAAGGGACGGATCCTGACAAGGAACGTCAAGGGGCCCATACGTGCGGGAGACACCCTTATCCTTCGCGAGACCGAGCGCGAAGCTAGGAAGATCAAGTAGGGAATGACTCTTGCTGTCTCTTAGGAAGTGCAGTTTCTGCGGCAAGGACGTCACACCGGGGACTGGCATACAGATCGTGCGAAACGACGGCTCCGTGTTGTACTTCTGCTCGAACAAGTGCAGGCTGAACCAGCTCAAGCTCAAGAGGGACCCACGCAAGCTGAAGTGGACCTCAAAGCATGTGAAGGGTGGCAAGGGCATTTGAGCGCCGGCGCCTTTGACATCACAAAGGTCGGCACCTACTCCTCTGATGAGCTGAAGGGCAAGACCCTCGTCCTGGTCAAGCCTGACGCCTTCTCCAGGAAGCTCGCGGGCGAAATCATCGGCAGATTCGAAGCCAAGGGCTTCGGCCTCCTCGAAGTCAAGAAGCTCGAGCTGACGAGGGAGCAGGCAGAGGACTTCTATTCCGTGCACAGAGGGAAGCCCTTCTACGAGAAGCTGGTGGCGTCGATATCGGCGGGTCCCATCGTGGCCCTGGTGCTGGAGGTCCCGGCTGAGCAGAGACACCAAAGGGAAGACGGCCGTCGAGATCGTCCGCCTCATGGTGGGTTCGACCAACCCATCCGAAGCCGCTGCGGGCACCCTTCGAGGGGACTTCGGGCTGGACATAACGGACAACGTCGTCCACGCCTCGGACTCTGTTGAAAGCTTCGTCAAGGAATCCAAAGTCATCTTCAAGTAGCCTCGTTCTCAGGGGGTTTCCGTCATTCACCTCCATGGCCGGGGAGAACTCCGGGCCATGAGGAATAGGTTATATTTGCCACCACTAGCCCTTTTGCATTGGATGCTGGTCCCGCCATGTCCTCACATATACGACAGCCCATCGTGGTCGTCCTTGGTCACACGGATGCGGGCAAGACCTCCATCTTGGACAGGATCAGGGGCACCGGCGTCCAGGGTCGCGAAGCTGGAGGAATCACGCAGCAGATCGGTGCCAGCTACTTCCCTCCTGAGACGCTCTCTTCCATCTGTGGGCCCCTGCTGAAGAGCCTGGGGGGAGGCGTGAAAATCCCCGGCCTTCTCGTAATAGATACGCCGGGACACGAAGCGTTCAGCAACCTCCGCATCAGGGGTGGGTCGGCAGCTGACATCGCCGTATTAGTCGTGGACATCACCAAAGGTCTTGAACCCCAGACGTTGGAGAGCATCGAGATACTCAAGGGGCGGCGAGTTCCGTTCGTCGTCGCGCTGAACAAGATCGACCTCCTCGCTGGCTGGCGACCAAAGCCCAGCAGGCTTGTAGTAGCCGCCCAGAAGGAGCTGGAGCCCGCTACCCTCGAGCTGCTGGACCAGGGGATCTACAAGGTCGTGGGGCAGCTTTCTAGGCTCGGCTTCAGCAGCGAAGCCTACTACAGGGTTCAGGACTTCACGAAGGAAATCTCAATCGTGCCAGTCTCTGCTCGCACGGGCGAGGGCACGGCCGAGCTGATGGCCATCATTGTGGGCCTGACCCAGCAGTTCATGACGGAACGCCTGAAGACCAGCCTGGGCCAGCCGAGGGGTATCGTGTTGGAAGTCAAGGACGAACCAGGTCTCGGCGAAACGGCGAACGTCATATTGGTCGACGGTGTACTGAGGGTGGGCTCGACGGTGGTCGTTGGCAAGAAGGATGGGGCGCAGGGGGTGAAGATCAGGGCTCTCTTGGAGCCGAAGCCTCTCGACGAAATGAGGGACCCACGGGACAGGTTCACACCCGTGCAGGAAGTCTACGCGGCTGCGGGAGTGAAGCTCTCGGCGCCGGACCTCGAAGGGGTACTGGCCGGCTCCCCCGTGGTCGGCGTCACACCGGAGCAGGACCTCGAGGAGGCGAGAAGGTTCGTCGATTCGGCCGTCAGGGAGGCGCTGGTCCAGACGGACGTGCTGGGCGTCGTCCTCAAGGCGGACACGCTGGGAGCCCTCGAGGCCATAACGACGGTGCTGAAGAAGAAAGAGGTCCCCGTCAGGATCGCTGACATCGGTCACGTGAACAAGAGGGACCTCGTCCAGGCGGAATCCGTCCTTGTTTCAGATAGGTACCTCGGAGTCATTCTGGCCTTCAACGTCAAGGTGCTGGAGGAGGCGGAGGAAGAGGCGAAAGAGAGGGGTGTGAGGGTCTTTGCCAGCGACGTAATCTACAACCTCATCGACGACTACATGACTTGGGCAGCGACGGAAAAGGAGAACGAGCAGAGGGCCGCCCTGTCGGCCATGACCCCTCCATGCAAGTTCCGGCTTGTCAAGGGCCTGGTCTTCCGCAGGAGCGGACCAGCGGTGTTCGGCATCGAAGTCATGGAGGGTACGCTTAGAAGCAAAGTGAAGGTCATGAACTCCGGAGGTGAGGAGGTGGGAGTCGTCCAGCAGCTGCAGACCGAGGGAAGTGAAGTGGAGACGGCGAGGAAAGGGGAGCAGGTGGCCATCTCCATGAAGGAACCGATCATCGGCCGCCAGATCAAGGAGGAGGAGGTCCTCTACACCCTGCCTTCGAGCGACGACGCGAGGCTCTACAAGACGCGCTTCGCGGACCAGCTCTCCCCGCAGGAGCTGAAGCTCCTGGACAACATCATCTCCATGAGAAGAAAGGTCCAGTACATGTACGCGTTCTGAGCCGAAAAGCTATATAAGATTCGTAAAGGAGGCTCCTAGGAGAGGAACGGCAGATGCCAACGTTTCAAGTAGTCCTGTCGGAGCCGAAGACCAGGAAGGCTGTCAAGCTGGAGCTGAAGGATCCGAAGTCTTCGTTCATGATCGGGCTGAAGCTCGGTCAGGTCGTGGACGCCAACCCTATTGGCATCAAGGGCAAGATCAAGATAACCGGAGGAAGCGACAAGGCGGGATTCCCAATGAGGATGGGCATACAGGGAAGCGGCAAGAAGTATGTGAACTTAGCCGACTCCCCGGGCTTCAAGCCGACGACTTCTGGTTTGCGAAAGAGGAAGCTACTAAGGGGGGAGACCGTCTCGGAAGACATCTACCAGATCAACGCCGTGCTGACCGAAGGGGAGATGCCGGAGGCGCCAGCTGAAACCAAAGCCGAAGCGGAGGCCGGCGCTAAGGCAGGCAAGAAGGCCTAGCCGCCTTCATCCTGAACCTTTATCAATGCATCTTCGGGATACCCTAAACGTACATGTCCAGCGGACCCAGCAAGCCTATTCCAAGGCAGCCGGAGGTCAACATCGGCACCAGCGGCCATGTGGACCATGGGAAGACCACCCTGGTGGAAGCCCTGACGGGGAAGTGGACCAGCGCCCACAGCGAGGAGCTTCGAAGGGGGATCACCATCAGAGTGGGCTACGCAGATGCTGGCATCTACCGCTGCGAAGGCGTGGCCCCTCCGTCATGCTACAACACTGACGGGGAGTGCGATGGTGGGGAAGCCCGGCTGCTCAGAGTGGCTTCTTTCGTCGACAGTCCAGGACACGAGAGCCTCATGGCCAATATGCTCAGCGGCGCTGCCATAATGGACGGTGCGATAATCGTTATCGCCGCCAACGAGCCCGTGCCCCAGCCTCAGACCAAGGAGCACGTCCAGGCGCTCAGGATGATCGGCGTCGACAAGGTGGTCGTCGCCCAGAACAAGGTGGACTTGGTCGCGTACGAGCAGGCCATCCAGAACGAAGAAAAGATCAAAGGCTTCCTCGAATCGTTCGGCTACGGCGGAGCGCCGCTCGTCCCCATCTCCGCTCAGAAGCATCTCAACATCGATGCGCTGCTGGAGGCGATCGAAACGACCATACCTACTCCGCAGAGGGATGTCTCCGCGAAGCCGTTCATGCATGTGCTGCGTTCATTCGACGTCAACAAGCCGGGGACCGCCATCGACAAGGTGCGGGGAGGTGTCCTCGGAGGCAGCCTCACGCAGGGCTCCCTCAAGCTGGGCGACGAAATCGAAATAAGGCCAGGCCTCTACGACCAAATCAAGACGAAGTACGTGCCGGTGGTTACCAAGGTCGTCAGCCTGGGCACCAGCGCGGGGCTCGTGGAATCGGTAAAGCCGGGGGGACTGGTGGCCGTGGGGACGACTCTGGACCCCTTCTACACGAAGAGCGACTCCCTGGTGGGCAGCGTGGCTGGGATTCCCGGGACTCTTCCCGAGGAGATCAGCGAGCTGGGGATGAAAGCCAGTCTCTTCGACACGGTCATTGGGGTGAACGAAACCATCAAGGTGGACCCAATCAAGATGAATGAAATCCTCAGGCTCAATATTGGCACGGCGACGACCGCGGGCAGCGTCGTGCAGATGAAGGGTGGGAACACATATGTCAAGTTGAGGAAGCCCGTGTGTCCGGCGCAGGGTGCTAGGGTGGCCATCAGCAGAAGAGTGGTCGACCGCTGGAGACTCATCGGCTCGGCCACACTGGTGTAGCCATTGCTTGTCCTTCTGGACACCAGCATCCTGATCTTCCTGGCCGGGAGGCCCTCCACATTCTTGGACGACCTTAGGGTAAAGATGGGCAACGTGGAGTTTGCAGTGCCTGACTCGGTCATAGGCGAGCTGAAAGGCCTGGCCGAGTCGAAGATGGCGAAGGCAAAGAAGGCCAAACTGGCGCTTTCATATGCGACGGGGCTGAAGTGCCTGAGACATGGGGGAGAGGCGGACGACGCTCTCGTGAGCCTGGCGGAAGAGAAGGATGCGCTGGTGGCGACCTTGGACAGGAAGCTCTTGTCTTCGCTCAGGAGGAGGGGCGTCCTAGTGGCCACCCTGAAGGACCATCGCCTGTTGCTGCTTGGGATGGAATAGTGGACTCGACGCAAGGGCGGATTATGGAGGCCAAGGTCTGGACATATTGAAAAGTTTAAAATACGTGCGCCTGAGACCTCTTCGTGGAGCAGGGCCGCCAGGTCTTTGTGAGAGGGTAAATTGTTCCAGTTAGTCAAGCTGAGGGATGTAGTTAGGGTTCCCCCAGACAAGTTCAGGGAGCCGCTGAAGGAGGTGGCCGAAGCGGTGCTAAAGATGAGGTACGAGAGCACGCTGACCCCCGAACACGGCTACATAATCCTGGTGACCGGAGTCCAGGTCGAGCCCGTCGGCAAGATGGTTCACGGAGACGGCGGCATCTACCATCACGTCGAGTTCAGCGTACTGGCCTACGAGCCGAAGCTTCAGGAAATCGTAGAGGGAGAGGTCGTCGAAATCACGGAATTCGGCGCTTTCGTCAGGATTGGACCCGCCGACGCCCTCCTGCACGTGTCGCAGATCATGGACGACTACATATCTTCCGACCTCAAGCAGGGGATAATCCTGGGGAGCAGCACCAACAGGAAGCTGAAGGTGGGCTCCAAGGTGCGTGTGAGGATAACCGCTGTAAGCCTCAGCCGGGGGATCAGCCTGGGGAAGATAGGCGTCACATGCAGACAGCCGTTCTTGGGAGCCCTTGAATGGATCGAAGAGGACCTGGCCAAGGCCGCGCCCAAGCGCGAGGCGAAGGAGCCGAAGGAACAGAAGGGCGGCAAATAGACTTGGCCAAGGAGCTCGCGTGCAGGAAGTGCATGTTCATCAGCCAAGGGAAGGTCTGCCCGGCATGCGGTTCGGTCGACCTGACCGAGAACTGGAAGGGCCTCGTCGTCATATTCAACGTTGAGAAATCCGAGGTCGCTAAGACCCTGGGCGTATCCAAGCCTGGGAAGTACGCTCTGCAAGTGAGCTAAGCACTCTTGCCATATTACAAGCTTGGCAACTACCTCAGAGAAGAGTTCAACAGGCCGCTGGGGGCCGTCATCAGGAACAGCGAGCTGGAGGCCTACTTCAAGAGCGTAGATGTCAAGGATTCGTCTCTAGTGACCGTGGGAGACAGGACTACAGAGTATTTCGTGACTCACGGCCATCGGCCCAGGCTGCAGATCGTGGATTCGCTGGAGAAGAGGGCGAAGCGGACGGCGCCCGTCGGCGGGTTCGACCACATCACCAGCGTCAGCAATCCGGCGGGGGGAATCTCAGGCGAGGCGATGGAACTGGTTAGGCTAGAACTAGGCCGGGGGGACGCGGCGAGAATCCTGGTCAACGGGGAGGAGGACCTTCTGGTCCTTCCCGCCGTCCTCTTTGCGGAGGAGGGAGCCGACGTTTTCTACGGGCAACCCAACGAGGGAATGGTGCATGTGAGGGTTTCGTCTCAGACGAGGAAGAAGGTGACCGAGATGCTTGCCCAGATGGGCTACGCGGCAGCCACCCGATGACCTCCCCGGATTGACGTTTCGTCATCTCTCCTACCATAAGCTTCTTAAATGCTTACGCTGGTAGGCGTTGGATGACTATGTCCCTGCAGCGGACGAAGCTGTTCGAGAACACACTGCTCGGTCGCAAGGAGGGCACCTTCCTCTTCAAGGACGCGGCCGGCATGCTGACGAGGTCCCAGGCCATCAAGATGGTGGCGACCGACCTAGGCGCCAAGGAGGAGAACGTGATGACGATAGCCATCAGGGGCAAGCATGGAACGCGCGATCTCGTCGGCACGTTCTACGTGTTCGACGACATGAAAGCGGCGAAGGACCAGCTGCCCAAGTACTACTTCCTCAGAAGCATGCCCAAGGACGAGAGGAAGAAGTACTTCGACGAACAGAGGAAGAGCAAGGCGAAGAAGGTGGCGCCGGCTCAGCAGAAGAAGTAGGGACATGGGGGGGAATTGAGTTTTGAGCGCTCCAGAAGCAGCACCGCCGGTGGAAGAGAAGAAGCCGAAGGCCGTCCGAAAGCCGAAGAAGCCGAAGGTCAGCCCTTCTGTGTACAAGTTCTACACTGTAAGCGGTTCGGTCCTGTCCAAGACGAAGCGCGAGTGCCCCAGATGCGGGAGAGGCACGTTCATGGCGCAGCATAAGGATAGGTACTACTGCGGCAAGTGCGGATTCACCGAGTGGTTCGAAAGGAAGCGCTAGGGTATCTCCAACTCCTTCCTGATGGCGATGGCCACGGGGGGCTGGACGAGTATCTGGAAGGGAAGGATATACTTGGAAGCCGAAGCAGATACCAGATTGGACTTGGGTCCGCTCTTCCCATAGCTCGACTTGAATAGCCGCACGAGCTGGACCGCCGCTTCGGGGGAATCGGCCGTTATGGCAGAGTAATAGAGGTATTCGACTATGTCCCAGGGCTGCTCGCCCCCCTCCTCTGCCTGCTCGAGGTCCACTATGTTGACCCCTGCGTCGTTGATGAGCACGTTGCTGGGCTTCGTGTCGCCCAAGCAGTAGTTCATCGAGTGGATCCTGCCGAGGACCTCCGCGAACCGCTGCACCTTCGCCGCGGCAGTGAGGCTCCCCCTCATGGCTTCTCTCGTCAGCGGCTCCAGGTTCTCCCCTTCGACAAACTCCTTGACGATGACCTTATCGTCCGGCGCGACAAGGACGATTCTAGGGGTCAGCGCGCCGGCACGTTTGATCGAGATGGTCCCCCTGTATTCCCTAGACAGCCTGAGGAGGGGCTTCGATTCGAACTGCTTCGCGGTGACGGTCATCATGTTGGCTACAACCCACTTGAAGCTCCAGAAATCCTGGTACTTCTTCGCCACCAGCTTCGTCTCCCCACCAGGATGTTGTATGGTGTAGAGGGTGGCAGAAGAGAAGAAGTCGCCCAAGTTCTCGGTCCTGTACTGGTAGGGAGACCCTATCTTCAGCTCAACTATGGCCTCCTTGATCCAATCCGACGAGAAGACAAGCCGGCCGTGGGGGAGGAGGATCATGTCCTTCGGCTCCTCCAGCTCAGGAGGCAGCTTCTCGACGGCCCTGCTGCGGCCTATCTTGGAAGCAAGTTCCTTGAAGGCGGTGTTAGCGCCCACCATGCCGGCGAACCCGTGGGCGATGTACTGCTTGATGCCTCGCTCCGCCAGCCGCAGGGGTTCAGCGAAGAGAGGGGCCTTGATCTTCCTCCCGGCTTCGCTGGTGAGGACGCAGTAGTCCCCCTCCCGCCTCAAGAAGTCTTCATCCACAAGCTCCTTGATGACGCGCTCGAAGCCCACGAGAGAGCTGGCGACGTTCCCCTCCTTCAGATGGCCGCCGTAGGTCTTCGCGTAGGAGTAGATTACCGGCGGATAGACGAAAGCCCTCTTCTTCAGCTTCCCGAACAGGAAGTACGAAGGCGGGATGAGCATCTGTTGAGCGAAGGCGTCGTACCTGTCCAGGAGCTCCTCTATGGCCTCCAGCACGACGCGGCGCTTCAGGATGTCCTCGACGTTCCTCAGGAGCTCGGCGCCCTCCAACGCCTGGTACGTG
Source organism: uncultured Nitrososphaerota archaeon (assembly GCA_963842885.1). Taxonomy (GTDB): domain Archaea; phylum Thermoproteota; class Nitrososphaeria; order Conexivisphaerales; family DTJL01; genus DATKKG01. The sequence continues at coordinate 212,284 of CAWJIE010000003.1, forward strand.
TTCAACAGCCTCCCCGCGACGAACTCGCCCAGAGAGGCTTCGCCGGCGTCCTTGTTCAGGGCCTCCTCGTCCACAAGGAGGGCCGAATACTCCTTGCCCTCTAGGTCTCCGTATACGTACTTGGCGCGGGGGCGCAGCTTGTCTACGACGACGATCAGATCGAAGTCGCTGTCGGGCCGCGAGTAGCCGGCGACCTTCGACCCGTAGGCGGCGACGGCGAGGATCTTCTTTCCCTGGGCGGCACGACTCGCTGCCCTGAGGACGATCTCCTTCCCTTCGTCGCTGAGCATCAGTCCCCGATCTCCTTGATTTTCTTCAGAGCTGCCTGGTCGAAGTCGGCGTTAAGCACAGCTTCGAGAGGTATCTTCACCGAGTTGTCGTCAGGACGGACCACGGTGACGGGGAGCTTCTGCTCGTACCAGCTGCTTAACGTCCTCCGGTTAAGTGCTTCATCTGTGAAGCCCTCTTCGAACTTGGCGTCGATGAGCGTGGAGAGGCTCTTGAAACGGCCGAAGATCCTCTGAGGAGGCATGGCCTCCTCCATGTCGCGGTATGTCGCCTCGAACATGGTGGAGGCCGCTGGCGCTGACACGGGCTGCTCTGAGAAGCGCCTGATGAGCTCGAGATAGTGCGTGAACTCATGCGCCACGACCGCGAGCACCGTCTTCCTCGAAGCGTAGAGCACCAGGGGGGCGGTGAACTCAATCAGGAGGTGAAGCCTGTTGTTGACCGCGACGGGCACGTTTCTGGCATAGTAGATGCCTGTTGCGCCCGTCTCGACGGACGACCGGACCAGTATCAGGAGGGGCTGAATATAGTAGGGAGGATACGACAGCGAGGCGGCCTTCTCGACTCTCTGGATAGACTCCTGGAGGATGGAGGTCCTCTCTACGAGCTTCCCGTAGACCTCGGGCGGAAGCTTGCCCGACTGGAGCGCCTCCTTGGCCCTGACCAGCGGGTCCACCCGAAGCGGCATATTAGGAAAAGCCAAGATGTGGAACGTTAAAGGTTTTGCTCTCGACGCATTAGCCTGCGGTGGGATGCCGCTGACTGTCGCCTGTGAAACGGTTCCTTACCCAAGGTTTATATCAAATGACTCGGGGGAGTCAGCTTTGCTGGTCGGCACTTTGAAATGCGAAGCCTGCGGGGTTGAGGAGGCCTTCCCATTCAAGTGCGCCTACTGTGGGAAGTATTTCTGCGGAGAGCATAGGCTTCCCGAGAACCACGCGTGCGCCGCATATGCGTACGCCCTCCCTCCCAGGCAGTACACCTCCACAACCGAAGGTAGGATCTCTGTGTTCTCGGGCTTTGGAGGTCAGTCATCTTCCCAAAGAGAAGCGGTTTCCTTCGCCATAGGGGCGGCGTTGGTCTGGCTGGTCGGCATCTCTCTTCTTGGCTTCATCCCCCACAGCTTCGCGATAATCGCCAACAGCATCCTCTTTGTGTTCGCCTTCCTTGGCCATGAGTATGCTCACAAGGTCGCCGCTCACCGCTTTGGTCTCTGGGCGGAATTCAGGCTCAATCCTTTCGGCGCCCTTTTGACGGGCCTCTCAATTATATTGCCCATAAAGTTCATCGCCCCCGGGGCCGTCATGCTTGGCGGATACAGCGACGACAGGACCCTGGGCGTGGTAGCCGCGTCCGGTCCCCTGGTCAACATCATGATGTCGGCTATCCTGCTGCCATTTGTCTTCTTTTCTGCTGCAGGCTATCTGTGGCCCGCGCTCTATGTCAGTTCCTTCATATCGGTCTTCAACCTCGTGCCCGTAGCCATTCTTGACGGGAAGAAGATTTTCGACTGGAGCAAGATCATGTGGGCCCTGATGTTTGCAGTCTCTATCGTCTTTCTAGGCATCGCCTGGTTCGGCTAGGCGCCGCTCAAGGGATCCCTATCTCTTCAACGAAGAGCCTGCCCACGACATCGGGTCTCCCGAAAAGCCCCGGCTTAGGGGCGTGGAGGGTCACCGTGACGTCGGCCTTGACGACGAGACCATGGTCCTCACCCGTATCGGAGTCCAAGCCAGAAGGAACGTCCACGGCCACGCGTAGTGCCTTGGCACCGTTGATCATCTCTATCGCCGAGGCGTGCGGTTCGCCCACCTCGCCCTTTACGCCCGTGCCGAAAATGGCGTCGATGATGACCTGGGAGGATCGAAAGAGAGGCTCCAGCAGGCGGAGCTCGCCAGCCGTGCCCACTTCAATCACTCGGACGTCAGCCATCGTGGAGAGCACCTGCCACTGCAGCGATGCCTCTTCAGCCTTTACCTTCTTCCGGTCACCCAGGAGGATGACCGTAACAGAGGCCCTGTCGTGGAGGTGCCGCCCGGCCGCGGCGCCGTCCCCTCCATTGTTGCCCGTGCCCGCGACCACAAGAACGGCTGGCTTCAAACTGAGGTCGTACAGCCGTCCAACGACCTGGGCCAGAGCCTTCCCGGCGTTCTCCATCATCAGAAGCCTGGAGATGCCACTGGCGGCTGCCTTGTCCTCAGCCCTTCTCATTGAAGATGTGTCTACGGCCTTCACGGAGAGGCACCAAGGATGCCCACGGTGAAGGGGTGAACGCCCTTCTCGCGCAGGGCGCTGACGAACGGGTTTATCCCGACAGAATCCCCCGACTCGTGGCCCAGAAGAACCAAGTTCCTGCTCGTCGGGTCCTCTCGGAGCCTCTTGAGCTCCTCCGCGTCGATATGCATGTAGACCAGAGTGTCGATGCCATGAGTGAAATAAGCATTGCCGATGGCATATCCCCCATTGGTGCCGGCCGCGACCGCGAGCTTAGTCCTGCCTCGCTTGGCATCTGGGTCGCCGATGACAATCTCAGGCTTGATCTCGGACGCCCTGAACTCCGGCAGGGTCAAGAGGGTTTTGACGACGTCCCCAACCTTCGACCCGGCCTTGGACAGGGCCGCGTCCATGACGTGTCTCCCGATTTCGTCGCAGGGGAGGTGGACGTTCATGAGCGGCATCTTCATCTTCTCTGCGGCCTCCACCACCTGGTTGTAGATGGAAGGATGCGTCTTCAGCCTCACCTTCTTTACGAGCTGGTCAACGGCCGCCCTTGCCTCGCTTTCGGGGACTCCTTCTTCCTTCAAGAACTCGACGTGCCGGGCCAGGACCTTGTAGAAGTCGACGCTGGTCTTCCCCAAAGGATGGTGAGAAATCACGCTGTCGCAGCCCAACTGCCGCGCCAGAAGCAGCTCCCCAACGCCCACGTCAATAGAGAGCCACGGCCTTGTGATGTCTCCTCCCAAGACTTGGATCCCGGTGTCTGCGGGTATCTCCTTGAAACCTGACAGTTTCACCGCGAGGTCGATTATCTCCGTCTGGTTCATACAAACACGCCTTTCTCGTTCGATAAGCCGCTCACACTTTTTAAGCGTGGTGCTGCTTGCTGTCGTGCAAATGAAGTTGATCGCCCTGCTGACGGACTATGGGTCGTCTGATCACTACGTGGGCGTAATCAAAGGCGTCATAAAAGGGGTTTCGCCGGAGTCCGAAATCATTGACATAACTCATGAAGTCCGGGCGTACGACATCAAGGAGGGGGCCTTCCTCCTCCTGCAAGCTTCCAAGTACCTCCCCCTAGGTTGCACGGTGATGGCCGTGGTGGACCCGGGGGTCAACACCCGGAGGAAGGCGATTGCGGTGGAGACTAGGGAGAGGGTGTATGTGGGACCCGACAACGGGTTGTTGTATCCAGCCGCCTCGCGGGAAGGAATCATCTCCGTCTACGACGTGGGCAGAGGACCGCATGTGCTTGCGAGGTCGGGTACCTTCGCTGGGCGGGACATCTTCGCACCGGTCGCAGCTATGGTGAGCTTAGGGAGGTCCCCGGCCAACCTCGGAACGAAGGTGAGCGGCATGACCGTGTTGGAGCTCCCTAGTGCGGAATTCTCTGACAGGTCCATCCGGGGGACAGTCCTCCACGTCGACCGCTTTGGAAACGCAATTACAAATGTTGAAAGCGGTAATTTCCATCGTTGGAGAAAACGGGCGTCCACATTCCGACTCGTGGCTCGCAGGAGGAAGGTTAAGGCGAGCCTCGTCGCCTCATATCAGGCCATCAGAGGAGTCGGGCTCTTGGTCGGCAGTGGCGGCACAATGGAGGTGTCGGGAAGGCAAGGGAGGCCCGGCATCGCGTTGTCGCCTGGGGAGAGCTTCTCGATAGAAACCGAATGAAGGACGATTCTTGGGTGGACCGGGGTTGTCGCATTTGTTAAGAGTTCTTGTCGGAGACAGCTATTTAACATCGGGAATACCTGATATCTAGCTGCTGGACCTGTATTGACAGTCAACGACGTCGTCACGGATATCGTGTCTAGGACGCTGGCCGACCTGTTCGGGCAGCAAACCACCGACATGATCTTCTCATTCTGCGAAAGGAACGGCTTACCCGCAGCTCTCATCCCGCAGCGTCTGGTCCCCTTCGGGCAGCTCCTGAACTCGCTGCTGGGAGACGTGACGGCCTCCTCCGTCTGCAATCTCATAGCCCGGAACATACTCTCCGAGTTCCACATGACCATAAGCGGAGAGCAGCCCACCCTTGAAGAGGCTTCACGTGTGGTCTGGAACCAGCGCAAGCTGAAGGTCTAGGGGTCCCTGGCATGCTTAGAGCTCCGTCTTGCCCTCGGCACGTTTCAACCACTCCCTGTACTCTCGGTACTTCGGACACTCCTGCTCAACCAGTCTCCAGAAACGCTTCGAGTGGTTGGGCTCTTTCAGATGCATCAGCTCGTGCAAGACGACATAGTCGATGACCTCCTGCGGCGCGGTGGCTAGCTTGAAGTTGAAGCTGAGGTTCCCCTGGCTCGAACAGCTCCCCCACCTGGTCTTCTGACTTCTAATCATGATCGTGTCGAACCTGAGGTCGAGTCGCCGGCTCATCCGCCAGACGCTCTGCTTGATTACGACGCTCGCTTCAGACCGGTACCATTCCTTGATGGCACGCGTGACCTCGCTGGTCGTTGCCCTTGGCACAAGAACGACGACCCGGCCATCCTCGAGGCGCACCTTGGGGCGGGGGTTGCCGTCGGCGACGACAAGGAGGGGGTACTCCATGCCTCTGAACAGGACTCTCGAAATCAAAAGCGACTGAGCCTTCTCCGGGAACGTGTAAAGACTTCATAACGATTGCGGTAAGGAAGGACCGACGTCGAGGCGGCCTGTTGCGCATAGCGAACGATGGAGACCGGGGAAGAGGGATGGGGCCTCCCTTCGGCGACCAACCCTTGACCTTCAAGCAAGGCTGTCGGCGGCCGCGCGGCCTGCAAAGAGAAGGGAGGCCTACTCTGACTTGACGCTCTTTGTGACGTCGCTCGCAACGTCGGCGGTTTCAGAGAAGATCTCAGAGCTGACCTTGTGCTTGAGAGGATGCGTCGGTTCGGGCTTATCAAGGAGTTTCGTCAGTCTGAGATGCTCTCCGGTGCCTCCGCGTCGGAGCTTGATGATCTCAGCCATTATAGAGATGGCTATCTCCTCCGGGGTCTCGGCGCCGATGTCGATGCCGACGGGGGCATAAATCTGGAACAGCCTCGCGGCCGGCACACCCTCCTTAACAAGGTCCCTGTAGGCAGCATTGACACGGTTCTTGCTTCCAACCATGCCGACGTAACGAGCCTTGGTGTCAAGCACGGAGCGAAGCGCCTCTACGTCGTACCGGTGCTCTGTGATGACCAATATGCTGTCATAGGAGGTGATCTTGACCTCCTTTATCTTCTGGAGCACGTCCTGTGTATAGATCTCGGCGTTAGGGAATGCCGATTCAGTGGCGAAGGGATCCAGGACCATCACGCGCTGTCCTAGGATCTCGGCTATCCGGTAGCAGCCCTTGGCGATGTTGCCAGATCCGAACATAATCAGGCGCTCAGGAGGCTCCACTAGCTCCAGCGCGATCTTGACCGTACCGCCGCACGCCATCCCCAGGCCGCTCCAGCTCTCGTCTCCGAGATTGAAGGTCTTGACACGAGTCTGGCCGTCCTCGAACACAAAGCGCGCCTCCCGGACCACATACTTCTCGACACAGCCGCCGCCGATCGTGCCCACCGTGGGCCCCGACTCTGGGATGACCATCTTCGTGCTGACTCCCCTCGGGACGGAACCGTCAGCCTCGACGACAGTTGCTACGACAATGCGCAACCCGTCGCCCAACATCCTCGACACGACAGTGTAGATGTCTTCCAAGCGGCTACACCAAGACTTCCAGCTCAGTCCCACCTTTGCCCGCAGGGGCCGATGGCCGGGAGCGGCTTATCCGCCATCTTCTCGGGAGATTTCTTGACAACCAGATGAAAATCCTCACCCTCTTCTCTGGAGTTCACGATCTCCTGGCCATGGTTCCAGCAGTACCTTAGAACGTTGTCCTTAGACGTGTGGTCGTTGACGACGATCTCTATGACCTCTCCCATCTGGGCTCCTTCGATCGCCCGCTTTGTCATCAAAATGGGCTTGGGGCAGGGTTCGTTCCTCGCATCAACCACCAATTGCGCTGCCGTTTTGGTCAACAGTAATCCTTTGCATTTACGTGCAGGTGGTTTAAAATGTTATCCATGCGGGTCGAATGTAAAATAAATGCGATATGAACCTAGGACGTGGACGCGGCTCTGTGGCGAGCAAGTGGCAAGAGCTCCTCAGACGCAGGATGTGTAGGCCTTCATATTGACGAGGCAGATATCGTGTCCGGTACTTGTCGTCTTCTCTCGCCGCTTACAATACTAATATAGCTAGCAGGCAATTCATGTCCCGGAACACCATGTTCAGGAAGCTGTTCCCGACCAGCAATGCTGCGACTGACCTCGTGGTGGTTATTGCAATCGTGGTTGCCGTCAGCTTCTTCATCTACTCGGCATCCGGCATCTTCATCGGAGGCATCCTGGCTTTCCTGTTCGGGCTGGCCACATGGACCCTCATGACTTCGCCGAAGCCTTACAGGCTGAGGAGCATTTTCGTGTTCGGCCTTACTCTGGCGACCTGGACCGCCTTCCTGGCGTTCCTCGCCGAGCTGGGCCCCTCGTACTTGGGCAGGTGGCTCAGCACGCACGAGAGGGTCCCGCTGACGCCTGCCCCCATCACCACCAGCGGCTTCGTCTCCATCCTGTGCCCCTATCTCCTCCCCGCGGCCCTGGGGCAGCCTGTGACCGTCTCTGTTCCCGTCTATATCAAGTTCTTCTCGTCTTTTCCGCCCAGCATCGACCTCTTCTCCGTAATCTTTCTATCCTACGTCGCCACCGCATTCGTGCTCGGCAAGGGCTGGTGCGGATGGCTGTGCCCATTCGGCGGGCTTGGAGAGACTCTGCGCCAACGCCACGAGCCCCTCAAGGTCTACACGAAGTCAGTGAAATGGATCAAGGATGTCTCGTCGCGGAGAGGCTTCGACCTCGAAGGCATGGAGCCGGGCCAGATGCTCCGCGACGTGAAGTACGCCTTCCTCGTCGTCACCCTCCTCCTGGCCCTCTTCTACTCAGTGCAATGGTTCTGCGTCTTCTGCTGGGCCGGGATCCTGGGGTGGTTCAGGTCGTCACTCAACATCTACGATCTTCATGGTCATCATGGGCGCCCTCTTCCTCGGGCTTCCTCTGCTCAGCACCAAGAAGTGGTGCCATTCCATCTGCCCGGTGGGCGCCGGCCTGAGCTTGGTGGACAGGGCCACTCCTTTCAGGATATCCGTGGACGAAGCCAAATGCAACGAATGCTATGACTGCTTGAACATCTGCCCCACCTTCGGGTTCGCCACGAAGGCAGACGGCGCGGTATACGTGACCGACACCTGCGACAAATGCTTGGTCTGCGTGTACAAGTGCCCCAGCAAGGCCATAGACCTGCACCTGTACAACATCAAGACAGATGCAAAGAAGTTCCTCATCCCTAGCGCGACGATCCTTGGCGCCTTCTGGTTCTACTGGTTCATCGTCGTGGTCTACAATCTCATCACGCTGAGGGTGCTCTTCTGATGGCTCTCGACACGCTGGCGGCAGGCCTCCTTCTCGGGCTCAGCAGCGGAGTGCAGTGCACCGTTACCTGCCTGCCCCTCCTGCTCACCCAGCTCACCGGGGGAAAAAGGACCGCGAGGGACGGCCTGCGCATATCTGTTCTTTTCTCACTGGGGAGGCTGGTGGTCTACTTCACTCTGTCCTGCCTTCTCTACTATTCCTTCAGGGCGTTCAGCGGAGCCTTAGGCAACCCCGTACCCGAATCGATTACGACGGCGCTGATGGGCGCGATCCTGATCTACTATTGTTTTCGAGCGATCGAAAGGAAGAAGGACACATCTTGCGCGGCAAGGTCCAAGGCCAAGCTCATCCGCCTGCCGTTCACCTCCCTTGCCGTGACCGCCAAGCCAGGGAGGAGCTGGACCGCTCTCTTCCTCGGCATCGTCTCGAGCATGAGCGTCTGCCTCCCGCTCGTGGCACTGATCTCCATTTCGGTCGCCTCTGACCTGGTCACCACCTTCACTTCGGTATCGATGTTCTGGCTGGGTTCGTCCGTCTACTCGATCGGGCTCGCGTTGGCGTTGGCTGGTGTCTCCCGCGTCAGGATAGGGGCGTCGCTGAGCAAGAGGGTGGGCTTCGTCGGAAGCCTTTCTGGCATCTTGCTGGGAGCGTTCATGCTACTCGCAGGCTCTGGGCTCGCTGGCCCTTCCCTAGAACAGCCGCGTGAAGACGCTGACGTAGTTCACAACCACGAACTGGAAGAAGAGGATCCCGATGTAGAATCCTACCAGATAGATGATGGCGGCTCCGTTGCCAGTGGTGGCGTTGACGTGCTGCCTCAGTGGACATCCTTCCGCCATCACCGAGAAGAAGGCATAGCCCAGGCCGCCTATCACCGACAGGATCAATGTGGCGACGGAGCTCGCGCCAGGTTCGTTATGCAGCATCAGAGGGAAATCAGCCATATGCGGAGAGAACCTGAAGAACAGAAGGTAGCCGACTAAGGCTCCGAGCGCCATGCCTACGATGGTCCTCATGAAAAGCGTGTCCCTGAAAAGGTAGAAGTCGCGGTATCCCGATATGGAACACGACTTCGACCTCTGCCATAGGTAGCCTATGATACCCCCAGCCGCGAGCGTGGTCAAGCCGATTTCCAGAGTCAAAGGCGGACCCTCCATTTGATGTAGTTCGCTGAAATCACCACGCCGGAGATCATGCCGATGAGCCCCACGAGCGCTACGAAACTGCCGTACATCAAGGCCATTATGATGTGGACGGAGCAGTAGCCCAACGTCAGCCCGAACATGGCCACGAAGAAACCGTTGATGAAATGATCCAGTGGATGCCTGGGCATGCGGAAGCTGAACTCCTTGTTCCGGAAGGTGGAGATGGAAGCGCCCACCAGCACGCCTACCACCGTCAGCACGGGGATGTCCACCGACGGATCATGGACATAGAGCGTCGTCCCGAACAGATGGTTCACGATCCAGTCAATGAGGTCACTGGGGTGGCTGATGAAGCAGATGCCGAACGCCGACGGAGGGGCGACGTACACCCAAGCCTGGGCCACGGCGGCCCACAGGCCGGTCACGAACCCAGCTGTAAGCTTGTCTACCTTCAAGTGCATGCTCACCCTAGAAGGTATCAACTACCTTGACCACAGCCTCCCCGATGTGCTTTATGATTTCAAAGACCTGCGTAGCAGGCGTAGGGTTCGTCATCTGGCCTGCCAGGCGATTGGCGTGCCCCGCTATGAGGCAGGCGCGAATCGGCTCATAGCCTCCTGAGATGAGCGCGGAGACCATCCCGGTAATCGTGTCCCCCGTCCCACCAATGGGCTCCAGGGCAGGGATGTTGGGCTCAGAGATGGTGTACATAATCTTGCCGTCGTCGACGATGAAGTCGGTGGGCCCCTTGATGAGGAGATACCGAGGAGCGTTGCCGCCGGCATAGGCCTTCTCTATGAGCTTGGGCACCTCCGTCGTGTCTATGTCGAAGAGCATGGATTTCACGTAGGCCGGGTGACCGGCCTCGGGATCGGCGAGGAAACATATCTCTCCGGCGTCGGGGGTGAACAGGTCGAACTTCTTGCACGCGCCCGTGGCCTTCGCTATGAGCATGGAGCCCGCGTCGGCGATCATGAAGGGCCTCTTCTCCCAGTAGTCGAGCATCTCGACGAACTCCATGAACGGTTTCCTGATGGGGAGGATGTAGTGCATGGTCACGGCGTTGGCGCCCAGCGCCCCGGCCTTCTCCGTGAGGTATGCGTACAGGGCGGCCGAACCGGCGCCCTTTCCCATGTCGCCGGCCACCACCCCCATGGGTGCCTCTATGCCCAAGGCCTCGGCCGCGGTGGCGGACGCGGCCATCATGGCCATGGCGCCTATGGAGCCCAGCTCCTTGGGGATGTACTTGTCTCCCAGCGAGATGGACCTGCCATCGTACTTTATCGTGCCGAAGATGAGGGAACTGTCCTCGACGGGCAGCGTCCCCGAAAGGAGGAGCATCTATTTCATCTTCTTCCAAGCTTGCAGGGCGGCTTCGTATGCCTTCTGCAAAGTGTATGCGCAGAGAGTGAAGCCCAGCTCGTTGGGCGAAACAGCCTTGTCGAGCGGCTGCCCTATCATCCTGAGAGCGAGGAGGGGGATGTCCGGGCATCCTCCACCAGATATGTTCACGATGACGCCCGTGGCCTTCTCGAACGTAAGCTTCATGTTCCCGACGCGGATCATCAGGTACTTCCCGAAGTCGACCTTCTTGACAAGTTTGCTGACCTGAAGCGGAGGGAGGTCGCCTTCGGATGCGAACACGACATCGAGTATGGGTATCCCGTCCGCCCTGAGCACCTTCTCTGCGGCGTTGACCTGGTTGCTGGGGACTGACATGGCGATGTCGCAGCCCGTCCTGACTTCAGGAGGTGGGGCGCCGGCCTTGGTATCGAGACCGGCTCGCTTGAGGACATGCTCGGCCCTCATGGCATCCCTGAAAAGCTCGAAGAGGAAGAGAGACCTGGAGAGGCCGTATTGATCGGTCCGCTTATGCGGGGAAGACAACGCGTCGCTCGACACATCATCGACACCGTATGATATAATCGTTTGACTCGTCCGATACGCAATTCGTATTTATTCTATCTATCATGCTACAGATGCCTGGTTCCGCCCTGTGCACGCAGCCCAGTCCGGGTTGTGACTGAACCCGAACTATGCCATCTTTGCGGTCTCCGAATCCAATCCCTCAAGCGTCTCGGCCAGCTTCTTGACGGCGACGACGACCTCAGGCGTGGGCTTCCCCTTCATCTTCCTGACTTGGACCCCTAGCGAGCATGATTCTGGTGCCCTCCAGCTCAGAGGCGATTACATGCGCCAGCACGGACAACGGGAACTTGTGCACCAGAAAGAACTTGGTCTCCTGTCTCAGAAGGTCCTCCAGCACCAATTCGCCCGGCGCCAGGTTCCTGTCGACGGCATTGACCATCAGTATGACTTCAGGCCGGGCCTCCAAGACGTTAGGGACGAACTTCTCTGGCGCCGTTTCGCAGAGGAGTGCCCTGATGTTCACTAGGTGTCTGTGGACCTTTCTAAAAAGAAGAGGGCCAGCGACGTCGTCTCCGAAGTCGCTGCCTACGCACATCATCAAGGTTCGCCGGCCCTTTATAAGCCGGCGAATCTCTGCTGGGTCCATTAGTGAGCTACGGTCAGGCGGTCTGGGCGGCCGGGGCTATTTGCTTTGCGTCCTTCAGCATCGCGTTGTACATGCCGACGAAGTTGAACGAGAACGGGCAGACCCCTGCGCATAGGTTGCATTGGGTGCAGGTAGCCATCTGTTCCGAGACGTACTTCACCTCGGTCGGCGTCAGCCCCCTGCTCCTCTGTATCTGGTAGTACTTCCTCAGCTTCAGCACGGGCGCCTCCATTGGGTCGTGGTTGAAAGCTTCGTAGGTGGGGCATACCTCCACGCATCTCCCGCACCTTCCGCAGGCGGACGCGAAGGCGAGCATGTTGGTGCCAGTGTCGGCCTTTGTGACCCTCCAGTACAGGGTGGCGATGCCGTGCCTTACGGCCCCTCCTGCGAAGAAGGAGACCACCAGCCACACGTATATCAGCAGCAGGTGGAGCGTGCCGAAGTAGGCGTAGGCGGGTGTCCCGAAGCTCGACTAGCGACACGAAGCCGAAGACCTCGATTGCCTGCACGAGGCCGACGACCGCGATGGGCACAAGGAACACCAGATCGACGAAGAACACCTTGCCATAGGCGACCCTGAAGAAGGGGTTCCTCATGTATCGGAGCACCAGCCCGATCCCACCCGCGATGATGAGGATGCCGGTGATGCCGTGTATCCAGGAGAGGAGCCATCCGTAGCCTCCAAACACGTCGGCCGTGCCGGCGAGCAGGAAGGGGACCTCCATCACGAGACCCGTGATTATGTTGCCCCAGAGGCCGAGATGAAATACGAAGTCGCTCAGACCGACCGTGAAGCTTCTCGAGAAGAGGAGCGACAGGAGCCCTGGTTTCTGGGCGTGCAGCGAAGACAGTTTGTACTTCTGTTCCTTGCTCTTTGCCATTCTACTTCACCACTTTCTCCTCTTTCTTGACGACCATCGGCGTCTCTTCCTTCCTGTTGTCGCGCCATCTGAGCGCGAAGAATGCCACTCCAGCCAGCAGAGGGATCCATGCGAGCCTCACCCACTGTTCGGCCGTCGAGAAGAGCTTGTTCTGGGCTGGGTAGGCGGACTTCACCACCGTGACCTCGGGCGTGGTGGACATTGTCTTGAATTCGTCGGCCGTAAGGACGTAGAAGGTTGACGTGTCGTTCTGGTAGAGCATCGTCGCGCCGTTGCCCAGTGCTGTGACCACATCTTGTCCGGTCGAAACCATTTCGCTGCACGAACCCCAGTTCTTGGCGGTGGTGGTGAGGTTCGCGGCCTGGAGAGTCATGGCCGTCGGTCCCCCGCCGGGGCAGACCTGTACGCAGAAGGGCTGGTGGTGCCGTCCTCCGTGAAGTTGACGCAATGGTCGCACTTCAGGATCTTCTTGTTGACGTTGTCTGTGGTTATCGAGCCGAATGGGCAGACCGACGTGCAAAGGAAGCAGCCGATGCACCTGTCCTTGTCATAGGACACCGTGCCCGACGGCAGTTGGGTCAGCGCGTGCGTCTGGCAGACGGTGGCGCAGGGTGCGTCGTTGCAGTGGAGGCAGTTCTCTGGAATGGGCAATGTGCCGTTAGGGCCTGGCGTGGCGACCCTGGTGTAGGCGTTGCTTGACGGGGTATTTTCTGACAGTGCTCAGGTCTGGCTTCGTCATGCCGCTGTGGTACTGGTTGCAGGCTTCGACGCAATGGTCGCACCCGATGCAGTTCCCCACGACGATCAGCATGGCCCTCTTGGGTGTGTTGGCTTGGACCAGCTTCGGCGCCATGGCCGCCGTGACCACGACGAGGCTGCCGCCTGCGGCCGCGGTCTTCATGAAGGTCCTTCTATCCATGTTCATCCTAATTCCCTCCAATAACCCGTTTCACCTTGCCATCCTCGTCCATCAGCTCGACCTTCAGGGCTTTCTCGAGGTGCGTAGCGCACGAGATGCACGGGTCGTAGGCTCTGATGACCAGGCCCACTTCATGCCATAGGTTGTCCTCGTTGACCTTCCCTGGGCTGACGTTCCGGTTCGCCGCGCTCCAGAGCGAAGCCTCGAAACCGTTGGCGTTGACGACGGTGGGCGTGATTATGTTGGCCTTGGTGATGTAGCCCTCGTCATTCCACTTGTAGTTGTGGATGACCGTTCCCCTTGCCGCCTCGCAGCAGCCGGCTCCTTCACCGGCCTTCATCTTGAAGGGGGTCTTGAGCTCTCCCTGGGTGATCGATGTGTCCGAGAGCAGCTGCTCGAGCCTTTCAGCGGCGTACACCAGGCAGACGTACCTGGCGAGGTTGTACTGCAGGGTCCCATGAACCGGGGAGCCGTACTTGCCCCTCAGTTCCTTGAGGAGCTTGTCGGCCATGTCGGTGCCGGCGCTCTTGGCTACGTTGACGCGAGCCAGAGGTCCGGTGCGGATGAAGGCCCTGTCCTTCTGCTGTCCCTTCACCGTGACGCTCTTTCCGTAGGAGTATTCGCAGGGGTTCCTCCGCTATCTGGTTCATGTAGTCGGAGATCTTGAACTCGGAGATCTTGGCGCCCGCCTTGTCGATGATGGTGATGTCCCCCTTGTAGAAGCTGATGTTCCCTGCGTCGCTCATCGCCATGTAGCCTGACTCCACCTTGCCGAGTTCGATGTTGTCGTCCACGAACTTCTGCAGCACCGGGGCGATGGCGGCGTCGTACCAGCCTATGACGTTCTTCTTCGCCTCCAGGACGTAGCCGAGGAGCTTCTTCCTAGTTTCCTCGTCGATTCCCCTGTTGAACCCGCCTGGGACGGCGGTCATCGGGATGGACGGCCTGAACGCCGATGGTCTCGATTATCTTCTGGCCCACCGCACGCGTGTAAACGACCTGCTTGGCGACCTCGGGGAACTTCCTGTAGACCCCTATGATGTCGCGCTGCTTGAAGGGTAGCTCCGGGAGCAGGTAGTCGGGCCCCGCCAGTATGAACAGATGCAGCGTGTGGTCGCCGAGTATCTCGCCCATCAGCATAAGCTCCCTGAGCTTCTCCGCCCGCTCTGGTATCTCGAGGCCAAGGCCGTTGTCGATGGCCTTGGCGCTGGCCAGGTGGTGGGGGATCGGGCAGACCCCGCAGATTCTGGTCACGATTATGGGGGCCCTGTGGACGAGCCTTCCTTCCAGGAATCGCTCGAAGCCCCTGAACTCGGCAAAGTCTGCCATAGTCTTCGTGACCTTGCCCTTCTGATCTAGCTGCACCTTGACGTTAAGGTGCCCTTCGATTCTTGTTACCGGATCGATTTCAATTTGACTCAAGTCTTGCTAACCTCCCAGTAGTTCGCTCAACAGCTCCTTGATTACCGGTCCCGGAGGGGGGCATCCAGGTATCACATAGTCGACCTTGACGTGCTTGGAAAGTGGTTCCAGCTTGTCGAGGATCTCAGCGCCCTGGGTGGGCGCCTTGCCATCGTAGGCCGCTGTCAACAGCTCCTCGTTGGTACTCAGGTTCGCCAGACCGGCCAGCCCGCCGGTGCTCGGGCAGGTCCCGAACGAAACGAGGATCTTCGACTTCTTCCTTGCCGCTTGAACTCTCTCCAATTCATGCTTAGTCCGCACCACGCCTATCACGAAGGTGACGTCTGCCTGGTCATAATCGATGGCGCTAGCCAAGACGGGTGCATAGACAAGATCGACGCTCTTGTCTAACACCTTCAGCAGGCCGACGCCAAGATCAGCCAAAGCTATTTCACATCCTCCGCAGATAGCACAGTCTTCGATTGCGAGTTTTGCTTTAGCCGCCATAGCCTATAACTCAACCTATGAGTCGTTGTTACTCTAATAAGTCTAACCTACTGGTAATAATTACAGACTCTGGGTGAATGAAGAAGAACGTAGTGTAATTATAGCAAGCGTATAGCGATTAAATTCCTTCAAGCCCTTCAGGCTGCAACAGGCTCCCGAGGCATCCGCAAAGGCTTAAAGCCGTTAAAGGGGACGTGAGCTACACCGATGCAATCGTTCAAGGTCATCGTTCTGTCTTCGGCCGGAGTGGCCATCGCCCTCCTTCTATCCCACTACACGATGACGTATCAATTCGGCGTGTTGGTGGCCCTGCCGCAGCTGGGCGTATTCCTTGCTGCCGGGGCAGGCGGGCCCATATGGGGTCTGCTCGCAGGAGCGGCAGGAGGGCTGGGGCTCTATTACGGTCATTCTGACACCACGTGGCTGACCGTCTTGACCCTGACTGGGCTTACAGCAGGGCTCTTGTCCACCAAGTTCAGACCGACGGCGGCGGCCTTCGTGTCGTGGTTGACGGTGGGCCTGGTAGCCTCGTATGTCATCTACGCGCAGAACGGCCAGCCCAGCCAAGCCTTCTACTCCTGGCTCGCGACCTTCTCCTACGAGGTCGTGATATCGGCCACCGTCGTGGATGTACTGCTGTCGCTGTTTCGCGTGAGCAGAATAAAACAGAAAAAGGTTGAAAGCAGTGAAGTGGCGGCAGGCTCAGAAGCTCAGACAGAGGTCGGCCTCTATCATACGCCTGCTAATCTCGGCCCTTGAAGCGATGGCGAAGTCGTCTGCGAGGAGCTTGGGGTCAATCCCCTCCTCCCTGAGGGATTCCTCTTCGACGAGGAACTTCTTCCCTCCTTCGTCAGGGAAGAACTCGAGGAACTTCAAGGCGTATTCCCTGTCAACCCCCTTGACGGCGCAGCGAGCCCCCTTCCCCACGAAGGCTGCTGTCACCGTGTGGTTCTCATCGCCGCTAAGCATTCCAGCTGAGACCCTAAGCCCTTCCACGAAATAGGCACTGCTTACAGGAGGACGGAGGAACAGGACGAGGATGTTCTTGGACAATTCTCGAGCCCCCTAGAGGAAGTTCACGACCTTGTCGGTCTCCATCATGCCGACCAAGTCGTCGAAGCCGATCGGATGGGCACCACTGGGGAAGGAGTCCCCAAGGCCACGGCGCGCAGCGTCGTCGCGGATGTAGTACACCTCTCCCTTGAAAGCACCTCTCTTTGCGACGTAGACTCCGTCCTGGAGCAAGACAACTCGGGCTCCCGGGTCGTTGGCAGCGTACGCAAAGGCCAGGTTCGCGAAAGGCTCGTCGATTAGATACAAAGTCAATCCACATCTCTTCCTATATCGTTATCAGTCTGCCACACTTGCTGGCCATGCCTGAGACGAAAGCGACGCTCACGATCTTCACGCCCTTGTAGTAGTCCTTCCCCTCGTCGAGCCCTCGGTTGTAGCTGCAGACCTCGCAGGCGTATATCTCGGCCCCCTTGGCCAACAGCGCCTTAAAGGAGTCCATGGGTAGCCTCTGCAGCACGGGAAACACCTGCGTCCCCAGAGCGTTGTAGATGCCGTCCAAGAACAGGAAGAAGGTGACCTTGTGTGATCTGTTCAAGGCGGCATCGGCGATCTTGCAGGCCGTGTCCCATCTTTGAGTCTGATACGGTCCTCCTGTCAGTATAATCCCAATGTCGGTCAATCTGAGTCTGTTGGACAGGGGCATGAATTAAACCTTTTTGTTTACGTATGGCGGCCGAAGGCCCTTCGTGAGCTGTCTTCTGAAAGTACTTGCCTACGTCGAGCGAATCTTTGATATCAGCCATGTGTAGATGAGGCGCTGCCAAACCCACGACGCCGCCGGCCAGTGGTCGACGTGTGTTGACTTACCAAGAGCGTGGGTTATAGGGCGAACAGAAAGCGGAGAGTTCGGTTGTTCTCTCCGTCAACAGGCTGTCTTCTGCTCCTCTCTCTGCCGTCAAAAGGCCACCATGTCAGTCAAATGACACGTTTTTTCACGTCTGGAAACGACGGCAAAACACGTCAGACCGGGGCATCACACGCCAGTGAGTCGTCGGCTTCATCTCACACTTCAGGGGGTAATCCCTTGATCTATGTTGACCAACATAATGCCAGAGTCAGCGGACGATCGAGGAGCCGACGTGTCAGGGCACACGCCACAAGACCGCGGCGACGTGTCTGACGTGTCCCCAAGCGGAGTTCTGACTCGCATTTCTGAAGCGATGGTGCGAGGCGCGGGATTTGGACCCGCGTTGCCACCTTGGGAGGGTGACGTCCTGGACTAGGCTAGACCAGCCTCGCCCACCGGAGCTATCGGTTCCGCGTATTTTACCTTTAGTCTCTGCGTGAAAGGGGGCCATCGGAGGGCGACTCATCGGCAGAACCTCCGGCGCCCTTTCCTTCGCTTGCAGCGTTCATCCTAGAAACCACTTCCTCCACATACTCCAAGGTGACGACGCCAGAATTGATCAAGTTGGTGAGAGCGTTGGCCGACGCGACACCGGTCACCCTTCCGGAGGACCCCCCGATCTGCCTCCAACGAAGCTTCGTATTGCCGCTCTTGGATTCGTATATCACTCCGAGGACGTCTCTGGCGTCGACGAAATCGATGTCCCTAATCTTCTTCAGGCTAGCCTTGTCCGTGGCCTCCACATAGATGGCCCCCTGACCGATGTCACGTTCAGGGAAGACCTGAGAATCGTGGAAGTAGCTCTCAGGAATATAGGACCGGCAGGTGCTGTAAATGAGGAACATCCTAAACCTCTCTAGAGTGGCTTCAATGCTAATCTCGACCATGGATGTGCCACTTACAGCCCTTAACCTAGGTAAGTCAAGTAGATAACGGCTATGCCGTCGCATGAACAGGGTAGGATTCCAGCAGTCCAATCGAGTCACTCGGATGGGGCTCTGCCCAATCTGAGGTGTCTGGTCAGCGAGACCCCAGAGTCATCGATGCACATGTTGATCTGCCAGCTCTCGACCCCCCGGGCCGACGCAGCCTCCGCCGCATCGATGATCTTGCCGTTGAACCTGTCTCGGGCTGGCCGAACGAACGGGGGTGCGTCGTAGAGGTAGCAGAGGGCCACTATGGCCCTCCCGCCGCCGGCCAAGGACGAAGATAGCTCGGCGAAGTGCTTGATCAGCCTGTCGAAGGAGTCGAACCTCGCATGCTTGACCTTCGAACGACCTGCGGACGGGAGCATTATGAGGGGGGTCTTCACCTCCAAGAAAGTGTCGCCGACCTTGAAGTCGATCCGAGAATGTCCCAGCTTGACCTCCCGTCGCACCTCCCCTGTAACCATGTCCGAGAGCTGCCCGGAGACCAAAAAGAAGTTGACGTAGGCGTTGGCGGCCGTCTGGTTGATTCCGATCCAAGTCCTAGCCTTCCTTCTCGCGGGGTCAGGTGAAATGGCTTCGACTGTGTAGGCGGTCTTGCGGCCGGCCCTAGCTTTCCTGGAAGCAAGGCAGCGCAGACCAGAGAGAGGCAGGTCCCCGATCCTCCCCGTCGTGGGGCAGTGGCATCTCTCGACCCGCCCTTCCAGTTCCACAAGCATGACGAACCTGTTGGGACGCGACCTGATGACCCCCTCCGACAACCTGGCGGGGAAGAGCAGTTTGGTCGACCGAGTCGTGCGCTTCATAATCTTCCCTCTTCCCACATGAGCAGGAGGAAGGAGCTTATCAACGGCTAGAGGATTCGGGGCTGATGGCCAGGTCGCCCGAACCCCTGAGATATGATTATTAAGCGAGGGCCGCGGTCTGGCAAGTGGCGATGAAGACTCTAGCCCATGCGACTTCGGGATGAGCTGGATCTTGAGTTCTGAGCCGACCTTAGTCTTTGCAAGCAAGGGGGACCGCGTCGAGGTCGCCATTCGCAAGATGGGTCGCGGCGAAGCCTGACGTTCGACTCAGGGTTCCAAATGGGCGGGCAAGCGCCTGAAACGATGGGGCATGGTCAATTGGCGGTCTCAACGGTGAACGAGTTGAAAAGTTCATAAGCAGTGCGGGAAAACACCACTGCCGGAGGTTAATTAGGGATGGAGATGCAGGCTAGACAGGAATCGAAGAACCTGATTAGCGCCACGAAGAGCATCTGCCCAGAATGCAACAGGACCATCCCGGCGGAAATCTCCGCCAAGGATGGCAAGGTCTACATATCGAAGACCTGTCCCGACCACGGGTATTTCGAAGACTTGTACTTCGGGGACTACGACATGTACGTCAGGTTCTCCAAGTACGCCAAGGATGGCAGGGGCATCGAGAACCCCGACATCGTGGCGGCAGCCGTGAACTGCCCCGCGAGCTGCGGCCTCTGTTCCAACCATCTCAGTCATACCGCACTTGCCAACATCATTGTGACGAACCGCTGCGATCTCAACTGCTGGTACTGCTTCTTCTACGCCGAGAAGGCCGGTTACATCTACGAGCCGTCCCTGGACCAGATACGCGGCATGGTCAGGAAGATGCGAGCTGAGAAGCCTATCCCGGGTGCCGCCCTCCAGCTGACGGGAGGCGAACCTACGCTGAGGGAGGACCTATGGATATCATCAAGATAGCAAAGGAGGAGGGCGTAGAGCATGTCCAGCTTAACACGGACGGCATAAACCTCGCCAACGACGCCCTTCTTGCGCAAAAAGTGAAGGAGGCGGGGGTCAACACCGTATACCTGAGCTTCGACGGCGTCACTCCAAAGACCAACCCCAAGAACTACTGGGAGATCCCATCCGTCCTCAAGAACGCGAGGGCTGCGAGGCTGGGTCTGGTCCTTGTCCCCACCGTGATCAGGGGCGTAAATGACCATGAAGTCGGGGACATGATCCGCTTCGGGTTCAAGAACAAAGACATAGTCAGATCTGTCAACTTCCAGCCGGTATCTCTCGTGGGCCGTATGTCTAGGGGAGACCTGAGCAAGTACAGGATCACCATACCCGATGTCATAAGAAGGGTGGAGGAGCAGACGGACGGCGTGATTCAGAGGGACGACTGGTTCCCCGTCCCAGCCTCCATGCCGTTCTCCTCCTTCGTAGAGGCGTGGGTGGAGACGCCCAAGTACGAGCTGACAACGCACTTTGCCTGCGGGGCGGCGACCTACGTCTTCGAAAAGGACGGCAAGATGGTTCCGCTGACTAGGTTCATCGACATCCCTGGATTGCTGGAGTTCCTCTCGACCGAGTCCGTCGCTCTCGAGCATGGACGGTCAAAGGTCGTTTCCGGGGCTAAGCTCCTCTTGAAGCTCAGAAAGCTCGTGAACTCTGAGAGGGCGCCGGAGGGCTTGAAGCTGGGAGACATCCTCTACGACGCCATTGTCAAACATGACTACTCTTCGCTCGGAGAGTTCCACAAGCGCTCGCTGTTCGTCGGGACAATGCATTTCATGGACAAGTACAACCATGACGAAGAAAGGGTCCGCCGGTGCGACGTCCACTACCTCACTCCCGACAATCGCATCATACCTTTCTGCAGCTTCAATGTCATACCTGAATGGTACAGGGACGCAATACAGAAGAAGTACTCTATCTCCATCGAAGAATGGGAGAAGCGGACGGGGAGGACCTTGAAGTCTGGATACTACAAGCGCACACGTGCCCCTACCGGCGAGGACCAGAACCTCCTCAACCTTCCCAGAGTGCCTTCGTAATCCCTTTTCCCAATCCACTTTCGGCTATCCGGCCTTCACGAAAGCGGCAATACTTTCATGGAACCCCGCATAGATAATGCACCCCAAACCATGATAAATGTTATAACCAGTAAAACTGTATTCCCATGACAGATGGGCCCCTCCGTCTTCAGGGAGGAGTACAAGCTCCTCCCCGACTACCTTCCAGGGAAGATCCCCCACCGGGAGGGCGAGCTCGAGCAGCTGAGGAGGACATACGCATCGGTCCTATCTTCGGTCCCCACGCCAGCGACCTCGTTTCTCCTGGGACCCGTGGGCACGGGCAAGACGATGCTAGCTCGAAAGCTCTGCAGCGGGCTGGAGGAGGACGGCAGGAGGGATGGCGTCATCGTCAAGGCCATTACGGTGAACTGCAGAATCGACAAGGGACCTTCTTCGGTGCTGAACAGGATGGTGGAGTCCTTGGGCCTCACCTTCCCCAAGCGCGGTTACGAGGTACAGGAGACGCTGCGCTTCCTGATGGACGAGCTCCTTCAGATGAAGGCCAGGCTTCTCCTTGTCTTGGATGAAGTGGATAGCCTCGTATCGACCAGCGGCGTTGCCTTCCTCTACACGTTGGCTAGGATAAACGAGACGGTGAGCTCCCCCGTCCTCTCCCTCTTGATGATTTCTAAGGACTTGCGCTTCTTCTGGGAGGTGGACGCCAGCACAAGGAGCTCGCTGCAGAAGGCCGTCGTGAAGCTCCCTCCATATACCGCTGATCAGCTCCTTTCGATCGTCCTGAGCAGGAGCGAAGAAGCCCTTAACCCTGGGGTGCTGGACGAAGACACGGCCCGCCTGATCGCGGGCGCGGCTGGTGATTCGGGGGACGCCCGGTACGGCCTAGAGCTGCTGTACAGGTCTGCGAAGATGGCCGACTACAACGGCGCCGAGAGGGTGAGGGCTGCCGATGTGCAGGAGGCGAGGAACAGCCTCCCCCCTCAGGTCAGCCTCGAAGAGCTGAGCTACCTCAACCGCCATGAGCGCATCATACTGATGGCTGCGGCGCGCCTCCTGAAGCCCGCCGACAGGGCGTTCGTGTCGACGGGGGAGCTGGAGAGCGAATACGGCTCCATCTGCTCCTCCATGGGCATCAGGCCTCGCCGGCACACCATGGTCTGGATGTCCATCCAGAACCTCAAGGCCAGGGGTTTCTTCGTCGCGTCTCAGTCGGGCAAGGGAAGGAGGGGAAGGACCACGTTGATCGGCCTGAACATGTCCCCATTGGAAGTGATAAGGACATGTTCGGGGGAAGAGTGAGACGAAATGGAATCCCTGCATCTGGAGGAGGTCTTCGGCACGGCGGGCCGGGTGAAGGTACTCCTTATGCTCATAGACCAGGAGGAGATGAACATCTCCCAGATAGTCAGGCTGTCGGGGCTGGAGCACTCGTCCGTGCAGAAGTACCTGAAATCGCTCTGCGAGCAGCACCTCATTCACGAAAAGAGGTACGGCAGGATCCGCATATTCGCGATCGAGGAGAAGAACCCCTACGTCGTGCTGCTCAAGAGATTCTTCGCGGACTGGCGAAGGATGGCGGAGGTCCAGGGCGCGGGCTACCTCTAGATTGCCAACGATAGCATTTTAACCAATGGATGGGGTATCGGAGGATGTGAATCCTATTGGCTAGGATGGTGGACGTGTCCTCGAAGCCCGTCGTTAGGAGGGAGGCTGTCGCCGAGGGTTTTATCAAACTCAACAGCCGAACCCTGAAGGTCATCAGGGAGAAGGGTCTCGAGAAGGGAGATGCCGAGGAGATAGCGAAGCTGGGGGCGATCACGGCCGCCAAGCGGACATCTGACATCTTGATGTTATGCCATCCCATCCCCATCGAGGCCGTGGAAGTGGAGGTTGATGTGGAGAAGGACGGCGTAAGGGTCACCAGCCACGTCGTCGCACAGGCCAAGACAGGCGTGGAAATGGAGGCGCTTACGGCAGTCGCTATCGGGCTTCTCAACGTCTGGGACGTTACCAAGAGGTACGAGAAGGACGCCCAGGGGCAGTACCCTTCCACCGCTCTGCGGGACATCCACGTCGTGCGTAAGGTGAAGAAACAGTGAGCTACACATCTGAGCACCACCACCGCGACAGGAAGGACCTGCGCCTCGGCATCATCACCGTGAGCTCTTCACGGTCCGCAGCTGCCAGGGACGGAAAAGAAGTCATAGACGAATCCGGGGACAGGGCCTGCGCCATGACCAAGGAACAGGGTTTCCGCGTGACCTTCAGGAAGCTGGTGGGTGACGACATGATTGACATCCGCCTTGCCTTGTCGGAAGGGTTGGCGGCCGGCCTTGTCGATGCCCTGGTATTCATCGGCGGCACCGGGGCCGCTTCATCGGATGTGACGCCTGAGGCGGTGGAGCCAATCCTGAAGAAGGATCTCCCGGGCTTCGGCGAACTGTTTCGCCAGAGGAGCAGCCAGACGATCGGCTCTGCTTCGACCCTCAGCAGGGCGATGGCAGGGACTGTGGATACGGTCGCCGTCTTTTGCCTGCCGGGTTCTCTTGACGGGTCCGCCCTAGGGATGGAGATAGTCTTGGAAATCCTGCCTCACCTCAGGGCTGTGCTAGGGCCGCCCTAGCGAGCTGCTCCACTTCCTCGTGTATGCGTCAAGGTCATCGCGGGAGCACTTCAAACATATGCATCTCCCGCCCACCTGCTCGACGGAGCAGACGCTCCTGTATGAACAGTCGGCGCAGGAAGCCTCGTTCCCGCAGACATAACACCTGAAGAGGAAGTACACGTCCCCGCCGACGGCGACCGAGATGACCTGCTTGGCACTCCGGAGGTCGATGCTGGACCCGATGAAGAAGCCCTTGCCTGTGGTGTACTCCACTCCCGCCTTCATCAGCTCCTTGAACGCCTCCTTGCCCAACCTGGGCAGGTTCACCCAGGTATCCAGCTGGATCCTGGCGTCGCTCATGAGTATACGAGCACCCCGAAAGAAAGCAGTATGCCCGCCCACGCGGCCACAGTCATTACGAGAGCAGCATAGTCACGCGACGCCAGCCGAAGCGCGTAAAGAGACGTGGGCTTCTTGACGGCACCGTAGCCCCTCGACTCCATGGCCTCCGCCAGCTCGCCGCTGCGAACGAGGGCGTTGACGATGAGAGGGATGAGGACAGGAATCAGGTTTCGGAGGCGCTTGACCGGTCCTCCCCTGTCCAACTCAAGGCCTCTCGACTTCTGAGCGTCGATGATCTGAGTCAAGTCAAGCATCAGGACCGGCACGAACCTGACGGCCGTTACAAAGGCGAATACGAAGTCCCTGGGCAGCCTGAACCATCTCATTACGTACTCGAGCTCGTCGGGGGAGGTCGTGACGAAGAAGAGCGAGGTCGATGCCACTATGGCCATAAACCTAAGGGTCAGCGTAGCGCTCCTAAGCAACCCATAGCCGAAGACTAGGTTGATTATGAAGATGAACGCGGCGAAGGTCAGCGAAACGCTCATCACCTTTCCAAGCCTTCGAAGAGACTTGGCCAGAGCAGCCGGAACGACGATGGCGCCGAAGACCACAGCCAGCTGGTAGAGGTTCGAACTCAGCAGTGCTATTGAGAAGAGTGCGATGGAGATTAGCAGTTTTATGCGCGGGTCCAGCCTGTGGATCAGCGTGTCCTGGTGCCTGAACCTCAGACCGTCGGCGAGGAGATGTGCCAATCTGACTACCTCCCCGACAGCCAGTTCGCGGCGTCGGAAACATCCCTGAAAGGGGGACTCTTGCCAAATAGCTTCGAGATGGTGACGAGCTGAGGCTGCCTGAGCCCCGCGCCCTCGAGGAGGGACGAGTCCGAGAAGATAGTCTGCGAGTCGCCGTCCGCCACCACCTTCCCTCCCTTCATCACGACAGTCCTGGCGTCCAGAGGCCAGAGGAACTCCAGGTCGTGCGAAACCACTATGACGGTCTTCTTTGCCGCCACCAGCTGCCTTATCGTATCGAGGATGCGGCTCTTGCTAGGGTAGTCCTGGCCCACGGTGGGCTCGTCCAGCACTAGGACCTCCGGGTTCCAAGCCATGACGGCGGCGATGCAGAGGCGCTTCTTCTCTCCGCCGCTGAGGGTCAGCGGAGCCCTCTGTCTCAGAGAGTCGAGGCCGAAGTAGCTGAAGACCTCCCCTGCCCGACGGACGGCGTCCTCCTCGAGGAATCCGAAGTTCCTGAGGCCGAAGAGCACCTCCGATTCGGCGGTTTCGGAGAAGAACTGATGGTCGGAGTTCTGAAAGACGAGGCCAATCTTACGGGACAGTTCGGCGACGCTCTGCTCCTTTGTCTCCCTTCCGAATATCTTCACCGAGCCGGAGGTGGGCTTTCAGGAGGCCGTTCAGGTGCTTGAGAAGGGTCGTCTTGCCGGCGCCGTTGCCTCCGACGATGGCCAATACTTCGCCCGTGTCGACTTCCAAGCTCACGTCGTCCAGGGCCACCACGCCGTTGAGCTGTTTGAACGTGACGTTCCTTAGCTCGATTATCGCCAAGTCTCCTTCGCCTCCGAATAGAACGCGTCGACGCTGAGGTCGATCTTGCCCGACCATCGCCCTAGAGACCGGAGCTGCCGCTGCAGCTCCACGACCGTGGGCGCGGAAAGGCCGACTTCGTGAATGCCCTCTGATGCCAGCACCTCTACGGGAGGACCCGACTTCCAAACCCGCCCGTCTGAAAGGATGATGAGCTGATCGGCGATGGGGGCGACCAGCTCCAGCCTGTGTTCTACGAGGAGGACGCTCAAGCCCAGCTCGGCGTTGAGCTCCTTGACGAGGGCGACAACATCGGTGGCCGTCCTCGGGTCGAGAAGTGAAGTGGGCTCGTCCAGCACAAGGAGCTCGGGCCCCATGGCCAGAGCGCCCGCGATGGCCACCCGCTGCTTCTGGCCGTCAGAGAGCTCGCTGGGGGACCTGTTGCGAAGGTCCTCGATGTTCAGGAGCCTCAGCGACTCGTCGACCCTGCGGGCGATCTCCGACCGCTCCACGCCGAGGTTCTCCAGGCCGAAGGCGATATCCCGCTCGACGGTGAACATGAAGATCTGGTTCTCGGGGTTCTGGAAGAGGAAGCCTATCTTCTTCGCCAGCTCGTAGGTGGGTGTGTCCTGGGCCACCAGCCCGTCCACCACGACCCTTCCCGAATACTCTCCGGGGTAGATGTGTGGGATGAGGCCGTTGATGCACCTAAGAAGGGTGGTCTTCCCGCTGCCGCTGGCACCGGCCAGGACAGCGATCTCCCCCCTCCGAACTGACAGGTTGACGTTTTGAAGGGTGGGGAGGCCCAGGCCCATGTAGCTGAACGAGAGGTCTTCGAACCTCAGAATCTCGTCTGCCGCCCCCCACCACCTTCGCGAAAGGTGAAGGGCTTGGAGTAGCTTATTAAACTGTTGTGGGAGGTCAGGTCAGCTCTTTTAGTTGCAGGCCCAGCTTCGCCTCAAGCGTCTCCTTGAACGCCTGAATGATGACCTCGGGCTTGGCAGGGACGTTCATGGAGGCGGCCGTGGGGTGCCCGCCACCTGCGCCCCCGAAACGTTCGGAGAAGGCCTTGCAGAAATCGGTTCCCAAATGGATGCCCGTCTTCTCCTTGAAAATCTGCGTGGAGCGTAGGCTGGCGCGTGTCTCGTCCTCCACCTCTCCCAGCGCCAACGAAACGTCGGCACCGACGTCTATCAAGGCACGAGCGACCGAGGCCTGAAAGGAACCCACTGTCGTGACCGCGGCCAGCCATTCGCCGGCCCTATAGTAGGCGGCCCTCTTCGACGCCTTTATCCTGGCGATGGATTCGGACACATCCCTCCTGGTGCGCAGAACGCTTCTCGCCTTCTCCACGTCGCCCCCAAGGCCGCACAACCGGTCCACGCAGGAGATCGTCCTGTTGGAGGCTATGGTGAGGAACTGGGAGTCGGCCATTATCCCCAGGAGGAGAGCCTTCGCCGTCTCCCTCGTCACCTTGATGGCAGCGCTCTCCGCCAACTGGAAGACGAGCTCGCTCGCGGACGAGGCCTTGACGTCGATGACGACCGAATTCACAATGCCCTTCATGCTGTCGTCGGGCGGGTGATGGTCGATGAGCACCCTGTAGGAGTTCATCGACTTGATCACTTCGGTCTGGGCGCTGAGAAGCGAAGAGTGGCCGGTATCGGTGATGATGACCAGGTCGTATCTCTGGCTGGGTATCTCTTCAAGGAAGGCGGCCTTCAGGACCGACAGGACCTTCCGGGACTGCAGCGTGACGCCTTCGGGGGACACGAGGGTGACGCGTTTCCCGGGGCCCGATGCTGAGGCCAGCCGCTTGATGGCCACCGCAGAGGCGACGGCGTCCACGTCGGCGTTCCTGTGGGTGACGACGAGAATCCTTCGCGCTCCAGCCAGCCGCCTAAGCGGGTTCCGGTTGAGAGAAGCGTTCAACGTTCAGCTGGCAGGAGGCTCTTGCTTGCTCTTTAAAGCTTCGTTGACCTTGTTCTGCACTTCTTGGAGGTTGGAACGTATCCGCTCCTCCTGCTTGGCCAGGACCAAGATCCTCGTGTTCGTGAGGTCGGTCTTCTCCTCCAACTCTTTCAAGAGGTCGTCCCGGTTGGCCTTGACAAGCACCGATCCAGCGTTCTTGTACACGATGGCGTCGGAGGCCGCCTTCTTCAGCTCCTCCGTCGCCCTGTCGGCCTCGGCCTTCTCTGCTTCCAGAAGCTGCTTTTGGCTCACGATGGCCTGGAGGTTCTGCTGAAGCTGGTCATAACGTGCCAGCTGTTCCTTGAGCCATGGTGGTATCTCTGTGCTCAGTTCAATCTACCGCCTGAATGCTCTCTCTGGCTGCCTTTAAAAGTCTTAGAATCGAATTCGTAAAGACCCTCGCGTCGCTCAACGACCTTCCGGTGACCTTCAAGACCAGGCCATCACGCGTGAGGGAGATGCGGAAGGGGGCGCGGCCATATTCGGATTCGGGGCGCAAGGCGTCGAGCAGAGCCTTCGCCTCGCCCCTGGCCGCTTCCACTTCGATCTCCACATAGGCCCTATTCAAAGGAGTACGCCCCGCCGGCTGCCTTGAACCCGCACTTCTCGCACTGCCACACTCCGGCGGCCGCGCGACGGAACTTCAAGGAACCGCAGCTGGGGCACTTCCTCTTTGCCTTGAGCAGCCTGTAGACCCGGCTGTATCTCTTCCTGACGGTGGCCCCGTACCTCTGGCCCAGACCCTTAAGGGCTTGATCCTTCTTTGGCACTTCCCACTACCTCCCTGATCCTTGCCTCTATCTCCTTGGACTTCAACAGTGCTGTATCCAGAGCCTTTAAGACTTGCTCTGGGGAGAAGCTCCCCTGGCCGCCCTTCTGGGCAGCACAGACCTGGCCGTTGGCAATGGCGAACGTCAGCCTCGCCTCTTGGACGGCCTCCTCTTCGGTCGTGGGGTCCATCAGCAGGAAGTCGCCGGCCTTAGAGGTCGTGATTGACACGGGGATGGTCTGCACCGGCAGAGAAGACATCTCCTCCAGCTCCACCACCTTGTCCTCCTTCAGCGTCATCTTCTTGTACTTGGCGCTGGCCAGAGCGGACACCACCGCGTACGAAGTGGCGTCAAGGAGGTTCCCGTCAACGTTCACTACCGCGACGTCGACGAAGACAGAGTAGACCTTCTTCCCCTCCTCTATGACCATCTGGTGCATGTCGACCATATGCGACTCGCGGACTCCGCGGTCCACGACGCGGGCTAGCTCGATGGAGTCTTCGTCCGGCGGCCCGGGCTCTGCGTAAGCGGATGCGATAGGCAGCACCTCGGCTCCCACGATGAGCAAGCCCTCGTCAGGGCGTGTCGGGGAACGGCGTCCCGACGGCCACTTTCACTCCGGCCACGACCCTGGTGTCTCCGAGGTCCACGGTCGCGGAGCCGTTGGCCTTGATCATCGTGCCCACCTGGATCTTCAGCTCGCGGTAGTCTTCAAGGCCGCGTCCGTCCGCCCTTCTTCCCTGCGAGTACTGCTCCAGGATCTGCTCCCTGCGGAGGTTATCCACGAACAGGGCCTTCCTGTATGAAGTGGACATCTTCTAGGCCCCCTTGTTCTTCGGCGTGGAATCCCCGAAGTACTTGCTTATGACGGCCTCTCTCTGAATCTTGTACACCGTCTTGCAGGCCTCCTTTGCCATGTTGAACGCCTGCTCAAACTCGTCCCTCGTCAGGTATCCGTCCATCTGCAGAAGGGTGACTTGGTCCAAGTTGGGCATGTAGGCCACTGGCAAATCCACCTGACCCTCCTTGTCCTCTTCGTCGCAGAGGTCCAAGATGAGGTGGTCCTGAGCCTTTCCGGCGGCTACGGCCACCACAAGATCTCTCATGGTGATTCCGGCGTCGGCAAGGGCGGCAGCCGCAGCGGTGATGCTGGCTGCCCTCGAGCCTCCGTCGGACGTCAGCACCTCAACATAGATCTCGATGGCCGTGCGCGGGTACTCCTCGAGTATCAGGGCGGGCGTCAGTGCCTCCCTGATGACCTTGGATAGCTCGATCTCGCGCCTCGAAGGCTGCGGCGCCTTCCTGTCGGGCACGGAGAACGGAGTCATGTGATACCTGCACTTCAGGACGGCCCTGTCAGCCATCGCGATGTGCTTCGGGTGGCATTCCTTGGGGCCGTGCACGGCGGCGAAGATCTTGTTCTTCCCCCATTCGATGTACGCGGACCCGTCGGCGTTCTTCAGCACGCCGACTTCGATCTTGACGGGCCTGAGTTCGTCGAACTTTCGCCCGTCAATCCTCAACCCGTTTTCGTCTATCAGGTTCATTCTTTTTTCTCCTCCAATGAATCTTCATCCTGTGCTGGCGCCTCAGTCGGCGCGCCTGCACTGGTCGCGGCGGCAGCCGCTTCAGCCTTTGGAGCCTGCTCCTGGTTCACAGGAGGCTCTTCGGTGAGGCCCAGCCTCTCCGCCAGGAACCTCTCTATCTTCTCCGTCAGGCCCGATGTGTGGGCCAGGTCCTCCACCATATGGATGGCTTCGGACGCGAGGGCTGCCCCTTCTGGCGAACCCGACACGATGATGTATCCGTTCTGGCCGATGATGAGCTTGCATCCAGACGCGTCCTCAATCATCTTGGTCATGCTCCCTCTCCTGCCGATCAACCTGGGGACCTTGACGGGCTCGATCTTGATGACTTCGCCCCTCGGTGCCAGGCCCAGCCTGGGTCCCGAGACCGAAAGCATCGGGTCCTTGGACCTGTCAAAAGCGGCCACTATGGCTATGATCGTCTCTCCTACGTCGAACTTGCTACGGAGGTCGTCCTTTTCGGCACTGAACCTGCGCCCGTAGACGCCTGACGCCGGCAAGAAGGCCGGGAAGAACGAGTTGATGTCGACAGTCCATGCGAATGCGGAAACATCCGTCACAACCCCGACGACCACATCGTCGGGCTTGGGGACGTAGGGCCCCGAAAGCGGGATCACTTTAACCTTGTTTCCTTCAAGCTCGCACAGTCCGACGCGCATCGCGTAGATCTTGTTCCCTATCGAGTAGGCGTTGCTAACCGGAACGAAGTCCCCTTCGGCTATAACGTCGCCTGGGACAACATACTTTCTTTCCACTTTGCTCAATTTGGTTTCTATTCACTCCACGGGAGAGACTTGGGCTGTCCCTTTCGTCGCCGATCCGAGCCTGTCGAGGAGGCTTCTCTGGGTGGCGATCGGTATCTCGATGATGGCATCGAGGCCACCGTCGCTGCGCCATTCCTCTTTCAGGATCTCACCGAAGCTCTTCAGGGTGCCCAGCGTCTGCGGCGCGTGAATAGCGTCGGCGTGCACCTTCAGCCTGATGTTCCCTGTCTTCAGAGGTAGGATGGCCCTGAGCTCGTCTATGATCTTCTTCGCCTGCTCTTCGGCATCCTTGTTCGGGTCGATCACAACGCGTACCTGCTGCAAGGCCTGCTCTATCCTCATCGGAGGATGAGGCAGGTTGGTCTTCGGGTCGACGTAGTTCTTGGAGATGAAGCTAACTATCTGCTTCCGCTTCTCATCGACCATCTTTCTTCGCTGGTCGGTGGTCAGCTGGATGTCACCCTTCTGAAGGATCGCCTGGGCCACTTGCTCGAAGTTGGAAGTCTTGAAACTTCTCATCAACTTCTCCTCCGAAGCCCTCTGGCCCTTGTTTGAATCCGTGTAGATTTCGTCGGCGGCCAGTATCTGGCTCAGGTCCACCTTCTTGCCCAGCTTGTAGTTCAGAGCCGCATCAGGATCGACAAGTATCTCGAACCTGTCGCCTCCCACCACAAAGCGGACGGTGGTCAGCTTATCAGCCAATTCTCTCCTTCACTAGGCGATAAGTCGTGGGTAATATAAAGATATACTCCTTCTTGTTCATACGAAACGATAACGAAAGGAGTGGTCTACTTGGGAGTTTCAGCGGGTTCGCCGGGCTTCGATACCTTGGCGATGAAGGAGTTGATCTCCTCTTCAGTGAGTTTCCGCATTGTCTTCGTCTTGGCGTCGACGACGGCCATCTTGATGTGCTTTGGCTCGGCCTTGTCCTCGCCGCTCTTCCCTACGCTCTCCACCGCGAGAATGCAGGCGGCTTCCAAGGACATTCCACGGGAGTACTTCTGTTCCAAGAGCTCGTTCACTTGGTCGCCTCCGCCTCCGATGGCGATGGCGTCGTATCCGAGATACGTCCCACTGGGGTCCGTAACGAAGATGGAGGGCCCGTTCTTGTCCACGCCAGCGATGATGAGTGAGACACCGAAGGGTCTCACGCCGGCGTACTGCGTGAACTGCTGTGCGGCGTCGCCAAGATGGCGGGCGATCCCTTCAACGTCGATCGGCTTCGTCGTAGATCAGCCTGTTGTTCTGGGCCTGGGTCCTCGCCTGGTCCACCATGACTCGGGCATCGGGGACGTAACCGGCAGCTGCGATGCCGATATGGTCGTCCACCTGAAAGAGCTTCTGGCTCAGCTCGCCGTTCTGAAGCTTCCTGACGCGTTCCTCAGCGCAGAGCACGACTCCTTCCTCGCACTTGATGCCGATTGCGAGGGTCCCCCGCCTGACCGTCTCGATGGCATACTCAACCTGGTAGAGGCGACCATCGGGCGAGAATATAGTTAGTGCCCTGTCATATCCGGCTGATGGAGCAAACACTGTAGATATTCACCGACTTAGTTAGCCTAGAAAATCGGTTCTTTTTAACTCTTTTTGGACTTCGTAACAATGCGTTTAAGACCTCGGCGTGTCTCTCCAGACTGAACCTTGAAGCCCATTCTTTGGGAGGACGGCTCTCTGTCGGTTCTGGACCAGCGTCTCCTCCCGACCAGGAAGGTCTGGCGCCGGGTCGAGGACGCCCAGGACGCCCATGATTTCATTAGCGACATGGTAGTGAGGGGAGCGCCCCTTATCGGAGTCGTCGCGGCCTTCGGCGTCGCCCTGGAAGCCGGCCGTTCGCGCGAATCTGACCCAGCGGCCCTTAGGAAGAGACTGAAAGGCGTGGCTGACATGATTTCTTCGGCGAGGCCTACTGCCGTGAACCTCGCGTGGGCCGCCCGCCGAGTCTCCGAATCCATCAGCGGAGCATCGTCGGTGAAGGAGATCAGGCGGAGAGCCTTGGAGGAGGCCGTCTCCATTATGGAGGAGGAGCGGGCCATGAATGAGAAGATCGGCGAGCATGGTGCATCGCTTATCAGTGATGGCGACACCGTGCTGACCCACTGCAACGCCGGCTCTCTCGCCACCGTCGACCTTGGGACGGCCCTGGCCCCCATCAGGACGGCCATGGCACAGGGAAAGGAGGTCAAGGTGTTCGCGACGGAG
Source organism: uncultured Nitrososphaerota archaeon (assembly GCA_963842885.1). GTDB lineage: Archaea > Thermoproteota > Nitrososphaeria > Conexivisphaerales > DTJL01 > DATKKG01. The sequence continues at coordinate 245,008 of CAWJIE010000003.1, forward strand.
ACCAGGCCCGCCCTGCAGGGAGCCCGGCTGACGGCATTTGAGCTGATGGAGGACCACATCGACGTTACTTTAATCTGCGACACCATGGTGGGTTTGACGATGTCAAGGGGTCTGGTGGACAAGGTGCTCCTGGGTGCAGACAGGGTCCTCGCCGACGGCACTGTCTACAATAAGATCGGAACATATCAGATAGCGGTCCTGGCCCAGCGGCACGGCATACCGTTCTACTCCGTCTTCCCGAAGTCCACCTTCGACTTCAAGAGCCGGGCCGATCAGGTGCATATCGAAGAGCGCAATCCCGTGGAGGTCACTACCATCCGGGGAAGGCGCATCGCTCCAAAAGGCGTGAAAGTCTTCAACCCGGCCTTCGACGTGACGCCACCGGAGCTCGTGACCGCATATGTGACCGATCGTGGCATCGAACGACCTCCGTTTGAAAAAACGATAATTCATGAGCTCCGACGAGGGTAAATATGGTCCTTATTTGCGTTCTACTGTACATAAGAGGGATAACCAAGCAATATTATTAAGGCACGCGTCGTATGCATCGGTTGGTTTGTCTGCTGCAGCTATCCACAGAGGTCTGGAGGACGTCTTAACTGGAGAGAGCAGGATCTGCTACATCGACGCCATCAAGGGGACTCTTCTCTACCGGGGTTACGACGTGGAGGAGCTGGTGCAGAAGTCCACGGCTGAAGAGGTGGCCTACCTCCTCCTCTACGGCAACCTGCCCAAGAAGTCCGAGTTGGATCGTTTCAAGCAGGAGCTCCTGAGCAGGTGCGCCGTCCCCAACCAGGTGCTCACGATAATCGGGAGCTTCCCCGCCGAACGGAACGCGATGGATATGCTGCGGACAGCTGTCTCGGCCCTCTCCCTCTACGACGTGGTCCCCAACGACCCCCTTAAGCAGAGCATGTCGATCGTCGCGAAGATGCCCAACCTGATATCCGCAGTTTACAGGCAGAAGCAGGGCGAATGGTTCGTACCCCTCCGCAAGGACCTGTCTTTGGCGGCGACCTTCCTCTACTCAAGCTATGGGACGGAGCCCGACCCTCAGGACTCGAAGGTCCTGGACGCCCTGCTGATACTCCATGCAGACCACGAGCTCAACGCGTCGACCTTTACGGCCAGGGTGGCTGCCTCCACCCTCTCCGACGTCTATTCATCTTTCGTCAGCGCCATAGGCGCCCTCAAAGGACCCCTCCACGGAGGGGCCAACCAGATGGCATTCGAGATGCTCGAGGAGATAGCCGAGCCCGGCAGGGCAGAGCAGTACGTCCTGGGCAGGCTGGCCGAGAAGAAGAAGATCATGGGCTTCGGCCATCGCGTCTATCGGCTCCAGGACCCGAGGGCGGCCATAATGCGGGGCTTCCTCCAAGACATATCCAAGAGGAAGGGGAACAACACATACCTCGAGATCATAGACGAGCTCGAGAAGGTCATGAAGAAGGAGAAGGGCCTCTACTCCAACCTCGACCTCTACACTGGCTCCATCCTGCACCTGTTGGGATACCAGTCGTACATGGACCCGCTCTTCTTCGCGGTGGGCAGGTCCGCCAGGCTGGCTGGCTCACATTCTCGAGCAATACCAGGACAATAAGATCATACGCCCCAGGGCCGAATACGTGGGCGAGATGTACAGGCCCTACATGCCCATCGAGAAGAGGATGTAGGTCTCAGGACGAGGATATCTCTTTTAAGCCTATTACGGGTAGAAAGCACGCGGGCCCGTCGTCTAGCTTGGATTAGGACGCTGAATCCATCGATGCGCAAGCCTTCGGAGCCGGAGATCGGGGGTCCGAATCCTCCCGGGCCCGCTGAAATTTATCTATTCTTGACCATATTCTTCCATGTCACTCACAATAGATCTCCTATTATGTTGGGTTCTGTACATACCGTGGAGCGCCGATTCTCTGATCGCGTGTGGTATGGGAATCCAAATCTGGGCGGATTCCAGCATCCTGCTGGGGCCGAATCCCCAGCGGTGCGGGCTCGCGCAGGTCCCAGCCAATGCTCGGGATGTACGGTAAGGGCCTAGAGTTGCCTTGGGCTACTGCCTTCACAGCCCACTCCATTCTAACGGAGTTGCTTTTTCGGCTTCGGGGGATAAAGCCGAGGATGGTCTTGCAAAATCCCTTTTAAAAGACCACCAAGCGGCGTTCTCTCGAGGAGAGTAGGGTGGCGCCCAAGGAGACCTCCGATTACAGGGGAGCGTCGGTGGAAGAAGTCCTCGGGGCGCTACATTCAAGCCTCCAACGGGCTAGGATGAGGCCGAGGTTCAGGCCCGCCTGAAGAGGTTCGGATACAACGAAGTATCAGAGAAGAAAAGGAATCCCGCCAGGGAATTCCTCATTCGGCTGTGGGGTCCCATGCCTTGGCTGCTGGAGCTGGCAGCGGTCCTGGCCTATCTTCTGGGGCATGGAATTGAAGCGGCCATAATCGTGGTCTTGCTCCTGATGAACTCAGTAATCGGCTTCAGACACGCCCAGAGCTCGACGAAGGCTCTAGAGCTCTTGAAGTTGAGACTGGCCATCAGGGCGAAGCTGCTGCGTGACGGAAGGTGGACGACCAAGGAGGCGAGGGAAATCGTGCCAGGCGACATCTTCGTCGTCGGCCTGGGCGACTTGGTGCCCGCCGACGCGATGGCGCTTGATGGGGAGCTCTCGGTTGACCAGTCGGCGCTGACCGGTGAATCAATGCCGGTCCGGGTCACCCCTCAGGGCATAGTCTACTCTAGCTCCGTCGTGACCAGGGGGGAAGCCAAATGCGTGGCGCTCAACACCGGCGCGAACACGTTCTTCGGTAAGACCGCGGAGCTCGTGAAGGTGTCCAAGCCCAAGTCGCACCAGGAAGGGATCATGCTGGGCATCATCAGGTACATGATGTACGTGAGCATAGTCGCCCTGGCGTTGGTGACGGCTTACGCCTTCTACATCAACGAGGACTACGCATCCATCCTCACCTTCGCCGTCATCTTCCTCCTGGCGGCCGTACCCGTGGCACTCCCGGCGGTGCTGACCGTCGTCCAGGCGGTGGGCGCGATGCAGCTCGCCAAGCGTGGAGCGCTGGTGACAAGGCTGGACTCGGTTGAGGACGCGGCCTCCATGGACGTGCTCTGCCTGGACAAGACGGGGACCATAACCCAGAACAAGCTGTCAGTGACCGGCGTGGTCGCCTTCTTCGGTCACAGCAACGAGGAAGTCATGGAGATGGCTGCGCTCGCCTCAAAGTCCGAGAGCAAGGACCTCATCGACCTGGCCGTCATCGACTACGCTAGCGTCTTTGAAGGCCTCGCCAAACGGCTTTCAACAGGTGGCCTTTACGCCGTTCGAGCCTTCAACTAAGGTCGCCGAAGCGATGGTAAAGCGCGGCGACCACAGCTTCAGGACAGTGAAGGGATCGCCACAGACGGTTGTCACCATGTGCTCCGGCCTTTCCCGAGACGATGCGACAGAGGTGACCGAAGCAGTCGAAGAGCTGTCAAGGAAGGGGTACAGGTCTCTGGGCGTGGCCCAATCCTCCGACGATCCCAGGGACCTGCGCTTCTTGGGAATCATTTCCTTGGCGGACCCGGTCAGGCCGGATTCGAAGGAGATGATCGAAGACGCCAAGGAGCTGGGCATAAGGCCCATCATGCTGACTGGCGACAGCATCGCCATAGCTGAGGAGATAGCTCAGCAGGTCTCCATAGGCGGTAAGATCGTGGAAGTTGAGGAGCTGAAGAAGCTGGGCGACCAGCAGCAGGGAAGGCTCGTCGAAGAGTGTGGAGGCTTCGCCCAAATCTACCCGGAGGACAAGCACCGCATAGTCAAGCTGTTGCAGTCGAACGGCCATGTGGTCGGCATGACCGGCGACGGCGTGAACGATGCCCCTGCGCTCAAGCAGGCCGAGATGGGAATAGCTGTTAGCACGGCCACGGACGTAGCCAAGTCATCTGCCAGCGTCGTCCTGACTGAGCAGGGGGTGGGGGTCATAATCGACGCGGTCAGGCTCAGCAGGCAGACATACCAGAGGATGCTGTCTTGGGTGATAAACAAGGTGACCAAGACGATTCAGGTGGTAGGCCTGCTGACCATCGGGTTCTTCTGGACACATGAAGTGCTCCTTTCTCTTTTAGGGATGACCCTCCTCGTCTTCGCTAACGATTTCGCCACCATGTCCCTCTCGACCGACAACGTCAAGCACACGATTAGCCCTAACGTATGGAACATACGCAGGATTACCTTCGCTTCATTGATTATCGGGCTGTTCCTTGTGCTGGAGGGCGTCGTCGGGGCCTACGTGGGAATGACATACTTCCATCTCGACCTTCCACAGTTGCAAACCCTGGTGCTCGTGCTGCTGGTCTTCACCAGCCAATTCAGGGTACTTATCGTGAGGGAGAGGAAGCATTTCTGGTCCTCCATGCCCGGGGCGGGACATGCTCATCTCCTCGGTGGCGACCACCGCGGCCTTTGTAGCCCTGGGCACGTTCGGCCTGATAATCCCCGCCATCCCGTTCTATCAGGTGCTATCGATGTTGGGCTTTGCACTGGTCTTCATCGCCCTTCTGGACCTGCCGAAGTATTTGGCTTTCAAGAAGTTCGGGCTGTAGTCGAAGACGGAGTTCGGCCGGCGAGCGTCCAATTGACCTATTGCTTTCAATGACACGAAGATGAAGGAAGTCATCGCATTAGCAGGTCCAAGCCTACGTCTAGGAGTCTGCATCCTCAATCCCACTCTTATTCAAAGGTGCCCAAAATCGTCGCAGTTTCTTCCGACTGGCACATAGGGCGGTAGGCCGCGTAGATAATCGGTCGAGGTTGGGGATGGTTCTCCTTCCTGCATCTGGCTCGGCGTCGGTTCACAGGGAAGATGAAGGGGTGATTGTGGACTCCGACCACAAGGTCCCATTCGACCTCCTTATTGTGGGAGGAGGAATACTCGGGATTTCGGTCGCGGCCTGGATGGCGAACCTGTTTGAAGGGAGGATGGCGATCCTCGAAAAGGAGCAGGCATTTGCCATCCACACCACCAGCCGAAACACCGGCGTCGTTCATCGGCCTTTCTATCTCGACCCCGTCAAGAAGAAGACATTCGCTCGGTCAGCTCAGATCTCGTTCCCCTTCTGGAGAGAGTGGGCAAGACGGAAGGGCCTTCCTTGGGTACAGCGCGGAACGCTCGAAGTGGCCACCGAACCGAGTCAGCTGGCAACTATCAGGCGATACCTCGAATGGGGCAAGGCTAACGGGATGGAGGACTCCGAGCTCGAAATCCTCGACGCGAAGGAAGTTGCCAGGCTGGAACCCAGGGTCAGCTGCGAGGGCGCCATCCATTGTCTCACCGATACCTGCGTGAACTACTTCGACCTTGCTGCATCTCTTCTTGAAGAAGCCCGCTCTAAGGGCATGGCCGCGTTAGGGGGCTCTCGGGTCACCGGATTGTCCGAAAGAGATGGGATGGTCGAAGTACGTATCGAGGGCCTCCCTACGCCCTTCTATGCGAAATGCTTGGTCAATTGTGCCGGTGGAAGCTCTCTCGATTTGGCTCGAATGTTGAACGTTGGGGGAGAATATGAAGACCTCCACTTCAGGGGCGAGTACAGGCTGGTCGACGCGGACTTCGGAAAATCGGTCAGCAGGAACGCGTATTCTGTCCCGAGGCATACGGAGTTCCCGTTTCTGGATCCCCATTTCATCGTCAGGGCGGACGGCCGCCGTGAGGTCGGCCCCAACGCCGTGCTTGTCGGGGGTCCCTACGTCTATAGGGGCATCGCGAATAGCCCGATGGAACTCATATCCAAGCTCGTGGAGAGGCCGATGATGCCGAAGCTCAGGCTCATTACTAGCTCGAGTTTCATCTCCTTGGTCTCTCAGGAGTGGAGAAGCTCCCTTTCAGCTTCAGAGATGTGCGCCCGCGTCAAGCGTTTCATCCCGTCCCTTACGACCGCCAATTTCGTTGGGAGGGGCATCGCCGGGGTGCGCAGCTCAGTCATCGGACCCAAGGGCTTCGTCCCCGAAGCGATCGAACTGTCGACCGCGCACTCGTACCATGTATTGAACTACAATTCTCCAGGCGCTACAGGCGCTCCCGCCTATGCGGCGCTCGTGGTTTCAAACATGATGCGTAGCGGCCATTTGGAGGGTCTGAAACCGAAAGGCGCGAAACCCTTCTGGGATTTCGACGACGTGATGACGGCCTTCAGAAGGTAGCACGGGGAGGTGACTCGTCGCCGTCGCTCGCATACCTTCGGCTGGCTTAAAGGATCTTTCTATGAGATTCGCGAAGTCTCCAGCCGACGCCCTTGGGCGTAGAGCGCCAGTGGCTTGCTCGTTCCCTTCCTGAAGTGGGCCAATACTTCGGCCAGAACGCTCACGGCGATCTCCTGAGGCGTCGATGCACCTATGTCCAGCCCTACAGGGGCGTGAACCCTTGAAGAGAGGGAGGAGACGTCCAGTCCAGTCTCCTTCGCCACGCGGGCAAAAATGGTCTGAACCCTGTGGCGGCTCCCTATCATACCTATGTAGCCAGCCCGCGTTTTCAGTGCCGCCGTCAGCGCCGGGACATCATTCTTGTGCCGGGTCACGATGACGATCCCGGACAGGTCGTCGACATGGACCTTCGGCAGCCCCTCTTCATGGCGCGCCTTCAAATAACTGCTGGAGCTGGGGAGGACCACCGACGGAGGTATGGGATCCACCAGCACGGTCCCCATTTCAAGGAAATGGGCCAGCTCTACGATGCTCGTTGCCACGGGCCCCGACCCCAGCACCACCAGCCTCAACTCTGGCCTGACGAGCTCCACAAGGACGTCCACCTTCCCGCCGCAGAGCATGCCTACGCCACCCGTTTCCTGCTCCTCTAGAAGCATTGAGCGCACCTCTACGACCGACTCCGCCCTGCTCCTGTCTTCGGGCCCTTTCTCCCTTTCCTTGGCCAGCATCTGGAGAGCCAAGTCGACGGCATCATTCTCAAGACAATCGCCTCCGATGGTCCCTATCCGCGAGCCGTCCTCCAGGACCACCATCTTGGCCCCCAGACCCCTGGGGCTAGAGCCCTTGCTCCCGATGATCGTGATCGTAGCGAAGGGCTCACCCCTAGCTCGAGAGCTCCGCCATCTTGCCGTAGAGGTCCGAGGCCCGCAAACTTATCCGAGGGACGAACTCCGCCCAGCTCCGTAAAAGCTTAATGCAATTTTCCCGGCTGACCCGTCCCTTGCTGACGGAGTGGAGCAGTGTTCGTTAGTCGAAGAGGTTACCGCAGAGTTCCCCAGTTGAAGTTCGTCAGGCCTTCATATGACGAAATCAGGGTCGACGCACCACAACCCTTCAAGGCCATCAAGTCTAGCGGCTACATCCCCCACGTGAATGTCGGCGTCGGCCGGGGAGGCTTATTCGTCCTCAGGTGCCTCCAGGACTTCTACGCGGCGGGGAGTATTGTCCCATGGCCGGAGCGCGGTGGTCGCGATCGTCATCTCTGGAGTGACGCCGGCGAAGCCCAATGATTTCCTCAGTAGTCCTTTCTGTCGACGTCTTAGGCTCATGTCAAGATTAAGGTCCTCTTCTGCAGCTGGCAATAAGGTATAGGCAACCGCGACGGAATGCGTCACGGTATCAGGACCGTCTTGCCGAAGGCGCCGAGTTCGAGTATTTCGCGGTGGGCTCGAGGCGCCTCCCCAAGCGGGATCTCCTTACTGACGACGGGGCGAAGCGTTCCGTTTTCCAGCCCCTCAGCAAGGGCGGCATGAATGCCCGTCACCTCCGCTTGTGCAACGTTGAAAAGGAGCATGCCTTGGATTGAAGCATCGCGCATCATCGCGTCGCGGGGATCAATCTCTACCCTACCCCTGCTGCCGATTACGACCACGCGCCCGCGCATCGCCAAGACCTTCAGGTCCCTGTCGAGATTGACGTTCGCCAGCATCTCCACGATTACATCGACGCCGCGGCCCTGGGTGAGTGCCTGGATTTGATCGAGGTAGCCTGGCGCGCGATGGTCGAACACGTGTTGAGCTCCCTGTTCGACCACCATGGCCCTCCCCCTTTCGGTCCCCCCCGTCCCGATGACCCGCATTCTCGCAGCGCACGCCATCTGAGTCGCAGCTATACCGACGCCGCCTGTCGCCCCATGGACAAGGACGGTCTCACCAGGCACGGCCCTGGCAAGCTGAAAGAGAGCGCGGTAGGCGGTGGCATAAGGAACGCCGATCGCCGCGCCCTGGGCGAACGACAACCTCTCGGGTAGCCGGTGTACCTGATATTCCTCGCAGAGCGCCTCCTCCGCATACGCGCCGCTTATCGTGCCTGCTACGTACACGCGCGTGCCAACTTTCACGGTCGTGACGTCTTCTCCAACGGATTCGACGATGCCGGCCGCATCAATGCCAGGCGTATAGGGCAAAAGAGGGCTCCTTGACGTGCCTGCCCTTGTGTAGGTGTCGGTGGGATTGACGCCTGCGGCCTTGACACTGACGAGGACCTGCTTGGAGCCGGGATGAAGGTCCGGTATCTCCTCGAGCAGCATGACCTCGGGACCACCAAACTCGTGAACTCGGATCGCCTTCACTACCATCTCCCCGCTATCTCAAGACTCAAACCGGCTATGCCAGGCAGTCCAATCCCGGGGAATCTTCCCAGCGCTCCGGTTGCGTCCTTGCTGCTGCATATCCATTGACTGGTTCCCATTTCGAGTGAGGTTATATTCGTTGTGCGGAAACACTGGGATAGAATGGATGAGCGCCACTTGATCTTCTATTTGAACGATGGAATCTTATTCAAGATGACAGATGGACACTTTTGCATCAAGAAACCGTTTATATTTAACGAAGTAAAACCGATACCATTCGAAACCAAAACCGAGATGAATTCGCCTTATGACCAGCACGCCTCCGTGGATAAGAGAGATGAGAGCCCCATTCGTTCTCCTCATTCTGGGCACATCTCTCGCAGCGACAGCGATGGCTGCGTACGATGGATATTTCGATTGGCCTATGGCCCTAAGCTGCGTCGTTGGCCTTGTAGCCATACACGCCAGCGTGAACGTTTTCAACGATTATTTTGATTTTAAGAGTGGAATCGATGTCATTACAAAAGCGACTCTATTCAGCGGCGGAAGCCGAGTCCTTCCTGAAGGGTTGATGACGTCCAATCAGGTTCTAGTGGAAGGTCTGATCCTCCTTTGCATCGGGCTCAGCTTCGGTTTCTACGTTCTCTACGCAACAGACTTCAGCGTCACGATCATTTTGCTCATAGCATTTGCGATAGCCTGCTCCGTAGGTTATTCCCCCATATTCGCCAACAAGGGGATCGGCGAGGCTATGGCGTTTCTCGGTTTAGGCCCCGCGCCCACCATAGGGACGTACTTTGCCATAACCCGCGTGCTAGATTTGAATCCTCTACTTCTGGGCATCATTGCTGGCGCCATGGGCAGCGCTGTCCTCTACGTCAACGAATTCCCCGACTTTGATGCCGACCAAGCCAAGGGCAGGTTGAACCTGGTCATCAGGATGGGAAAGGCCCGAGCATCAAAGTATCTGAAGGCCTTCTTCGTACTAGCTTACATAACTGCGCTTGTAATGATGTTATTGCAGATTGCCCCGCTCACATTGGTCATAACTTTCGTAACAATCCCTTGGACAGCCAAAGCCAGCGGCGTATTGGAAAGGAACTTCGAAAAGGTCGAGAATCATCTTTCTTCCAACGCCTTGACCATCAAGGCCGCCGTGAGTACAGGTTATTTGCTGGCAGCAGGTTACGCTGTTTCCGTTCTGATTCATCTCTGAGAATTCTATTGTGTTCGCTTCATTCAGGCCATCCTGTCCTACCCCAAAGTTATCCTAAGCACCCCGTCGGCTTGGTGGCGTCTCTGAGGACGAGATCAAAGTCGAGAGAGGCTTACTTCGCTTCGGGGCCCCATGATGCGGCGACATGGACGCCGGGAATAGGATGGGAACAGGGAGAGCTCTAAGACCTGAGTGGTCATCCCAGTATGGAAGGGGCCCTCAGGCTTCGAGCACTTGCTTCCGAGCGGTGGAAGCATTTCAGGAATCTTGAGCAAGGCTCTAATGCCCCAATGCTGTTCAGGCGCTACTCTCGAGAGAGGTGCGTTCGAATGGCCCTACGCGTTACCCAAGCCGATTTCGGCGCCTTCCTGACCACCCTAGTGGGGAGACAGATGCTCGATGCCGCAACCACCATCTTCATAGTCCTCTGGGGCGGCTCGGAGACGAATCCCGTGATGTCGGCGCTGCTTGGGGAGGGATACGTCGCCTTTGTGCTGGGGAAGTTGGTCCTCACCATGGGGGTCGGCGTGGGGGCGTACTTTGTTTCAACGAGGGCTTCGGGGTACTTCCTCTTGACCGCAGCGGTGGCTCTCGTAGGGACCTACATCGGCGTCTTCTCCAACGTCATCGCGATAGGCGTGCACATTCTCTAGTCCGTCGCCTGCCGAGCCAGATTGCTTGTGAATGACGAGCACGGAAGGCATGGCGCTACGTATACAGGCATGTCCTAGGAGCCGATGGAGTCCTTCAGGGCCGTCGCCGACTACTACGCTAATCACTAGGACTCGCTCGTGTTTTTGCAAAGACATCAATTCCCCGTGCGATCGAATCGGCCAACAGTCATCGGCGGCCCCTTCTGGAGAGATTAGTGGCCGGCTGGGTACTAGACCCACCAGAGACAGGATTTCCGCGTTGCAAGAACCCGAGGGCTATTGGCGCCTTCTCTGGTGCTAAGCAGACCGAGATCGTTGTTGACATCATGTCAGTAGAATTTAGTAACTACCAATAAGATGGTTCCTGCACTAGGCTCATATAACGGACCACCTCTCCGTAGTCGATTTGATGCGGGTTCGCTTCGAATGTGGTCACGAATCGTACATGCTTGAAGACTGCCCCTATGAGAAAGCGGAGTGTCCGACTTGCCACCAATACCTTTCCTGGATAATCGTGTTAGAACCAGCGTCAGAGCAGATGGAAGCGATCTACTCAGGCCGTGGCACAGGTCCGCCTGGCGTGAGCTACTTCTCATAGCTGTAGTAGTACTGAAATTCGAGCGAAATCGCTTGTTCTGAGCCACGTTGGCGTGCCTTTCCTTTTGAAAAGCGTCTCGGCTCGGTGCTCTGCGGTCTTCGATTGATGAGACGAGAAACTTATTCGTTAGCAAGCGACAACTTCACAGAGCTCTATATGACTTTCAGAATGGATGCGAGGGTTGTAAGAAAGCTGAAGAAGGCAAGTAACGACGACACGGCTAGGTAGGAGTTTGCGTTAGTCCCTAAATATCTCGCCCCCAATCTCTCGGTCTCAGTATTGAAGAGCCTGGCATGAAACGTGCCTTCTATAAGATGGCCTGAAATCGCCTGACTGTGTGGATGGGTGATACTCTGGCGATCGTGCATAGCAAAGTGAAATGCAGAGTAGGCGTCGCTGGGCCTTGCGCCAAGGGTGAGCCTAGGCGGGTCCTAGCTCAGCTGCAACGGCGCGTGTCTCCTCAAAAGACCCGCGATCGCCAGCGGGAAGACTTCCTTTTCTTCGGCTGACTGATGCGCATCCAGAACGTCAGCAAGGTGATGAAGCTCCTTGAGCGCTCCCGCCCAATCATCCTTCGCCATGGCGGCCTCCATGCGTGCAAGGCCATCTGTCACTTCTTGATGCTGCTGCATTATCGCGCTGACTGAAAAGTCCAGCAGCCCCATCCTGGCTACCTCCGGGTAGACCTCCGACTCTTCGTCAATCACGTGCTGCATCAGAGAGTCCTTGAAACCTTTGAATTCAGCTCTGAGCTGAGCAACATCCACGTTGCGGGCGCCCAGCATTCTTTCCAGCGAATCAATCATCAAGGGATAAGTGAGGTGCTCGCTCGCCAGCCTGTCCAAAAGCTCCCCTAGGGAATCTGACATCTCCCTTCACCTCTTGGCTTCCGACGTTGCCCTCAGCCTAGCCTGGGCAAGCCGCTCATCGGGCCAGTAGGCCCCCCGGGGTTACTGAAGCTTATGGCCAGCCGGTTCCATCCGTTTATCGCGATTATGGCCATCGGGAGATCCACCAGTTCTCCCTCCGAAAAGTGTAACCGTGCGTCAATACAGTAGGCACAATCATTCATCCGAGAGGCCTTGGTCTTCACAAGATTGAGCAGGCCTTCCTCAAGCCCTAAGGGGCGGACGTAGGCCTCCATCCCGTCCATTGCTTCGACCGCGCCCGGGGCCGCCTTTGAATAGTAAATACGCATTCGCTCTATCCTTTCTTGAGACAATTTGTCACACCAACAGAATACGCGGCACTATGACGTATACGGCTTGCCTAGAATTCCTGAATATGGCAGTCCACAGCGTCATGGCACACGCCTGATACAAGGGCTCTTTGCGAGCCACCTCCAGTCAATCCGTCTGCGTGAACGGATTGGTAGATTCGTTTTTACCCCACGATGACCACGACAGCATCGTCATGACCCTGAAGAAACCTGATTCGCTTGAAGTGGAGCATCACGAAATTCACTCCCGCCTCGCAGCGCTTGTCAACTCAAAGGGCAAGACGGCGGAGAAGGCAAAGAAGGTCGAGGACCTCCTCCAACATCACTTCGAGAAGGAGGAGGAGCTATCCATCCCTGTCTTGGGTGCACTGAGGCCCAGCCTCGAGGGGAAGCTGACGCGCGCCGACGCGAAGGAGGTAGGCTGTCTCTCTAAGAAGTTCAAGGCGAGGTACCGGAAGATGCTCTCAGAACATGTTGAGATTGTTAGGGCTCTCGAAGAGCTTGATGTGGCTGCCAAGAAGGAGAAGAGAGACGACGCTCTGGAGTTCTCCGAGGCACTCAGGAACCACGCCCGCACGGAAGAGGAAGTCCTCTATCCTGCTACCGTGCTCCTAGGGAACCTCATCTCGAAATAGAGCGAAGGGGGTCTTTACGCCGTCAGACGGTCCAGGATAGGTTAGCGCACGACCTTCCACCTTCGCGAAAGGGGTGATAGCATGAGGATGGAGCTTCCCTTGTCCCATGATGTGCCACACGCTCCAGCCACGAATCGTCAGGGCGTCGGAAATGAGGGATCGGTGGCATTTCCAAGGCAACGCTTCTGCGCACATTACGCACGTGACCCTCTTGTTGGCCTCCTGCATAAGTAGATTCAAGTTCGTTTCGAATTCGTCAGACAGCATATAGTCGGCGAACCCTCTGAAACTCGGATTGCGCCAGCCCAAGTTGACGGAGTCCCTCCTCGCATGCCTCAATCCTCCCAAACCCGCCATGTGCTGGTATTCCACTCCCTTTCTCATCAATTCCGAGGGGAGGACGTCTTGATTGAATTGAGGGTTCCTCCTAGACCGAGGGATCGTCCTTACGTCCACAAGCGCTTCAATATTCTGCTCTTTCAGTAGTCGCACGACCTCATCGATCGTGCGAGTGGAATGGCGCACAGTGTAGACTGTCAGCTCCGGCTTCGCCGTCTGTCGATTCCCAACCATTTGGGGATCTACCTTGGGCTTGTACCATCCCAATGTTCAGCCTTTCAGCATCGTGGACCGCAGGGCGTAGGGACCTTGGCTAGCGCTTGGGCTTGACCCACCTGTGGAAATCGATGACCTCACCTCTCCCCTTCCTCACGCTGGTCGCGACTATGTGTGCTAGCCTTTCGGAGTCCCTGACCAGCGGGACGAGGGTGGCATCGCACCAGACCTGAAACAGGTCGAGATCCCGCTTGGCGCTCACATCATTCAGCTCCTTCCTTGCCTCCCTCTCCATGAGCTCGAGCCGTCTCGAGGCGGGGATGCTGATGCTTCCGATGTACCTCGCCGTAGTCTTGCAGCCGTCGAGCATCGTTTCGGCAGCCGCGCGCCTCGCTTCGAACAGCCTTTTCGCGTCGCCTGCGAGGGAAGCGCGCCAGCGCTCCTCGGATATTCTCACCAGTTCATTCTTCTCGGCCATGATCTCCTCTTCGAATTTCTTCAGGTTGGAACTCAAATGCGACCCGTCTGTAGGCTTCCGGCTGGCCGATATACGGTTTGCCCTAGAGAACCTGAACAATCAAGGCAGCTGGGAAAGGTGTTTGCCGAAGGCGTCACCAGGATGCTGGGCTTTCGCAGGAATAGCATGGCAAGGCGTAAATAGATTCCGCAGAAATAATCGGAATTATGGTAGAACTGTCTTCTCTAGACTACAAGCCGAAGCCCATAGACCGAGACTTCTTGAGCAAACCGAACGAGTACCCGGTGACTGGGGAGCATGTCGGCCACAAAGTAAGGGCCGGCGGCATGACACGCCTGGACAGGGACGGCAAGCCGTACCCCACCTCACAGGGGATTCACGGCACCCAAGTCGGCGTGGACTGGGAGGCGTGCATCGCCGACGGCGGCTGCCTAGACGTCTGCCCCACGTCGGTTTACGAGTGGTTCCTCAACCCAGGGCAGATCGGCACTGGCAAAGACAAGAAGGTCGAGAAGGGTAGCAAGGAGTGGGAGTTGTACCGCTGCGATAAGACGGACATGGTCAGGGAGTCCGACTGCATCTTCTGCATGGCATGCGAGACCGTCTGCCCGACACAATGTATTAAGATTACGCCCCCGTGATCCACAACTCGGAAGAAGTCCGAAATGGTAGAAGAGATTCCCGTCTGTCAAGGGTGCGGACACCCCATCGATCAGTGCACGTGTACGTGCCCCCACTGCGGAACGTCCAAAGAATGCGATTGCGCCATCGGCTCTGGCGTAGCCACGGGGGGTTGAGCCATGGTTGGGTCGTCCCTGCAAGTAGCAGGGCAGAAAAGCTCGGCCAATGACGGAAGCTTCTCCTGGATGATAGGAGGACCTCAGGGCAGCGGCGTGGATTCTTCAGCTAACATCCTTGTTCGTGCCTTCGCCTTGGGAGGGCTTTCCGTCTTCGGGAGCAGGGAATACCACTCCAACATAATGGGCCTTCACAGTTACTTCCAGGTCAGGGTGGCCAGCGTGCCCATCCATTCATACGTGAATCGCGTGGACCTCCTTACCACCATAGAGGAAGAGACTCTAGTGAGGCATGCATGGGCTGTCGTCCCAGGAGGGGGAATCATATACGATCCCGCATGGGGAGATACAAAGATAGACGATCTGCAAAGCCTTTTCGGGAGTGTCGTGGGGCGCATCAAGGAGACGCTGAAAGAGAATGGCTTGGATGAAACGGTCGCTGGTGTCCTCAAGCACGCGCAAGGGCGGTCGGTGAAGCTGTACCCTATCCACTACAGAGACTTGCTGGCGCAGCTGGCTGCTCGCTACCCAGAGACACAGCTAAGCAAGATGAACAGAATGGTCAATGTCGTCGCCGTGGCCTCCTCGCTTGCCCTCGTGGGCTTCGACAAGTCCTATCTGGCCGAGGGAATCAGGAGCGTATTCAGGACCAAGGCTTCTGTCGCCGAGATGAACCTCTACCTGGCGGACATCACATATGACAAGGTGCGCTCCACCTTCGGTGACGAATTCGGCCGCACGATTAAGGGGAGGCCTTCAGAGAAGAGGCTCCTGCTCTCAGGCAGCCAAGCCGTCGCCCTGGGGAAGATACTGGGAGGCTGTCGGTTCCAGACCTACTACCCCATCACCCCCGCGTCCGACGAGAGCGAGTTCCTTGAAGCCAATGAGACCTTCGATCTAATCGGAGACCCCTCAGGCAAAAAGAGTGGTTCGACGGTAGTCGTCCAGACGGAAGACGAGATAGCAGCGATAACGATGGCTACGGGTGCGGCGCTGGCCGGTGCACGTGCGGCCACCTCGACCTCGGGGCCGGGTTTCTCCTTGATGATGGAGGGACTGGGCTGGGCGGGGATAAACGAAGTGCCAGTCGTCGTCACGCTCTACCAGAGAGCAGGCCCGTCCACGGGCATGCCTACCAGGACATGAGCAGGGAGATCTCCGCTTTGCCATCCATGCCGGCCAGGGAGAGTTTCCCCGTATCGTCATCGCCTCAAGTGACGTAGCTGAATGCATCTACGACGCCGCCAGCGCCATGAACTACGCTGAGAGATACCAGGTCCCAGTCATACATCTTGTGGACAAGGCCCTAGCGAACTCCAACTCCCTCTTGCCTTTCCCCGACTTTGATCGTATCAGGATAGAAAGGGGGAAGCTCATCGAGTCAGAGAATTATGAGCCGCCACTCGGAGTCCCGTATAAGCGCTTCGAGATGACGGAGGACGGGATCTCGCCCCGCGCGCGATTGGGGACGAGAGGTGCCATGTTCTGGAACACGGGAGACGAGCACAACGAGTTTGGTCACATTGACGAAGACCCGATTGACAGGAACAAGATGATGGAGAAGCGGATGAACAAGCTGAAGCTGGTGGACAAGGAGGTACCGCTGACGGACAGATTCTTCTTCACGGGCCAAGCGGCAAGGAATACAGAGACTGTCATAGTGAGCTGGGGGTCCACGAAGGGTGCGATTCTGGACGCCCTGAGTTCGTTGAACTCCATCGGTCATCATGTGGACCTGCTTCAGGTGAAGATGGTGCATCCTCTTCCCATCAAGGCAATCAAAGAGATACTTTCTAGGTACAGGCGCAGGATTGACGTCGAGATGAACTATTCAGCACAGCTGGCGGGGATCATCGCCGAGAAGACGGGGGTCGTCATGGACAACTATGTCCTAAAGTATAACGGGAGGCCGATGTCTGAGAACGAGCTGCATGATGCCCTCCTGAGCATCTTGCAGGGCTCTGCACCCGAGAAGGTGGTGTTGGTCAATGGTCCTTAAGTTCTCTGATTTCAAGACCGAGGTCTTCGAAGACTGGTGCCCCGGCTGCGGTGACTTCGGCATCCTCTCAGCCGTGCAGATGGCTCTGGCCGAAATGGGGATGCCGCCGGAGAACTTGGTCATCTTCTCGGGGATCGGCTGCCACGGGAAGATAGCCCATTTCCTGAAGACAGACGGCGTGCACACCCTTCATGGTAGGACTCTCCCGTACGCGCTCGGCGCGAAGCTGGCTAATCCGAAGCTGGAAGTGGTGGCGATAGGAGGCGATGGCGACGGTCTTGGAATCGGCGTCGGCCACTTTGTCCACGCAGGAAGAAGGAACGTCGACATCACATATGTCATTCATGACAACGGCGTCTACGGGTTGACCAAAGGACAGGCCTCGCCCACCTTGCGACTCGGCCTCCGAACTAAGTCCCTCCCCGAGCCCAACATCAACGGTGCGGTAAACCCAGTTGCGCTGGCCCTAGCGGCGGGCGTGACATTCATCGCCAGAAGCTACGCCTTCGATGTCAGGCATCTAAAGGACACCCTGAAGAAGGCAGTGGCTCACAAGGGGTTCGCCTTTGTCGACGTCCTGCAACCCTGCCCCACCTACAACGACATCAACACCAAGGCATGGTACTCGGGTGAAGACAGAATCGACCCTATCACGAAGAAGCCAACCCCGAGGACTTACAAGATGGAAGACGAGGGCTACGACGGCGTGGTGAGGGAGGAGATGTCGAACAAGGAGCTGGACGAGCTGTTGGCGCAGGCACTGAAGAAGTCTCAGGAAGATGGCGACAGGATACCTCTGGGCGTCTTCTATCAGAACGAATTCGTTACAACCTACGGCGAACGGATCGCAGCGAGGATTCCATCTTACTTCGATGCCCCGCCCGCGAGCCAGAGAATCAAGACAAGCGAAGGCCACGCGTTAGCAGACGTTTCGAGCATGCTGAAGTCCTTGACCGTATGAATGCGATCGGGGCTTTTCGCAGAGGGGCTGACGCGGAGACACATGTTGGCGGCCTGTCTGCTGCGGCCCATATCTGGGGCTATTCGTAAATATCAAGTCATGTATCGATAGCCCAGGCCATATCTTGTCTCATTCGAAAGTCAGCAACAGCAGAGCTTTCGAGTTCATTGAGATCGGTGAACTTCCTCCGAAGCCGAGGACGACGGGGATTATAGAGTTCAGGGGTCCCTACTACACCACTGTCACGTACGACTATCTCAAAGCCGTGCTGGAGGACTGGGGCGACTATGTGGATGGATACAAGTTCGCCGGGGGCTCAATGAGGTTGCTCCCGAGCTCCACTGTCAGGAAGATGATACGGCTGTGCCACGATCACGGAGTATACGTTTCGACCGGAGGCTTCGTGGAAAGGGTCATCGTGCAGGGCTCCAAGGCCGTGGACCGCTATCTTGAGGAGTGCAAGGAGCTCGAATTCGACGTAGTCGAAGTCTCTAGTGGGCTTGCGCCCATCCCATTGGATGATAAGGTGGAGATCGTCAGGCAGGTGCAGAAGCTTGGAATGAAAGCCAAGCCGGAGGTCTCCATGATGATCGGTGCAGGGGCAGGGACCCATATCGCAGGCTACGAAGAGAAGATGAAGATGCGCAGCCTGAGAGATGTAGTGGAGGAAACCGAAGCCCACCTTAAGGCTGGTGCCCATATCCTGATGCTCGAATCCGAAGGCATTACGGAGGACCTCCCGCCCGAGAAATGGAGGAAGGATGTCGTGAACAAGCTCGTGAAACGGTTCGGCTACAAGGTCTGGATGTTTGAAGCCTCCGACCCGCCTGTCTTCAAGTGGTACCTGAAGACCTTCGGGAAGGACGTGAACCTCTTCATAGACCACTCTCAGATCGTGGAGCTCAACGCCTGGCGGCTTGGGCTATGGGGAGACTCCGACATCTGGAAGGGCAAGGAGATTCGCTATCAGCAGTGAATCTTCCTACCTCAGCCTGATCATGGGCAGGATTTCGGAGACGTCCTTCGCCCGGTCGATGCCCCATAGCGCGTTCAATATCTCCCTAGTCCGCGACTCCGTGAGGTACTTGCTGGTGAGGCTCGTGAACTTCTCCTCCACCTCCTTGACCGTCATGGGGTTCTTCGGATGACCCCTCGGGTATAGGACCTCCTCCGAGATGCTCTTCCCCGACCTGCATCGGATGACGACCCTGTTCGCGGCCGTCCCCGGGTACATAGAAGTGTACTTCTTGTTTTCCTTGACGGCCACGTTCTCCATAAATCTGTGGATCGACTTATCCTGCAGTTTTGGGTAAGAGTAGGTTTCGTTGTCAATCTTTCCCTCCTTCAAGGCCATGGAGACGATGTAGGGGAGACTATGGTCGGCTGTCTCCTTGTTGGTGGGGTTCCATTTCGCAGGGTCGTTCCCGAGGATTGTGAAGCCAGCCTCGTGGGTTCCAACGATGACCGAAGAAATATCTCTGAAACTCCTCAAGGCCTTCCTGGCCTTGAGGGCAGCCCAGATGGCCGACTGGGAGTGATATTCGGCCGGGAAGTACTTTATGAGGGTGCCAGCGATCTTGAAGGTTCCCCCCTTCCCGCCGAAGCGCGAAGTGTCGACTGTGAAGGGTCCGGAGACCTGTTTGAAGAAGCCCATCTCCCCTTCGAAGATGGGTGATGGCCCTGTCATCCCTTCCTTAGCGAGATATGCTGCGAAGACGCCGTTCCTCGCGGCTTCGGCGAACGAGACGCCTTTCCACATGGAGAGCTCTCCGGCGCGCACCTGCCTCATAGCGATATGGGAGTTCAGGGCGATGTTGGTCGCCTGCGTGAGCTTGCCAACGTCTAGGCCGAGGAGCCTGCCCGACGCCAGAGCGGTGGACACAAGGCCATAGTTGACATGATCCCAACCCCTGTGCCTGATGTCGGCGAGGTCGCAGAGCCTGCACTGGATCTCGTAAGCAAGCGCCAGCGAAAGAAGAAAATCGCGACCGCTAGCCCCCTCCGACTCAGCCACGGCCAGACAGGCTGAGATGTTGTCACTGGGATGGGCCGGCTCCTTCCCTAGATAGGTGTCGTTGAAGTCGAAGTAGCGAATCATTATTCCGTTGACGAAAGAGGCCATGTCAGGAGCCGTCTTCGTTTCAATGCCCAAGAGGGTGGAGGGCTTGGTGGAACTGACTCGTTGCGCGACCCTCCTGGCGATCTTGACGGGCTCGGCATCGAAAGCCCCGATGGCGCATCCGATGCCGTCAATGAGCCTCTTCTTGGCTTCCAAGACGACGTCGGGCGTCAAGTCTCCGAATCCGACGGAGCGGACGTAGCTGCTCAGCTGTTCTGCGACATTCATTGCCAATCGGGCTGAATCCGCTCTACGATGCCCGCAAGATAAGCCTTAGGCAAGAACGAGCGACTCTGACTTTGCTGACCTCCTAGGTGTTGGCCCCTGAAGGGTGCGGCGGAACAAGACGGAGCCGCGTTATCCTGCGTAGGTTGCTATCCGAGGAGGCAGCTCGAGTTTCCCTTCAAGGTTCGGAATGAGATCTATGGCCATGACAACAGAATCGATGTTCACCTTGCCTAGGACGTGAGCCAAATCGCAATTGGTGTCAAGAGGCTCCCAGCTGACCGGAGGGTGTAGCCTTCCCACTAGAATACAGAGAAGCACTAGCCCGTGCTCTAGGTCGTGCTTTCTGCTAAAAACAAGTTGGCCACGTATGAGAGCTGCGCTGGGCCAAAGCATCGGATGAAGCCATCTTTCTTGTAGGTCGCAGGAGCGTAAGCCCCTTTGCCTTTGGCCGTTTGCCAGTCCTCCCTTCGCGCAATGTGCAGTATTATGACCAACTCGGCTCTAGACGGGAGGGATGGCGTTTAACGATATGCCTCGAACCATCTTTCGGATGCTCCTTCCGCCTGCCTCGATAATCGACAGATGACTCGGGAGCACAAACCGGGACCAGACCCGAAGGATGGCGGGAATTGGGAGGAGTGAGGCTTAAGTATGATGGAAGTCTCCGCATCGCTCGCATGAGCCCCGCAAGTGAACCGGAACCGCAGAAGAGTCTGAAGAGGTTGACGTGGCAATATGAGAACTGTCTGTCATGTGTCTGGTTCTCCCCGAGTGATCCGATAAATGCGGACATAATGGAACGGGGGAAGTGTGTCCATGCCAAGTTGAAAGGATTCGACCTGGTCATCTCTGGTCGCGATTGGTGTAACCTCTACGTGGAGATCAGGCAGAAGCAGATTGATCTACTGCAAGAGAAAGCAATGAAGCAAGAAGGATCTGCCTGAGGACACCTCCAATACTGGGATAACCACCCTGTTCTCCGGGCTCCCCTTTTTTCCAACCTGTTCCCGGCGTCCATGTCGGCGTTGAAGGGCGGTCCTTTTCCCTTGCTTCCCGTAGCTCTGCAGACCTAAAATCGTCTCATTAAGAAAAGGGCTACTATCCTGAGGGCTTATATCCCTTCCCGGGCTACCACAATATTTACAAGAAGTGACCATAAAATGTGAAATACATCTGCTCGCAGTAGATAGGGAACGCCCTGGCGGCGAGGTCCACATCAGGGATTGACCAATTGAAGCAGTCCAATGGAACGCGGTCCCGTTGGTTCCTCAGCCCATTTTCGCAGGTCCAAGCCCACGTTCCTGAAGCGTATGACTAGCCTGCAAGAACCGTAAAGTGCAGGACTACAGCTTGACCCCATTCATCCGCCACTCCTATCGTGTAGACGCCGGGGACGAATGGGACGTAGGCTGGCGGGCTCCCGTACATGCCGAGGATGGGCGAATTGACCTCCATCGAAAGGTTCAACAAGTCCCAATAGCCGCTGCTGGTGAAATTCAACTCCAAGGCATAAGGCCCTAGGGTCCGGTTCGAAATGGTGCTTGTGCCCATGATCCCGGTGATGTTGACTCGATCGCTGTCCGGCTGAAAGATTACATGGTCGACACTCCCTCCTTCCATGCACCCATAGGGGAAAGAAATGTCGGCCACCCTTGACAGGTCCTGCAGGCTGTAGTTGCCCTTGAGGATCACCATCTTGGCTGGAAGTCCATAATCGCAGGGAGACCACATTGCAATGGGGATGCCATAGAACTGCCAGTCATCGGACTCGCTGACGATGTTGGTCTCGTTAAGAGTGTTGAGGATGGAGACGTTGATGCGAATTGATTGGCTTCGCGCGATAGTTCTGGCGTTGACAGAGATGGTCAGCTCCAGTCCGCCGACGGAAGTAACTGAGGACGAGTTAGGCAAGTTCAAGGGCGGCGACACAGATGAGAAGAAGGCGACATACAGACCCGCCGAATCGAATAGGAGCAACGCTACAGCCAACCCGACCAGAGCCTTACTGATCGCTCTTCTCAAGCTGCCTCTGCGCATATGGTATCCTAGAAGAGCCATAAACCTAGGCCTTAGAACGACTCGTCTGCTTTTTCCCTGTCACATGCTGGTTCCTTCCCGAAGAGCAGTATCACCCACCTCCAGTTCGCAGGTCCAAGCCTACTTTCCTAGACCACTTAGCCATCCTTTCATATCAAACATGAATCTTCAGACAAGCGCTATTCTCACATATTGGTCGTAGTCCGAGCAGTTCCAAGTGAAAATCAGATAGTCTCTGGTTTGGTGGGTCAGGTTATTGCCGTCGTAGTCCGTATTCCAGAAGCGTACTTCCCCAAACCCCAATAGGGCTGCACTCGGCGACACGGTGCGATGTATTGTGACCTGACAACACGGAGCAACTCCCAACGGGAAATGAGTGCCTACTTCAGGCAGGGCAATTACAGGCGCGAAAAGAAAGGTGACTAGTAGAACAGCTGCAGTGGTCGTGATGAGGACTACGCTCCTTTTGCGCATTTCCTTCGCGGATGAAATGTGGACTAGGCTCCTTCTTAAATGGAACTCTTAACTGCCTTAGCCAGCCTGCCGTGACTGTCGGCCAGCCTCCCGCCCCCATTCAGTTATTCTATTGTTTTAAATAACATAAAGATGATTAACCTATTGAAGCGTCATGCCCCACCACCTGCAAGAGTCTTGGATTGTTTTGGTTGGTGGAAGAGAATCCAATCTAGCTGCGATTAGGTATCCACCTGGGACCGGGTCCTCCCGGGCCCGCTAAGCCACCACTCCACATACGGATGTTTCTTGAATAGAAAGCGCCCGGCGCCTACTCCTTCCCGGTCCGCTCCAGCGATTGCCGGTGTGAAATCTTCCGCCTTTTCTCATCTACTTCCCATTTCCTCGCACGCGCAAATGTCATTTTTCCATCTATCTCTCCCTCCCTCTCAAGCTAGACCCATCATCATCGGCCGCAGCGGAAAAGATCGTGGGACCATAGCAGAGCAAGTGCATTCGGATTTCCACCGCGGACGTTCTTTGCCTGCGGAGCTAGGCCTCCCACGTCAGATTGCCAAACCGGAATTCCGTTTGCAGTTTTCCCGACGCCGGAGTCAGGTCTGGCAGACGGATTCTACAGCCTGCCATCAGCCTAAATCCCGCCTCCCGCCGCCTTAAGGCGGGGGCTAGCCGACAAAATGACGAAAATGACGAATCTGAGATATTTGCTTATGATGATGACGACGAAAATGAGATGAACTGCGTTAAAATGAGACGTTGGGCTGCCACCGTTCCAGCGGAGGAGGACCTTCTTCGGCAGAGAGCAGCGACAGACCCAAGATTAGCGCCACGATTCGAAATAGATGCTAAGGTGCTTAGCCGCGGTAAGGACGCACTGCCGCAGGCGCAACGAAGCGACTCGACCGTCTGCTAGGATTTATATATCCTCGCAATGTATCGGCTGAGAGAAGGTCCTTGTCGGAGACGTCTCCCGTTGAAGCCGCCTTGAAGAACCTGACGACGTTGGAAGCCTCTCTCGACGAGCTCAGAAAGAACGTGGAAACAAGGAAGCTGGAGCTTCTGAGGCTTGCCCAAGAGAGTGGCGAGGCTGCTTACAATGCCACCATGAGGGAAGCCGAAGGTGAGAAGGCCGACCTCGTGGAGGCGATCAGGAAATCGGCCGAAAAAGAGGCCGGAGAAATCGTCGAGCACGGCAACGCCGAGATGGCGGCGTTCAACGCAAAAGCGAAAGGCATCAGGGATCCGGTCAAGGCGCTGATCGTTCAGATACTGTTGAGCGAGGCGTGACTCTTTGTCGGCCGCGTTCAAGCAGGACGACGTGTTCGTGTTCG
Source organism: uncultured Nitrososphaerota archaeon (assembly GCA_963842885.1). Classification (GTDB taxonomy): domain Archaea; phylum Thermoproteota; class Nitrososphaeria; order Conexivisphaerales; family DTJL01; genus DATKKG01. Next base: position 268,852 of record CAWJIE010000003.1, read on the forward strand.
TGAAGGCGTACGCGTCGCGGGGCTCCCTACTTTCCAGGGCTTTCCTAGAGGAGCTGGCCAACTCCAGGAGCGTCGACGAGATGGCCGCGAAGCTGAAGACGACCGCCTACGGAGAACAGGTGACGGCCGTGGCGGGCGGGATGTCGGCGCGGAGGCTCGAGTCTATGCTCAGGTCCAGCCTGTCCGTCTTCAACTACGAGCTCATCAAGTACTACAGGAAGCCTGGGTTCCTTCAGGGCTACTTCGAAAGGAACCTTTCCTGGAACCTGAAAGTGGCAGTGAAAGGGAAGGCGATGGGCCTCTCCTACGAAGACCTGAGCGACATGATTGTGCTCAGGGCGGAGGAGCTGGCCGGCCGCCGGGACCTCATAGTGAGGATTCTCTCGGCGTCCAACCTCGAACAGGTGTTGGCTCTCTTGAGTGATTCCGACATAAAGCCGTATCTAGCCCAGGCAATGGCGGCCTATCGCCAGACCAGGGATGTCAGCACGTTCGATCTGTACATCGACAGGTACACTCTGGGGAAGCTGGTCGGAGCATTCGCACCCAAGAAGGGGAGGCTGCGGCGCTTCTACGACAGGCCCAACGCCGTCGTCAAGTCGATGGTGGCAGCCGACGTGGATTCGTTCGACATCCTGGCCATCCTGAGGAGCAAGTGGCTCGACCTACCCGAGTCCAAGGCGAGGGAGCTGCTGATTGCTCCGGCCTTCTTCATCGACGCCGAGACCTTGGAGCGCATGTTGTCGGCGAACACCGTCCAGGCGGCTGCGGCCGCACTTTCACGATCTGTCTACAGAAAGATGATCCCCAGCGCCACTACGCCAGAGGGCCTGATCAGCGGAGTGGAGGATGCGTTCTACAGGAAGGTGCTGATCACAGCGAAACGCACGTTCTCGATGCAGCCGATGTCGGAGCCCATACTTCTGGGCGCACTGAAGGCCAAGGAGGTCGAAGTGAGGAACCTGTCATCGATCGCCTTCGGGGTGGAAGTGGGGCTGCAGCCTTCGGCAATCATCGCCAAGCTGGTTATTGTATAGGCTTCCAGGCAACCTCGACTCTGCGAGGGGAGGGGAGGATGGTCTTGAAGGGCGTCCCTTCACCCTCGTAGAACTTGGTGAACCACTCGTAGAGGTGGAGCCTCAGGTCCTGGATGTAGACGATAAGGCCCTCCAGCATCATCACGCCGATGTTGCCGAAGATTAGGATGGGGATGCCCGCCGCCCCCAACGAAGTCCAAGCCAAGTTGACCACGCCCATGAGGACGACGTGGACAATCATCAGTATCCCCAGACGGGCGTAGCTTACGGAATTGGCCAAAAACTCGACTATCTTCAGGAGCACCTCGACTATCCCCTCCACGAGCATGATGGCGACGGACTCCTCCGAGTGGAACTTCCCTGCCAGCTTGGCGCCGGCCTTCCCGAACATGATGATGACCACCATCAAGAGGATTACAGGGAGAGAGATGGAAGTGGTGAGTCTAATCGGGATGCCTATCAGCGGGGTCGGGGCAGACGATGACATGCCCGTGAAGGCGAAGCCTCCTCCTATGAATGCCAGGGCGAAGAGAATCCCCGCCACATAGAAAACCAGAGTGGGTATCTTCAGGACGAAGAGCTCCACTTTCTCGCCGTTCTTGTATGCCTTTGCGATGTCGAGCACCAGGCCCGCCGAGATGTGGAAGATGCCGATGATGATGGCAACCTCCATCACCAGAAGCACGCTGCTGAGAGGCAGAGTGCCGTTGGGATTCTTCAGGTGGACTATGACGAGGCTGCTCAGTAGGGGGCCTATCCCAGGGACTTCACCGGTTTCGAATCCAAAGACCTCACCCACCAAGAGGCCCACGGCGGTGGCGGCTATGCCGAAGCTCATCAGGGTGAAGCCCCACTTTTTGATGGAGCCCGCGCCCCTGAGCCACAGCGCCAGCCCGAGAAGGAACATCAGGATACCCTGGCCTGCATCCGCGAACATTATGCCGTAGAATATGGGAAAGACGACGGAAATGATGAGGGTGGGGTCGAACTCCGTGTAGCTGGGGGAACCCTGGGTGAGCGTCACGGCCTCGAACGAATCTACCAGCCTCGCGTTCCTCATGAGGGTTGGCACGGCCTTGTCTTGGCCCTTCTGGGAGGCCTCCACCATGACGATGTAGTCCTTGAACGTGTTCCGGAACTCTTCGACGCTCTCGGTGGGGATATACCCCTCCACCTTGATGAAATGCGAGAACGGGTTGGAGGAGGCATGGGAAAGGACACCGCTGGCGATCTGGCTGGCCTCCCTAAGGTAGAGGATGCGATTGCCTTTCTCCTCCTTAAACCGTTCCAGTTCACCCTCCAGCTCCACCTTCCTCTTCTGAATGGCGTCGATCTCCTTGAGCGTGGAGTCGTAGGCCTTGATGGGGTCCCTAGACAGCTCACGGGGGAGGCTGATGGGGCGCGCCTCGAAGGATTTCAGGACTCGCTCGATCCTCTGGCCGTCGCCCTTCTCGCCAATCACTAGGATGACCGAGTCTCTCTTGCTGATGATCTGGCTGTAGAAGGAGGTCTTGGGCAGGCTCTTCTTGAGTTCCTTGACGTCCCGGGTCTTGGCTATGGCGAGCTCTACGTAGAATCGGCTGACCTGTGAGATTGCGCCCACGTCCCCTCGGAAGGTCGACACGAACTGGAGAAGGCTCCTCTGGGATTCCAGTTCCTCGAGCCGTCGGCGTACGGAGGCGATGCCCTCGTTGAGCTCCCCGGCGGCCGCAAGTATTCGGTCGGCCTCGGCCTTCACCTTAGCGACGTAGTCCTCCCAGCCCGCCGCTTCGAGCTTCTCCTTCTTGACGTGGTATCCCTTTGTGAGCACTTCTATGACGCCGGGCTCCTCCTTGAGCATCAGAGAATCGGCGAGGATCCCCAGCTGGTCTCTGAGCTTCTTGATCTCCTCAGCAAGCTCATAGCGCTGCCTAAAGACGCCGTCCTCCACGACATCAAAGAAATTGAAGCGCGCCAGCTCTCTGAAGACCTTCTCAGAATCGCTCTTTGGAGCGACGACGAATGCCTTTGTGAGAGACTGGATGCCCAAGATGGAGACACTGGATGTCCTTTCAGTGTCCTCTACCATCAATGGGAGGAAATTTAACATTTGCTCCGCTGTGGTTCCTCTGGAGATGAAAAAGGGGAAAAGGAAGACCTTGTCGAACTCATGTGCAACATGGGCCCAAGAACTCCTCGAAGTTCAAGAATCGAGTATGGCCCTTCGTTGCACGCCCGTTTCAATGTGGGTTCAATCGGATGTGCGAGCCAAAACCGTCCTCTTCGCCGCGAAGGGGACGGGGAGCTGAGTGAATCAGAGCTTGGATGGCCTAATCTTCCGGACAGGGACCTGGACATCGGCGTTGGCCCATGCCTTCTTGTTCGTCCACGGGTCGTCCAAGTACACTTCCCGTGTGGGGCCCGCCTCTTCGAATTCTCCGAACTTCGTCCTCCATTGCAGCCAACCTTCGAGCCCATGGTAGACTAATCGCATAGACACTTGATCAGGGTCGAAAACGACGCTGGCTACAAGCTGGGCTGGGAGCACCTTTGTCTCGATGTCCCTACGGCGGCTTGGCCCTTGGTCGTCCCTTGACTTCAATGCATGCCTCCCACCTGCGACTGCCTTCGGGTGTATCTGGGTCGTCCAGTTCGTAGAAGAACCACTTCCCCGTCTTCAGGCTGTTCTTCTTTGCCCATTTTGAAAGAGCATAGAATTCATCTTTCATCATATCTGCACCCGAGTACGGACCCACGTAGGATTTCGATATGACCTCGTACCTCGGTTCCTTCCTAACGACTATGTCGACCGTCATGCGCGTCGAGGGAGCAGTCAGACGTTCTGTATATATGTGTGACCTCATAGTCGACGATAAAGTGCGGCCTGCGTCACAGCTTAGAACTCGTCTTTGATGATCATGGAATCGCATTCAACGGCATCGGTCCTGCCTGAAATGGTCCACTCCAGGCCGGACAGCCAACCGTCGTCCGTCGATTCGGCGGGGATTCCCCATTTGTCCTGCTGAAGAGAGAATGCTACAGAAGCACAATGATTTGAGGGAGCTCCAAGGGGTCTTTTCGATCAGGCATCCTTCTCCGAGCTTCTCCCGGCCTTGGATGGCCACCAATTGAACCTCTCGGCCAGGGCCATCAGTGAAGGCACGAAGAAGAGGATCACCACCGACACGTCAATCAACACGGCCGCCGAAACCGCCAGGCCGATCTCCTGAAGCACGGCGATTCCGGTCACCATGAGGGAGGCGAAGACGCTCGAGAGTATGATCCCGAGGCCGAGGATGGTCACCCAGACCTTGGTGGTGGCAATCTTGATCGCTTCATCATCGGTCTTCCCGTTCAGGATCTCCTCTCGTATCCTCGTTACGTAGAAGATGTCGTAATCGATGCCGACGCCCAACATGGTCACTATCACGAAGAGCGCCACAAAGTTGAGAATAGGCAGCTTCAGTATGTAGTCAAATGTGACGGCGAGGAGGGCCAGGGAGAAGGCCACGCTGCAGAGGATAGTGAAGACCAGCCTGAACGGCGTGAAGACGGACCTGAGCTGGAAGAACAGGATCACGAAGACAGCCACAACGAGGATGGCCGTGACCTCCGGTATCAGCCCGTTCATGAACTGCTCATTGTCGTACGTCTGCGAAGCCGTTCCGCCGTAGTGCGCGACGACCCCCTGCATGAAAGAGACGGACTTCACTTCGGACTCCAGATTCTCCAGAGAGGCGACCGACTGCGCGCTCATCGAGGCGGAACTCAACCCGACGGATATCAGTGCGGTCGTGTTGTCCTTTCCGATATAGGAGAGCATCCCCTCGAGGTACTGCGACTGGAGGGGCTCGGACATGTCCCCGATGGAAGAGAAGTTGAACGGAGACCCATAGGGCCTGGTCGGGCCCATCAGGCTGGTCACGTCTGAGGAGCCAGCCACCTTGGACGATATCAGCTCGATCTGGTTCAGCAGGGTCTGGTTGAACTGGTTGTCTCCGTAGACTATAGGGGACGGCATCGTCACCAGGACCTGCGTCGGTGAAACAACTCCACCCAGGCTGTTCGTGATGACCGTCAGACCTTGGTTGCTCTGGAAGTTCGGGATGAGCTTCAGCACGTCGAGTCCAGTGGGGGTGCTGGCTGTAGCGGCGACCGCGCCGGCAGCGAAGAGCGATATCACCAGCGCGACGGCCAACTTCCTCTTGAGGGTCGCATCGGATATCCTTGCCTAGGAGGCCGGGCTTGGATTCGTGGCTATTGACCTTCAGGCGTGGCCAGAACAGGAGGTCCCCCAAGAGCAGCTCAAGGGAAGGAAGCAGCGTCAACGACGCCAGAAGAAGGATGGAGACCCCAAGGGCGATGGCTATCCCGACGTCGTTGAATATCGGCACGTTCACCGCCGCCAAGACGACGTACGCGACCACAACGGTGATCCCTGCGGTAAGCACGGCCTGGCCGGCCCATCTGACCGAAGTCGCGACGCTCTCCTCCTTTGACCTCCCGTTCGTCCTTTCTTCCTTCATCCTCCGGAGTTGAAGGACGGAGTAGTCCACGGCGAGCCCCAGCATGAGGAGCGTCGCCAACGTAGGGGTGAGGAAGGTTATCTTGCCGCCGCCGACGACCACCACGCCGAGGTAGATCGCCGCGTACGCGATGACAATGGAGAGGCCTCCAAGAAGAAGCGGAAGTAGGGCTGCCAGCGGCGCAGCGAAGAGGATGACGACGATGATTATCGACACCACGATGGCGGGGCCCACGGTCAATCCGAGGACAGGAATGAACGTGTCTTCAAAATCATGCGCGATCATCGTCCTGCCGGTGACGTAAGTCGTCGCCAGTGAAGAGAGGTCGGAGCCCTTCACGTCCTGCTGGAACCCCGCGAGGGCGTCGGAGCTGGGAGCGGAAGAGAAGCTGAATACGACGATCATCGTGTCGTTCCCCGCGCCTACAAAGTTCTGGGTTAGCGACTTCGACAGGACGAGGGGATAGTTGGAGAAGCTGTCATTTGAGACCACGGTGTCAATCGCGCTGGCTATCTGGGCGGCAGAGCTGTTTATGGTGAGGCCCGAAAGCAGGCCGCTGAGAGAGGTCGCGTTGAGGGTGAAAAGCGGCGACGCCGCAAAGGCGCTCGCCGTCGTGTTTGAAAAGAAGTTCGCCGAGAGGTTCCAGACAGCGCTTTGGCTAGGCGAAGGCCCAAGCGAGGAGGAGGCCGTGACCAGATCAGTGAACGAGAACCCTGGGATGGGTTCAGGGATGCCGCTGAAGCCGTTCGCGATCAACGGGATAGCGAGGTTCGTGAGCGCCGCGACTGACGGAGAAGGACCCAGGCTGTAGAGGCTGAGCACCAGATCGACGGGCGTAACCCCAAGAGATGAAGCCAAGCTGCTCGGGATTTGGGAGGCGAAGGCGTTGGCCGTAAGGTTCCCGACGGCGCTGCCTTGGTTCCAGTTGGTCACGTCGAGCCCGTTCGCCACGCTCAGGATCAGCCCCTTTGTTTCATTGTCGACGAAGTGGCTGGAAGTGAAGTTGTTTACTGCTTCGCTGACGGCAGCTGCCTCCCTCTGCGTCGGCGGAAGGGTGGGGGCAGTCTGGAAGCTCGCGTTCCAATAGCCGAAGAACGCGGTATAGTAGCCGATTGACTGCTGGTCGCCTCCGAAGCTGCCCGTCTGGGTGAAGATGCTCGCGTTAGCCTGCTGGTTGGTGATTGTTACGTTCGTCTGTCCGGTGGCGTTGATTTCTGCCCAGATTCCTACGAAGGCGGCGGGTATCCCGTACACCAGCTGGGATGTCTGGTTAATCCCCTGCTGCATCTGGAATAAGCCGGAGCTGAGGGCCGAAAGGTTCTGCTCCAAAGAGAAGACGGCCTGGTTGACCGTCGTGATGTTGGAGGCGATGGATGCTACACCTAGGATGAAACTGGGCAGCGTGGAGTTCAATACGTCGCCCTCGGTCGAATATATGCTCGACGCCCCCGTGTAGTTGACCTGGCTGGAATCGGAGCCCACCATGCTTTCGAGATGGAGGACGGCGTCCTTCACGGCGTCTGAATATACGCCGGAGGTCGGGTTTTGGATCACCAGCATAATGCTATCGTTTCCGGCGCCGCTCAAAGAGGGAAACTGCGCGTTCATTATGTTCTGAGCGATCTGAGACTCCGTGTTCTTTGGCCCCCCGAAGGTAGCCAAGGCAGTGATGTCGTATGACACGCCGGCGAAGAAGCTAGGTATCAGCGTAGCCGAAAGCACTAGCACAACAATCCATGCGACTATTATCAGCCGATGGAAGCGTCTGATGAAGGAGTTAAAGAGACCGAATCGGGAACGGGACAAGTCTCTCATTGCCTCCAGCGATTTAGACGACGGCCGCACGTAACGAAGCGGGAATCGGTCGTGCCATGGACAAGGTCTTGGTTCCTTCCATCATAAGTGCGACACTCTGAGCGTGTTCATTTAAGGTTTGCTCGTGTGAGCGCAGATTGGCGACGCTCGGGTGATTACGCCGGAGGTTATATGCGCTGCGCCGGCCGGTCGCCATTCAGCGGCAGCATGAACGATCAGCCAGGTTGTGTCACGACGACGACCCCTGTCATAGCCATGTCTATCGTGCTTCGGTAGGTGAAGTTGCCTGGCACGTTGAATGTGTAATTGAAGAACTGCCCCGGAGTCAGCGTCCCGGAGTCAAAGGAGACCGCCTGACCAGGGTCTGATGTCACGGTGTGCCTTCCTGAAATGCAAGTCCAGTTCACGGTGTCGCCTACGCTTATCGTAATCGTATAGGGCTGGAAGTAGAATCCGCCCATGTTGCTGCCAGTGATCTGGACTGTCCAGACCTTTGGTCCGCCTGTCGTCTGGTTCCCTCCAGGCGTGGTAGTCGTGGTGGTGGGCATCGTGGTGGTCGTGGTCTGGTTCCCTCCAGGCATATGCACAGCGCCCGACGGGAGCAACATGTTTGAGGCGGCTAGGCCGCCTATCGTCAGGATTACAGCCAGCGCGATGACGGTCGAGTAGGCGCCCAGGCGCAGGAGCGCACCCCTGGCGCCTCGGGTGGCGGGCTCGGCCATGCCCCCCGGCATGCCGAGCATCAGGATGCCGAATACGAACATCGCTATCCCCATCACGAGCATCATCCAGGTGGTGCCCGCGTTCATGGCGATGAGTGCGAGGGAGAGGTGTCCGCTGAGGAAGACTGTGGTCATCAGGGCGCCGTAGACCAGCATGAGCGCTCCCCCCAATCTCATCGGAACCTTCGTTGGCATCACGACTATGGCCATGCCGGTAGCCAGCACCAAGAGGCCGAGGACAGCCAAGGGCCAGCCCACCGTCGGCGCCGCCATTGAGCCTGCAGCGCCGCTCATGGAAGAGGCTGTGAAAGCCGAGTAGAGGCTTATCGCCCCGCCCAGCAGGGCCACGATGCCCCCAGCCCTCGCCAGCCGAAGGGAGGAGACCCTGGCCCTGAACGCAGCCGCGCAGACGGCGGAATGAAAGACGTACCTCTTACCGCCGATGGTCTCATAATGCGGCTCAAATACCTCAGCGCCGCAGAACGCGCACTTCACGCTCTCCGCCAAATGATTTCAGCCGACCACAAGTAGGGCTCAAAAGTACTTAAATTTACCTTCGCGGCCAGCATTCTATCTGAGTCGCAGACGCTCGGTCAATACTGACCTGAAGTCCAGCCAGGGCTGCGAACGTCCACCGCGGCTGCCTGAACATCGAGGAATCAGAATCGGGCGAGGCTAAGGCTCGGATGCTGCTCGGCGAGCCGTATGAGTTCCGCCAGCTTGCTCATCCTCTCTCCCCCTAGGATGCCGCACTTGAGGAGCTGGGCACCTGCGCCGACGGCTATCTGCGCCAGATGAGGTTCCCAGGTGTCTCCGCTCCTGTGCGAAGCGGCGACAAGATAGCCGCTGGCATGGGCCTCTCGGGCGAACGACATGAGCGTCGTAGAGTGGCCCCACCTGGTTGACCTTCAAGATGACGCCGTTGGCGGCCTTCATGGAGATCCCCCTTCGCAGCCGCGGCAGCTGCGTCACGAAGATGTCGTCTCCGACGATCCACGTGCCCTTCGCCTTGGCCGTCAGCTCCATGAAGCCGTCGAAGTCCTCTTCGTCCAGCGGATCCTCAACGTAGAAGAGCGAGTGGTCGCGGATAAGGTCCAGGACGTAGTCGATCTGCTCGGCGGCGTTCAGCTTCTTGCCCTTCCTTGAGTAGTCGTAGACCTTCCTGTCCCCGTCCCACAGGCTGGACGCAGCCATGTCCAACCCGAAGCCTATCCTGAAGCCCAGCTCCTTCGACACCTTCTCCACGGCCCGTCCCACCACCTCCAACGCCTCTTCATCCTTCATCTTGGGCGCCCAGGCGCCTTCGTCCCCCTTCCCTCCGGGGAAGGATGGGTCTCGCGCCTCGATGAGCTTCCTGACCTCCTTGTGTACCGCCAGGTTCGCCGCCACGGCGCTGAACACGTCGGGGGCCCCCAACGCGGCGACCAAGAACTCCTGTATGTCGGGCGAACCAGGTCCTGCGTGCTTCCCTCCGCCCAGCGCGTTGCCGATGGGGACGGGTATGGTTCCTCCCTCCCTCCCTGAGATGAGCTGGTAGAGCGGCTTGCCTTCGGCCTCGGCCTCGGCGACGGCCGAAGCCACGGAGAACGCGAACGCCGAAGCGCCTCCGATGAAAGAGAAGTCCGGCGTGCCGTCCACCTCCCTGAGGCGCTTGGACACACCTTCCAGGTCCGACGCGTCCAGACCGACGAGCTTCTCGCGGACGCTGTAGAGGTTCTTGACGGCCTGGCGGGACCCACCCTGCGGCAGGTGGAGAGCCTCGTTCTTCCCGGAGCTGGCGCCCTGAGGCGCCACAGCCCGTCCCATGATATGACCTAGGTGGACGTCGACTTCGACTGTGGGGTCGCCGCGGCTTGTGTACAGAGGTCTCGCGTAGAACTGAGTGACCCTAGCCAAGCCCTAGCTGACCCCGGCGTCGGCCTTCCTGCGGCGTTCTGTGGCCTCGTTGTAGGGTATCTGGTAGTCGACTATCTCGAAGCCCGACATGAGCATCCTCCGGCAGCAGTACCTCTTGATGCCCATATCGTCCAGGACCTTCGTGGGCTGCTCCCCCTTGGTGACCCTATCCTTGAACTCGTAGAACTTGTCTCCCACCAGAGCGCCGCAGGTGAAGCATCTCACTGGGATAAGCATCCTTGTCAACCAACCCACTGAAACGGGGCCTTAAAAATCTTACACAACTCGCGATGCCAAACGATATTAGTGAGGAGGGGGATGGGACGGCGCAGCATGCCCCGCGTCGAAAGGCGCTGCATCTGGTGCGGAAGCTCCGAGCACATCAAGGAGGTCAGGTTCAATAAGCAGGACAGGATCACCGTCCCCTTCTGTTCCGACGCCTGCGAAGCCAGCGCCAGGAAGTTCCTGGAGTTCGACGCTAAGTACTCGCGTCCATTCTACGTCGCCGAAGCCATACTTGCCGTCGCCTGCCTGACCCTCGTGTTCGCCAAGCTGTTGTTCTACGGCGGGATCGTCGCGGCAGGGATGGGCCTCCTCATCCTGCCCTTCCCGTTCCTCGCCGCCGTGCTGGGGGGACGCACGTATATCAAGAGGTCCATCCTGCTGGCGCGGGTCGTGGGGCTTCTAATCGTCGCGGCCGGGGTCGCGGTAGCCTTCATCTGAGCTCGGGGCCGCGGGTCGTTAAATCGCATCTAGCGGTACGAGCTCGTGGAAGGATGGCCGCCCTCGAAGGAGGAGCCGGAGGAACTCTATCTCGATAGGAAGCTCTCTGCCGACGACGTAGACGACACACTTAGGAAGGACGGGCAAGTATCGCAGCGCCATCTTGCACTATCTGTCCGCCTCAACAGGCCAATAATCGAGACTTTGGAAGGTCACGGGGAGGTCGGCGAGGTGGAGTCCCTTGAAGAGCTTGGGCATTATCGCGAGGTTCCGGTTACTGGGGGTGTCGATCTTGACCCTGTACGGCTCGGGGAGGCCGTCGCTGATAATGTGGAAGCTCATCATTCCCCTGGCGGCCTCTGTGCGGGCGTAGGCTTCGCCCACTCTCCCTCTCATCTGACCCTTCATGGCGAACTTCACGGGGCCAGGCTGCATCTTCTTAAGGGCCTGGCGTATAATCCAGCAGGACTGCTCCATCTCGTCCAGGTGCACGAGCACGCGGGCCATGTCGTCCCCCTCCTTCCTGACGGGAACCTGGAAGTCGACGGTGTCGTAGAGGGAATAGGGCTCGTCCCTCCTCACGTCGGTGTTCACGCCGCTGGCCCTGGCCGTGGGCCCCACGAGGCCGTACCTCACGGCGTCGGACCCGCTGATCACGCCCACACCCTCCATCCTCATCTTCATGAAGGGATTGTCGAAGAGCATCCTCCGGTAGTCCTTCAGACGCTCCTCCAAGTAGGTGCAGGCCTTGAGGGTCCTCTCCTCGAAGCCGGGAGGCGTGTCGGTGCGGACGCCGCCGGGCACGAGGATAGCTGAAGGTGACTCTGGCGCCACTCAGGGAGGCGGCGAGGTCCATGAAGGCCTCCCTGTCGCCCGTGCTCCAGATGAACTGGGTGGAGTGGCCCAGGAAGATGCCTTCGATGGCCAGGAAGTACTCGTGGCTGATGATCCGGTTGAACTCGGCCATCAGGATCCTGATGTACTTCGCCCTCTCGGGGACCTTGTCGGTGAGGCCTAGGAGGTCCTCCACGGCCAGCGTGTAGGGGAAGAGTATACCGGTGCTGTCCAGTATAACCGGGCGCTCGAGATGGGGGATGTTCTGGATGTAGTTCCTGTACTCGGACATCTTCTCGGCGCCCCTGTGGACGAAGCCTGGGTCGGGGATGGCCTCGCTTATGACGTCGCCGTCGAGGGTGACGATTATCCTGAAGTGGCCGGAGCCGGGGTGCTGGGGGCCGATGCTGACGGTGAGCTTCCCCTCTCCGCTATGCTCTTCGACGAATACTCCGGGTATCCTCTCCATGCCCATGCCAGTCGCCCCTCACGACGAGGCCGTGGCGTTCCCTCTCTTCGTCGACCCAGCGGCGAAGCTTGTAGTCCTTAAGGAGGGGCGGGATTTCGTCCCAGTCCTCGGGGAGCCACAGGCGCTTCATGTCAGGGTTCCCCGTGAAGGTGATGCCCAGGAACTCCCACTCCTCCCTTTCATGGTAGTAGGCTGCGGGCCAGACCTCCATGATCGAGGGCACCGAAGGCGAGGCCTTCGGGATGCGGAAGACGTACTGGACGACGTGCTCCTTCTTTCCGTCCTCCAGGCTCCCCACCCAGTAGGAGAGCTCGAACTCGTTCGTCTTCGGCATGTCGGTGGCCGTTATCGTGTGGAGGTAGTTGAAGCCAGACGAATCTAGGGCCTTGGCGGCATCCAACAGCTTCTCAGCCGTTCCGGGGATCTTTATCCTGTGAATGGCGGACTTCGACGCATTCAGGCCAAGAGGCTGGAGGGAGGAGGTCAGGGAGGCGGCGAGCTCGTCCTCATTCATGGTGCGCACCCTTCGAGGGATCCAGGTCCCATTTCTGCTTCTTTGCGTCTATGAGCTCCGGCTTCTTGTAGAGCTCCAGAGGCGTGTAGAAGAGGGAGTTCCTCTTGAGCTCGCTCAGCTCCACGTCGTTCGTCATGAAAAGGGCGTAGAACGGGCAGGCGTCGACGCAGTTAGAAGTGACGAGACCCAGCGGAGTAAAGGTGTGGTCTTCGTCCACGGTGACGTCCATGACTCTGTAGTCCCTGACGTCTTCTACTTCAATCTCCCTGATTGGGAGGTAGGAGTAGCTACCGTCAAGATGGAACTTGTCGGTGAATTTGGAGGGAACCCTTGCGGACTCTACGCCGAAGAGAGAAGAAAGCTTGAGAGCCCATCTGCCGAAAACGTTCACATGGTAGGCTGGGAGCCGGTTCTTCTGGTGCAGCCCTTCAATCAACCCGACCACCCCCAGCCGTGCTAGGATCTCCTGTAACTGGAACGCGAGCACCTGTGATGTGGTGGTGAAGTTGAAGTACTCTTGGCGAGGCTGATGGATCCTGCAGCCGTCGCCCAGCCAGATGCCCTTGATTAACTGGACGAGCTTCTCATTCTCCGCGAAGAAGACCCATTCAGGGAGCTTCTTGTTCTCGGCCCCATGGCCGAACTGCGAAAAGAAATCCTCGGCGAGCGCAGAATTGAGGACGACGTTCACACCCAAACCAGTGTTCTTCCTGAGCTTGGGTTTCTTGGAGAAGAAGGCTGCGCAGAGCTGCCCGACATCGCGGATCAGATCGTCTTCCTTGATGTGAAATGAGAACTTGACCGTCCTACCGCCGTCACAGAACCCCTCGGCTATGAAGTAACCTATCAGGCGAAAGAGCTCGGGGTTGGCGGCGAGCTTGAGATGTCGTGTTGAAACACCCCCTCTGTACATCGGCACATCCTTCTCAAAGAAGGCCGTGTGAACCACCTTCTTGACAATCGGGCTGACCATGTAGTCACCCGCCTTGAGCTTGTCCGGAGTGTAGAAGCGAATCGGAGCTGTAGACCTTAGGAGGCGGCCGTCCTTTCGAGTGGAGCGGGGTCTGGAAACGGCCATTATGGGATGGTCCTTGGTGCAGATCAGCGGCTCGGGCCTGCCGTAGACGTGAATACGATAGAGGGGTCCTGAGTAAAGCATGTTCCAAACCTTCGTGACAGGCCTGTAATCCCCGGTGTGCGTAAGGAGCATGTCGCCCACTTGGACCTGGCTGATAGGTTTCAACCCAGGGTTCGTGACCACTGGGGTAGAAGGGTCGATGCAGAAGCCGCAGAAAACGCAGTTGTGAACGACCTGGTTGCTGGCAACATAACTATTGTCCTCTTCGACCTCCAAGTTGAAGACTTCAAGATCCTTCACTTCTTCTACGCCAACATCGACCACAGGGGAAACGACCATCCCGTCCACAATTCTCAGGTAGCTATGAGAGGGGCTGGGGTTGTTGAGGGCCTCGACGCCGCAGACGGCGCCCATCTTCTCAATGAAGGGAGTGTTGACGGTCACGTTGTAACACCTTCTCCTGTCCTTCTGGTCCTGCTTGGACACCGAAGCGATGATGCCGAGTCTGGCAAGGACGTATGCCAGCTGGTTGGCCATCACCTTCGACGTCGTGCGGATGGTGAAGTAGTTCGAATGCATGTAAGCGTATTGGTGGTTCGAGTAGTGGCCGTCGCCCTTGAAGACTCCCTTCACGAACTCCGCCTGAACATCCTCTGGAAGGATCATCGCCCAACTTGGCAGGTGTTTCTGGTAACACATCGTGCCGAACTGCTGGAAGAAGGCAGCCACTCTGACTGAGTCGATGACCAGTTTCAACCCGAGATTCCTTTTGTCGGGTTTGAAGGAGACGTTTGCGTTGAACGTCTCTCTGCTTATCCTGACGATGTCCTGGGCGATACCCTGTTCCTTCTTGTGGATGTCAAACGATACCCTGTATCTGTCGGCGTGGCCTTCGGCGAGGTAGTAGCCTACGAGCCTCGCAAGGTCAGGCGTGCACAGCAGGACCTCTTTCTGCAAAAGGAAGTAGCCACCACGCCCGGCTGGATGGTACACCTGGTGTCTGGTCTCCACGCTGATCGAAGTAGTGAACTCCTGGATGATGGGTCGAGTCAGATAGGAACGCGACGGTATGTTCTCAGGTGCCATCCACTCATTCCTCCCAGAAACATGAACGAGTATCGGGTGTCCTTCAGTGACTGTGAGCGGTTCGATGTTGCCCAACGTCTTGAAGGTGAAAAGACGCCCCGTGTACTTCCTGCGGAAGACCTGCGTTACAGCCCGATACTGCCCTTTGTGCGTCAGTACCTTCTCGCCCAACTTGATTTCGTCAATTCTCTTGGAGCCGTCAGAAGTGAGAACCTCCATCCACGGAGGGAGACATCTTCCGTAGTCCACGCTGGGGTATATCTCCTTCTTGTTCTGGGGGTAGGTGACCTTCACCGGGACCATTTCTATGGCCTCGGCGATATTCTTGCAGGCAAGGGCGCAGAGCTGGCAGCCGGTGCACTTCTCCATGTCCAGGTAGTGCTTCCCTCGCCAGCCGTTGGAGGCGACGCCCTTCTTCGGGTCGTAGCCATACATCCCTTCGACGGGGTAGGCGACGGCCTCGGGGTAGCGCAGGGTCATCCTCCGCTTGAAGATCTGCCGCGTCCCCGAATAGAGGGCGGAGAAGAATCCCCTGACGAACTCCACGACATTCATTTCTGGACGACCTCGACGTACTCCCCCTTGAGGTTGCTCCTCCGTATCTTCTCCTGGAGGAGGAAGACGCCCTGGATGATGGTCTGGGGGCCCGGAGGGCAGCCGGGGATGTAGACGTCCACGGGGATGTACTGGTCGACCCCCTGGACGACGGAGTAGCTGTCGATGTAGAGGCCGCCTGAGATGCTGCAGGCGCCGATCGCTATGCACCACTTGGGGTCGGGCATCTGCTCCCAGACGACCTTGATCCTGGACATCATCTTGCGTGTCACCGTGCCAAGGATGACGAGGAGGTCGCACTGGCGGAGGGAGCCGAAGGCCTCCAGCATCCCGAAGCGCTCCACGTCCCAGCGGGCGCCCGAGGCGGCTCCGAACTCGACGGAGCAGTTATGGACGACGGCGTTCGAGACAAGATAGGTATTGTCCGATGTCTCGAGATTGTTCACGGAACCCGAATAGCGGATTTCTGATATCTTCTTGATCGGAACCGCGATGAAGTCTGATCCGATTTCAACGTAATCGGATTTCCTGTCCGACGTCAACACCCAAATCTCGTAGACATCGTTCGTCTTCACCTTCCGACCCATGATCGTCGAGCTCCCACCGCGGTGCCCGAGTGAAATCCGGGCGAAATGGCCAAGCCTGGCATATGCTAGCTGAATCTGAAGGGCCAAGACCTTTGAAATCGTGCTGGCTCTATCGTAGACGGGGCCCCGCGGGTCACTCGTCATGCTGCCGTCGCCGTCGAGATAACCACGGATGAAAGCTTTGAGAAGGTCGGTGTTCTTATGGTAGAGAATGAAATCGGGTATCTTCTTGTTAATGGCGAGATGACCACACCAGTTGCGGAAGGCGCGGGCCAGGATGCTCGATGAGAATCTTACCACAGTCGTGGTTTCCCTTACCTTGACAAAGGGCGAGTATCCGAGCAGCTTCGCTACCCTTGATACTCGTCCAACTAATTGGTCCTCATTGTGACCGAATGCAAAGCACACATCGTGGTTCTCGGTGGACCAGCCTTCAGCAGCGTATATCCCCAACAGCCAAGCCGTCTCGACGTTAAGAGGGAACTGCAATGGCGGGTTCTCGCCACGACCTCTGACAATGTTCAGTCCACGAGTCGTCGAATACCTTTCAAGTGGGATTGTAGCTCGATCTACGAATCCCTCGATTCGCGGTATCAACAAGCAGTCGTGGTCCCCATTCGGGTACGTGTAGCGTCCGTTTACCTTTGCAGGAGGTGAACTGGTCAAATCTCCAGCGCGCTTCCAAACTTGGCCATCATGATACCTTCCGTGACGGCCACGCATTGTTCGTTGCACGGTTAGTATTGGATGCTCGGGCGTAACTCGGACGGGAAGCATGCCCCTCCCCGTTATTTGCAGGAGGTTTCCATCAAACTCTCGGGCAAAAGTCTGCAAGACGCACACATGCCCACTGACGCCAGTTACTTCATCGCCAATCCTATACTCCGAGATGACCTTGTTGTCGCCGAGTATTACGGTGTCAGGGGTTGTGCAGCAGGCCGTTTCGAGGTGGACGGGCCAGAGGCTGTAGAGCCTCGCCCAGTTGACCAGAAACCCCAGAGGCCCGTCGGGGGACTTCTGGACGAACTCCTTCAGCTTGCCGACGAAGGCCATGCCGCCGATGCCGCCGCCGGCCGTCATCATGGCGTAGATCTTCGCGTCGTGTTGCTCGGGCAATGGCGATGAACCTTGGCTCGGAACTCGGGGCCATTGTAAATAAGTTTTTGGCGCGAAATCCCTCAGGAGGAGGCCTCGGGGGCGGAGTAGTGCGGCCTTCTCGGGGCTGGTATTTCTCTTGCTCGTCGTCGTCTTCATGGTGGCGACGGCCTCCGGGCAGCCGCGCATATTCGTTAATAACCAGCGCAAAAGGATTCATATTCGGGGGCAATGATATCCACTAGGGTATCTGAACCATGATGATACCTCAGCTCACTTTGAGCCCTCCATCTATGATATGTCGGCCTTAACCCGTTTTAGCGTGCAGATGAACTTCCACGGCTACGCCAAGCAGATTGAGATGGCCGAGGCCAAGGTCCTCAAGTACAGGGAGGGTCCGCTGGTCTGTGACTCCCTTGACCATCTCACGGCACGGGGACTCTCAAGGAGAAGGTGGCAACCTACGCGATCAGGTTACGCACTGTCGTCAAGATGAATGGGTAACCCTCCGATGGAGCCCAAACATGATGCGTTCCCGGCATAGAGACACGAATAAGCACAAGGGTCGTCGAAGTGCCCAACTTTATTATACCGATGGGGGGAGAACAGAGGTGATTCAAGATTGCCGGCTCACATAAGGGCCAAGCCGGGGGACGTGGCCGAATCGGTAATAGCGGTGGGAGACCCTGCCAGGGCAGAGCAAGTGGCAGGAATCCTTCAGGGCGCCAAGCTCGTCAACTCGAACCGGGGGCTCCTCACCTTCACAGGGCGTTTCGGCAGAAGGGAGGTGACCGTGGCCACGCACGGGCTGGGCGGCCCATCGAGCGCGATTGTTTTCGAGGAGCTCCGTCTCCTGGGAGCGAAGACGATAGTTCGCCTCGGCACGGTCGGGGCCATGGTGAAGGGGCTGAAGATCGGCGACTTCGTCATCCCGACGGGGGCCGCGTTCTCCGAGGGCTCGCTGAAGATGTACGTCCCGGACGGGGAGCTGCCCGCCGTGCCCGACCTCAGGCTGACGGCCAGGCTGGCCGACCTCTGCAGGCGCGAAGGGCTGAGGCACAGGCTGGGCGTCGTGTTCTCGAGCGACGCCTTCTACAACGAGGACAAGACCTTCGTCACGAGATGGACGGCTCGAGGGGTGGTGGGGGTGGAGATGGAGTGCGCGACGCTCTTCACCTTAGGCCTGTTGAAAGGGTTCAGGGCTGCTTCACTGCTCATAGTGAGCGACAGCTTGGTGAAGGAAGGTGAAAAGGAGATTGTGCCTGCGGAGGGGCTGGGGAAGTATGTGATGAGCGGAGCCAAGACAGTCCTGAGGGCCCTGGCTCCTCCTCTGACGGATCGCCTACCTGTAGCTCTTCTGCTCCCTTCTGCGTGCGCCGGGGCCGCCGAACTTCTTGGGCTCGGCCTGGCGGGCGTCGCCAGAAAGGAGGTGCTCGTCGTATTCGGTGATCCGCTTCTTCAGATCGGAGGACTTGAAGTAGCCCACGAGGCCCCTGGAGATGGCCATGGCCGACGCGTAGGCCTGGCCCACGTATCCCCCACCCTTCACGGTGACGTCGATGTTGACCTTGAAGCGAGAATCGCCAGCCAGCCTCAGCGGGGCCATGATGGTCTCGCGTGACAGCTCGTTGCTGAGCGACTCCAGGAGGAATCCGTTGATTCGGACCCTGCCGACCCCAGGGACTATGCTGGCCGTGGCTCTGGCGGCCTTGCGGGAGCCGGTGAACAGTTTCATCTTCTTGGATGCTGACGACATGACTACAATCCCTTCCAGCCGAGTTCCTTGGCCAGCTCGCCCAGGCTCATGTAGAATGCGGCGGGCTTGGTGGCCATCGCCTTCTGGATCTCCATGGGCTTGATGGCCTTGAGCTCCTCAGGGTAGCCGTGGTAGGCTCTGAGACGATGGAAGGCCTCCTTGCCCTTCGGATCTCTCCAGGGAAGCATGCCCCTGACGGTCCTGGTGAAGATGTTGTCGGGCCGTCGGAAGTGGATGGGGCCGTGCTCCGGGTTGACGACGCTGCCGACCTCCAAGGAACTTCTTGTACTTGGTGATGGCCGACCTTCTGTTGCCGGAGATGAGGATGGACTCCACGTTGATGACGTAGACCTGCCTCCCTTGGAGCGCCAGCTTGGCCGCTATCGAGGCGACGCGGCCCATTATGGCGTTCTTGCCGTCGATCACGACGGGCTGAACCGATTTGGTCTCAGCCGCCAACCAGGAACACCCCTTTGCCCTCTCCGAACTTGGCTACGAAGTCTTTCATCAGAAGCGCCTCGCCGCCGGCGGAGCTTATCTTCTGCGCCGCCGAGGCCGTGAAGGCCACGGCGCCCACGTGCAGCTTCTTGCTGACGTCGCCTTCGCCCAAGACCTTCCCGGGGACGAGGAGGATGCTGCCTTCGGAGGAGACCAAGTCCAGCTTGCCGACGTTGACCTCGACGAGCTGATTGGTCTTCTTGGATAGCATCTTGACGGCCCGCTTGTAGACGGGCTTGCGGGAAGCCTTGGCCGCCGTCTTGACGGCCGCGAGGGCGGAATCTATGTCCAACATATCATATCACGCACTGATCTTGCTGCCGAGCTCTCCCAGCTGGCGTTGGAGGATCTCAAGGGCCTTGTAGAGGATGACCGTCGCGGGCATGGCCCCGGCCGACTCGACTTCGAGGAAGAAGGAGCCCTCCTTCTCCCTGACGTCGATGAGCTCGGGATACTGCTTGACGCACTCCATGCAGAGGATGCACTTCGTCTCGTCCGTGACGTGGAGGTTGCCCGACTTCACCTTGAGGATCGAAACAGGGCAGACCGCCTCGATGCCGGCGGCGTCCTGGCCGACCCTGGGCTTCTTGACCATCACCAGCGGGTACGGCTTGAGGACGGAGATGTTCGAGGCCTGCCACTTGGCATGCTCCCAGCCCCGCCCCATGCGGGCGTAGGCTTCTATCTTCAGACGCTGACCTGGGGCCAGCTTGACTATCGGGACGGTGGTGCTGGAAGGTCTTGACGTCAGGGTCCTCCGGGCCCACCAGCTCCCCCGAGAAGACGGTTCGCGCCTCGTCGCCGGCGACGGCGTCCAAGACCAGCATGACGCGGCACTTGGAGCAGCCGGAGGGGCTGCCGCAATCGCAGTCCTCGGGAAGAGGGTACCTGTCGACAGGGGTGTTCAGGGGTATCAGGCCCAATCGGTGGGAGACCACTTCGTCGTATACGTCCGAGGTGTTGTCAAGTATGACGACGTCGTCTATGGCGAGGACGGGGACCTCGGACAGGGCCAGACGCCGGACGGCGTTGACGAACGACCTTTCGTAGCCTTCGAAAAGAAGCCTGACATGCTTCGGGTCTTTCTCTATGAGCTTGATGGACTGTGGCAAACGCCTACACCGGCTCTAGGCCCTTCTTCCCCTTCTTCCGCCGGCCTTCCTTGTGGTGTCGTGAGGGATGGGCGTGACGTCTTCGATGCGGCCGATCTTGAAGCCGGCGCGAGCGATGGCCCTGATGGCGGCCTGGGCGCCGGGGCCGGGTGTCCTCGGGACCGGTGCCTCCTACCGCCCTGACCTTGATGTGGACCGCCGTGATGCCCTTGGACTTCGCCAGCGTAGCGACGGCGCTGGCGGACTTCATGGCGGCATATGGGCTGGATTCGAGGCGGTCGGCCTTGACGTGCTGGCCGCCGCTGCTGAAGCCGATGGTTTCAGCTCCGGAGAGGTCCGTCATGTGGACTATCGTGTTGTTGAAACTGCTGAATATGTGGACGAGGCCCCACCTGTCCTCCTTTGGTGCCGCGACCGGCGTCTCTTCTACGCTCAACTCTAAGCTGCGCCCCCACCGGAGACGAGGATGGCGTCCTCTTCCGCCCTGCCGACCAGGTAGTTGGGCTTGGTGACCAGTTTGCCGCTGATCAGTATGTGCCTATGGGACACCAGCTGCCGCGCCTGATGGGGCGACTTGGCCATGCCCTTCCTCCAGACGAGGGTCTGGAGCCTCCTCTCTAGGAGGTCTTCGACCTTGAGCGAGAGGAGGTCGTCGATGGACGCGTTGGGGCTTACTAGGCCCAGCCGGACTAGGCGCTCGATCAGGAAGACGCTCTGCTTCTGTCGCACTTCGGGCGGTGCGGCGAGGAGCTCCCTGGCCTGTTTCCTTATGCGAGAAAGCTCGGTCTCTATCTTCCAGAGCTCCCTCTTGTTCCTAAGACCGTAAGTTCCCACGAGGAAGAGCTCGCGTGAAAGCTCGTCGGCGCTCCAGGGGTTGCGAGGCGTGGTGTAGGTCCGGCGCGGCTTCCTTGGGTCTCCCATCTACATCTACTCCTTCTTCTGCGGCCTGGGCGGCGGCATGAGCGGCGGCCTGGACGGCTGCCTTGCGAACTCCCACCGTCGCTCCCTTCCTGCCCGTGGTCCTGGTCCTCTGGCCCCGGACCTTGAGGCCGAGAGAGTGGCGGACGCCCTTCCAGCTTCCTACGACCTTCTGGCGGTCGATGTCGCCCTTGATGGAGAAGCTCAAATCGCTTTCGAGGAGATGGTGATCCTCGCCTGTCTCTACGTCCTTCCGCCTGTTGAACATCCAGACAGGGACTCCCGCCGTGCGGGGGTCACGGACGGCCTTCTCGAGCTCGGCTATCTGCGCGTCCGAAAGCTGGCCCAGCCGCGCCTTGGATTCGATCTTCAGCTGGTTCGCGATAGCGTTGGCGAGGTCGACGTTCACGCCCTTGATATCCTTCAGGGCTATGGCGACCCTCTTGTAGCCATTTAGGTCTCTGCCGGCCAGACGGACGATGGGCCGGAACTCTCCTGGCAAATTCTTCTAACTCCGGTATTGCGTTAAGCCTCTCAAATTGATACCTTATATAGCTTTTTCCTCTGACTGTCTGCAATTCAATCGTATCTTGCCAGTACGTCGACGCGGTCGATCTTGCCGTCGCCGTCCTGATCGTAGCCCTTCACGACGCGGGCGAAGACATCCTGTCCTGAATAGCCCCCGAGGACCTCCTCCGACTGGCGGGTGAGGCCGATTACGGCGGACTTCGTGCCTTCATGCCTGATGCCTGCGAGGACTATGACATGGCGGCCATTCTTGAACGGGCTGGGGAGCTTGGCAACGACTGCGTCGGTCTCGCCGTTGAACCTCCTTCCAGCGTCGTCGATGAGCCCGGCCCAGTAGTTGGATTCGTCGAAGCGGACGGGGAGGAGCCTGTTGAGTTCTGCTGTGAGGACGTTCGTGGCAGGTCCGCCGAACAGGACGAGGTTCGCGTCATAGGCTTTCTCGACCTTCACGTCGGTGTCCAGCCTTACAATGAAGTCACCCGAGATAGCAGCCAGCCCCCCCAGGGCGAAGCCAAGCTCAGCGGAATAGTGGCCATCTCTGGCGGCGGCGCGGAATGGCCCATGGGGCTCGGGCGAGCCCACCACAAGGAACCCGTTGAAGAGGTGGTCTGTCAGGAACTCGCGGAAGAATGACCCCAGGGCGGAGGGCTTGGTCGTCGGTCTGGTCTCGGTATGAGAGCTACGAAAGAGGACAGCGAGGCCGTCGGACGACGTCGACAGCTTCTTGGCGACGGCGCCCCGGATTGGTGCGCTTTCGGACGACCTCGAGGAGGCCGGCAGCGATGAGGCGGCGCACGTGGTAGTAGACCGTCTGTTCGCTCAGGCCGAGCGCCCGCGCCATCTCCCTGGCGTACATCTGTCTTTCAGCGCCGAGCTTGAGAATCCTGAAGGAAAGCGGTGAAGAGAGAGAGGAGATCTGGCGCGCGTCGTTGAAGAGCTTGACTTTCGAAGAGAAGGTCTCGCCGTCCTTCTCGTAAACTAACTCGCCATCCAAAGGCTTGCCACCGAGGTTGATAATATTATGATGTGGTTAATAATGGTTTCTGCACGCCGCGGTTTGGTCGAGCCAAGAGCGCTATGGTCTGATTAATAGTATTGTTTCAGAACCATATATGGTGTTTTTATAGCACAGGGGGGCCTGATGTTGCAGATTCATCAATGTGCGGGATAATCGGCTTCGTCGGACGTGAGGAAGCCGCGCCGATACTGCTCGAAGGGCTCAAGAGGCTCGAATACAGGGGATACGATTCTGCCGGGATAGTCACCGTGGACGGCGGCTCGTTGAAGGTCGTCAAGGCCGTGGGCACCGTGGATAAACTCGAAGCGGCCTTGTCCGGCGAAACGCTCGGCGGCTTTGTGGGCATAGCCCACACGAGATGGGCGACCCATGGAGGGGTGACACGTGAGAATGCCCATCCCCATACCAGCTGTGACGGCAGCGTGGCTCTCGTTCACAACGGAATCATCGAGAACTTCGCGGAGCTGAAGAGCGAATTGGAAGGAAGGGGTCATGTTTTCAGGAGCCAGACGGACACGGAAGTCGCGGCTCATCTCCTTGAGGAGTACATCAAGGACGGGATGGACCTTTCGACGGCTGGAGTGGAGCTTTCCTCCACGCTGAAGGGGCAATTCGCCATCGTCGCAGTGTCGACGAGATTCCCACTCTCCTTGCTCGCCATGAGGAGGAAGGCGCCGCTCATGATCGGGATAGGAAGGGGAGAGAACATTGTTGCCAGCGACGCCCTTGCGTTCATCGACAGGACGAACAAGGCGATCTTCATGGACGACGACACGGTGGCGGTGGTGAGCAACGGCCCCGAGGTGAAGCTCTTCAGTGCCTCTGGGCAGACCATAAAGCCGGTGATCGTGGAGGTCGCTCAGGAGCTGTCGATGCCCGACAAGGAGAACTATGAGCACTATACGATCAAGGAGATTCACGAGCAGCCGGAGACGGTCAGCCGCGTGCTCGATCAGGACACGGGGACGCTGACTTTCTTCCGCAGGGAGGTCCAGAACGCGAAAAGGGTGTTCTTCATCGCCTCGGGGAGCAGCTACCACGCCGGGATGCTCGGAAGGCTGTTTCTTTCGGAGAACATGGGGATCTACAGCGAGGTCGTCGTGGCCAGCGAGTACAAGTCAGTCGAAGGATGGTTCCGCGAAGGCACGGTTGTGATCGCCATATCCCAGAGCGGTGAGACGGCAGACGTGCTGACGGCCGTCGGTTCCGCCAGGGCCCAAGGGGCCACCGTGATTTCGTTGGTCAACCGATCGCCTTCCACCCTCGAACGATACAGCGACGTGACCTTGAAGCTCAACGCGGGCACGGAAGTGGGGGTCGCCGCCACCAAGAGCCTGACGGCGCAGGTGGCGCTCCTCTTCAGGGTCAGCAAGAAGGAGTCCGAAGAGGACGAGATAATGGAGTTGTGTGACGCTCTCGAAACTGTCCTCAAGACGGAGCCCCTTGTGGTTAAGGTTGCAGAAGCCGTCAAGGAAAGCAGGGACGTGTACTTCCTAGGAAGAGGCCTGAGCTATCCCGTCGCCCTGGAAGGGGCCTTGAAGCTCAAGGAGCTGGCCTACCTCCACGCGGAGGGGCTGGCTGCGGGGGAGCTGAAACATGGACCCCTGGCCCTGGTGGAGAAGGGGACGCCGCTCGTACTGGTCAACCCGAGAGACGAGACGCACGAAGAGACGCTGTCCAACGGCGCCGAAGTGAAGGCGAGGGGAGGGGTCATCATCGGGGTCTCGACCGAGAGCAACGGCCTCTACGACTGGTTCATCAAGGTCCCCGAGGCGCCTCGCCAGCTGATGCCCATAGTGGAGATCGTCCCGCTGCAGCTCCTCGCGTACCATACGGCCCGGCTGCTCAACGCGGACGTCGACAAGCCGAGGAATCTGGCGAAGTCGGTCACCGTCAAGTAGCCGCACCTGGGGCTCAGGCGCACGTTTATCTTGAAGGCCAACCACCGAATGGTCTCGTGAGAGCGAGCCCATCAGCCCAAGGAGGGGCGAAGGCAAGGAGGACGGTCGATGCGAGGGGCGCCTACTGCCCGGGTCCGCTCATGGAGCTGATCAAGGCCGTCAGGCAGCAGGAGGTCGGAGACGAGGTCGCGGTCCTCTCGACGGACCCCAACAGTGGCAGGGAAATCTCGAACTGGGCGGCCAAGCAAGGACACCAGGTGACGGCCAGGATCATTCACGACGGCTATGCCGAGTACGTCGTGAAGAAGATTAGGTGAGTGGCGACCGGCGCCGTCAAGCGTAGTTCCTGACGATGTCTTCGGCGCTGAGAAGGTTGACCCCCAACTTCAGGGACGACTTCATGTAATACGATCCCTTTGCGCTGTCCGTGGCAACCCTGCTGAACCCCTTCCATTTGGGCGTTGGCGAAAGCGACGGACACATGTCCTTCATGACCTCCCCTCCCGACTCCTCGATGGTCTTGATCAGCCCTCTCTTGCTGGCCTCCGAATAGACGCTCCGGGAGAGATGGACGAACATGGGCTTCCTTAGCTTCCTCCCTTTGAGGTTTCTCGCCAGGTTGGAGACTTCGCGGACAGTGTAAAACGGGCAGCCCAGCAGGATGACCTCAGGGTCGAGGTCGGCGCTGAGCTCGTCCCTGACCACCGAAATCTTCGGAGACCTTCTCGAGGCCTCTCGGGGCCTTGTCTAGGAGAACGAACATGGCGGAGGCGCCAGAGGTCCCGACGGCGGCGGCCAGGGCCTTCAGCTGCGTCGCGTCGCCTTTAATCCCCGTGAAGCCTATGGTCTAGGAGGTGGCCAACGTTGTCCCGACTTGAGGCCTACCCCTTGACGAGAGACGGGTAGAAGTACCTCTTCTTCCTTCTCGCCATTGACCGCGTCCCACGAAGACAGGATGGGCACGGCACCGTTGGCGACCTCGATGACATCGGCAATACCAGCCCCGGGGACGAATTCGTTCCGCTCCCTGTTGGCGAGGACGGCGCAGACGGCTCCCGCACGGACTCCATAAAGGCTTGCCAAAGTGAAGATAGTAGAGGATTCCATTTCAAAGTTCACAATCCCGGCGGCCTTCGCATCTTCAACGATGTGTGAGGAGGCGTGTGTTGTGTAGCCGTTGAAGCCTGGTCGCCCCTGGCCGAGGTAGAAGGAGTCCGTGCTGGCCGTGACCCCGACATGGTACCTCTTGCCGAGGACCTCGGCCGACTCAATCAGCGCCTGCAGAACTTCGTAATTGGCCATGGCGGGGTAGCCAGGCCAGACGTACTGCCCACTGGTTCCGTCCAGCCTCACGGAGCCTGAGCTAATGACGACGTCGCCGACCTTTACATCGCTGCGCAAGGCCCCCGTGGAACCCACCCGGATGAGGGTGTTGGCGCCAACCCTCAACAGCTCCTCGACCGCTATGGCGGCGGACGGTCCTCCGATGCCTGTGGAGGTGCATGAAACGGGGACCCCTTTGATATCACCCGTGTGAGTCACGTACTCCCTGTGGCGGGCGACCTCTCGGAACCTGCTCCAGCGAGCTGAGATGAGGGGGACTCGTTGGGGGTCCCCCGGGAGTAAGACGTATCCGGCCACGTCGCCTGGCTTGCACTGGATATGGTACTGGATTCCGCCAGAGTCTTCAGGCCTGTCTGCCCGAACTTTCCTGGGCAATGGCTTCAGATACCCATGATAGAGAACTTCGTGTCCAGCTTAAAAGCTTCGCTAATCCTACGGTCGGCGCAATAGGCTTTAATATCGGACGGCGGGATTCCTGATGAAGCGACATGGTAGTTTCGGTTCCGCTCTCGATCCTTGATGACCTGACTCACTTGATGTCTGGGAACATAGGCGGCCTGCCTTCGCTCGCGGTAATGGCCGTGCCGCTGGTAGTCGGGCTGATACTGGGCTACATCGTAAGACGGGTGCTCAAGATTGGACTGATACTCGTGGCCGTGGCGCTAATCGCCTCTTATTTCGGCTTCGTCAGCCTGAGCGGAATGACCAGCGAGGCCCAGAGCCTGGTGACCAAGTACGGCCCGATAGCCAATTCGTATGTCTCGCTCTTCTTCGGCATCATCCCACTGGGCATCGGCCTCGTCATCGGCTTCCTCTTGGGCTTCATCTTCACCTAGGTCCGGACGCCTTCCGTCTGTTTCTTGCAGTCTTACCTCTAAGCCGGACGAGCGACGAGATAGTACGAGAAGCCGTGGTATGCATTCTATTGAGAATGGACATGGTAACAAGTGTATGTGAGTAAGCCTTATTATCATATTAGAAGATGCTAATATCAGCGATAAGAGATATGGCCCAAGTATCAGCCGTAAAGAGGGAGGACAAGACGGAGAAGCAAGAAAGGCTGCTCATCATTTTGTCGAAAGGGACGATGGACATGGTCGCCCCCGCTTTGATGATCGCCACTACTGGCGCCACCATGGGGAAGGAGGTCCACATGTTCTTCACCTTCTGGGGGATGAATGCCATTAACAAGAAGACCATCGGAAACCTGAAGGTGGCCCCAGTTGGAAACCCCGGGCTGCCGATCCCCAACATTCTTGGGATAATCCCCGGGATGACCGCCATGGCCACGGGCATGATGAAGGGCAAGATGGAGAAGGCCAAGATTCCGTCCATCCCTGACATGTTCAAGATGGCCAAGGACCTGGGCGTCAAGCTGCACGCCTGCTCGACGACGCTGGAGGTCATGGGCATAAACAAGGAGGACTTCATCCCAGAGGTCGACGATATGGTGGGCGCCGCTACGATGCTGGAGCTGGGCGAAGGCGGCCAAATCCTCTTCATCTAGGCGATGGGAATGTCAGCTGAAGGGACAAGAAAGGTCGTCGACTCCAGAGGGAGCTTCTGCCCCGGACCCATTACCGACCTGTTCAAGGCCTACAGGAACGCACAGCTTGGGGACGTTATAGAGCTTCTGGCCACCGACCCGGCGGCCAAGAGCGACGTGTCGGCCTGGGCCAGGAAGAGCGGGAACGAGCTCGTCGAAATCGTGGACGAGAAGGACTACATCCGCCTCGTAGTGAAGATAACCAAGAAGGGAAGGTAGACCCCACCTGCAGAAAGTGGTCATCGTAGGCTCCGGAACAGGAGGTACTTTCACAGCGAACCTCCTGGCCAAGGGGCTCAAGCGGAAGGTTCGCTCCGGAGAGGTGTCGGTAGAGCTTGTGGGCGAAAGCCCCCGCCATTCATTTCAGCCGGCGAACCTCGACATAGCCTTCAAGGGAGCCTCCTCGGAAGGCCGCGACAGGGCAGAGGAGGAGCTATTGGTCAAGGGCGTGACCTTCGTGAATGATCCCGCCGAAAAGGTCGACTTGAAGGAGAAGGCAGTGACCACTAAGAGAGGGAGGGAGCTGAGCTACGACTACCTGGTCATCGCGACGGGAGCCGTGGCCGACCCGGGCAAGCTTCCTGGGCTTGCGGAGGACTCACTGAACTTCCACACGGGCCCCAAAGACTCTCAAAAGATCTGGGAGGCACTCCAGACGTTCAACGGCGGCAAGCTGGTCCTCGCCATAGCCGGTACCCCCCACAAATGCCCCCCCTCCCCGAATGAAGCGGCTTTCATGATGGATGAGCTGTTCAGGGCCAGGGGGATTCGCGAGAAGACGGACATCAAGTTCCTCACGCCGTATCCAAGGGCCTACCCGGCGGAGAAGCTCTCCAAGGTGGTGGCCCCGCTCTTCGAAGAAAGGGGAATCGAAGTCGTGCCCTTCTTCAACGTGGATTCGGTGGACCCGTCGCAGCACAAGATCTACTCCCTTGAGGGAGAGTCATTCGACTACGACCTCCTTATTGCGGTCCCGCCGCACCACGGCGCCGACGTAATCCTCAAGAGCGGCATTGGCGACGAGGACGGCTGGATACCTACCGACAAGGACACGATGAGAATCAAGGGCTTCAAGGACGCATATGCAATCGGAGACGCCACTGACATACCTGTGTCCAAGTCGGGAGTGGTGGCGCACCTCCAGTCTATAGTCGTGGCCAAGAACATCCTCTCTTCGATAGACGGGTCGTCGGAGCTGCTCAGATACAACGGAAGGATCAACTGCCCAATGGAGGTGGGCCACCGGAAAGCCATCTTCGTGTCGGCGACCTATACATCTCCACCCGAGGACCAAACGCCATCCACGATCAAATACCTGGAGAAGAAGTCCTTCGGCTTGCTGTACTGGAGGGCGCTCAACGGCAGCCTAGAGCCGATCTTCGACATCTTCTTTGGGCAGACGAGGTTCCCAGTCGTCCCCGAGAAACAGCAAAAAGAGGAAGTGGCGGTGGTGAAGACATCCTGAGGGCCAAGGGAGTGACCATGAGAGAGGACAAGAGGAGGGCAGAAGAGGAATTGTACAGGCTACAGGCTGAATTCTGCAAGGGGATGGCTCACCCAAAGAGGATACTCATCCTCAATGTGTTGAAGGAAGGGGAGAAGAGCGTAAATGAGCTGTCTGAGGCGACCGGCATCCCTCAAGCCAACCTATCCCAGCATCTGAGCCTCCTCAGAAAGCTCGGCCTCTTGGACACCCGCAGGGACGGGGCGAGCATCTACTACAGCATCGCGGACAAGAGGATAGTGGAGGCCTGCACCCTCGTCCGCGAGGCAATCGGGCAGAGGCTGCGCAGGGACAGGCGGGCCCTAGAAGCGGCGGGAGAGGATTTGCAGTAGTCGAGGCTTAGTCTCCATGGTGCTCATGGTAGTGCCCCACGGGCATCATGGAGCCGCAGGCCCTCTAGACCACCTCGCTCAATGAAGGGTGAATGTGCATCGCGTCGTTGATAAGATCGAAGCTGCGATCGTCTGTGTACATAGCGTTTATTACTTCCTGGATAAGGATCGAAGCCTCGGGGCCGACGATGTGGGCACCCAGTATTTGACGGTTGGACCCGTCGACTACCACCTTCACGAAGTACTCCTTTGCGTTCATGGCTTCGCCCTTTGCCGTGTCCTCGTATCTATAGAACCCGACGTAGCGGTGCGGAATATGAAAAGGGTTTGTCCATTTTGGAGGCCGGAAAGGCACCTACTCATACGTGAGTGTCTATGTGGCGCCGGGAGAGGGATTTGAACCCTCGAGGCCATTGCTGGCCACAGGCTTCCTGACCTGAGGGCTCCAGGCGTGGGCTTCCTCGCGGAACTGCCCCCTACCAGGCTAGGGTACCCCGGCTCAGCTTCCTAGTGAAAATCCGGGAGTTAAAAAACGTGCTTCTGCAGTGACGTGCTAGGGCGACCCTTCGGTCACGGCTGGGGGCGACGTCTTCCAGGCCTTCGGATAGGTTTCGGCGGGCATGACGACCCTGTCAAGGACGCAGGCTACACCCTTTTCGGCCTCGTAGATCTCGTCGAACGACATCTTTGTTGTGGCCAGTGCGACTATCTCTCCCTTCTGTGAGTACACGGCGACGGTTTCATCCCTGGCCAGGCTGCCCGAAGCCCTGGCGATCCCGGGGACCGTGAGTGCGGCGCCGTGGCAGAGGGCGTCCACCGCCGAGTCCTTAACCACTACGGACTTGATATGGGTGAGCGCGCACTCGACGGGCCACACGCAGGTGCGGAGGAGGCCTTCGTCGCCGTTCTCCTTGTACAGCGAAACTGCCAGCGCCAGCTCGTGGAGCCTGACGAGGCCTCTTTCCTCGGTGAGGTCGCTCACCTTCGTCCTGCGGAGCTCTATCATCGAGGCCCCCACGCCCAAGACCTCGCCCATATCGTAGATGAGCTTCCGTACGTAGGTGCCGGCCTGGCAGAGGACCCTGAGTAGCACGATGTTGCCGTCCCTTTCTACGGCCTCGAGCCCGTAGATGGTCCTAATCCTCCGAACCCTCTTTACGCTCGAGCGCTCGGGAGGCTTCTGGTAGATGTCGCCGGCGAATTCCCTCAGGACGGACGCGAGTTCCGCCTCTCCCACGGGATTGTGGAGCCGCATCACGGCATAGTACTGCTTGGGGCCGATGAGCAGCGTGGAAAGGGCCTTGGTGCCGTCGCCCAGCGCGATGGGCAGGAGGCCGGTGGCCGGTGGATCGAGTGTGCCGCTGTGGCCTGCCCTCTTGGCGTCAAGCATCTGTCTCACCCAGGCCACCACCTGGCTACTCGTCTGGCCCGCCGGCTTGTCTAGAGGTATGATGCAGAAGTTCAACAGATCGGGGATAGGCCTCTGGTCAGGAAAATGGCCGTATTCCCCCTCGGAATCCTCCGCAACGAGCTCGAGGCTCTTGAAGATGGACTGTCTGAGGGCACTCATCCATGCCCACACTACTGCGGTATTAGCTCGGCGTATAGCTTCACCACGTTGCTCACCTTGTCGGCCTCTATGCGTTCCGTGTCGAGGACGAGGTGGAAGACGGAAAGGTCCTTGTCGAACTCGTACCCGTAGAGCTTCCTGTAGAGCTCAGCGTTCTGCGTATCGCGGACGTTCACGACCTTGACGGCCTGTTCGAAGGTCAGGTTATCCCTCCTGGCCATCCTCTCGGCGCGAATCTTCTTCGACCCCTTGAGCCATACCTTGATCCCCTCCTTGCAGATCCATGGAAGAGCGTAGCTGGTTATCACGTAGCCGCCCTTCTCGGCCAGCTTCTCCAGTCGTTTGTCCACTTCCAAATCGTACTTGGAATCCCTGCTCCTCTCTTGGAGGAACTCCCTTCCGGAAGGGGTATCCCACCAGTCCTCGCCGCCGACTTCGTAGCCCTGCTCTGCGGCCAGCTCCTTCAGGAGGTCCCCTCCGGAGACATACTTCAGTGGGAGCTGGGAGGCCAGCATCCTGGCCACCGTCGTCTTTCCGACGGCGGGAGGGCCGGAGAGCACAACGGTGTCCATAGAACAAGACCTACGGATTGGTGCCCATCGCGCGGGCGATGATGAGGTTCGAGACGAACGACACTACGAAGTACCACGTGATGAAGTTCATAAGAGCGAAATTGGAAACCGTGACGGCCTTGATGTAGTTAAAGAAGTTGAAAGCGTAAGGTGAGACGGCCACGTGGGTGTTGTAGCCTATGACGATTCCGAGGAGCGTGAGGACAGCCAGAAGTGGTATGGTGAAATACAGGCTCACCTTCAACCTCACGGAGGAGGTCTTCAGCATCTTATCCTGAGCCACCTTCTGCTTCTTCTTCGCCTTATCTATCCTACCCTGGTCGCCCGACTTGAGAGCCTCGCGGTATTCCTTCATGGCCTCGTTGGATTCGATTCTGACGAGCCTCTCAGCCTTGACGTCCACCTTCATCTTGGTTACGATGTTGGTAATCAAGCTCAGGGCGACGGAGACACCCAAGATGAGTAGGGTAACAGTCGGAATGCTCTGGAACCATGCCACCAAATCTCAATTCAACCTCCAGTCATGGACGCAGGTTGAGGGAACTCACCAGGTCCTCGACTGCTTCGTTCGAGCGGTTTTCCCTGTTATTAACTATTGTCATCGTAGCCCCCGTCGTGGCCGCAGCCACGACTAGGAACTCCTTAGAGAGCGAAAGCTCTTCCTCCACTTCGGCTTCGCTTTCGGGGTCACGTTGTCGTGAGCCGTTCTTCAGGCGGCGGCCTATTATCTCCTTGACGGGGGCCTGGACCAAGACCAACTGGGAGGGCGAAAGGAGCTGCAGCACGTCTAGGGGTAGGCCGGGAAAGTAGCCTTCAGCTGTCTTTATGAAGAAATGAGTGTCGACGAAGACCAGCTCGTTCTTAAGCTCAGAGATCCGCTGGGCCGCCTTCGATTGGAGAGTCTTCTGCTCCTTCAAGGGGAGCTTCCTCATCTGGTCCCTGTCGGTGATGCCCAGCTTCCTGGCTTCATCGAGCATGAAAGAGCCCAGGGTTACCACGACAGCGTCATGGCCCTTCTTCTTGAGCTTCTCCACCGCCATTGTGATGACCGTCGTCTTGCCGACGCCGGGCAGACCTCCGGCCACGATTCGCCTACGTTCTGGCAATGAGGCCACCCAACCGAGGCATCAGGCTTTCGACCTGCTCCTTGAGCAGCATCTGGTAGTATTGGAGTATGATGTCTATCATCAGCAAAAGGCCTATGCCCGAGCCAAACACGCCTAGGATGTCCGATACACTGGCTAGTAGGCCGACTATGATGCCTCCGAGGACCGTCACGGCAGGGATGTACTTCTGCAGTACGACCTTCACTGTGGAAGTGGTGCTCCTGAATCCGGGGACCTGCACTTGGGCGTCGAGCAGGCTCTTGGCTGCCTTATCCGCCGACATCCCTCCCAACTCTACCCACAGCTTAGCGAAGAGGACGCTCATCACGACCCAGAACACGATGTATGTAAGGCACCGAATCGGGTCGGCGGCGGCGGCCGAAAGGGATCCTGGCGACGACAGGTAATAAAGCAATCCGCCATGCAGCTGAGGACCCGTCTGGTCCAGCGTCGAGTTGGCGGGAACATAATAGGCGATGGAGTTGATGAGCCCGCTCGTGCCCTGGGCGTTGAAGCGCGAATACAGCAGAAGCGAGAAGAACTGGAAGTTGGCGATGAGTGCCCCCACGAGGATGACGGGTATGTTCGAGACATAGAGCAGCTTGATCGGGTAGACCCCGGCGAAGCCCTTATACTTCGTGGAAGTCACGGGCACTTCGATCCTGACGCCTTCAAGGTAGACTATCACCAAGAGCACACCCACCGTAGCCACGAGGGCGATCAAGCCAGGATAGCTCCCCCTGTACAGCAAGCTGGAATAGTCTCCGTGTAGCGTGGAGTTGATCAGGAACGGGAAGAAGCCGTAGTAGGTGGGGCTGGCGATGGGGCTGAAGAGATCCAACATGAACCTCAAGGCGACGCCGGCACAGATGAAGAGTGAGATGCCGCTGCCAATCCCCCAGCCCTTCTGCACCATCTGGTCCAACAGGAAGACCATGATGCTGGCACCTATCAGCTGAATCACTACTATGATGGTCGTGGTGAGACCAAGGTTGGCTCCGAGGTAGCCACTGAAGACGTAGAGGGCGGCCTCGCCTATTATGAATATGAAGGTGAACACCTTGTTGAATGCCGAGAAGACCGACCTGTCCTCCGGCTTCGAGAAGTCCAGGTGGATGAGCTCTGACCCGACAAGCAGCTGAGAGATTAGGCCAGCGGTGACTATCGGGCCGATGCCCAGCTCCATGAGCGAACCCTGGGTGGAGGCAAAGATGACGCGTAGGGCCGTTGGAGATGAGTTCTGGCCGACGGCCGCAATCCCATAGAGCGGGACCTCGGACATGACCAGGAACATGACGAGCGCGATGGCCGTCCAGATGAACTTCTCGTTCAGCGAAGGCTGACGTGTAGGCTTGGGGACTTCAGGAAGGATTGATGCCGCACCCTTTATGACGTCCCCAACGGCCAAGGCTCAGCTAAGCCTCCTGCATCTTCCCGCCAGCGCCTTCCAACTTGGCCTTTGCCTGTTTGGTGTACCGGGGCACGTTGACCAGATATGCAGCACTTACGTCCCCGCCGCCCAAGAGCTTGTCGATGCCCAGCCTGGTCAGGTCCAAACGAGGAAGCCCTTCGATCTCTTCCACTTTCGCCTTCTCAGAAAGCTTCGAGTAGAGCACGTCAAGGTCGCCGACGCTGATCCAGGAATATGTGTGGACCGTCGTGGGGTTCACGAAGCCATGCACCCCGAAGTAGTCGGGGTCGTAGGTGGTGACCCAGCTCCACTTATACTTGTGCAACCCGGCATGCCCCCTGCCTCCGGGATGCCTCCGGTGTTGGCTTATCTGACCGTAGCCAACCGTCCGGGTGCCTCTCATCCTTCTATGCTTTCGCTGCCTGGTGGGCATTCAACAAACACCTTATCGCCATATTCTTAAATCATTCGCTCCACGAGCTTCGGGAGCTCCGGGTTCTCCGCGAGCATGCCGCCAGCCCCGTAGTGCTTGATCGTGCTCCTCTTGAAACCCTTCAGCGGCGGATGAAGCCGGAAGAAGGGCTTAAGACCTTCGAGATGTCTGAGGTCGACGGAGCCGTCAGCCACTTTCGCCGCCAGTTCATCCAAATCCTTGAACCCCCTCGCCTTGAGCCAGTCGGCGTCTATGCGTTTGGCGCCCTGGAGCTCTCCACGCGCTTTCAGTATAGACGCTATCACACCCTGATCGACCTCGCTCCACGCAACGAAAGCCGCGGCCTTCCTCAGTAGGCCGATATAGTCGTCGGTGGACGGAACGATGGTAGCCGCGTAGCGCCTCAACAGGCCCAGTCTCTCGAGGGAGGCAGCCACATCATGAGTACATGTTCACCGTCCCCCGAAGCCTAATCACCAAGAGTTGTGCCAAATGCGATACACCTACACGTTGAGAAGCTTGTACATCCCCAGGAATGCGTCATAGAGAGCGCCACTGATGGAGCTCACCGTGCTGGTGTTGCCGAAGGTCTGAGTCCATGCGTCCTTGATCCCAGCGAGGCTCAAGAGGTTCTTCAGCTTCTCTCCTGCCACCAACCCAAGGCCTCTGGGACCCGGTATGATGACGACGGAGACGCTCCCGCTCTTCCCCTCCAGCCTGAACGGCACCGAATGAGGAGTCCCGCATCGGCACTCCCAGCTGCCGCAGCCCTGGACGACGGGCACTATGTTGAGGAGGGCGACGTCGGTGGCCTTGTCTATTGCGAGGCGCATCTGGGGCGCCTTCGCATGGCCCACGCCGAACCAACCGGCATCGTCCCCGACGGCGACGACGGCCCTGAACCT
Source organism: uncultured Nitrososphaerota archaeon (assembly GCA_963842885.1). Classification (GTDB taxonomy): domain Archaea; phylum Thermoproteota; class Nitrososphaeria; order Conexivisphaerales; family DTJL01; genus DATKKG01. The sequence continues at coordinate 304,222 of CAWJIE010000003.1, forward strand.
CGTGAGTTCGCCGGCGTCTGTCTGCTTCTGGACGATTCCGACGCCCACCACGTAGGTCTTCAGGTTGGGGAGCAGGGCGCGGACTATCTCCGCCTCCTTGATCCTCCAGCCGTTCTCGAATATCTCCATGAGGGTCGTGACCTTCCCTTCGGCCACTTCGACGCCCAGCTTGGTCTTGGGCATCCAGGGAGCTTCCTCCCTGTCGTCTCTGGGCCTCCTCTGGCCTCTGCCTCGGTTGTAACTCATTTCTCTGCTTTCACCTTCAATATCTTCGCCTTGGCCGCCTCGAAGTGCTGAGTAAGTTCCTCTGGCTTCACTCCGGCCTTCAGGAGGCTGGAGAACCTGGCCGCGTATCGATCGGGGTCCGTCTCCTTGAGCTTGGCCGCGAACTCGGCCACATGTTTGCCCGAGACCCTGTCAGCCTTGGGGAGCGACTCCTCCCCGACGGGGAGCTTGAAGCCAGCGTCCACTATGCCCTTGACGGCGGCGGCCGTCCGGCCGCCCGCGTGGTACGCCCTGACGTTCGTGTAGAGTATGGCGTCCTTCACGCCTGCAGCCTGGGCCTTCGCACCTAGGAGGAGGCCCGTCAAGTAGGCACCGGGGATGCTGCGACGGGACGACTTCCAGCCGTAGTCAAGGAGCTCCCTCGAGTTGACGGACGCGAGCACTCTGTCTCCACTAAGACGGGGACTCAAAATCTGTATCGAAGTGTTCTTCCCTGAGACGAAGACATACAAGAGAGGCCTCTTGGAAAGCACGGCCTTCCTCCTCCTCCCGTAGTTCGTCTTCCCTTCCCTGCGGCGCCTGAACAGCGCAATGTACTTCGCCTGCTTGACCAACCTCTATCACCTAGACCTCGATTCGGCTATCAGCTCTCTCATCCTTCTCATGGACCTGATCTCTCCGCCCTTGACCTTCTTGTAGAGCGTCTTCAGCTGGTCCGGCGGCAGCTCCCCTCGCTGCTTCAAGTGCTTCAGGTATCCTCTGAGGACTCGGACCTGAGTGACCCAGCGATCCTTGCGCGGCATGCGGGCCCCCTTGGCACCCTTCTTGGATCCGGCGCCTCTCCCCCTGAGGCGTTTCTTCTCCTTCCGGAGGTTCTTCCTGCCCGAGGAGATGCCCTTGGCCTGCACGGCCCAGATGGCGCCGCTGTGGATGAGGCGACGCAAGTCATCGCGCGTGACGGCTTCTTCGATCCTGTCGAGCTGCTCTGGGTCGAACTTCACTCGGTTGAGACCCGCCTTGAGCAGGTCGGCGGACATCCGGCGTTTACTTTGATTCAACCTTGCCAATCCTCCTCGGGTTAAGTATCTTCAGGCCCAGCGTGACGGCCTTGTCCCGTATGGCCACCCTCTTCCTGGCCCCCACCGTCCTTGCGATCCTGACGGCGTAGATCTTGGGGTCCACTCCGTCGAGTTCAGCGACGTTGTGAACCAGTTTCTCCAGCTTGCCCGACGGGTGAAGGCCACGGGCCGCCTTGGGCGTCCTATAGCCGATCTTGACCAGCGGCGGCCAGCCCGCCTGCTGAAGCCGCATCTTGTTGTCGATCCCCTTGGGCTTGCGCCATGTGGGGTCCAGCTTCTCGTACCGCCAGCTCTCCTGGCGCACGAACTTGGGCCTGTGCTGGGCTACCTTGGCCCTCATCTCAAGCAGTTCTTTGACGTCTTTACGCTGGCTGTTTCCTTTCATAGATATACACTCCGTCAAGGAATATCCTGACGTCCTTGTCCTTCACCCTAGTGGCAGATTCGATGTTGGCCGCGGTCTGGCTGACCTCCTCGATGCTGGGACCTACGACCACAACGTCGTCGCCCTCGGGCGTAACCTTCGTCTGCTTGCCGACTATCTTGGCGATGCGCGGAAACCTCTCACCGTAGAAGTTCTCGACGTGCACTTCAGGGCCCTTGACCTTGATGGTGATGGGGAAGTGGGCGTACACTACCTTCAGCTTGTACTTGAACCCCTGCGTTACACCCTTTATCATGTTGTTGATGTGACTCTGACAGGTGTTGAGGATGGCGTGGTCGCTGCGCCTTGACCCGAAGGTCGTGAACACTACTTCTTTGCCCGAAGCCTTGACCCCGATGGGCACCTTCGCGAAGTCCCTCGAGACTTCGCCCATGGGGCCCTTGATGGTGAGAACGTTGTCCTCAAACTTGGCCGAAACCTTCTCGGGCAGTGCGATCTTCGTCGTCTCCTTGTCCTTGCTGGTCATGTAACTTACTTCTCCCTAGTAGACGTACCCCAGGAGGCGCCCTCCTAGACCCTTCTGGACCGCGTCGTTATGGTTCATCACGCCTTGGCTGGTGGAGACCACCAGGATGCCCACGCTGACGGCTGGAAGGAAGCGCCTCTCCCAACTGTAGAAGGCATCTGACTTGACCGGATAGCGAGGAGTGATGACACCGCACTTGTTTATCCTTCCGAGGAGCTGAATCCTGAGCTTCCCGGTGATCCCGTCGTCGATGAATTCGAATTCGCCGATATACTTGGCCTTCTGCATGACCCTCAGGACCTCCTGCGCGAGCTTGGAGGCGGGGATGACCAAGCACTCCTTCTTGTTCCTGAGCTCGTTGTTGTACATGGTGGTGAACAGGTTAGCGAGGACGTTAGTGGCTGGCAATCTCAATCACTCGTATTTCTTGAACCCCATCTTGGGCGCGACTTCCCTGAAACATTGTCTGCACAGCATGAGCCCGTACTTCTGAATGACGGGGCCGTACTGGCCGCACCTGCGGCACGGACGGGATCCCTTGCCGAACTTCCTCGGTTTCCCGTGTCGCTCCTTTGGCATATCTGAATATCACTTGATCTCCACGTTGAACGTCTTCCTGAAGAAGGAAACGGCCTCCTCCTTCGTCACCCTCTGCTCCCTCCCCGCTCGGGCCTGGGCGCGCCTCCTCCTGCCGACCCGGAGGCCCTGCTTCTCAAGAGAGATGCAGACGTCCATACCGAATATTCCCACGTTGGGGTCGTAGCGGACGCCAGGGATGTCTATGTGCTCCTTTATCCCGAAGGCCACGTTCCCCATATTGTCGAAGGATGACTCGTTCATGACGTTGGACTTGGCGAGCAGCAGGTTCTTCAGCAGTTCGCCGGCCTTCTCCTTCCTCACCGTCACCACGACCGCGATGGGCTCTCCCTGGTGGATGCCGAAGTCCCTTATCGTCTTCTTGGCCTTCCTCTGGCTGGGCTTCTGCGCCGTCAGAGTCTCCAGGACCTTTGCGGCTCTCTCCACCATCTCCCCTGACTTCCCGGGGGCTATGTTTAGCACGACCTTGGCAAGAGTGACCTTGGCGGCGGGCTTCTCGACCTGGGCTGACGCGTTCTCAGACATCAATCACTCAGCCCTCCGAGGGATTGAGACCAGCGGCGCCTTGACGCCCACCGGTATGACGAAGTTCTTCGGCAGGACCACTTCTTCGTTGCCAATCAGGATGTTGACGTTGGGTTCCACCGAGAAGTTGCCCTTCGAGACCTCCTTGATGTCGCCGACGAAGCCGAGCTTCGTGCCCCCCACGACAAGGCCGAGGCTGCCCTTCTTCATCGGCACGACGTCGAGTATCTTGTTCGAAGGGAGCTCCACGAGCAGGGCGTCTCCCACGGCATACTTGGAGCCGTCGTCCACCAGGAAGGTCCTCCCGTCGTGTGTTCCCAGCTGGATCTTGCCCCTTCTTATCGTAGTCTTCGCCTTGATTTGACAGAGCTTCCTGCCCTTCTCGTCGGAGGAGATGGTCACCGGGGTGACGAGCCTCCCCTTCTGAGGGAGCATGCGGTAGATTCCTCCACCTGCCCCGACCTCCACCACGTCCATGAGGCCGACGGGGTAGTTGATGCTCAGGCGCGGAACGCCGTCGATCAACACCTTGCCCAGCTTGATGGCGTATTCGGCCTCCTTCTTGGAGCGCACCACCTTCAGGATGTCCCTCAGTAGCGTTATCGGGTCGTAGCTCAAGGCCTTGCTGTGAGGCCCTGCCTTTATCGTAGTGACGAACGTAAGCTTCTTCCTAGGGATGGCGTAGAACGCGGGCGCCGCCTGCCTCTTGACCATCGTAGAACCGCCTTTACGAGCCATGATCTTTCACCTTATTTCTCCAGGGCCTTCCTCCGGAGCTTGTCGTCCAGGTTCAGCGAAGTAACCATCACCTTGGAAGCGTTGACCTTGACCGGGACCGTGCCTCCCTTCAGCTTCTCCCTGGTCACTCCCTCCACGGTGATCCGGCCGGTCTTGGAGAATGTCTTTGAAACCTTGCCCTCGACTCCCTTGAAATCTCCCCTCATTATCTTGACCGTGTCCCCCTTCCTCAGGGTGACGTGGTCGTAGGAGTGTTTCTCCTTCATGTCCTTCGAAAGCGTGGACGACAGGGACTTGTTTCTGAGGCGGATGGCGCCCGAATGGAGCGCGGTCCTCATCTTCCGGGGTTGCGATGATCTCTTGTTCACCAATGTGTCCACCCCTACACTATGATCGAGGCTACGTTTGCTATCCTAGCCCACCTCTCTGCTGCTTCGGAGGCCACGGGGCCCCGGATGTCGGTGCCCTTGAGCTCCCCCTCCGGCGTTATTATGACGGCGGCGTTGTCTTCGAACGAGACCCTCGTGCCGTTGATCCTGTTTATCGGATACTTCTGCCTGACGATTACAGCCTGCATGATCTGCTTCTTGAGCTCCGGCGGGCCCTTCTTGGCGACCACCGTGATGAGGTCTCCCACACCGGCCGAAGGGATCCTTGCAAGCCTGCCCTTGAACCCGGATACCTGCACGACCCTGAGCGTCTTGGCGCCGGTGTTGTCGGCGCAGTTAATGACGGCATAAACCGGGATGGCACGGGTGATGTATGGCTTGAACTCCTCGATCCCCTTGGCCGATACCGCCCTTGACTTCGTGGACAACTCTACACACCAGCCTTACCCACGATGATGAAGGAGATAGTCTTGGAGATGGGCCTGCATTCGGCCACAACGACCTCCTCGCCCTCCTTGAGGGAGATGCACAGCGGGATGTGCGCGTGCACCCTGCTCCTCCTCTTCTCGTACCTGTTGTACTTCTTCACGTAGTGATAGTACTCGCGCTGAATCACGGCCAGACCCTTCGCCTTAAGGCTCACGGCCTTCCCCTGCAGCACCTTGCCCCTGACAGAAATCGTGCCATGCCATGGGCAGAATTCATCGTCGCAGGTTTTGGTCGGAGCTTTAACTCCCTGAATTCCCACGTTCCTCATCATTTCATCAACCTATCGAAAAAGCGGCCAACAAGAAGATCGCCGGAGACAAGAAAGGACCGGTTCACGAGAAACGTGTTCGGGGATTTCGGGACGAGCAACGTAGCGTCGCTCGACGAAAGCCAGAGCATGTTCTTCGATTCGTGGATGAGGGTGCCCTGGAGGCCCCTATACTGCGGCTGGCCCCCAACGACCTCTATGGCGCAGCCTTGCAGCAAGTATCGCTGGGCCATCTCTAGGCTGTTCATGCTTCAGCACCCTTCTTCTCGGCCAGGATCGTCTCTACCCTGGCGACGTTCTTCTTCAGAGACTTGATCTTGCCTGACTCCTTGGCAATGGTCCCGCGTGACGAAAGCGTCCTGAGCCTGAGCAGCTCACGCCTGTACTCCGAGAGCCTTCCCACAAGATCCTCGTCCTTCAGGTCCCTGAGCTCCTTCATCTTACGCGTTGGCAATGCCAGTTCCCTCCGCTTTGGGGGCCTCCGTCGGAGCCGGCTCCGGCGCCTGGGGGTTCAAAGCCTCGAACTCAGGGGAGACGGCGTCCTTGTAGGATATGCTTACCTGTATCCCGTAAAGCCCCATCTTCAGCAGGACGTCGGTGACCGCTTTGGCCACGATCAGGTCCTTCATGTGGCCGCTCTTGGGGACGATGCCCTGGATGTGCCGCTCGAAGTGAGCCCTCTCGCTTCGAAGCTTCCCCCTGACGGTAATCTCACAGCCCATGGCCCCGGCTCTCATCACGCTGGCCAAGGCGACGAGCGTTGCCCTCCTGAAGGCCATTCCCCTCTGGGCCATGGAGGCTATGCGGGCTGCGACAATCCGAGGGTTGAGGTCAGGGTTGGTGACCTCCACCACGTTGATGCTCAAGTTCTCCAGCTTGAACCTGCTGGAGAGGTCGTCGGTGAGGTCCCTGATCCCCATCCCCTTCCTGCCGATGACCAAGCCAGGCTTCACGACGGTCACGTTGAGCCTGTAACCTAGGGGGAGCTTCTCCAACTCCATGCCGGCGTAGCCGGCCTCGGCGAGCCTCTTCTCAAGGAACTCGTCAATCTCAGCGTAAGAGAATGACCTCTTCAGAATCAGCTTAGTAGTGACCAAATCTTAAGGCATCTCCGCTCCGACCAGCTCGATGTGGACGAGGACCTTCATGCTAGGGCTGGACCTTCCAAAAGCACGTGGGGTGAACCCAGGGAGCTTGCGACCGCCGTAGGCGGCGGCGTGCAGGATCCTCACCCTGTCAGGGTTGAGACCTTTGAACTCTGCGCTGCTCTGGAGGTTCTCCAGAACCTTCAGCACCTCTCCAGCTGACTTTTCTGGATAGCCGCCTACAGGGAAACCCTGCAACTCGCTTCTGTGACCGCTCTTAAGCTTGAATCGCCTGAAAGCCACAGGCCTCTTGAGCGCGACGACTTCTTCGAGAAATTTCCGGGCCTCGGGAACGGTCAAGCCCACAATGGACTTGCAGACTTCCCTTGCGGTCTTGGGGCTGACGTCCGCTTCTCTGCTACTAGCCCTGACTTGGACCGCAGGGTTGTACCCGGAATGTGAATACCCGAATTGCGGCAATGATACGCACCGCGCGTATAAGTCGCCTCTGCAGTAGTAGATAAATACTTTCCGTTTCCAATATGCGTGAAATCTTGCGTCACAACGATGCCGAGGCGACGCTCAGGATCGCGAGCGACGCAAGGAGCGCCTCCTCCGTCCTCACCGTCTCGGTCTTCTGGTGGGGGATGGTGTTGATCATGAAGTCGAACTTCGCCGCCAGCAGTTCCTTCGGGAACATCTCGTAGAGGCCCCGCTTGGGTGCGCCGAACACCACCAATCTCTTACCCCCCTTGCGGAAGGCCAAGAGCAGGTCCTTCCAGACCTCGGTGAAACTGACCCCCTTCCTGCTGGTGCCTATGGCGACGGTCACGCGGCCGTCGTCAAGTAGGTCTCTCAGGTCCTTCTGTTGCTTGACCTCGAAGCCCCAGTACCCTCTTACAATGCTCCTTTCCACCTGTTCGCAGCTCAGGTCCCTTCCGTTCCTGTGCACCACGACGGTGACCCTCGAGCCCGGCCTGGCCGTTCCCTCGAAGGAGAGTGGCGCCTCCACCCCCACGTCGGCCGATGGCGTCCCCCTCGTGACCTCCACCACCGCCTCCCGAAACTCGCCGTCCACGAGGCCCCCCATGCCGACGTTGGCCTTGTGGGACGGTATCCTGAGCGGAGGGAGGAGGCCGGTGAAGGAAAGCCGAGGCTTCAGGGGATAGAGCTTCTTGCGGAGATACTGGGGTGTCTCAATGTACCTGAGTATCTCTTCGATCATGGAGGAGTCGTCGACCGTCTGCTCGACGGGGTCGTTGTAGATGACCACCTTCTCAACGCCGAAGATGCCGATCGCTCGTGCCACCTGGCCGAGCTTGATGGTCTTGTCCCTGAGGTCGCGATCCTCCATAAGCAGGGAGCTGGGGAGGGCCACCCAAGTACCCGAGTTGTCAGCGGACATGGCTGTGACGCGGATGGACAAACTAATAAGAATACAATATAAGAATGCGAGCAGCGCAGGAGGATTGAGCGAGGTGTTCGTCCTTTGAGTGAAGATCGTGATCCGGAGATGGACATCATAATGAAGAAGAAGCTCCTCGAACTCCGGCGAAGGGCTGCCGAGGAGGCCAAGCCCAAGCGTGAACCCAAGGCCGAGCCGAAGGACCCCCGGGCCGTCTTCAACTCCATCCTCTACGACAGGGGGGATGAGGTCCTGGAGGCCGCCGAAAGGCAGTACCCCAAGGAGACCAAGATGATCGTCGAGAAGATAGCCGAGCTCGTCGAGAATGGCAAGCTCCAGGAGAAGATATCGGGCGGCGCCCTTCTCTGGCTCTTCCGACAGTTCGGACTCAGGGTCCACATCGAGACCACCATTCGAATCCAGCAGGATGGGAAGATGGTCTCGGTAGCTGATAAACTAAAGCAGAAACAGGAATAGGTCTTTCTACTTGAGCGGGACGTAAAGCGAGCTCCTGCTGGCTCCGATGCCAGGGGTCCCGTGGACCACCTTGTGTATGGGCATGGAGTACTCGCCGAGGTAGTGTCCTATCATCTCGGGTCTCACTTCGACGGCTATGAACTCCTTACCGTTGTAGACGTTGATGGTTATCCCGACCATGAAGGGCAGGATTACCATGTCCCGGGCGTGGGTCTTGATCGTCTTGCCCTCTTTCGCACCGGCTCTTACGCGTTCTATGAGCCTCTTCTTCTCATGGCTCAGCTCCCTGTTGAGGGTCCGTCTGGCCCGCGACGGAAGAAGCGCCAAGACCTGTTCGAGGGGCATCTCCTGCAGCTCCTCCGGCGAAAAGCCCCTGTACCTGAACTCCTTCGGCAAGTTATTGTCTCACCTGACTCCCATTCTATTTAACTATTTTCTGACCGCCGATTCTACCCTGGACTTCCTGCCGCGGCCCGTCCTCCTGGGGGCGATGTGTCCCACCTTCCGGCCTGGCGGAGCGTTGCGAGATGTTGAAGTCGACTTGCCAGGATGCTGGTGGCGACCGCCTCCGAACGGATGATGGACGGCGGCCATGGCGATGCCTCTCATCGTAGGATACTTCTTGTTCCGCGCCATCTGGTGATAGAAGCGGTTCCCTGCAATGAGGTAAGGCTTTTCGCCCCTCCCGCCGCCAGCGACCATGCCGATGGTGGCCCTGCAGCTGGAGGAGAGCTCGACGCTCTTCCTCGACGGGAACCTGACAATGGTCATGGGACCCGTCTGAGAGAAGACGATGGCCGACGTGCCAGCCGACCGAACCAGCTGTCCGCCGTCCCCGAACCTCCTCTCGATGTTGCTGACGGCCGTCCCTTCGAGTATCTTCCCAAGGGGCAGAACCGATCCGTCTCCCTGCCTGGCGCCCCTTCCCATCTCAATGGTGGAGCCCACGTGGAGGCCCACCACAGCGGGGAGGAACCTGACGGCGCCGTCATCGAAGAGCATCTTCGCGACGGGGGCCGTCCTCCCTCTTTCATGGATAATGTCCTTGACGACGCCGGTCTTAAGGATCGAAAGGTCGTAGAGGGGATAGCCTACGGGAGCGATCTTCCCCTTATGCGGAGCCCTCCACTGCATCCCCGCCTTTCCTCTGCGCCTGACGACATGCCGCTTTCCCAACCTGCATCACCTAAAGGACTCCCAGCTTCGAAGCGAGCTCGGCTGCGGGGGTTTCATCGGAGAGCCGCACGAAGGCCGCCTTTCCCTTGTGGGTGATCATAATGTTGACCCGATCGACCTTGACGCCGTAGACGGTCTCGACGGCCTCCTTGACCGTCGCTTTCGTTGCATCGTCGCTGACCAGGAAAACCATCTTGTTCTCCTGCTCTATCAGGCGGAAGGTCTTCTCTGTGATATAGGGCATCTTGACGATGGAAAATGCCTTCTCAAGCTGCACTAACGATTACCTCCTCGAACCTTTTCGAAAGCAAATCCAATGCTGACTTGGTCCAGACGGTCAGGCGGCCAGCCTTCCCACCCGGAGCCAGGTCGATGATGCTGAGATCTTCAACCTTGACGACGTCGACGCCGGGGAAACCGTTGGCCGCCCTTCCCAAGCCTTTGACGTCGGCCACGACGAGCAGCGGGCCCTTCCCGTTCTTGTGGCCCCTTCCCCTCCAGCCCTGCTTCCCAGCCCTAGACTTCCTCTTGGATGCCCGCTCGATGTCCTTCAGAAGCCCGACCTTTTCGAAGAAGGCGCGAAGCTCGGCGGCCTTCGCGACCTCCTGAAGCTTGTCGTCGGCCACGAGCGGGATGGCTGGGACGCCCACTGTGGCGTGACCCCTGCCCGAAACAAGGGCGGGAGACGTGGTGGCAGCGATGGCCGACCTCAGGGCCATGATGCGCTCCTTCTTGTTGATGAGCTTGTAGATGACCTTCTCGGCCTTGGGGGGATGAGTGATCCTGCCCTTGACGACGCTGCCGACACCTGCCGCCTGTCCGGCGCGTGGGTTCTTCTCGCCCTTCACCCTCGCGACCCTGGCGACGCCGTGTCCGGTGTTCCAGGACATGGCGCTGGTCCTTTCGCCGGCGATGGGGCTGGTGCCCTTGGGCTGGATCTTGTGCGTGAACACTATCCAGAAGGCGCGGTTGATGAGCCGTTCGTTGACCGGGGTCCCAAAGACGGCGGGGAGCTCGACCGATTCGACGGAATTACCCTCCAGGTCGAAAACGGAGGCCTTCAACGAGAAGCCCCTCCTGACGGCTTCGAGCTAAGGAAGAGGACGGTGGGTGCCTTGCCCTTGTTGGGCTCGCTTCGCAGAGGGAGGCGGATGACCGCGGGGCGACGGTAGGGTCCCGGCACGGAGCCCTTGACGACGACGTAGTCTCCCCTGACCAGACCAAAGTGGGGGAAGCCCCCTACGGGGGTGATGGGGCTGGACGACTCCGATCCCAACATCAAGACCCTCTTGTTGTATTCAACGCGCTGATGGTATCCCATCTGCCCCGCCCTGGCCACCGTGTACATGACGCCATGAGGGTGCCATGGGCTGAGGACACCGACGGCTCTTATGGTCTTCCTCGACTTGTGCTGCTTGCGTTTGACGCCCATCCTGGTGACGGGGCCTTCGAAGCCCTTGCCTTTGGAGACGGCGGCTACGTCCACCATGCTGCCAGGCGCGATGTTACCTGTTAGCGAAATCGTCTTGCCCAGGAGGGCCTTCACGAACTCGAGCTGATCTTCAGCCTTTCCCCCCGTGACGGCCACCTCCATCCTGAGAGGCTCCTTCTGAGACAGCCCTACGTCCTTGGGCGTGACGGCAACGAGGGCGAAGACCTCGCTGACCTTCTCCTTGACGTTGAGGAGGGATTTCAGCTGTTCATCGGCGGACGGTTTCTTCTTGGCCTTCTGGAAAAGAGGGTCTTCGTAGTCGTAGATGTCGGAGAGGACGTTGTACGCCCCGTCTCCATATTCGTAAGCCCGGAGCCCGTACACCTTCATGGGCGGCACGGCCAAGACAGTGGCCGCGTTGAACCTGGGCTTCCCGAAGTTGACGGTCTTCTCCCTGTCGTCGGCCGTGATCACATGGACCATCCCGGCCTTGAACGCAAAGTAACCAGCGAGGACGGGCTTCTCGACGTCCAGCTGAGCCCAGGTCCTCATCCTCGGCACGTGAGTTTCAGCGCGAGACCTAGGGAAAAAGGCTAAAGAGCCTCTCCTTGGCGCGCTATGCTTCCTATGTCCCATAAAGCCTACGCTTCCGCAGACCAAGACCAATTGGTGATGTAATAAAAGCTTTCTGCATGGCTCGGCCAAGAAAGGTTTGACCGTCGAGGCCGAACTCTCCATGGCTAGGACGAGACGACTGACGTGCGCTTTGGATGGCGCGGCTGAGAGACGGGCTCCGCAGCCGATGCAATCTCATCAAACGAGGGCAGACCCTGCAGTGTGAAGATGCTTCCGGGGAGGGCCGTGATGATGACCCCCAGAGGCTGCGGGACCTCCTCGACACGTACGGGATGGTTACCGCTAGGGAGCAAGGATCGATGGGCCGGAGGAGATTTGGACTCCTGACCTTCTGATTATCAGTCAGACGTTCCAGCCGTCGTTTCGACGGTCTCTGACCAAGCTGAGCTACCGGCCCAATCCGCCGTTCTTTGGTTTCCCGAAGTCTATGTTATAAGACTTTTTTTACTCGTAACGCAGACCGTCAGACGATGGGCCGGTAGTTCAGTGGTAGTAACGTCCGCCTTGCACGCGGAAGGCCGTGGGTTCGACTCCCACCCGGTCCACCACTACTTTCACGTTCTCCAGCCAAGAGGGAAGCGAGTACCCGAAGGCGGAGGTCTTCTGCAAAGTGGCGATGAAGGAACTTGTCCCCGCACTTCCAGAAGAGGAAGTCGTGGACCTTCGTGTTGGCCCCATTGGGGAGGAGCTCGCGCCACATCTGGGGCAGTGTAAGTTGTCTTTGACCCAGGCCTCCGTGAAGACCCTGGCTTTCTGGGAACGGCTCCTGTACTAATCGCCCAGATTCATGGAGAGCCCCAGGTCTACAGTCACGCATCAATCGAATAGCCGCATATGCGTTCACATGGTGCCTCTTGGAATGCCACGAACATCTTATCGCGTTCCCCCCGTTCTACAGTCCGTTCTCCTACGGGGTGTGTTGAACTCAAATGGAGATGGGATTGTTTGTCGCATCTTCATACGAACTGGCTCTAGGGTGGATTAGAAGGGTCCTCCAGTCCGACTTGCCGGCTTCCATCATTCAAGCTCTCCAATCGGCCGGACCCCAGAAGACGCTTGTGCCAGGCCCAAGTCTGACGTAGTGCCGACGTGATGCCGACGTGTTCTGACGTGTTCTAGGGGAGGGTTTTCCGCCCAGCAGACGACGGGCTGGCGATTTCCTCTGCTCGTCAACAGGCTGTCTTTAGCCCTCCTCCAGCTCGTCCAGAGCCCACATGATGGGGTCTTTGACACGTTTTTCCACGTCAGTTGGGAGGCCTAGGACACGTCAGCCATTGCGGCCAGACTCAGTCCCCGGGTGTCCAGGGGCAATCCAAAACACGTCAGACGAGCAACCACGCTATGAAGAAGGACTAGTACATCGGGTTCAGCATGACCGGCTCGCTCCCTAGCAGCTTCGGAATGTGCTCGGCCTGACGTTTCATGAAACGCTTATTCGCTCGCCGGGTTTAACGTTCGGGCCCCTGTAGTATGGTTCGCGGAGCCAAACCGTCTTGAGGAACTGGGCCGCCACCTCCTGATCGGAGCAGCCCCTCCTCAGCGCCTTGAGGAAGTCTATGGTTCCGTCGTCGAGCAAGAGACAGGGCTTGAACCGGCCGTCGTGAGTGATCCGAATCCTGTTGTCCGCCATGCAGAAGTCTGCGTTGTGGACAGGTCTCACAATCTCGACCTTGACGCCGTTGGGGAGCGTGTACTGGGGGCGGCGCTGCATCTCGCGGACGAAGCAGGATGAAGCCCTCTCCTTGAGCTGGGCCTCCACAAGGCCGAGGTCGTAGTGGTAGGACCTGTAGAATTCGAGGTCCACCGGGACCAGTTCGATGAGCTGGACGATGACCCTATCCCCTCCGCCCAGCGACTCGGCGAGAGAGATGATGTCCCACAGCTCGTCGTCGTTGTATCCCTTCAGCAGGACAGTGTTCAGCTTGACGGGAGTGAGCCCGAATTCGACGGCCTTTGATATGGCCGCCAAGGTCTCCTTGAGGCGGACGCTGGAGGTAATCCACCTGAAACGCTCTTCCTTGAGGCTGTGCAGGCTTATGTTCAGACGTTTCATGCCGGCCTCCTTCAAGGAGGCGACCAGAAGTTCCACCCTCGTCCCGTTGGTGGTCATGCCCAGATCGTCAGGGTGGAGGGACCCGATCTCACGGACTACATCCAGGATGTCGGGCCTCACCATGGGCTCACCGCCGGTGAGCTTGACCTTCCGAACGCCGAACTGCAAGAGGACCTTCGTCACCCTGCCAATCTCCTGCGCCGTCATCAGCGTCTCGGCCTTTCCCTGGAAGCCCTCGTTGTGGCAGAACACGCAGTCGAAGTTGCACTCTGGAGTCACCGCTATCCTGACCGACGACACAGGCCTTCCGTACCTGTCAACGAGGACCAATGAGTATGAACACCGAAACCACTACGGGATGCCAGCGTGGCGACCTCTGACGGCTAGGCCTCTACGCAAGCGCTTTCTTGACTTCTTCGCGTACCTGGTCGTCCGTCTTTCCGTCGGTGGAGATCCCCAGCTCCCTCGCGGCCCTCATGAGTTTGTCATGGTCAGAGCCGGCGGGTTGTACAGGCTGGGCGCCCTGCGCTTTCAACCTAGCCACCTCCTGCTCGGACTCGACCTTCGCCTTCTGGAACTCGCCCTGAGCGCGTCCGAGGGACTTCGCCAAGGTCAGGGATTTTGCCCGCACCGAAGATCAGGACGACGACGATCACAATGACGATGAGCCATTCCGAACCTTGTAGCAGTTGCGGGACCATCATGGTAGTTTTCCAACCTCACAACTGATTATTCCCTTTTAAACATAACGCCCTGGGAAAGGGGATGTGTCAGCAATGGTTCTGCTTATCCAGGAATGCCAGGAAACCGACCTGGAGCCCCCCGCTCAGTCGCCTCCACTCTGGAAGGCGGCCTATACGCCAAGCTTCCTGTAATCAGGCTCCCTTTCGAGTCTGCCGAGCTGGTCGAAATGATAGCGGTTTGGGCACCGGGAGAGGGGCCGTTCATCCGCCCTCCAGGGAGGGCTGGAGGTCTTCGATGAAGTCCCGCAGTACCTTGATGTCCTCTTCGACGAATCCGGCTGCGACCTGGGATGCCCCCCTGTAGAAGGACGAGCTGGCCAGCTTGATTACGTCATCTGACAAGAGCCCGATCCATCGGCCGAGGTGGCTGTGGAGGAACTTGTATTGAAGGCTAAGGAGCTCCAGTGCCTTCTCCTGGTCGCGAGATCTTGCGGCCGGAATCGTCTCCTTGGACAGATAGGACATGAACTGCAGCTCCACCGCCACATGGTCGTCGGGCTCAGTAAACGCGTCGGCTTTGTCCAAACCCACCGACCGATACATCTCCATCACCTGGTTCCGCTTCTCCTCTCTTGCTTCAAGCCCACCCGAGGCATACGCAGATTCCGAAGGACATGCATGCAAACCCCAGACGCCTAGAAATAGACCTTTGAATTCGACGGACAGGGCCTCCATGACTTTCTCTCGAGGTGTGGCGACCGATTCCTTGAGATATGATTCCAGGTTCATCAGCCCTTCGTTGAGCTTCTTGTTCCCGAGTTCCTTAAGTGGTGCCAACTGGCCCATGGCTTCCCTTCTCTCCTGCAGCTCCTTGATGATCGCCTCCGTAAGTTCCCTCTCGAACAGCCTCGAGAGGAAGGAATAGAGTGCCTGCCGGCTGCCGCAAACCGCATCCAGGTCCTCGAAGATGTCGTTCGTCAACTCGGGGTCCGCTTACCACCCCGTTAAGTTGGAAACCATCTTATTAAAGGCTCGAAGAAGCTTGATATCGGTTTCAGGAAGACGTCGTGCCATCTAGCTCCCCGCCGCGGCGGCCTTCCTGGCATGGACAGCCACCGCCAAAGACCAGGTCTCGCCAATCAGGCCATCCTCCATATGCAGATAGACCCCAAGGGGGCTAACTGAACGGCGAACCGGAGCATACCCGCCGATTCCGCAGCCCTGCCAACCTCGGCGAAAGAGGCCCTCTCACAAGTCCCCACGACGACCAGCGAGTCGAGGTTGAAGCGCCGGACGAAATCAGACACTTTGTCCAAGTCGGCGCAGACGCCTGGGGCGGAAAGAAGGTGAATGCCGTCTGATTCCAGGATCCGCTGCTTCAGGATGAGTCCCTCAGGTGGCCTTTGTAGGACTCGCAGACGACAACGGCGCACGCGAACAAGGCAAACCCGCTGAGGCCATTGGTTCCCTTCTTGCCCTTTCCCCACCTGTCGTGTAGGCTGCCACACAGCGCATACACCTTAAATAAACGACACGGGGCAGTAGGAGAGTTGCAGCCTTCAAAGCCAGAGGACCTCAGACGTTACATTCGCGACCTCCCCGACTATCCCGTAAAGGGCGTGATCTTTAGGGATCTTACCCCGCTTTTCAAGGACAAGAAGGCGTACCGGTGGGCGATCTCTCGACTGGTCAGCTTCTACAAGAAGGAAAAGGTGGATCTTGTCGCGGCGGTCGAAGCCCGGGGCTTCATAGTCGGCGCGCCTTTGGCACTGGAGCTCGGCGTTGGGTTCGTCCCCCTCAGGAAACCGGGGAAGCTTCCCTGGAAGAAAAGAAAGATCACGTACCAGCTGGAATACGCGGAGGAATCCATTGAGATTCACGAGGACGCGGTGAAGAAGGGCCAGCGCGTCCTGCTGGTGGACGACCTTCTGGCGACGGGTGGGACCGCATCAGCAGCGGCAAAGCTCATCGAGCAGCTGGGCGGCAAGGTCGCGGGGATGGCCTTCGTTGTGGAGCTCGCATATCTAGATGGGAGGAGCAAACTGAAGGGCTACGACGTAAAGTCGCTCCTGGTCTACAAGTGAACGGCCTTCACAGTTCTTCCGTCGCTTCCCCCTTTATCCTATAAATCGAAACGTCGGGGAAGTTGAAAAGCCCCACCTCCACGACACCTGCGAAGCCCTTGACCTTCCTCTCCAGGGCCTCCGCGTCCGAGATGGAACGGAACTTTACGTCCAAGATGACGTTTCCTCTTTCCGTGAGCAGCGGAAAGCCCCTCTCCAGCAACCTCATGCTGGCCCTCCCCCCTTCCAACGACAGGCGCCTCTTGACCAGTTCGACGGCGGCGGGGACGACCTCGACCGGGACGGGCATGTCCAGGTTCTCTGACGAACTTCTCGTACCCCGCAATCACGAAAATCGACTTGGCAGCCTCCCAAAGGATCTTCTCGTTAAGAAGCGCACCGCCTCCGCCCTTGATGATTCGTCTTCTGGAATCTATCTGATCAGCGCCGTCCACCACCGTGTCGACTTCCTTGATGAATTCAATCGAACCCATGCGGAGTCCCGCTTCGGCTGCGACGAGCTGAATCTGTCTCGAAGATGGATAGGCTATGAGCCTCCGCACGAGGGATTCCTCACCTTCGAGGGCGCGGACGAAATCCGCCGCGGCGCGGCCGCTTCCCAGCCCAAGAGTCCTGGAGGCCTGAAGCTGCTTCCTGAGCCTGGGCATCTTCTCCAGTTGAATCAACATAAGATGACGCACCTACTGCTCCATGTCCATCTGCTCGAGCTTCGCCATGGCCTCGCTGATGTCGTCGACGACCTTCTTCAGCTTCTCGTCCATGACCGGCGCCTTTTCCCTTCTGGCATCAGTGAGCTTCTCCTTCCTTTCTTCTCTCAGCGGCTCCAGAGCCTTCTCCAAAGGAGGGAGCTCCGCGCCGACCTTGACCTTCAGATCCTTCAGCCTTGCGTCGATCTGCGCCACCTTGGAGTTCACCAGGGAAAGGAGCTCCTCCCTGGCGTTCTCCAGGTCGGCAACATCGACAACGGCTTGGGCCTTGGATAGTTTCTCGTCGACTCCCTGAAGGTCCCCCCTATACTTCTGAGAAAGAAACTGCATTTCGTCCTTGGTAATCCTCCCCTGCACTTCGGCTTCGTAGACCCTCGTCAGGGCGCCGCTCAGGTATTCCTTCTCCATCTTCATGAGGCGGACCTCCCTGCGCGCGCTTTCCAGCTCGGTGGTCGTGGGGCCACGGAGCAGGATATGTTCCGCCGACTCGGCGACGGGCGGCGGCTCAATCCTAGGGGTCTCTGCCCTAGCTCTCCTAGTGCGACGGGAGTAGACATAGGCCCCCCCTACGGCAGCACCGAAGGCCGCACCGAAGGCCAGGCCCTCGATGATAAGAGAAGCGGAATCCGAGCTCAACGAAGCCTTTCCTTCTACGCTTGACGCCATGAACTTCCCGTTAGTTAAGCGTATTCGTCACGAAACCGGCTCAATCCAAGCGCTTGGCCCAGCTGTAGGAGCGAAGCTTGGGCGACGCGCCGAATCCGCAGTTGGAGCACTTCTTCGAGTGGATGTTGTATGTGGCCTTCCCACAGCGGCGACAGACTATGTGAGTCTTGTGCTTGCTGTGCTTACCCGCTGACGGAGTTCCCTTCAACTGAGATCATACAACCTTCTTTGTCTGGCCTAGCCGAGCGGAGGAGGAGAGATCAGAACCACGTTGTCTCCCCTTACGACGATCGTCCCAAGGGAGTTGGACTTCCCCTCTGCGAGCATCTCCTCCGACCCCTCCAAGATGAGGTTCATGTGCTGGTCAAATCCCTGAAGGGACCCCCTGATGACCTTGCCCCCTTTGAGCTTAATCAGGACGGTCTTGCCGATGCTGTCGTTCAGTACTTTGAATGTCATGTCTGCGGCCAATTCTCGTCTCTCTCCTCGCTGTCGAGGGGGAGTCTATGCCCATATATTTAAATTTGCAACAGGCTCCCCTGCCCCCAGCCCTTGAAGATACAGTTCTACTCCAAACGCGAACTGAAGGAGATCGAAGACGCCCTAGGGGTCCAATGGAAGAACGCAACGGTCCCCGAGCTCGGGCTTGAGAGGAGGGGCTTCGTCGAGGAAGGCTCGTACGTGGCCCTTGGGAATCACACCGTGGTCGACGCCAGAGGCGTGTTCGCGCCGTTCTTGGGCGACGACGAACTGCTAAAGGCTTTTCCCAAGGTCGTGGTGGATATGGGCGCCATCAAGTTCCTCACCAACGGCGCCAACGTGATGAGGCCAGGAATCAGGTCGTTCCTCGCCCCCTTCTTGAAGGGGGACGTGGTGGTCGTGATAGATGAGAAACATGGCAAGGCGTTGGCCGTCGGCACGGCGATGGTGGACAGCTCAGAAGGTGAGAGGACGGAGAAGGGTCCCGTTATCAAGAACGTTCATTACATCGGCGACAAGTTCTGGAACGCTGTTAGGGAGTTGAAGGCTGAGGCCTAAGAGAAGCCGCAGAGCTGAGCATCTTCCTTCCTGTTTCGCTCTTGATTCGCTCGTCGGCCGTCATCCAGAACTCGTCAAGGAGCTCTTTCCTGATCCCCTTCCTTTCGTAGGCCGCCGCCTGCATCACCATCTCTAGTTTGTCCATGTCCCTCACCAGCAAGGCCTCCTGGCTGCTTCCATGGTTGAACTCCTCGAATAACGTGATGTAGGAGGTAATCAGGGGCTCGGGCAGGGCACGAAGGAGATCTGAAAGGGCGACGCTCTCCTTCACGTCCTTCAGCGCGACATCCATTTCCCCCGGCTGAATGTCCCCGGTGACGGCTTCACAGACGTCATGAAGAAGGGCCATCCTCATCATCTTCTCTGTATCCAAGTGAAGGGCGTCGCCAGCGATCATGGCGGCTAGGGTCGTCGAAAAGATGTGATCGGCGACGGACTCCGGGGAAGCGACTCCCGCCCTTCGCTTCCATCCCTTCCTCTCGACGTCCTTGACGCCGGAGCACGCCGCCAGCGTCGCAAGCATCCCTTGAAAATCATCGTCCATGTGTGTCTACGCGGAAGAGTAGGTTCCTTGAGATATTTGAACCCGGCTGCGAAAAACGCCTTGGAGCTACTGCTTTCTTACAAGCATGACAAGAATAATTTACCTAGCTAGGTATTGAAGTCACCCGTCTATCATTGTCTAACCAGAGCAGTGAAAGGTAGATGAGTCAGGCTGCTACGAAGACGCATGAAAAGGAAACCGTGACATACTTGAAGGCATACCCGATCAAGAGTGCCGACGAGGTGCCCAAGGTCAAAGAGGACCTGCGCAACGGAACTATCATAATCCTGAGGATAACTCCGCTGGCCAACAAGAGCATTGAAGAGCTCAAGCAGGCCGTTGAAGAGCTCTACGCATTCGCCACCGGCGTCGGAGGCGACATAGCGCGCCTGGGAGAGGAAAGAATCGTGATAACCCCCCCTAAGGTGAAGATCTGGCGGGCGCTGGGCTGAAGCGATCTAGTATAGCTTTATGCTGTCCAGGACATTCGGCTGGTAGGCGGGAAGCCTGAATATCCTCTCGATGGATTCGGCGAGGTTCTCGCACTTCTTCCGTTCTCCGTGGCCGACTATGACCCTCTGGAGCTTCGGCCTCAGTTTAGAGACATAACGGATTATCTGGTTGTAGTCGCTGTGACCGCTGAATCCCTCCACCTTCTCCACCTTGCAGTTGACGTCCACTATCTTCATCCTTCCTCCGTCCTCAACGAGTGTGACTTGGCGGGAGCTGTCTAAGACGCGGCGGCCGAGGGTCCCCTGCACCTGATATGAGACGAACAGTATCTTGTTCTTCGGGTCGCTGGCGAGCTCTTGAAAGTACTGGACTGAGGGTCCGCCCTCCATCATGCCAGAAGTGGCCATGATTACGGAAGGGCCGGAGGCCAGCGCCTCCTCCCTCTTGCTCGGGTGGTCTATGACGGTGAAGTATTCCGTGATGAAGGGGTTCTCGTCCTGGTCCACAATCCTGTCCCTGAGCTCCCTAGAGAGGTACTCAGGGTAGTACATGTGGATGGCCGTCGCCTCCCTAATCATGCCCTCGACGAAGATGGGGGCCTCCGAAAGGATGTTGTGCCGCATGTAGAGGTCCAGCACCAGCATTATCTCCTGTGCGCGCCCGATCGCGGGAACGGGGATGAGCACCTTCCCTCCTTCCTTCAGCGTGGAGTTGATGCTGTTGACGAAGGTCATCTCGGTCTCCTCCCTAGGCGGGGAGATGTCCGACTTGTTGCCGTAGGTGCTTTCGGTTATCAGGGTCTCGACCCTGGGGTAGTTGAAGGAGGCGGCCTCCAACAGCAGGCTCTTTGCGAACTTGAAGTCGCCCGTGTATACGATGTTGTGAGCACCTTCGCCCACATGAAGATGGACGGTGGCGCTGCCGAGTATGTGGCCCGCGTTGTATAGCACGAGCTTCACGTCGGGTGAGATGTCGGTCACCATGCCGTAGGGAAGAGGTATGATGTGGCTAACAAGGGACCTCAAATCTTTCAGGTCCCACATGTACGATTGGCCCTCCATCGTGGAGACCTTCAGCGCGTCTGTAAGCAGAAGTTCCACCATGTGAAGCGTCGGCTCGGTGCAATAAAGGGGCCCCTTGTAGCCGTACTTGTAGAGGAGTGGCAGGAAACCGACATGATCAAGATGGCTGTGGCTCAGCACGATGGCGTCGATGTCCGCCAAGCTTGCGTTCAACCAGTCCAGCCTTGGGAAGCAGTCCGGCGGGTTGCGGTTGCCCGGATGGATGCCCCCATCGAGGAGTATCTTACTATCAGTAGTCTCTATCATCATGGAGGATCGCCCTACCTCCTTGAAGCCTCCCAGAGCCGTGAACCTGACCTCGTTCCTGTCGCTCATACGGGGCCTGAATATCCTCTCGCCGGTCTGGCGCATGAACTGGAGGCGCTCGTCCTGGGTCGCCTTCAGCGTGTAAAGGACGTTCTGGACGGTCGTGCTGGGGATATCCGAGGATTTCCTGATCTTGAGGCGCCAACCCGTCGTGTCGAGGAGCTTGGTTACCTCGGGGCTGATGAGCTTGGGATGGCGCAGGTCTACGATTGCTTCCCCGGTCGTTTCGTCGAAGAACATATTCTGGAGGCCGGCATCGCGAGGGATGCAAGAGGCAAGGAAGTTCCTCGCTTCGTCCTCGGGCTTCCTCACGGACTGGTCCACCCTGATTATCACCCTCTTCTTCAGTGAGTTCACTATCTCGGGGATGACGTATTCGTTGTGGTCGAAGAAGGTCGGGTTCTTCGAGTAGAGGGCTATGCGGGGGCCTTCATACTCTACCCTCACTACCTGAGCTTCGGGGGGGACATTCTGTAGAATCACCCCTACGATGCTCTGACTTTTTCCTCCGTTCTGGTTCCTCTGCGTCAAACTCAATTAGCCTGAAGCGTTCGAAGGACTGCGTCCTTCTCCGCGGCGGTCAGCTCTCTGAAACCTTCCTTGTCGATGACCGCCACGTCGAACGAATCACCGGAATACGTGTCCCTCTTCATTGCCGAAGTTACGCCCTTCACGGCAAGCTTGATGGTGTCGGCGACGGCCATCCCCTCCTTGTACTCGGCCTCCAGTATCCCCAGCACGATCGGCGAGCCGCTGCCAGTAGACGTGTACTTCTCACTGGTGAGCGATCCGAAGTAGTCGACGTTGTACAGGGAGGGCCCTGTCTCGTCGAAGCCAGCCAGTATTATCTGGGCGATGAGGGGGTAGTACCTTTGGTTGAAGAAGATGTTCGCGATTAGGCGAGAGGCCGAGCTCACGGGTATGCGTTTTTCGTGATCCATCCTGTACATTGCCGCGTAGTACTTCGCGATGTCTATGACGTTCTGGGCGTCGGCCACCGAGCCTGCGATGGTCATCGCCAGATGCCGGTCGATCTGATGGAGCTTCTTGCCCTTGTGATGGGCTATGTAGTTGCCCATGGTCACTCGAGTGTCGGTGGCGACCACTACGGCTCCTTCGCAGACCATCCCAAGGGTGGTAGTCCCCGTCTTCGTGATATCCATCTTCTCCACATTCAAACCCAAAGTAGTTTCACCTATGCTCTGAAGCGAGCGGTAAAAGCACCACAGACTTCGAGAGAGTGGTAAATAAGCTTTGCACATCTATTCAAGGCCAAGCCTGCCGTCGTGTTGGGTCTACAAACGCGGTCCCTGTCCGATGACATGGAGGCTGGAAGCTAGGCAGGTGAAGCCAAGAAGGGGAACCGGACGATGCTGCGGCTTACCTCAGAGTTGACGCCCCGAGTCATAGGGGCAGACGAGAACTGAAGATCTGGCAGGGGCCACGTCCGTCACCGATGAAGCTTTATCAGATGTAGTGACGTGGCATGGGCCGTGTCCAACGGCAAGACATCTGATGGAGCTTCCATCGGTGGTGTTGGCAGGTCGGGACGTCCTGGATGAGACGGGCGAGCTGATCAGGGGCCAAGGCCTGGCCGGAAACGTCGTCATAGCCTCGGGGCCCAATGTCTGGGCCAACCTCGGCAGGAGATTCATGGGCAGCCTCGAGAGGGCGGGCTTCAGCAGCGCCTGGGTCCAGGTGGCTGCGCCTGACATGGCCTCCGTGGAGATGGTGGAGGAAGAGGTGGCAAGGAGTGGCGCCAAGATAGTCATCGGAATAGGGGGAGGGAAGTCCATCGACGTCGCCAAGCTGGCTTCCTTCCGCAAGAAGGCCCATATGATAAGCGTCCCGACCAGCGCGTCGCACGATGGCATGTCGAGCCCGTTCGCCTCCATCCGAGGGTTCGGAGGATCCTATTCCGCCGTGACGAAGCCTCCGTTTGCCATCGTCGCCGACATCGGGGTCATCTTGGGTGCTCCCCCTCGTACTTTCAACGGTGGCGTGGGCGACCTCCTTGCCAAGCTGACGGCGGTCAAGGACTGGCAGCTGGCCCGGGACGACAAGAACGAGTACTACGGAACGTATGCCGCGAACCTTGCCAAGATGAGCGGCATCATGGTGGAGGAGGAAGCCGCTAACATTGGGAGCAGGAACGAGGAAGGAGTAAGGGGATTGGTGGAGGCCCTGATCAGCGCCGGCGTGGCGGCGGGGATTGCAGGAAGCAGTCGGCCCTGCAGCGGAGCCGAGCACCTGTTCAGCCATGCGCTAGATAGGATAGCCCCCGGGAAGGGGCTCCACGGCGAGAAGACGGGTCTTGGGGCCATAATGATGGCCCGTCTCCATGGACTGGACTGGGAGAGGATTAGGAGGTCGCTTTTGGAGGCAGGCGCACCGGCAGCGGCGAGGGACTTGGGCCTGAGTGATGGGGAGGTAGTCGAGGGTATCCTGGCCGCGCCGAGCGTTCGGCCGGAACGCTATACCATCCTGCACAAGCTCAAGCTGGACTCTGGTCAGGCAAGGGCCTTGGCAACGGAAACGGGCGTAATCTAGGCAGTGAGGCTTCTCTTCGGGGGCAGCCTCAGGCTTGGCTTCGGCCGGCTTGGCCTCCTCCTTGGGCTTCGCAGCAGCCGGCGCCTTGTACTCCTCCGAGTAGGTCAGTGAAGTGACGGACTTCACGTACTTGAAGACGTCGTTAGAGGCGGCCCTCTTTATGAACTGGAGACCGTCGAGATAGAAGACCTCTTCGGGAAGCAGGACCGTGGCTGTGCCCTTCTCCGCGTCCAGCGATAGGTTCAGCTTGTCCTCGCCAATGGGCAGCCTTCTGAGCAGGAGGGCCTTTGCGATGTCGCCGGGCTCAGTGACCGTCTTCACGACTTCAAGGTCGTAAATCAGGTTCTTGCCGGCAAGACGGTGGTTGAAGTCCACCTGCACTCGGCCGGAACCTATGTACCTTACGAGACCGACCTTCCCTTCGACCTCCACCTCGGCGCCGATGGCGAGCTCGTGGGCCTTCTCTCCGAACTTCTTCTCAGGAATGAGCTTGATCTTAGAGGGATCCCTTTCTCCAAAGCCCTTGTCCGGGGTGATTTCAACGTTCAGCTTGTCGCCCACGTTCGCCTTGAGCAGCGCGTCGTCCAATCCTTTGAGCACCCAGCCTTCGCCCACGCACACCAGATTCGGAGTGTACCTGGCGACGGGGTCGAAGACGCCCAAGCTCTTCGCGTCCTCTGCACGGGTGGCTTCCAAGACCTCGCCCGTGTCCTTGACCTTGGCGACATAGTTGATGTATGCCAGCGTCCCGCTTTCCATGACTAATCCTACCAGCATTAAGACCCTAGGAGAGAAGTATAAAAGAATTAAGCGATGAATCAGGCTGGAATGGCCTTGAGCCGCTCCTCCGCCGCCTTCAACATCAACGCGATGTCGACGCGATATCCCGTGAAGTTCAGGGCTCCGCCGATGGCGCCCACCGTAGTCACCACATGCCATCCTGTCCACTTCACCCATGTTCCCTATCCTGAAGATCTTGCCCTTGAGCTCGCCAAAGCCTCCGGCGACGACGACGCCGAAGTCGTTCTCGAGCGACTCGCGGAATGACTTGTCATCAAGACCATCAGGATACCTGATGGAGACGACGACGTTGGATCGGACATGGGGCTTGACGAAGGGCTGAAGTCCGATGCCGCTGAGGGATTCGTAGAAGGAAGAGGCTGTGGCCTTGTGGCGGGCTATCCTCCTGTCCATCCCCTCCTCCATCACCATCTTGAGTGCTTCGTCAAGGGCGTAGAACAGAGGGAGGGCAGGCGTGAACGGGGTCTCCGCCTTCGCTCCGAACTCCGCGTACTTTGCGAGGTTGAAGTATGTGCTCAAAGGAGGGCTCGCCGCCAGTAGCTTCTTGACCTGCTCGTTGAAAGATATCAGCGCCAGTCCGGGCGGCGCCGCCAGACACTTCTGGCTGGCCGTGACGACCATGTCGATGCCCCATTTGTCTTGCGGGAGCTCGTCGCCCCCCAGGATCGAAACGGCGTCGCAAACACAGAGGGCGCCGAAGGCCTTCGCCACGTCCGAGGCCTCCTTCATCCACCTGTATGTAGTCCCAGGGGAGGTGTCGTTGTACACGACAAAGACCGCCTTCACCTTGCCTGCCTTCTTGGCCGCATCAGCCAACTGGTCAGGGCGCGGCGCATCCCCGAAAGGGGCGTTGACCCTGATGGCATGACCTCCAGCTTGGTCGATAGAGTCGGCAAGGCGCTGACTGAACTCTCCGAACACAGGGACCAGCACGTTGTCCCCATGCCTCACCACGTTCATGACGGCGGCTTCCACGCCGCCAGTTCCCGAACACGAGAGAACGGCCATGTCGGCTGAGGTGCCGAAAACGGACTTGGCGTTGGTGATTATGTTCTTCATGAGCGGATGGAAGCTCTCGCCCCTGTGGTTGATGACGGCCTTGACCATGGCGTCCATAACCCTGTCGGAGACGTTGGTCGGGCCGGGTAGCATTATGAGCTTGCGTTGCGGGTAGTAACCCACGCTAGACACCGTTAGTGGTAGGAAAGCATGTTATCTAAACCCTTTTGCCATTAGCGGAGTCTTGCTGAGCGAAGAGCTCCCTGATGCGTTCGGCCCCCTTCATCTCCTTGAGGTAGCGGGCCACCTCCTTTGGCACCAGATGCTCCCACTTCTTCCCGGAAGCTATCCTGTGGCGGATCTCAGTCGCCACAAGCTCCTCCCTTCGCAGGAGGGGGACCTCCTCCACGGGGATGCCGTTCTCCTTGCAGAGCCGTATGCTCAGGGAGTCGTTTGAGAGCGCGAGATCGAACCTCGGCGTGAGGGACTTCAAGAGAGGCACCCACAGAGAATGGTTCTCCACATCGGGGAGCTCGGCGAACATCACTTTGCCAAGGAGCCCCCTGCCGTGCAGGACGGTCGCGATCATCTCCATACGCTCTCCGGCGGTGAAGGGGTTCCTGAACTCGTGGCTCCTCTGCGAGCTTCCGATGACCAGTACAAGCCTGTCGGCGCGATCGAGGCCGTATTCGATGGCACGCAGATGGCCCAAGTGGAATGGCTGGAACCTGCCGATGAGGAGTGCTACTTTCAATGGTGGCCGAGGTATGGCTACCGCCTGCCAATCTTAAAAAGTAACCTACATGAATACCGACTTCGAGAGGACGTCTGGCTGAGGCCTTGTGACTTGATGAGAATTGATGGAAGCCGCGGTGAAGGAGGGGGGCAGATACTCCGGACCTCCCTCATTTTCTCGCTTGTGCAGGGAAGGGAGGTTGAGGTTTACAACATCAGGGCGAAGAGGGATAACCCCGGGCTTCGACCTCAACATCTGGCCGTCGTCAATGCTTTCGCCTCCGCGACGGGGGGCCTTGTGGAGAACGCCAAGGTCGGCTCTGACCGAATCAGGTTCTCACCGGCTTCGAGCGTCGCCGACTCTCTTGAAATAGACGTGGGCACCGCCGGCAGCGTAACGCTCATCCTTCAGACGTTGCTCTCCGCCATCTCTCTAAAGGGTATGGAATGCAACCTGCGAGTGAGAGGTGGCACCGACACTAGGTGGAGCCCCACATATGATTACTTCCAGAAGGTCTACGAGCCAGCGGCGTCGGTCCTTGGCGTCAAGATCGAATCCACCTTGAAGAGACGGGGATTCTATCCCGCTGGCGGAGGCGTCGTGGAGGGTCAGTGCCGGCCTGCCGGGCCACCATCCTTCGTCAAGTTCGAGACGCATCCTGCGCTTAATGGGGTCGCAGTCTCCAGCGTCTGCGCGAATCTCCCAAGGTCGGTGGCGGCTCGGCAGGCGGACTCGGCGGTGGCCTGTCTGACAAAGGCAGGGGCCCATGTGGAGGATGTCAGAGTCGACGAGCAGGATGCAGACTCCCCGGGTACCTCCATCTTGGTGCACCATCGAGAAGGGGACGCGGTCTTCCTGGGGGGTGACGCGGTTGGCGAAAGGGGCGTCAGGGCTGAGGACGTCGGCGCATCTGCGGCGTCGGACTTCCTCGCCTCCAGATCGAAAGGGGCTTCGGTGGATCATCACCTGGCCGACATGCTCGTTCCGCTGATGGCCCTGCAAGGAGGGGGAGAGATGCTCACTGACGAAGACACCCAACACCTGAGGACGAACCTCGAGGTGGCGGCCGCCTTCACGGGCTGCCTCTACGACATAGCAAAGGAGGGGGCCCTCTGCAGGGTGAGAGTGCTCAAACGAGTGTGAGAAGGCCCCTTGAGTCGAATGTCGATAACCCTTTTATTCATGCCACTTTCAAGAAATCGCAAATGTCTGAATTCATGATTCCTGGGGCTACGGCCGTGGGCATTGTCTTCGATGACGGTGTAGTCCTCGCGGCCGAGAAGAGGTTCACTTATGGCAACTTCATCATGAGCAAGACGGGGAAGAAGGTCTTCATGCTCAACTCCAACACGGGAGCGGCGTTCGCAGGGATGATCGGCGACATGCAGGTCCTCGCAAGGAACATGCAGTCGATCATCAAGATGAGGGAGATGGAGATCCGTAGGAAGATGACCCCCAATTCGGTCGCCAAGCTGATGTCTGTGGTCATGTACAACCGGAAGATGGCTCCTTTCCTGAATCAGGTCATCCTAGCCGGAGTAGACGTAACGCCATCGATTTACATCCTGGATGCGTTAGGGTCCGTCATCCCGGACAAATACGCCGTCATAGGCTCGGGGACGGAGATCGCCATCGGCGTGGTCGAATCCGAGTTTGTGGATGGAATGGACGAGGAGAAGGCCAAGCAGCTCGCCATCAAGTCGATCAAGGCCGCAAGCCAGAGGGACGCGGCGAGCGGGGACGGCATCGACCTGATGGTCATATCAAAGGGCGGAATCAAGGAAGAGAAAGTGGCCTTCTGACAGGCCGAAGCTGCTGATGGCTCTTGAAGAAGGTTGATTCGCTGAACAAGGTACTGGGCTCACTTGCTTCGTCATCGAGGAGCCTCGAAGGTGCCGTGGCCAGGCGCGAGAAGATCCTCAAGGGCTCGCGTGACGTCGTGGCCGACTGCTCCAAGGCGATAATAGGCATCCACACGGGCGACAGGGAGGCCGCCAGGGCCCTGATCCTGAAGGCGAGACAAGGTCTGAAGGAGCTACGGGAGGCCTCCCAGGGAGAGATGGATAAGTACCTGACGTCTCCAGAGACGGAGTACGTCGAGGCCGAGGCCCTCCTTGCGTTGGTCGGGCACAAAGCCATGCCGTCGGCCGAGGAGCTCGGCGTTCTGCCTGGATCTTACATCCTAGGCCTTCTGGACGTGATAGGCGAAGCGAAGAGAAGGCTCTTCGACTGCATCAGGCAGGGCGAACTCGACGAAGCAGAACACCTCTTCAAGGTCATGGAGACGCTGTACGTCTCCATCAAGCCCCTGGCGGTATACGACAACATCGTCCCCGGGCTAAGGCGCAAGCTGGACGTAGACAGGTCCATTCTGGAAGACACGAGAAGCATGATGACGGAGGAGACGAGACGGACCAAACTCCTTAAGATGATGCGCTCGCTCGAAAGGAAGATGGATGCCTCGAAAGAGTAGGCCCGCCTTCAGAGACTTCTTCCCGTACGCCACCTTGGTACAGAGGGAGCTGGCACGGCTCTACCTCCCTTCAGGCATCAAGGCCGAAGAAGCCAGAGACGACCGTGGCACTGGACGTGTCCTATTCCAAGGAGAAGGCGTTCGCGGCGGCCGTCGTCTGCCAGGCAGAAGGAGAGAAGGTCGTAGAGGTGCAGACGGGCGTCTTCGGCGTTCACTTCCCGTACATCCCTGGATACCTCTACATTAGAGAGGCCCCTTCCCTGTTGAGGATCCTCGCCCAGGTCGAGTCGGACTACGACCTTCTCCTGGTGGACGCGCATGGGAGGCTGCATCCCAGGAAGGCGGGCCTCGCCACCATCGTGGGGGTCCTGATGGAAAAGCCGACGGTGGGCGTGGCCAAGAGCTTGCTGACAGGGGAGATAAGGGGGATCGGGCGGGCGCGGCCCGTGTACCTCCACGGAGAAGTGGAGGGGCTGTGCCTGAAGGACGGGAGGACATTCTACGCGAGCCCGGGAAACATGATGTCCATTGAAGAGATAGAGAAGTGGCTGAGGGGCAGAGATTACGCGTATCCCAGGGAGCTGGTCCGGGCCGACGCCCTCTCCAAGGAGCTCAGAGTGACTTCAGAAGCTGGGGGTCCCTCTTGAGGTTCGTGCTCTTGAGGCTTGGCAATGGGCTGTCGAGCCTGGTCACGATGAATTTCAGGCCTTTCGCGCTCCCCTGAGCCAAGAACGTCGCCTCGCGGTGGGTCTGGTCGTAGCCCAGGGCTATGATGTCGGGCCTTATCAGCTCCACCGTCTCGAAGATGTCCTTTTCGCTCCCAAGGATGGCCGCATCGACGAAACGCAGGCTCCTCACCAGGTTGAGACGGGTCTCCTCCGTGTTCACGGCGGGCTTCCCCCTCATGCTCAGGACCGTCTTGTCCCTAGCCACCGAAACTACCAGCATGTCCCCCAAGGCCCTGGCCTTCGACAAGGTGTAGATGTGGCCTGGGTGCAGGATGTCGAAGACGCCTCCAGCCATGACTACCTTTAGGCTGCTCCGTCCGTCCAGGGTGAGCATGAAGCGATCGTGGTCAGAGATGGACACGAGCCCGCTCCTGACGGCCTCTTCGATAAGGGCGTCGCCCAACTCGGGGCCTAACCCCAGGCTCAGTAGGATGCTTTGATGTGTCCATTCACCTTCCAGTGTGAGGGAGAGCAGGGTCGTGAGGAACTTCTTCTTTACGGCGTCGCTCTTGAACAACTCAGTCATGACAAGCAGCCGCTCCCCACAGCAGCGCGCCTATCCTAGCTCTGCACTACCTGACGAAGTTCCTTGTCGGCAATGATGGACGGATGATGGGTGTCCACCAGGACAGCCTCGAACCATCGGTAACGGCCATCCTCCATCAGGAAGTAGGATCCGAGCACCTTCATGTTGGGGTACCTGTCGACAACCCTGGTGGCAACGACGCCGGCCTCGGGAAGCTGCCCCTTGATCCTCAGGACGCCCAAATGCTTGGGCCTTCTTCCGGCAACGGGTCTCTTGATCCTAATCCCGCCTCTTGATATCCTGACCCTAACAACGATGAAGCCTTGCTTGGCCTTGTATCCGACCTTCCTTGCCCTGTCGAGGCGCGTGGGATGGGCCAGACGCACGACGCGTGGACCCCTCCTCCACGAAACGAGACGGCCCTTGATGTTGGGGTCCTTCTCTCTGAGTGCGGTCTGCCAAGTCTCTGCAACGTACTTGTACATCGACGCTTCAGCTGAGCCTCCACTTTCCTTCACTTAAAGCTTTTACCCCAAGAAGCGCACAGTTCGCTCGTCTCAACTGCGCTGGTCTTTCATAATTCAGCCGAGCTTGGAAAGGTGGTCTAGCACCTTCTGCGCCACGATCGTAGCAGCCGAGGCCTGGGCCTCAAACGTCTGTCCGCCAATGTGGGGGGTGAAGACGACGTTGTCTAGTGAGAGGAGCTCGCTGCCGAGGGGCGGCTCTATGGCAAAGACATCTAACGCCGCGCCCTTAATGGAGCCGCTTTTCAGGGCGTTTACAATTGCGTTTTCATCCAACACTTCGCCCCTCGACGTGTTCACGATAAAGGAGGTGCTCTTCATCTTCGCCAACCGCTCTGCGCCTATGAAGCCTCGCATTGCGGCCCCACCAGGGAGGTGCAAGGAGATGAAATCGGATGCGGAGAGCAGTTCGTCAAGCTCAACCATCTTGGCGCCCAGGGCGTCCAATGTCAGCTGGTCGGGTCGGACGACGTCGTACGCCAAGATGTTAACATGAAAAGGCTTAAGCAACTCGGCTAGGCGTCGGCCGATGCGGCCGAAGCCCACGATGCCCACCGTCTTCCCGGAGATTTCGGTCCCCATGAGAGACTCCTTGATCCAAACGCCGTTCTTGAGACTATGATGCCCCGCTCCCACCCCGCGCGCCGCCGCGATCATCAGACCAAGAGCCAGCTCGGCGACCGCGTTCGTCAGAGATTCGGGGGAGTTGTAGACGGCGATCCCTCGCTGCTTGGCAGCGTCGACGTCGATGTTGTCGAGGCCCACGCCGGCACGGCCAATCACCTTCAGCTTGGCAGCCTTCTGGATGACGTCACCCCTTATCTTGGTCCTGCTTCGGACCACGACTGCGTCGAACTCATCGATAACGGCGAGAAGCTCCTCAGGGGTTATTTTGGGCCGATAGTCGACCTCTAATCCGCCATCTCTGAGAAGTTTCAAACCCCGCTCGTCGATGTGGTCACAGACCAGAACCTTGTACGTGGTGGCCAACTCCATCGCCCAGATGATTGTGCGTCCGTCTTTGATTTAAACGCTGGCTCGCGTCATGATTAGCCTGGTCAGACGCCTAGCCGCCACCACAGGCGAGGGCCAGAAGTTCTGCACAGGCGGGGAGAAATTCGTTTCAAGGTACGCCAAGGCCGATATGTGTAGCCCTTGGGAGATCATCATGGTCGCAAGGTTCCCCCACCCGGCGGCTCCAAGCCCGATGAACTGGGCGCCTAGAAGGAGGCCGGAACTGGAGTCAACGACCAACTTGGAGTTCAGGTTCCCTCCCCCGGGGAAGTATGGAGCGTACGCGTATGACGTCCCTTCGGCGACCAGAATGGGGATCCCATAGGTCTTGGCCTCCGTCTCCGACAGACCGGTGGCAGAGACCTCCAGACCGGCGATCCTCGAGGAGGTATTCCCGTAGAGTTCGGGGAGCTTCTCCTTTCCGCCAGCCGCGTTGGCGCCAGCGACCTCGCCCGTCCTCAACGCTATGGTGGCGAGCTGGATGGGACGGCTCTCGGAAACCAACTTGTTAGTCAGCTCGACGCAGTCGCCAGCCGCGAAAACACCGGGGATGTTCGTCTGTGATTCCTCGCCGACAAGTATCCCTCCGTAGCGTCCCAAGGCCACCCCTGCCTCCCGGGCCTCCGCTGCCTCCGGCCTAATCCCGGCCGAAGCCACAACGAGTTCCGCTTTGATAAGCTCGCCATCCACCAGGACGCCTTCTGCCCCTTCGAAGCCCATAATGCTCTCAACCTTCCTGCCAAGGATGAAGGTGACGCCCCTGAAGGCCAGGGCATCTCGGACCCTGGCCGCCATGGAAGGGTCGAAGACGGTGGGCAGAACCTCAGGCATCATCTCCACCACCGTGACCTTGCTGCCCCTAAGAGTCAACGCGTCAGCGACTTCCAGCCCGATGAGACCGGCACCGACTATCACAGCGGAGCCACCCTGCTTAGCCACCGCTGAAATAGCAACAGCATCCTCCAGCGTCCTGAGCTTCATCACGCCAGCCCTGCCGAACCCTGGAATCGGGAGGTCGACAGCCTGAGCTCCCGTCGCCAGAACAAGAGAATCGTAACTCATGGAGTCAACTCCACCAACCCGCCTGACGGACAACGTCTTCTCTGCGGGACTAATCTTCTCCAGAGTGGTCTCGAGGGAGAGGTTCACCTTCAGGGACTCTTCGTAGTAGGCCTTCTTGTTCAAGAAGAGGTTGGAGCTAGCTGGGACGTCGCTGGAGATGACATAGGGGAGGCCGCATCGCGAGTACTCATGGTGCGTCGAACTTTCGATGATAGTGATTGAGGCGACTCTGTCCTGCTTCCGGGCTGCCTCCGCCGCCGTAGTTCCGGCCAGTCCACAACCTACAATAACAACCTGTCTGTTTCCCACAAGTAATAGCGGGAGGAGGGTTCATTATAAATTGATGGTGGGCCTAATCGGCAAGCCCAACACGGGGAAGTCGAGTTTCTTCAACGCGGCCACCCTCCTCGACGCACCCGTGGCCAACTACCCGTTTACCACCATCGAACCCAACGTAGGTGTTGCGTATATCACCAAGAAATGCATATGCAGGGAGCTGGGCGTGCAGGACAGCCCCAAGAACAGCGCATGCGTGGACGGCGTAAGGCGCATCCCGGTCAAGTTGGTGGATGTTGCCGGCCTCATCCCCGGCGCATCCAAGGGGTTGGGATTGGGGAACAAGTTTCTGGACGACCTGAGAAGGGCCGATGCATTGATTCACGTGGTGGACGCCTCTGGTGGAACTGACAGGGAGGGCAAGGTCGTCACCGCAGGGACCGAGGATCCCATGGAGGACGTGGCGTTTGTGGAGAGAGAGTACGACCTCTGGCTGACCGGCATCCTGGTAAGAGACTGGGCGAAGATGACGAGACATATCGAGCCGGCGAAGGCCAAGGAGGCCGTCGCGGAGAAGCTGACGGGGCTGGGCGTCTCCGTCAGCGACATGCTGGATGCCGTGCGAAAGGCGCAGTTGGAGGCCAAGAAGATGGCCGATTGGAGCGACGAGGAAGTAGCACGGTTCGCTTCCGAGCTGCGCAAGTCCAACAAGCCGATACTGATTGCCGCCAACAAAGCCGACGTCCCCGCGTCGGCGGCCAACGTGAAGAGGCTCAAGGATTCGGGTAGGATGGTGATTCCGACGTCGGCAGCTGCGGAACT
Source organism: uncultured Nitrososphaerota archaeon (assembly GCA_963842885.1). GTDB lineage: Archaea > Thermoproteota > Nitrososphaeria > Conexivisphaerales > DTJL01 > DATKKG01. The sequence goes on from CAWJIE010000003.1 coordinate 337,781, forward strand.
CCTCCTCAGGAGGGCGGCGGAGAAGGGCCTCATTGCCTACTCCCCTGGCGATGGCTCGTTCGGGGTGAAGGAGGGAACGGCGCTCAGCCCGGAGCAGTCCAAGGCCCTCGAGTTCGTGGACCAGAAGGTCTTGAGAATCTACGGAGACACGGGCGTGCAGAGAGCCCTCAACGAAGCTTACTACGGCTTGCTGAATGGAATCGTCGTCTACCCTGTGGAAGACGAGAACAAGTTCTCCGACAAGAACGGGAATGTCCTCCCGGACGCATTCGTGCTGCCCAAGGGCTCCACCGCGAAAGACCTTGCCGGCAAGATTCACAGTGATTTGGTTGAATGCTTCCTCTATGCGATGGACGCCAAGAGGAAGACCCGGCTCGGGGCTGAGTACGAACTGAAAGATGGGGACGTAATCAAGATAGTGGCTACATCTAGGCGGGCGTAGTCTCGACGGCAGCTTCAGGAGCGGGTGCGGGCTGGTCCTTCGGGGCCTTCAGGAGCTTGGTCTTCCGAATGCCTAGATGGCGCAGCATGTTGATTTTCTTGGCTTCGGCGAAGATCTCAGAGGCCGTCTTGTTCAAGACCATCTCCTGAACCAGCTGCTCGTAATCGAGCGCAGCCGCCTTCTCCTGGAGTATCTTGTCGGCGACTTCGCGGACCTTGTGTTTCCTAGAGCTGTTGATCCTTCCCTGGGTAAACGCGATGAGATAGATGCGAATGAGGTAGCCGTCCCTAGTTGTGTAGTCCTTTATTAGACCGACCATGGAGGAGCCTCTCCTGACCAAGCTTCTCATGTATTCTCGGGCGTACTCGTGGCCCCTGAAGGTGGTGAAGGCTTTGTTCCCATCGATCTTGGTGACCACAAATGAGACCTTTATCGAGTAGTGAGATGGGTCCTGCTTCAGCAGGTCATACAGCGTGGTCTGGATGACCCTGCCGATGGCCTTGTTGGCGTCAGTGGCAGGTATCCTGGCTATCTGCACGCCTCCGAAACTGCTGGGGGCAATGACTTCGAGCCAAGTCTTTTCACGCCATTTATCCTTGACTTTTGTGGTCTTCCTCGGCATACCGCTACGCGATTAGCCCTTCGCTGTCAAAGATATAAACCGTTCTAGGCAGAGAAAGGGTGGATCCTCTCCTTGCCGCCCATGAAATCCTGAAGCGGTCTGGGGATATCGAACGAGCCGTCCGAGTTCTGGAAGTTCTCCATCATGGCGATAAGGGCCCTGCTGGTGGCGACGAGGGTAGAGTTGAGCGTGTGAACCAGGCGCGGTTCGTCGCCCATCTTGTCTCTGAACCTGATGGAAAGGCGCCGTGCCTGCCAGTCGGTGCAGTTGGAGCAGGAGACCGCTTCACGGTACATCCCCTGGCCCGGAAGCCATACTTCGAGGTCGTACTTCTTGGCGGCTGGAGCGCCCAGGTCGCCCGAGCATATGTTGACCACCCTGTAGGGGAGCCCGAGCTGCTGGAAGAACACCTCGGCCGTGGAGATGAGCCTCTCGTGCTCTGGCCAGGAGTCTTCCGGCCGGGCGAAGACGAACTGCTCGACCTTTTCGAACTGATGGACGCGGAAGATGCCTTTAGTGTCACGGCCGTGTGCGCCCGCCTCCTTCCTGAAGCAGGGTGAAACCCCCAGGTACCTTATCGGGAGCCGGCTCCCTTTCAGAATCTCGTCGGCGTGGTATGCCAAGAGAGCGTGCTCGGATGTCGTCAGAAGGTAAAGATCTTCTCCATCCAGCTTGTAGATCGAGTCCTCGAAAGCGGTCAGGTCGACGGCCCCCTCCATTATCTCCTTCCTGAGCATGAAGGGAGGCTGCACCACCGTGTAGCCCTTCTCCTGTCCGAACTCCAGCGCAAACTGAATCAGAGCGAAATTGAGGCGAACCAGGTCGCCCTTCAGGTAGTAGAAGCGGGCTCCTGCCACCTTCGCGCCCCTCTCCATGTCGATGATGTCCAGAGACGTCCCCAGGTCGATGTGGTCCTTGACGGGGAATCCCATCGGTCTGGGGGTCCCCCAGCGCCTTACCTCCACGCTGTTCTCATCGCCGATGCAGTCGGGCACGCTCTCGTGGACGACGTTGGGGAGACCCAGTTGAAGATGGTGGAGCGCTTCTTCCGTCTTCCTGAGCTCCTGGTCATCGTTGGAGATCTTGGCGGACACATCCCTCATCTCGGCGATCATCTTCGAAGGGTCCTGCTTCTTGGCCTTCATCACAGCCACCTCATCTGAGCAGACGTTCCTCTGGTGGCGGAGGTCCTGCAGCTCAACGATGAGCTTGCGGCGCTTTGCGTCGAACTCCAAGAGCTCGTCCAGAGGGAATTGGACCCGCCTCTTGCTCAGGTAGGCTCGGACCAGGTCAGGGTTCTCCCTGACGAACTTCATGTCGAGCATCTAGGCTAGTTCCCCTCCGCGGAGCGGATCCCGAGAAGAGAGACCCCACATGCTTCAAACACATCATCCACGGTGGAAATAAGCGTATCTGTGACGGAGGAGGAAGCGAATGTGAGCATCAGCGTATTGCCTTTGCGCTTCATTTCGAGGGAGAGGCCCGGCGGGAAGCCGACGTTGTCAGGCTCCAAGCTGGAGTGGAGGGCTTTTGCCAGAGAGGCGTCGTCGGTGGAGATTCGTATCCTCACGGAGGCCCTCAAGCGATGCCACTCTTGAGCTTCTCGTAGAACAGGCCGGCCTTCACTGCGGGCACGTGGGCTCCAGCGGCAGAGTCGTGGCCGCCGCCGTTGCCGCCCGCCATGGCCGCTGAGCGAAGCATGACGCTCCCCAGGTTGAGGGAGGGGAGTGCGCCTCTTCCCTTCCTGACGGAGAACTTGATTTCGCCAGACTTCGTTATGGTCCTTAGGATGATGAGCTTCCCCTTCAACTGTGGCATGTTGCAAAGGGCGTTGGAAAGGGCCCCTGTCATGTTCTCCTGGACGATGCCGTCGCCGACCAGCTGGACCAGGGGGCCGTCCTGAATGACCCGCTCTTCGTCGGAAAGCAGGACGTGCAGGTACCTCATGATGGAATTGCGGAACTCCATCAACGTCTTCTCGGCGTCCGTCAGGGCCGCCCCACGATCGCCCATGCAGAGGGCGATGCCGAGGCCCGCCTTGTTCATGCGGCCTGTGGCGTCCAAAACGGAGGCGAAGTCACGAGCGTCCTTCAGGTACGTGCGCTCGTCCTCCTTCTTCAGGAGGTACACGTTTCCCCTAATGCCTGCCGCTTCGTCGCCGGAAATCTCGAGGTACGGAGTGAGAGTCAGTATGAGCTTCTCTTTCTCGTCCGACGAAAGCTCCGAAGCGACCCTCCAGCGGGACGCCTCCTTGAGCTCGAAGCCTGCCGTCTGCAGAGCTGCAAGACAGGCGTCCTTGTTTCCGGAGAGCCCCTGGATGTACGGGTCGAATGTCATGGCCACGGATTCGTGTATGGGCCGGACGCCCCGGCCGAAAAGCAGGAGGTCCTCAACCACCTCCATGCGGTCCACAGAGACAGCCTCCGTCGCCAGCTGTTCGTTGAGACCCAGGAGCGAACGTCTGGTTCCCTGGTCCTGCCTGTCCCCCAGAGCCCCCACCACCGACAGCCAAGCCATCGAGCGAGCGCCGCTGACCATGTTCGAAGCCAGGAAATAACTCAGTCCGGCTCCGGACAGTTCGCGAGCACCGTCGAATCCGTACGAATTGACGTTGAAGACCCTGGGGTTGTCCCTTTCTTCGTCGGTGAGCTGATGGTGATCGACCAGCAGATATTTCCCCTTGAGATGCTCCTCGATGAGCGGGACGTGCCCGCTGCCGACCTCGCAGAGGACGTAGAAATCGAAACCCTCTCTGGAGATCTCCTCCAAGAGGCGTGGGTTGACGTCGGCTATGGCGCGAGCTGTAAAGATCCCGTCGTCCTGCGCCAGGGCCCTCGCAAGGACACCCATCGACGCGATGCCGTCGGCGTCGATGTGGCCCAACATCATTATGCTGGCCTTCTGCTTTGCTAGTTCCTTGAGATTGAGACCCTTCTCCGAAGCCGCTCGACGCAAAGCATCGACGTCAGGCATTGTGCCGGCATCACGCCAGCTGTGCTACCTGTGCGCTGTACTTCCACTCCTTGGGAAGTGCACCCGTCTTCTTGTAGTACAATGACAGGCGGTGGACGGAGGCCTCCAGGAGCTCCAGTGAATGTACGTTCTTCTTGTCGGCCCTGTGCACCTTCAGGTGAGCTTGGAGACGGCGGGCCTTTGAGATCAGGTTCCCCAAGTCCTCGGGGATGGGAGGAGCCAGACCCGCCTTCTGAAGAACTTCGGTCACGTTCTTGCCTATGAGTTTCTTCGAAAGCGGAACGCCATACTCGTCCCTGAGCCTCACTCCGATAACGCTTGGAGAGGAGCCCTCCTTCGCCAGCTTTACGATGATCGATTCGACGGATTCCGCGTTGTAGTTAATCCACTGGGTGGATATGATCGAGGGCGGCCGGCTCGAATGGGACTTCCCATGGCGATGACTGTGTCTCCTAGCCATGTCCTTCAAACCTCCCTAACTCCAGCATATAACAATTCCTCTTGAGCAAGGGGGGAGTCATCGCGTGACCCAAGACCCCAGCCTCCGGAAGGCGAGAGCACGATGAGAGACCCTGCTCTTCTCCTCGAGCGTCATCTGCGCGAAGGTCCTGCTGTGGCCGGAGGGGACGAAGATCGGATCGAATCCAAAGCCTCCTTCGCCCCTGGCCTCCTCCGAGATCGTGCCGTGTACCCTACCGGTGAAGATCCAAACTTGGTCAGGCGGCACGCCGTACGCCACTGCCGCGTCGAAATAGGCCGACCGATCCTCCTCCCCTTCGAGGAGCTTCAGGATCCCCTGATTCCCTATGGTGCCGAAGGCGTGGGACGCCAGGGCTCCGGGGAAGCCCTTCAAGGCCTTGACGCACAGCCCCGTGTCCTCCACCACGAGGGGTCTGCCGAACGAGGGGAGGGCTGCCTCCAGAGAGGTCTTTGCCACCTTAACCGGATCCAAGCTCTGAATCTCGTCGCCCTTTACGTCCTGGCCGACGAGCACAACTCCGAACTCCTTCAGCACGAAATTGGCCTCTGCCAGCTTGTGCATGTTGGAAGTGGCCATCACTATTTCCAAACTACTCTCCACTCCATTCGGACCTGGCGTACCTTCCCCTGCGCTCTATGTCGGCGGCTCGTTCCCATATCTGTTCCGCGACGGCGCCACCCCTCTCCTCGAAGTAGCCTCCTCTGAAGGCTTCGATGGCGCCCCTGCTAACTGGGCTGTGGGCGCTCTGGAATACCTCCTTAACCAGATGGAGGTCTACCGCCAGATCCTCGACGGCCTCCGACCTGTGGGAGAGCCCGAAGTCAATCACGGCCATCCTGCCCTTGGAAAGGATGAAGTTGGAGGTGGTGGGATCCCCATGAACGACGCCGTGGGAATGAAGGCGCGCGAGGTAGGAGCCCATGACGGCGCACAGGTCGGTCCTGGGATGATCCCCCGCAAGAAGCTCCTTCAGCCTCGGACCTTCCAGATACTGCATGACTATGGTGTAGGCCTTTGAATCGACATGAAAGACCAGCGGAGTTGCGACGCCCATCGCCTTCGAGGCGCTGAGGAGTTCGGCTTCATGAAGTGTCCGGGCTGCCCTCATCCGGTCGTCCAACTCCTCCTGCATGTAAAGCCTCCTGGTCCTCACCTTGAACACCGCTGGATAGTCCAGCCACCTGCCGAGGAGGATGTCGGCCTCGGCCCCCCTCCTGATCAGTCTCGCCAAGGCACATCCACCGTATCCAACCGCCACGCCTGGCGCACGAAACCTGCAGATGGAATAACGGAGACGCCAGATTCGAAATGACGCAGTCCTGCCCATGCAATCTGCGCGCCGCAGTCGCCGGAGAAGGCAGGAGGGGAACCCGCCGATTTGGCTTCCTGTCTCTTTGCGACGCAATCGATCATCGACATGAGCCTCCTGTTGGCGGAGACGCCGCCCACCACCAGGAGCTCACTCCTTTCGGAGAAGGCCAGGGCCCTTTCCGCGACTTCGCACAGCATGGCGTAGGCGTGCTCCTGGAGAGAGTAGGCCAGATCATCGTTGCTGCTGACCCCTGCCTGGTTCTTCGCGGCCGTGAGGAGGCCGGAGAACGAAACGTCATTGCCCTTCACGACGTATGGAAGCTGCACCAGCTCCGTGCCCTTCAGGGCCATCTTCTCAATGGCCGGACCGCACGGGCTGCCCAGCCCGATGTGGCGGCCGAACTGGTCCAGCAGCTGCCCTATGGTGATGTCGAGCGTCTCCCCGAAGATCCTCCACCGGTGCCCCGCTGGGACGACGACGGCGGTGTGCCCCCCGGAGACGAGGAGGCAGACGGGCGACGACATTGAACACAGCAGAGAACCCAGCTCAAGGTGGCCTACGGCGTGGTTCACAGGGACGAGAGGCTTCCGGTAGTACGAGCTGAGGGACCTGGCCACGACGGCGCCCACCCTAAGGCAAGGTCCGAGGCCGGGGCCCGCAGAATATGCGACGAAATCCAGCTCGGAGGCCCTGATCTTCGCCCTTTGGAAGCAATCCCTGAGGACCGTAGGAGCCACTTCGGCATGATGCCTGGAGGCTTCGCGTGGATGGATCCCAGAACCGGGGGGAGCCTTGTAGACGTCCCGGCAGTCGGCCAACACCTTGCCGTCGGAGTCCATGACGGAGGCGCCGAAGGTGTGGGCGGTGCTCTCGATGCCCAGGCCCATCAGACGGGCGCCTCGTCTTTGTGACATCGGGCTTCGAGCTGTTGCCGCTGAAGATAACCTTTATCTTAGATGGGCATCAAGTTGGCTCCGTCAAGGCATGAAAGCGAAGTCCGCCGAAGTCTCATTCCACCTCCATATGACGGAGGATGAGGTCAGGGTTGGGGAGGCCTTGAAGGAGACCTTGGGAGTCGAGGCGACGACGTCGGAGGCTCTTTACGGTCATAACGGGAACCTCATACTGGACACCAGGGCTTCGCTGACGCAGCCGGAGGCTGAGGCGCTCCTGAGGAGAGTGCTTGGGGGGCTCAGCCCATCCGACAAGGCTCGTCTGCTAGGGGAGCTGCGGGGGCACATCGACGAGACGGGCACCTTTTTTCTGCGATTGGACAAGCAGGAGATGCTCCTGGGGCATCTCGTGATGGCGGAGTCGGACGCCATAAGGATACGGATTAGGCTCGATGGTAAGGGAGAGGGGGCCGAGGAAGTGATCAAGGAATGCTTGATCTGAACAGCGTCGAACTGTGCATCAGGCCATCCAAGCCGTTTGGCGACTGGGTAAAGGCCTTGAAGCTGTTTGGCTATTCAGTGGTGGGCTTGGATCTCAAGGAGGATGAAGCTCTTGGGTTCCAAGTCGAGTCAGGGTATGATCTCAAGTGCTTCCTGCGGACTCCTGGCGGCCGGCTCCCTTCGGTGGATTCCTGTCACCTGGCCGAAGCATCGAAGCGTAGGAAGCCTCCCTCCCTTTTGGTCGTCGGGCTGGCCGATGGCGTCGATGGAATCGATGCGTTCTTAGGTGCCCACCCCAACCGGGTCGAAGCCCTGGAGTTGAGCATCGGCGAGGTGCGCGTGGCATATGAGGAAGACCCCCGGAGGGCGTTCGAGTGGACCTCCAGTCTGTCCCGGGCGGCCGGAGCCAGGGGCATCCCCATCTTGGGGTCCTCCTCTGCTTTGCTCCCCGGAGGGCTCGTTACGCCCCTCACCAAGAAGGCCTTCGCTGCCATGCTGAAGACCAATCATCGCTCTGTAGGCATCCGCGAAAGGAAGTTCCTGAAGAGGCTGGAGCAGATCGCCTTGACGCGTCTGATGGTGAGTGAGAGCTGAGGCTCGTCAAGCGGTATTTCGCGGTGTTGGCTACTGGCGCCGGAGAGCATCGTCCCGGCCCCATCAGAGACAACCTCGCGCGGCTCTACGGCGTGACGTCTGCCCATGAGGTCACGCTCAAGGTGGTGGAGGCTCGCGAGTGGGGCTTCGTCCTGAGAGCGCTGATGCGCGAAGGGAGCTCCACGGAGAAGGTGGTAATGGCGTTGAGCTTCACAAGGGACGACGATGGCTGGCTGCGTCCGCTCCATTGCTCCGGCACGCTTAAGGCGCTCAGAACAAAACTTAAAGAAGCCGGGCTTTTCAGTTCAAGATCGGGATGAAGTTATCGCCGTCCCAGGCTGAGCCCCAAAGGCGTTGAAGACCTCGCGACGAACTGACCCAAAAGAACGCTTGAATTCGATGCGTCCGTCTTGCGGACCGAGTCGCACGTCCGGTAGCCATGACCCAGCTAGAAGGAGATACCGAAGCCAGAAAGGACGACAGAGTCCTCTTCAGGCGTCACCTCGATTCGCTCCACGGAGGCCGAAGGCGGGCCCTTCCTGCACCTCTCCAAAGCATAGTTGACGTCGGCCTCCGCGCCGTCGAAGAGAGCTTCAACTGACCCGTCATCCAAGTTGCGCACCCAGCCCTTCAACTGCGATGACTGGGCCACCTCCATGACATAGTATCGGAAGCCCACTCCCTGGACTGAGCCATAGATCCTCACTCGCACCCTCAACCGCGACCGCTGAGCAGACCATGGGCAGTTGGGCTAATACGTCTAGCCGCCGAAGGGCGGCGCCTAGGTGATTTCCCTGAGGATGATGATAGTGTTCGTGGTAGCCACGCCGTCGGCGCGGCGTATCTGGTCGATGCTGCCGTTGACCTCGGCGATGTTGGTTCCGGTGATAAGCACGGCGATGTCATACTGTCCGGTGATTTCGTACACGCGCTGAACCGCAGGCAGGGCCTTTATCCTGGCAGAAACATCACTCGTCGGCGTGGAGGGCGCAACGGCGACCAGGGTCAGGGCGCTCGCCGCCTGTCCCACCTCTATGTCGATGGTGAAGCGCTTGATGATGTTCAGCTCCTGGAGTCTCTTCACTCGCCTTCTGACGGCTGCTTCGGAGAGGCCTACGTTAGAACCAAGATCGACGAATGAAAGACGAGCGTCGTGCTTAAGAAGCTCGAGGAGCTTCTTGTCGACTTCGTCCATGCCGAATCAGGAAGCATTTTGCCCGTTGCGGAATTAAAACCTTTCCTTCCGATTTGGATACGTCGGCCCCCTGAGGCACTTGGAATCATCTGCATCATATCACGATGACCTATGCAGGCTCACGGAGGGATTAGATACGCCCTGAGCTCCCCTTCGGACCCGGAGGCCAGCAAGGCCACCATCGGCCTCGGAACGTCACAGGCAGCAGCTGTCGATTTGACGGCGAGAGTCCGTGAGCAGAAATACGTGCTTCGGCGGATGACCATGCTCAAGGGGTGGGTGAGCGTCAGCGAGCTCGAGCCGCAGGCTCCGAAATCGAAGCTCTTCCCTTCAACGTCAATGACGAATCTCAGCCTGGAGCTGTCCCTGCAGATGAAGGCCTTTGCGTCGTCCGTCAGGTCCTTGCAGGCCGAATCGGCTCTCACTCCCAGGATGCAGTCTCCCTGCAGGGTGAGGAAGTCCTCCCGCGTCACTTCCAGGGTCATCCTGTTCGTGGCTCGGACGTTCGGATGACCCTTGAAGCGGACTGTCAGGATTGGCTCCAACGACGCGCACCCTTCAGTAGCTGTCCTGCCCAACGAGCGGGACGAAGACGCAGCCTCCCAGGTCCTCTTCGACGAAGCGGTCGGCAGAGGCCCGGACCAGCCTGATCAAGTTCTGATAGCCCAAGGGCCCCAACGGGATGAGCAGGACGCCGCCGACCTTGAGCTGCTTCTTCAGAGCTGCTGGGATTCGGGGGGCAGCAGCGGTCACCACTATGCCGTCGTAGAGCCCCTCGGTCCCAGATGAGTCCCCCAGGGTTCCGTCACGGAGCACCACCTCGACCCTGCTAGAGTACCCCGCACGCGCCAGGTTCCTGCTCGCGAAGTCGAAAAGCTCCGGAACCCGTTCCAAAGAAACGACCTTGCCTCGTCTCGCATCGGGCGGCGCCACCATCTCGGCGAGGAGCGCCGCGTTGTATCCGCTCCCGGTGCCCACTTCAAGGATGACGTCTCCTGGCTTCGGCCTCAGGGCTTCCAGCATGATGACCACCATGTGCGGAGCCGAGATGGTCTGACCAGTGTCGCCCAGAGCCAGCGGCATATCAAAGTATGCTTGCTCTTCCGTTCCCGGCCAAACGAACATCTCCCTCTTCACGCTCATGAACGCCTTCCTCACCTGTTCGGACCTAAGGAGGCCTTCTGCGGCCAAGCTGTCGGCGAGCATGCTCCTCTCGTCATGGAATCCCAAATGCTACCCGAACCACCTTTCGAGGCTCTCGCTCTTCCCCTTCGAAGCCTCCTTCACCCTCTTCACGGCGGCCTGGACCCTGTCGGGGGAGAAGTCGTGCTTGTCGCAGAGTAGCGATCTGACGCCGTCAGAGTCGATCTCGCCCCAGGTCACCTCCTTCATGTCCGCCACGGCCGGCTTCAGGAAGATGTCCCGAATCTGTTCGTATTGAGATTGAGCCAGCTCCGCCTTGATAGGATCGACCCGGTCGAGGGAGCCGTAGCTGTGTATGTACTTCAACGCAGTCACCGTACCTACGCCCTTGAACCCGTCAGGGTTGAAGTCCGTGCCCAAGAGGATACCGAGGTCGACGAGCTGCAAACGGTCGACCGAAAGCTCCTTGAAGACGTCCTCGAGCTTCACCATCTCCGGCGTGACGTCGATGTAGACGTTCTTCCCGGGGAGCTTCCTCCTCCCAGATACGGTCAGGTTCCTCACCAGACGTGGAGAGCCGAAGAGGAGGGAGTCGTAGTCCTGCGAGACCGAGGCCCAGGCAACGCCAGTGGCAGCCAGATGGGCAGCTTCGCATTCCCCTTCGGAGGGGGCCTGCACCGAAGGGAGGCCCATCAGCTTGAGGAGCTCCTTCGACTCTGCGACCATGGATTCGTCCAGCCGGACGGACATGGAGCCGTACTTGCGCATACCTTCGGTGTCTCCTTTCACCTGAGCCTCCTGGTAGAGCTCGTACGCCTTCCTCTTCACTTCTCCCCTTCTGAATATCTCTTCACGTTTGAGCTGGGGTGGCTTGCCGTCGAAGACATAGAGGGGCTGAATGCCGTTCTCCAGGAAGTTGCAGGTACGGTAAAAAAGGCCACTAAGATGGCTGGTGATTCTCCCCTCCCTGTCCATGAGAGGGTCGCCGCCCTCGCCCCTTATCACGGCCAAGAACTGGTAGAGCGCGTTGTAGGCATCGATGGCTATGACGCGCCTGTACAGGTCTTCCAGCTTGATGGGGAATCTGCTCTTGACAAGGGGACCCAGGTCTACGCCCATGGTCTTGTAGCCAGCCAGAAAGGCCGAGAAGTCTCTTATGTGCTTTCCTGACGAGCAGGTTCCGCCTTCGGCTCGCGATATTCGATACGGCGTCTCTCCTTGTCCATCCAGCTCACGGTGATGAGCCCCCGGATCTCGAGCCTCAGCAGGACGTCGTTGAGCTCATCCATGTCCATCTCCTTGGTCTTTCGTAGCTCGTTGAGGAGGTCCACGTCGGTGGTGACCTTCATGGACCTTATCTTCTCGTCGACCGCTGCAGCGGCGCTATCTACCATTATCAGAAACACCGTTCAGAACGTCGTTTCACTGGCGTCCGCGCAGGCTTATTAAAGTTGTTGCGGGGTTTCAACCATAGAGGCTTTGCTTCTGCATCTTGATCACCTGACTTCGGAGCTTCTTGTCAAGCTCGGCGTACCAGTCCTCGACCTCCTTGCTGAATCCAGGCTTGACATGCTCCAAGCCTTCGGCGAAGTCGGCGCGGGAAACGGTCTCCGACTTCCTGCGGATGGCCGAGAGGCCTGCTTCCCGACATAGCGATTCCAAGTCGGCACCAGTGAAGTTGACCGCCGACTTCGCAATGGATGCAAGGTCGACATCAGGGGAGAGTGGCATGTGGGAGACGAAAATCTTGAGGATCGACAGGCGGCCGGCTTCGTCGGGAGGGGCCACGTAGAACAGGAGGCCCATCCTCCCCGGCCTCAGGAGAGATGGATCCAAGAGGTCGGGTCGGTTGGTCGAGCCGATTATGAAGACCCCTTCGCCGGAGTAGAGGGAATCGATTTGGGTGAGGAGCTGGCTCAGGACCGTCTCGCCGTTCCACCCCTCATCGGAGGCGTAGCGAGCCTTCGCCACGGAGTCGATCTCATCGAATAGGATTATGCAGGGGCTGGAGGACCTGGCCTTCCTGAAGATGTCCCTGATGGCCTTTTCAGACTCGCCTAGCCACCTGCTGAGGATTTCGGGTCCCCTGATGACTATGAGGTTAGTCTGGGACTCGGCGGCCAAGGCCTTCGCGAGGAGGGTCTTTCCGCAGCCGGGCGGCCCGTAGAGGAGGACGCCGCGGGGCGGCTCGATACCCTTTTTCTTGAACTCCTCTGGGTGCTTCACGGCCTGGATGATGTTCTCGCTCAGAGCCTCCTTGATCTTCTCCAGGCCTCCCACGTCGCCCCAGAAGGTCTGGGGGACCTCGACGTAGAACTCCCGCAAGGCGGTGGGGACTATTCCCTTGTAGGCTTCAAGGAAGTCCTCCATGTCGACACTGAGCTTCTCCAGCGTCGATGTCGGCACGCTCTGGACGTTGATTTCGGTCTGCGGAATCACCGAGCGAAGGGCCCCCAGGGCTGCTTCGCGGCAGAGAGCTTTGAGATCGGCGCCGGTATAGCCGTTCGTAATGGAGGACAGCCGCTTGAGATCGACGTCTCCTGCGAGAGGCATCCCCCTTGTATGAATCTGCAGAATCTCCAGCCTGCTTTCGGTGTTGGGGACGCCTATCTCCACCTCCCTGTCAAAGCGGCCGGGCCTCCTGAGGGCCAGGTCGACGTCGTCAATCCTATTGGTGGCTCCAATCACCACCACGTTGCCCCTTTCGCTGAGGCCATCCATCAGGGAGAGGAGCTGGGCCACCATCCTCTTCTCCACCTCCCCGAAGACCTCCTCCCTCTTGGGAGCGATGGCGTCGACCTCGTCGATGAAGACTACGCTCGGGGCGCTCTCCTTGGCGTCCTTGAAGATCTCACGCAGCTTGGCTTCCGTTTCACCGTAGTACTTGCTCATGATCTCCGGGCCGTTGATGGTGAAGAACTTCGCCTGAGATTCGTTGGCGAGGGCCTTCGCGATCATGGTCTTTCCGCAGCCGGGCGGCCCGTAGAGGAGGACGCCGCGGGGCGGCTCGATACCCAGCCTTGAGAACAGCTCGGGGAACCGCAGGGGGAGCTCCACGATTTCGCGAAGCCTGCGCAGCTGCTCGCGGAGGCCGCCTATATCTTCATAGGTGATTCGCTGCTCCGTCATGAACGACTCGGCCAGCTTGGCCTCCACCTTGAGCTTGGTGGACTCCTCGGCCACCACTATTCCACGCGGGGACACCTTGATGACCTTGAAGTTCACCGGATTGCCCAGAACGACGATGGAGAGGGAGCTTCCCTCCACCAGTGGCATCCCCTTTATCCTGTTCTTGACAAAGGATTCGAAGTCCTCGTCCAGCTGAACCGACTTGCCGAGAGGAGCGAGAACGACGCTGATGGCCGACTTCACGGTGGCTTTCCCCACGTCTATGAACCCGTTGAGCGTCACGCCGAGGTTGCGGCGAATCGAGCCGTCGATCCTGACAAGGCTCGCGCCAGATTCGTCGGCGTCGCTGGGCCACGCTGTAGCCGCGGCCACCAGCTTGCCCTTCAGCTCCAGGAAGTCCCCAGGCTTGACGCCAATCTTCATCATGGCCGCCATGGGAAGCCGGGCCCTGGCCTTCCCTATGTCTCTGGGAAGGGCCTCCTGGACCTTCAGGCGCACTCTCTTTGCAGGCATGCCGACACCAACCTACCGCATCAGGTAGAATTAAGCGCTCCTGCACGCTGATAAGCCTAAGTGCGAAAACAAAGGTCTTGCCGGCGGCTACTTGATGTGCGTCGAAGACCGGCTTACGCCTACTACGTCCACTTGGCTGATGCCCTTGGTCGCGAGGAGGGCAGCCTCCAGGGGGTCCGTCCCCCCTTCCTTGTCTTCGATGCCGAAGTCCATGATCAGGGCGTTGAGGCCGAAAGCTATCGGCTCCACCCTGTACCTTATGACGGAGGCGACGGCCTTCGTTGAGACCTTGATGTCTTCCAATGTCTGCTCTGGCTTGGCTTCGATGTCCTCAGGAAGGACTTTGACGCGCACGACTAGGTCAGCCATGGATGATGCCCCCGTCTACGGGCCTTCGAATCCGCAGTTCTCGCACTTGTAAGGCCTGGCGAGAAGCCTGCAGCGTTCGCAGCGCCAAATCAGAACCTTGCCGCACTCGGGACAGTAGAACTTCACAGCCTTCTCTCTTGGATCGATGGGCTTGTTGCAAGATGAACAAGTCGGAGGCTTGACCAGCGGCGACAAAGTTTCTCACCCCCCTTTCAGAAGTGGTCTATTTAACAATTGCTCGCTGAAGAGACACCGAAAGGGAGGGCATCTTCCGGCCCAACCATCGTTCCTGAGCCACATTTAGGCAGGAAGAACTCTGCAGTACCGCTCAAAACCATCAAAAAAGGGGTCCACAGGCTCCTTCGGCACGGTAAAAAGAGCCATTTTAGGCACAAGATACGCATACAGTTAAATACGCACGTCTCGTATACTACGCACAACGGTGAAATGAGAAGTTGGCTGAAACGGCATACTGCGTCAAGTGCAGGGCCAAACGCGAAATGAAGAACCCCAAGGAAGTCAAGCTGAAGAATGGACGGAAGGCTCTTTCGGGCACCTGCACCAAGTGCGGTACCAAAGTATTCAGGATTCTTGGCAAGAAATAGATGCATTGACGAGCCATAGTCCCCTTTTTTCCCCTATCTTCTGGTTAGGTCCACTAATGAACGCAGTCGCCCGTAGCTCCCGCCCAGCACTAAGAGGGAGTCAAGGAGGCCCTTCACTCCGAGCATCTTCGCGAAGTCAAGGGCGTGGTAGTCGAAGCTGCCGTCCTTAAGGGAATCGCCCACGTTATGGTGTATCATTATCCTGAACAGGGCGTCCAGTTCGTCGTTACCCAGGTCCACGAATAGCCTGCGCAGCGAGAGTTGGGTGTCGAAGTCCTTCTGGAACTGAGCCCTCCATTCCAACTCGTAACCGTGCAGCAGCTTGGGATCGCCGGCCAGCAATGCCCTGGCGGTGGCTGCGCCTGCCATCATCCCTCCCACCCCGCCGCTGAAGATCCCGCCCGCGGTGGTGGGTTTGGTCTGTCCTGCCGCGTCACCTACGAGGAGCCTCCTTCCCAACACGAACTGCGACAGCGGCCCGCCGACCACGATGCTGGCGTAGGTCTTCTTGAGGACTTGCCCACCGCGCCTGGCTATGTAGGCTTCAAGCCAAGGCTGGAGTGAAGGGCCGTGGCCGGCTATGCCCACCCTTGCCGAGGAGCCATCGAGAGGGATGAGCCAGGCGAAGTACTCCTTGCTCACCTTTTTGTCGAGGAAGACCTGCACCATCCCCCTTTTGATGTCGGGGAGGACGCATTCGTACTGCACGGCCTGAAGCAGGCCCTCCCCGTTGAAACCTTTGTAGACGGAGACGCCCCTCGCGTCGATGAAGTATTGGGCGACGTATCGGCCCGACGAAGTGACCACCTCGACGCAATCGTCCTTCTCTTCGATTCCGACGACCCTGTCGCCGAGCTCGAAGCGGGCGCCTGAGACGGCCGCCTCCCTGGCCACTGCCTTATCTAGCTCCCTTCGTCTGAGCGCAACGACGCCCACCTTCCGTGCGTCAACCTCCAAGACCTCTCCCCCGGGAGAAGTGAAGGCGGCCGACTTCATGGTGTCGGCAATCACCCTGCTTGAGGGGGCGATCCCCAGCTGCTCGAGGCTGTCCAGGGAGACGAGGCCGCCGCATTTCTCGGGCGTCCCTATCTCCAGGTCGTCCTCGAACACGATGACCTTGCAGCCTTCCTCAGCCAGCCGCCGGGCAGCCGAAGCACCAGCTATGCTGGCCCCTGCGACGACCACATCACAGGACATTGAAGACAAGTATCCCACCGCCCATCCCAACCTGCAGAAAGGAGTTTCTTTAATGTGCCGTCGTTCGGACAGATGAAGAGGCTTCTCGAAGGATACGGACGCCGCTTCTGGCGAGCTCCTCGGCCTTCTTCGCTGTCTTGGCCTCGACGTAGCAGCGGAAAAACGGCTCGGTCCCGCTGGGGCGGAGGAGCATCCAAGACTTGTCAGGATAGACCATCTTGACGCCGTCCAAGGTTATGACCCTGGCCTTCTTCTGACGAGAGAGCTGCAGTATGCGTTCCTGGATCGCCGCCTTGCTGGATTCGTCACACCGGAAGGCCCTCTTGACCATGTGGTACCTGGGAAGAGTCTCCGTCAGCTCCCCTAGGGTCTCGCCGCGTCGATCCATCAGCTCCAACATCTTGGACGTGGAGAGCGCGACGTCCCCGTAGAGGAGAACCTCCGGCCAGATGTACTTCCCTGTCTCCTCGAATCCGAAGACTGCGCCTTCTGCCGTCCGCAGGGCGTCTATGATGGCTGGGGGGCCGACGCGAGTCGTCACCAGCTTCCCCCGCCCCCGGCAGACGTCTCGGATGAGCTGCGACGAATTCACGGGCGCCACGATAGTTCCTCCGTTCCTGTCTTGGAGGCGGTCCAAAGCGAAGAGGGAGCCGGTGACGTCTCCCCACACCACGTCTCCTCTTTCGTCGACGAAGATGGCCCTGTCGCCGTCACCGTCGGTAGCCACGCCGAGCTCGGCCGAGGCCTCCGTTACGGCTTGCTTCAAAGCCTTGAGGACCTCTCGCCTGGGGTAGGGCGGCCTCGATGGGAACCTGCCATCCGCCGAGTCGTTGATCGCGACCACCTTGCAGCCCAGCTTCACCAGTATGGGGCCTATAATTCCCGAAGCAGCACCGTTGCCGGGATCGACGACGACGCGACGACCGCCAAGGCGGCCGATGTCGGTCACTCCAAGGATGGATTCTTGGTACGCTCCTTTCGCTTCGCCAGGCCTAGTGCGCCCTGTCCTGTTCCAGGGGTTCGGCAGAAGAGTGCCCCCGAAATACATGGACTCCAGCTTCGCCTGAAGTCGGACGTTGATCTCCCCGCCGTCCGCCTGAAAGAACAGAAGTCCAATCACCGGAGCGATTGTGTGGCTGCCGGTGACGACGACGGCGCCGTCGAGCTTCTCACGTTTGAGGTAGTGTAGGACGGCGGGAGTGGGGACGACCCCGCAGTCACGGACGTCGACGCCCCCTGCGTTCAAGCCAGATACAACGGCCCTCTGCACGACGGCGGCGTGAAGGCGCACGTCCATGCCGACAGCCACTTCGCCCTCCCGTCCGAGGAGGTGGGCGAAACACAAGCCCATCCTTGCCGCGAAGTCGGGTGTCAGGTTCCTATTGATGAATCCTCTGATGCCGGACGTGCCGAACAGCCTTAGCGTCACGTGTTTTGCCGACATGGCCACCGAATCGACCTTTGGTGGAGATTGCTTAATAACAATACCTCGTATGTCTTATGATCATCCCCGACGATACCCGACGGCGTCACTCGCTCGCCTACGTTTGGCCCGTGTTAAATACTCCCGGGAGCCCAGTGGGGTTCAGGACGTGGAAAAATGGACTGGAAAATCGTCATCGATGGAATCGCAAAGGCGACCTTGGCAGTCTTCGTCCTTGAAGTCCTCGCTCGTCTTTCAATGGCATTCAACATCGGGATTGCGGGAATCATCTACCTCGACGTGCTCTTCGCAGCCCTCTTGGTCCTCACCGTTTTAGGCTATGGCGTCTACTATGGCAGGACCTACGGTGCGCCTGTCCCACTTGTCGCAACCGTAGTGCTGGGCGTCTCCGGGTTCGCCCTGGCCTTCGTCGCGCTGCTGGGATTCCCCGCATTCTCTTCTCCTGCCAGGACGCAGCTGTTCTGGCTGGGCACGCTCATGGTGGCTATCGCCATACCGCTTGGGTCATATGCGTCTCGCCAGGTCAGGAAGGAGTGGCATGACCATGTGACTGACTTCGAGTTCGGCCATCACAGCTACAACCTGGCCAAGGACTTTGACGGCTGCGCCGACGGCAGACAGGGCCTCTCCGCACCCGCCTTCGGAGAGCCCGCCGTGAGTTCAGGAGGAGGGAACTGTGAAGGCGCGGGTATCAGGATCGAATGGGAGATGGGCTCAATCATCTTCCGCAATGAAGGCGGGAACGGAATCGCCGTAGCTGGGAGAGGCCACCTGGAGACATCTCATGGACAAGACAACCTGGACGGAATCTGCGTCGTGTCTTCCACCTGTCCCTTGGAGATCCGGGACTCCCCTGCGAGGGTGGCGACCGACGCCGATGCCGCCGACCATGAATTCAAGACCCTAGGCGACCTGAGGGCCAGCGTAGCTTCCGCCAGCTCGGACATCGTCTCGGAGGCCGAGAGTTTCGTGAAAGAAGCGATCTCCCGCTACAACCCCGACGACAAGGTGGAATCGGTCTCAGTGGGAGGCTTCATCAACGTGGAAGAAAGCGCTCACAGAAAAATCGTAAGGGTCCCCGGCGTCTATGTCTATGACGGGCCAGATGGAGAAGTCGTCCGCGTTGGCGGAAGGGTGGTGAAAAACGAAATAAGGTCGCCGGGCTCCATGATGGGATTCAACGGGGTCTTCAAGGAAGGAGAGAAGCCTGTGACTGTCATCAAGAACCTGTCCGGAGGTCTGAGCTTTGTCATAGTGGGGCCGCGTTGGGTGGCATGGAAGAAGGATGAGAAGGTGATATCTCCATGACCTACTACTCAACGGTCCACAGCCTCGGCAACGTCGGAGCGCTTTTCCTCCTGGCATACATCATAGCCCTCCCTTTGGGTATGGTCGACCAGTTCGTAAAAGGGATACTATACGTTGCCCTAGCGCTGATACTCGTGTCAGCTTTCGACGCTCCTCGGCCCGGCAGGGTTTTCAAGGGGGTTCTCGGGAGAGTGGGAACGCTGGCGTTCGTGTTCTGGCTGCTGGTAGTGGTGTTCAAGCTGGCGGTGGTGCCGCTGACTTCCGCCCAGCTCTTCTGGACCTTCGTCGCGGCGTTGGTAATAAGGGCGGCTGTAGAGATATAGGCGGGAGTCCGGCGGAGTGGAAGGTCGATGAGCCTGAAGCTGGCCCAGAGGTTTTTCAACAGGGTCTTCCCTGCTCGATTGACCAGCTTTTGGTCCCTTGAGAGGCTGGAAAGGAACGAAGAGTTCGCCCTTCTGCTCAAGAACCCCATACGGAGGAAGGTCGTGCTTCACTACCTTCGCAACCAGAACACGTGGAGCAGCATTTCTTCACTGGCGGCCGATATCGGCGAGAGCAAGGCGACCGTCCAAGACCACCTCGAGACGATGAAGGAGAAGATGTTGATCGAGAGATGGTTCATGAACAGGAGGCTCTTCAGGTTGAAGCCCGAGATATACCCCGAGCTCGCGCCCAATCCGTTCATGATCGCTGGCGTGCTGGTGGCCGTGGGCCTCGCCGTGGGATACCTCCTCCGGCCCAGCGAAGTCATCGCCGGAATGCTGGCGGGGGTATCGCTTATGCTGACCATCTACATCGTTGTGGAGACCAAAAAGCTGTAGCGCCTACGGCAGAAGGACGCAGGCGGCCACGACGGAGGTCCAAAGGCCGTTCTTGTCCCCCTCGGCTGACTGGACCACACTAGCGGTCCTGTAGATTTTCCCCGATATCTTCCATTCCTGCTTTAGGACGTCCCAGCTCTTGTCCGGGTCGAAAGGCAGTCCCATCGTGGAAGCCAGCATGTAGATTGCAAGGTCTTCTGAATAGTCGGCCGTCTTGGAGTCGGTCTTCCCGAACGCGTGCACCTCCGACAGATAGCCGTACATGTTCTTGTCCCTCGGAAGGGCCAAGCCGACCGCGGCCGAAATGAGCCGGTTGGGCTCGTCGGTCTCGTTCCTGCTGAGAACGACGAAGACCACTTGCCCAGGACTGATCAGCTTCAGCCCTTCCTTCCTGCTGATGACTCGGGCCCTCGGGGGAAAGATGCTGGAGACGGGCACCAGGTTACAGTGGGCTATCCCCGCGTCTCTGAGCGCCAGCTCGAAGCTGTTAAGCTTCTCTTTGTGGCGACCGACGCCGTTCGTCAAGAAAACCCTCTTTGGAATGAATGAGGACATCGCGCTAAGACGGGGGTAATAGGATGGCTGTATTTAAGTTGCAACACCACCACCACCGCCTCCATCGTAAGATGGCCGGAAACCCGATGGCGAATCCGCTGCGGATCCTTGAATGCCAAGTCGGACTGGCAGTTGCGCCCTGGACCCGACCGGCGCAATCAGAAGACCGACGTGCTAAGGGCCTTGACAATCTTCTCTTCGGATATGATGTCCCGGACGGAGACGACCCCGAAGAGCTTCCCGGATTCGTCCACAACGACTAGATGCCGAACGTTGAACTTGGACATCGTCATGGCTGCCTCGTCGATGCGGGCTGTCTTCGGAATGGAGATTAGTTGCTTGGTCATAAAATTCTCTATCGGAGAGTAGATGCTGCCGCCCTTGGCCACGGCGGTTACGATATCGCGCTCGGAGAGGACACCCACCATCTTGGCCTTGTCCAACGGATTCACCACGACCAGGAGGCCTATCCGGTGGGTGCTCATAAGCTTGGCCGCGTCCATGAGGCTGGCCTCCGGCTCAATCGTAACGGCCGCCGTCCTAATCAGGTCGCCGACCTTCATGACATCATACACTACTGGGCTTTAGAATATAAGGAAACGGATATCCGGGTGGCATGGGTTGATGAGAAGTCTTTGCCGGCAAAAGCTTTTGAGCACCCGGTGCCGACTTCGCCTACATCCGGAGTCAATACGATATTTTGAAGGCACACACGATCGACGCTGCGCTGTTCGATTGGAGCGGCACGCTGGTCGATGACCTGGACGTCGTCTGGAGGACCAATGACCAGACACTGATGTCGTTCGGCGTCCCGCATCAGGACATTGAGACCTTTAGGGAGAGGTTCATCCTCCCATGGCAGTCCTTCTACGCTCTCTACGGGCTCGGTGACGCGCGGACCCTTGAGGAAGTAGACGCAAGGTTCTGGAAAATCTACCGTCCCCTGTCGGAGGAGATCAGGCCGTTTCCTGAAACCTTCCCTCTTCTGGCCAAGCTCAAGTCTATGGGAATCAAGACCGCAGTAGTCACTCAGACCAAGCGAGGTCCTTTGCTCGAGCAAATGGAGAGATTCGGCTTGGTCGAGCTAGTCGACGCGACGGTGGGCGCTGAGGACGCGGAGGAGCTCAAACCCTCGCCGAAGCCAGTCCTGGCTGCCCTGCGTAAGCTGCACGTGGAGCCGGAGGAAGCGGTCTTCACGGGTGACATGGTCGAAGACGTCTTGGCTGGGAATAGTGCGGGCGTAAGGGTCATTTCGATTGTGCGAAAGGGTAGTTACCAGACGGAGGAACGTGTCAAATCCGGAAATCCCTACCGCATAGCTCGCAGCATGAGGGAGGTCACTGACATCATCAAGGGCATATGACCTCTGCCGGCCGAGCCTTCTTCTTCCAACCGTGTGACGGCGCCGTCCTGGCCTCGCTCAGTCCGACACGCAATTCGAAGGGCAGGCCAACGACCACACGACTTCAAACAGCCAGTACCAAGTGACGTGCCTTTCCAGCCTAGGCGATGCCCTCATAAGCCTCTGAGCGACAGGTTAGGCTCACCGGCCCCCTATGCAAATGCGGAGACGACACCGCCGCCGATGACCCTGGAGGCGCCAGGTCTGATATTCAGGTCCACTAGGACGGCCCGCTGTCCAGCCCAAACTGGCACATGCTTCTGGTATGTGACCGTTATCTTCCCATCCGGCTGGGGAACGACATGGCCAAGGTTCAGGCCTGATATGGTTTGGACGTGGAGGTCGACGGGCTTACGGATGCCCTGACGGAAGTACGGCGAAGGTCTGAAGTCGATGGTGGCCTGGTGAGAGACCCTGACGCCTTCGCTGCCGACGCCCACCCCCTTCTGAAAGTCCTCGACGGACGCTCCCTTCAAACAGAGCCCGACTCTGGAACCTTCAGGGGCGAAGCTGACATCGACGTCCATGATCTGGATGCTCCTTACCTCAACCTCTTTCCTTTGGGGGAGGATCCGCATGACGTCGTGGGCCTTGACGGAACCTGAGACGACGAAGCCCAGCACGACAAGACCGACGCCCTTGACGTTGAACGCTTGATCGACGGAGACGTAGGCCAGGCCGCCGGTCTCTTTGCTCCTCGACCTATCCTCGCCCATCGAGGAGAAAAGGGAAGGGTCGCCCGAAGACACGACCGGGAAGGAAGACAGCGTGAGGCCTTTGAAGACCTTCTGGGCCATAGACCGCGCAGAATCTGCGTCCCCTGTCGCTACGATCTTGCCCTGTGACACCTCCAAAAAGTCAAGCATCAGTGCGAGCTCGCCGTCCATCCAGCTGAGCTTGCCTTCCTTGGGCAGGAAGTACAGGGCCTCATCTGAGATCGAGGCGATCTTCAGCACGTCCTGAATCTTCCCCGGGTAGGCATTCTCATCGAGGAGTATGAAGCCGCTGCCGCCGCTGGCGTGGTAGTAGAGGAAGAGGCCTTCCTCTTCGCTGGGATTGCCCAAGTGTGATGCGACCTTCCGCCGCAATGTCGCATCTGAGCCCAAGAGACTGGAAACCGTTATGGTCAAGTTGCCGGCTTCACGTTTGGAGAGGCGCCCTCCAATCGTTCTAATAACCCTTTTCACAGCGTTCGCAGGCCTCCCAAGATCGAAGGCCGTTCCGTGGAAAGAACTAGGCGAAAGTGGATGCCGCGGGCAGGATTTGAGCCTGCGACACATCGGTGACTGATGTCGATGAACTTCAGCCGATTGCTCTCCCAGGCTGAGCTACCGCGGCGCAGATTTGAAGAGCGTTTTCGGGCAATATATCTCCTTTCCGGTCAGAGGAAGATGAAGGAACGATTCTGAGAAGCGGCGACAGATTAATCAGGCGAGCCACGACCGGTTAGCTGTGACCGTTGGTTCCAATCTGAAAGCCGATCATCGTGTGGTCAGGAGACTCGAATCGGTGCTGAGGGTCATGGCGGCACGCATTTCCGCGGGGGAGAGGCTCCCCGCCGAGGACGTGGAGGAGGCGATCCGGCTGATGTTCGAGTTCGTTGATTCATACCATCATGTCAAGGAGGAGGTGGGCCTCTTCCCAGTAATCCAAGGTGCGAGCAAAGAACAGCAGAAGATGGTGTATGCGTTCCTGGTCGAGCATGAATTTGGGAGGAAGGCCGCGCGCAGGATTGAGCAGGAGTTTTCGTCTTGGGTGAAGGGGGAGGAGGCAGCCGAGCCGCTGGCACGCTTCATCCTGACCTACGCAGACTTCATCAAGGTCCATACGGCGAAGGAGGACGAGTGGTTCGAGAGCGTCGACGGCAAGCTGCTTTCTGGCACGCTGCAGAGGGAGATCTTGGAGAGGTTCGCGCAGGTCGAGACACTAGGCCCTTCCGCCAAGGAGAACTTCGGCCGTCGGGTAAAGGATCTGGCAAGGAAGTACCTGAAGAAGTGAACCCCCCCCCCGGCCGGATTATTTCCAGGTTATCACAAATGCCTTATCATCGGAATCACCCGGTCTCGAAAGAGGGCAAAAGCGAAATAAGTGCGCGCCGCCTACGAGACGGGCGTTGACGACGAAAGAGCTGGTCCGAGGAGTCGCGAGGGGGAGCAGGAAGGACATTTCCAAGGCCATCACCATCCTCGAAGACGGCCTCCCCGGCTCAAGGCGGCTCTACGCTGAAATATACAAGAGGGGAGGAAACGCGTTCGTCCTCGGCGTCGCAGGCCCGCCTGGAGCGGGGAAAAGCTCACTGATCAACTGCATCATAAGGGAGCTTAGGTCCATGGGCCGCAAGGTGGGCGTGGTCGCCGTGGACCCGACTAGTCCCTTCACAGGGGGGGCGCTGCTGGGAGACAGGATCAGGATGGTGAATCACAGCCTCGACGAAGGGGTCTACATAAGGAGCATGGCCTCGAGGGGCAGCAGGGGCGGCCTGTCCCGGAGCACGAAGAAGGTGATCGACGTCCTGGACGCCGCGAAGTTCGACGTCATCCTGCTCGAGAGCGTAGGCATAGGTCAGACCGAGGTGGACATCGTCAAGGTCGCCCAAGCCACTCTCGTGGTTATCATGCCGGAGATGGGGGACTCCGTTCAGGCCATGAAGGCGGGGCTCATGGAGATCGGCGACATAGTAGTGATGAACAAAGCCGACCTAGAAGGGGCGGACAGGGCGGCGCTGGAGATCGCTCAGTTCGCTAGGACGAAAGACGGCGCAAGGCCGACGGTCCTGAAGACAGTGGCAAGGACATGCGAGGGGGTTCCCGAGCTCGTCGACGCCCTCATGAGGCTGATGGCTGGGGCTAAGGGCAGAGCCAATGTGGAGGGCGGCGCCCTAGAGGAGGTGAGGGAGGCCATAGGG
The DNA here is from genome assembly GCA_963842885.1 of uncultured Nitrososphaerota archaeon. Taxonomy (GTDB): domain Archaea; phylum Thermoproteota; class Nitrososphaeria; order Conexivisphaerales; family DTJL01; genus DATKKG01. The sequence goes on from CAWJIE010000003.1 coordinate 362,185, forward strand.
TCGAAGGTCGAGAAGGCGTTCTTGGATGGCCTCGCGTACAAGCCCAGCTGGACAGAACTGCTGGAGAGGGTTACGCTCCGAGAACTGGACCCCGACTCGGCGGCTGAACTTGTCGTGAGGGACATGACCTCGAAGTCAAATGGACTAAGGGCGGACGGACCGACGAAACGAGCTCGCGCTCGCCGTTGAGGGACGTTTACTCATTCCTCCACAGGATCAGGTGTCCGACCCAGATCCCCCACCGCGAGCGTGAGCCCCGCCATGCGAGGCCGTGAGCTTTTCCATTTCTTTCGCCACGAAGGCTGAAATGTCCGATTCGGCCTTCAAGTACACCGCCTCTCCCCCTCCGGCTGTGCCGGCCACGGAGAGCCCGAGTGTGAAAGGTGCCAGCGCCCAGGCGGCCAGGCCTGCGAGCGTGGTGTCCTTGACCATCTGAGATACGTCCCTGTCGATCTCCAGTGTGAAGTCGTCTGGCTCTCCGACAATCCTCAGTGCGAAGGTGACCTTGATGACAGTCAGAGCCTTCTCCTGCACGGCCACCAGAGTCAGGCGCCTGTGATCGGACTGGACATTGTAACCTCTGAGCAAGAGGAAGGCGCTTACCTTCCTGAATAGCAGGTCAAGGTCAGCGCCGTACGAAAGGTAGCGCGACCGCATCCCATTTTCATCGTCGCATGCCTTCCTAATAGCGTTTGGCTCCATCATCAAGCAACGAAAGGAGGCTACGTCCAGCCCTCCAATCGCACTCACCAGGTGAATTGGCGGTTCAGGTGGGGTATAAGTGCGAGGGTTGTGCCGTGCTGGTAGAGAGCCGTCCTGTCTATCACACCTTTGGTAAGTATGCCCACCGCACCTAGTCCGTGCTTGACGTCGGATGTGCCCGTGATCCTGTCCATGGCCTCTCCCAGCTCCAGGCCCTCGTCGACGAGCTTCAGAGACTCGAGGGGGAGCGGGAAGAGCCCTGTGGTGGCACTGGATTCGCGGCCCTTCGCGTCCACTATTGAAACGGCGGCAAAGGCGTATCGCCGGCAGTCGAACTCGATTATCCCGCCTTCGACGCCTACCGCCAGATCACACTTGGCCAGTTCCTGGGCGTGGACGGCCCTGTTCCGAGCGCCCCTGAAGGCGTCGTTGCCCAAGGGTTGTGGACTGACGTCGGAGCTGGCTTGGACGCCAATGACCTCCGAGTCGAAATAGGGTTCGAGCGCCAGTCGCACCGCTTCCACTTTGACCTTGTTTGTGCTTCCTACTGATACTCTGATGCTGGGTTTCATCGTACGGCGTCTTCAGCGAAGGCTCTCCAAATGAACCTTTCGAAGGCCAGTCGAGAAGAAAGGCCTGGTGCGCTCATAACGTCATGACGTCGTCGTACGAATCCTCGGGGAGGCGCCTGGCCACGTCAGGTGATGTGGCGATGATAGTATGGTAGATCTTCCGGTTGTCCCTCCGGAAGCACTTGATCTTCCTGATTCTCGGATCCCCTCGGCGGTAGGTGGTAATGCAGTTGATGAAAATCGTGTTCCCTTCGAATGCCACCATGATGTCGGGGACATATGACGTTCTCCTCCCACTCTCCAGCGTCACGGTAAAAGGGGGCACGTCATGGTCGTGGGGCACTCCCTTCTCGGAAAGGTCCTGGCAGACCCTGTCCTCAAGCTTCGACCTCACGACGTGACCGAAGGAGTTCGTTCGCCCCTTGCGTGACTCTTTCAACGCATTGACGAGAATCGTGCCGGCGCTTTAATCTTTCTGAGGGCGAAAGACCGGTTGCGGGCTTCTGGAGCGTCGAACCCGCACCTCCCGCACGGTCTCCTGCTAGCTCCGCTCGATTTACAGCTCCTGCGCGCCCCGGACGGCGGATGGCGGCACGTTGCGACTTGAACGTCGAAGCGGGGGCCGACGGCCTTCTGGCGAACATCTTTAATAGCTTGAGAGGACATCGAGACCTAGAGTACCATTTGGACTCTGGCTTGGCTCTCAGGACCAAGCGCCTCCTCCTGAGAGACTTCAGAGAGGAAGACTGGGAATCAGTCCATGTATATGCGTCGGACCCTGAGGTGGTAAAGTATGTGTCTTGGGGTCCCAACACGGAGGAGGAGACCAAGGGCTTCGTCAGGCAGGCCATGAAGTGGGGGGAGGAGAGGCCCAGGCTGCACTTCGAGCTTGCCGTGATATTGAAGGCCGATGATACACTCATCGGTGGGTGCGGGTTGAACTTGTCTAGCTCCCAGAATCGCGAAGGCTACGTAGGGTATTGCTTCAACAGGATATACTGGCACGCAGGATTCGCCACTGAAGCCGTCGAGACGCTGATACTCTACGGCTTCGAGCAGCTGGGACTCCACAGGATCTGGGCCACCTGCGACCCCGACAACTTGGCCTCAGCGCGGGTCCTTGAGAAGGTAGGGATGAAACGTGAGGCGCAGCTTCGGGAGAACATGTGGATGAGGGGGAGGTGGAGGGACTCCTTGATCTACGCGGTGCTTGACAGGGAGTGGTCGGACCTACGTGGAAGAGATGCCGCCAAGCGGAAGGAGAAGGATGCTGCTGGCGTGGCCTAGGGAGGCTGGGCCTGTGAACAGGCTACCGGCCGGGCTGCGGCAAGGATGATGTGCCGAGGCGGTTGAGCTTGGATTCCGTAGCTGGCGTCGACATCGGGGCGACGCGGCTTAGGGTGGCATTGGGTGACGGCTCGGGGAAGATCGTGGCCAAGGCCTCTGAACGAAGCTCTCATCGGGCTTCGCGGACGGCTTTGGGGGAACAGGTCAAGGAGTCTCTTTCGCGGCTGCTCAAAGAGCACGGCTCATCAAGGCTAAGATGTATTGGCGTGGCCTCCACCGGACCCCTGGACAGAAGGGGCGGAATCGTGGACCCGGCGAACCTTCCCAAGCTGGGTTTCGTGCCGCTCGCGCGGCCCCTAATTGAAACCTTCGGTTCCGATGTCCTTCTAATCAACGATTGCTCCGCAGCGGCTGTCGCTGAGAAGGAGATTGGCTTGGGGAAGGGATTCGACAACCTGGCGTACGTTACCTTGAGCACAGGCATCGGCGCAGGAGTCTTCGTCGATGGCCGCCTCTTGGTGGGAAAGGACGGAAACGCGCATGAAGTCGGCCACATGGTCATAGATCGCGAGCAGAGGCTCGTGTGTGGTTGTGGTAAGGGCGGGCATTGGGAGGCATACTGTTCGGGACGGAACATCCCACGACTGGCTCCCCTTTTACTGGACGACGCTGCTGACGCCCGCAGGGTGGGGGCCCTCACGTCTCCGCAGATCTTCGAGCTTTCAAGGGGCGGCGACAAGGCCTGCGCTAGGGTGATCCGGGAGGTCGGACTTCTCAACGCGATGGGCTTCGCCAACATCGTCGACGTCTACGACCCGGAGCTCGTCGTCGTGGGTGGTTCCGTGGCGCTCAACAATGTCGACCAAGTGCTGGGGCCAATCAAGGAAAGGATTGGCGACCTAACCAGGAACAGGGTCCCGCCCGTCAAGCTGACGGAGATGGGGGAGGATGTCGTTCTTTCGGGAGCCCTCCTGGCGGCACTTCACGTAGCGGACTATCACGAGCTGAAGCCTTGGACCTATCCTGCAGACTAGGTGTTCAGACCGAGCGAATCATCGTCAAGAGCATCTTGAACCTCTTCGCAGCGCGAAGCGAATGCGGCCTGTGCGCGGGTAGGATGATGCCGTCTCCCTGCCCTAGACGGTTGTCGGTGCCGGCTACGTTGACGTCCGCCTCGCCTTCCAGGATGTAAACTAGGGCGTCGAACGGTGCTGTGTGTTCGCTGAGGCCTTCTCCCTGATCGAATGCGAAAAGCGTGACGGAGCCCGCCTTGCCTTCAACGATGGAACGACTTACAACGGAGCCAGCTTGATAGGGAACGAGAGAGGAAAGGTTGACCCTTTCGCCGCGGGAGAGCCTGCCTTTCTTGTCAGACCTCCCTTCGACCATGCTTTGCCCTCTGTCTTTGTGTGAGCTGGGAACCTAAAAGCGTTTGTCCATTATCGGAGCTTGTCAGCGGAAGTCTTGGAGGCCTCTCCTTTCTTTTATGAGGCCGAGAACCATGTCGAAATACGTAACGAGGGCGCGGCGAAACTCGACCTCGTCCCAGTCGGCCCTTGCATTCTCAAGAAACGACTCCACTTCGTTGAATTGCTTTTGACTCTGCTCACCGGAGAACGAGAGGTACTTCTCGTTCTTGCTTTGCATCTCTTCAATCCCTTCGGTGAAACCCCTGCGCCGGAGGGATGCGACGGCGAAAGCGTTTCTCACCAGCAGGACGGCATCAACCACGGAATCGCCGGATGGCCTCTCGGACACCCAGTCGGCAAAGAATCTCTGCGCATGCTTCAGCTCCCGACCCGACATCGAGGCGAAGACGATGTCGTCGACGATGATGTTCTGGAGGTGGCTGAACACGTCGACAAGAGCTGCTGACTCCCTTTCGTTGAGCCCGTCTCTTTCCGCCGCCTCCCTCAAGACACCGTCGACGATATCAGAGACGTGTGATGGCGACCCTTGCTCCGTATGGTAGATGTGCGCGAGCTCGTGAAGGATAAGCCCTCCGAGCATCTCCGAGTCGAGGGCCCACTCGGCGATGACTATGCTGTGTTCATCTCCATCACTCTTGGCGTATCCCATTATCTTCAGGTCAGGGTCCACCTCAACTGTGACCTTGGAGGTTATCGGATAGCCAGCTTTGCCCATTCGTTGAATCGCCCACTGAAGCGTTCCGGTAAGAGATGTGTCTCCAGGCTCTTCTCCCAAGAAGTGGTGACCTTAGCGTCGTCTGCACAGGCTTCCAGATAAACACGACGCCGTTCATCTACGTGAATGGATTTGGAATCGGGAAGGGGAAGCGGACGAGGCCGGCTAGTGTTGCTCGATATCGTCGAGGTATCCTGTTTGCTCTTTAGCAGGCCCTCTTCTTTGGTCAGAAGGGACCACAGTTTGATGTCATCTTCGGAATTCACAAGAATGTACTGCAAGGAATACGCCCTGATGCCAACTCTGTCCAGCGCTGCAGGATAGGCGAGGACCTTTCTCCCATACCTGTCTGTCGTAGCCTCCGAGATTGGTTGACTGTATCTCCGTCTTAGCTTCTCGATCTGAAGCTCCACCTCTCCAAGCTCTTCGGGATTCGCGAGCACCCTCCACCTCCCCCCGTGTTCCTCGGACTAAATCGTGCGGTATAACTCGGACAGTCCACAATTCCTAGGCTTCTAGCTAGAACCCTTTGCTTTCTGGAGAAACGACGCGCCCGGCAGCGTTTAGGCCCTGACGCCCAGCAGCTCAAGGAATCTCTTGAAGTCTGCATCGCTGACCCAGTCGACCTTTAGGTACTTGACCAGCTCCTCGCCTTCGTAGCCTATTCTCCTCGCCTCCTTCAGGGTCGCTTGGTAGGCTTCAATCTCCGTAGCGCGGTCCACATAGTCATATCTTTCGTCGAAGAGCTCCTTTCCCTCGCGAAACTGCCTAACGTGGACCAGCTCATGGATGACGTCGAGGTAAAGGTATCTCTCGTCGGCCGTCTCTAGGTAGGGCAGGCTGACATGGAGATCGCCGGTTTCTCCGTCGACATGCATGTAGCCGCGACGTGAGGCGAGCACGACCCTGATTCCAGCGAGGACCTCCTTCGTGTTCCTTCCGAATATGTCCTCCACCGCATCCACCCTGTCAAAGCCGCGGAAGACTTCGGCGAACTCGTATGTCCCGAGCTCCAAGTCTCTTCTGATTTCGATTCCCAAGTCCAGGGCAGGATTCACCTCGACTCCGCGTCTGTCGAGAGCACAAACTTGCTATAGATCGCTCTGAAGCCGCGCTTGAGGTAGAACCCTTCAACATGGTCCTCCGCGAAGGTCTGCAGCACGAGCGTCAGCCCCTGCTCCTCGGCCTGGCCGGAGGCATAGCTCAACATCCCGCTGGCCACTCCTGACCTGCGGTATTCGGGCACCGTCCCGACGCAATAGGCGCCCAGCAGCCCTCCATGGCGGAAGAGCGCCATTTCACCCACGACCTCCTTCCCCCGCCTGGCCAAAACCAGGGAGGCGTCTTTGTCCTTGGCTGCTCTTCTTGCAGCAGCCTCCACCTCTGCCTCCTGGCCGCCGTCGCCGTAAAAGGACCGAAGATAGGCCGAAACCCACTCATGAACGTCGGACACGACCCGCATGATTTCGACTGACCCGCTCTCCCTGGGTACCTCCGGCCCCGCCCGCCATTACCTCCATTGTGTCCAAGGCGACGTAACCGGCCGACTCCAATCTCGTTCTCAATCCAAGAAGACGCGGGTCATCGATCACGAAGAACGAAGGCCGGACACCTGCTTTCGTGAACTTGCTGAGGGCGTGTTCAAAAACCGAATCGACGTCCGACACGTCGCCCATTATAGTTGCGTGGTTGAAGAGAGGCTCAGGGAAACTCGTCGAGGTGATGACGTAGGCGCCTTCACCAAGCCAGCTGACGTCTCCCCAGTGGGACCACCATGAGACTTCGTTGAGCTCCTGCTCTTCGATGCCGACGCTAGTCAAAGATGTTCACGCCCAGGATGGCGCTGGCCTTTGCTATGGAGTCGTAGTACGCATCCAGCCTCTGAAGGTTGACTTCATTTGCGCCCTCCTCGACGAGCTTGGAGAACCGGGCGATGGCGTGAGGCGTGTCGAAATCGTCGTTCACGGCTTCGATGAATGACCGCAGAGCTAGGTTGGGGCCTTCCAGAATCGGCTCGCGCGAAGAGCCTTCCTTAATCTTCTTCGCCTTGGCCTTCAACCTCCAGAACTCCTCGTCGACATGACCCAGCTTCGATTCGTCGTACTCCATGTCCTCCCTGTAATGGGAGAGCAAGAAGTACATCCTGAGCTGGCTAGGGCCGAACTTCGAAAGGGCCTCCCTCACGGTGACGATGTTCCCCTCCGACTTGGACATCTTCTTCTTGGCGATTGTCAGCAGACCCGTGTGCATCCAGAACCTGACATAGGGCTTCAAACCCGTAAGCGATTCGGCCTCGGCTATCAGAGATTCGTGATGCGGATAGATGAGCTCCCGGGCGCCTCCATGGATGTCGTATTGGGGACCCAGCTCCGTAAGAGAAACTCCCGTGTCCTGAATGTGCCATCCAGGGCTTCCTGTCCCCCACGGGCTTTCCCAGCGCTGAACTGATGTGGGCGAAGACCTCCAAAGAGCGAAATCTGTGAGGTGCCTCTTCTTCGGGGATATCTCGACAGGCCTGAGGGTCAACTCCTCGGCTGTAAGGTGCGAAAGTTGGCCGAACTCGGGCACGGTGGAGGTGTCCAGATAGACGTCGCCGTCGGTGACGTAAGCGTGTCCATGTCCGATGAGGCCTTCGACCTCCTTGATCATCTCCTGGATGTAGTCGGACACCTTCGGGTACTTCGTGATGCTTGTGACGTTGAGCCTTGCGGTGTCCTGGATGAAGGCGTTCGCATATCTCTGGGCGTATGCGTGCGGGCTCAGCTTTTCCCTCTCGGCGCCCTTTACGATGCTGTCGTCTATGTCTGTCATGTTCATGATAAAGGTAACTTCGTAGCCCTGGTGAATCAAGTAACGGGCCACCGTGTCGAAGAAGATGGCCGTCCTTGCGTGGCCGACGTGCATGTAGTTCTGGACGGTGGGACCACAGACGAGCATCTTCACCCTCCTCCTGCTGAGGCTTTCGAAGGTTTCTATCCCTCCTCTGAGCGTGTCATAGATGCGCAGTCCAGCAGGCAGGCCCGAATGACGCCTCATGCTAGGGTGGGCGTCGGAGGACATTAAAAGCATGCCCTATTCCTGGTCCGATGGAACGGGCCCGCTCTTTTTCTGCTGACGCGTTGCGATTCGTTCCAATGCGAGTGAACTTTATCGGCATCAGGGTAACTGATTTGGAGAGGCCATTGGGATTCTGCAAGGAAGTCCTTGGTCTCACGGCCCACCTAGAACAGATATAGGGAGCCGTCCTAAGCTAGGTCGACAGAGATGATCTACGAGAAGAGGCTCAACACTCTTCCGGAGCTGGCCGAAGAGCTGCGGACCTTGGATTTCGACGGAGGGATCAGAGTGCAGGGAAGGTACGGCGGGGAGCCTTGTTTCATCTTCATCACAAGATTTGGGGCCAGCTTCGCAATGGCTCTGTACTCGGGCAAGCGAGGGACTTCGGACTCGGAGGTCCCCGACCGAAGGCTGATGTTGAAGCAGTACGAGGAGATCGGGCCACTTATGAAGTTCCTCGAGGGTGAGGCGCTGGACCCCTTGGAAGCATATTCCTATTGACCTCAGGCAGACACGCTTAATAGGCGAACGAAGGAAGTTTGAGGTATGAGTTTCTGCCCTTCGTGTGGCAGACCCGCCGCAGACAACGCCATCTTCTGCCCCAGCTGCGGTTACAACCTGCAGACCAAGCCCCAGGGCTCTCAACAGCCTCCGGCTTCTGCGTCGCTCCCGGTCATGGCAGGGTCTGGCGGAAGGATGTCGCGGCCTGTCGGGGTGACCGTCATCGCGGTCCTCGACGCTCTCGCGGGGTTCTTGATGCTGCTGGGGGGTGGAGCCATTCTGGGGGTTGGCAGTTTCATGGGATCCTTCGGCGGGCCGATGAGGGCGTTCCACGGACTGCTCACCGGCTTCGGTGTCCTAGTCGTGGTCGTGGGGCTGGTGACTATCTTTCTCGCATGGGGGATATGGACAGGGGCTCGTTGGGCATGGACTGCGGCGCTCCTGATTGCCATCCTGAGCGCGGTGCTTCATTTGCTGAGTTTCAGCGTATTCGTCCTTGCTATCAATGTGATAGTCATCGTGTACCTTCTGCAGCCCAACGTCAGGCTGTACTTCAAGCATTGAATCGCTGGAATCCTGCCACGTTTTTGACATCTATCGTATTGGCATGAGCCATACCTAGAGTATGGATGGGTGGAAGTGAGGGCCTATCCCGTCATCCAAGCGGCCTTCATCCTGGGGAACGGCTCCACCATCAGCCAAGGCTTCCACTTCGACGATTTGACCGTGCCGGCGGGAAGGGTGACCCGTTCTAGCTGGAATGTTTCCGTTCCGCTGGCTTTGATGGGGGCTGCCAACCTGACAGCCTACCCGAGGATTAGGGGACCGATATCGGAGGCGTCACCCACCTATCGGGTACCCCAGGGAAGGCCGCATGCTCCGAACAAGATTAAAGGACGGGAGAAGAACGTCTTAGGGACCGGCCATGGTGATTGCGGGGAAGGCGGTGTACCTTCGTGGCATCGAACGAGAGGACTTGAAGCTTATGCACAAGTGGCTCAATGACAGCGAAATCATGCAGTGGGCACGTTCCCAGCCTGACAACGTTGCGTCGATGGAGGCTGTGGAGAAGGAGTTCGAGCTTGACCTGAAGGGCGAGAACCCCCATCGGTGGACTTTCATATTGGCGCAGGTGGGGACGGAAGAGCCCATAGGATGGGCGTCGATTCGCTGGTGGAGGCCGTTCAGCACGACCGTCGACATCGGCCTGGTAATCGCGGAGAAGGGGCTGAGGGGGAAGGGAATCGGAACTGAAGCCACGATGCTCCTCGCAGATGAGGCCTTCGACCAGCTGCACATGCACAAGGTCGAGCTGTGGACGAGGGCTGACAACACAGCGGCCAGGAAGGTCGCGGAGAACTGCGGTTTCAGGTTGGAAGGGACGGACAGAGAGGTCGTATTCTTCGATGGGAAGTACCATGACGGCGTTTCTTATGGCGTTCTCGAAGACGAGTTCAGAAAGGCAGCCGCCAAGACAGGATGAAAGTTCGTACCGTGTCTGCCCCGGCCGGATTGAGGAGGTCGATGAAGTGCAGACGATGCGAGCCTTGAAAGGGTCCTTCGTGCCGTGATGAAACAACCACACAATGCTAATGTATTCCTTCGATAGTCGCATAGAGCGTGAGAACGAGTGGTGGACAACTGCCTGGAATGTAGCAAGATTGGCATGACCACGGAGTGCCAGTACATGGAGTTCCCTGAAGGGATGCATCACTACTTCGACGAGAAGGTCTGCTCGTTCCACTATTGGCTCCTCTACGTGCGTCCCAGGAAAGGGTGGGAAGACTATCTCAGCTTCGAGCAAGCGGACGGAGCTGCCGCCGGATACCATGTCACCCTTCCTCCTGAGGAAGTGATAAGAACTGCCATCCGTGGGGACGTCGCGCCCGTCATCGGTTCCATTGGCGGCAAACAAGCTACTCAGACTTCTGATGGTGGTCAGGGCCAGCCCCCTAGGTCGAGCAGGGACCAGACGACAGCGCAGCCGCCTTCATCTCAATCCTGAGCAATCGTGGGAAGAGAGCAGCTCACCTAGAGCTTTGAACGGATTTCTTCCTTTGTGGTTCTGATGGGGGGCCAGAGAGCACGTCAGGCCCCTCTGGTCCCAGACGGCAAAGCAAGGGACACATCCGGCGAGATTGCACAGATGGCTTCGAGCCGTCGGGCGGAGCTGGCAAAATAGATTAGATGAGACCCGCATCGGCAGTCGGACGATCCGAAGTGGGGCACCGAGCCGTCGGAGGTTTTCTTCAGAATCGTCGCAACTTCGCACTCGGTGCGTGAGCGCCAGACCACTACGCTAGTCGGAGTGACCTCCCGCCGCGCAGTCAAGTAGTCTATGTGCCATCTAACCGTCTTTGTGCTTGCGACATGCCGCGCTACGCGCTTGCGGAGGTTGGCTCGGGCGGAACCGACGTAGACGTAGCAGCCCTTCCTGAAAGGCAGACAGCCCAATGATCCCACCGGAATCATCTCCTCGTGGTTGAAGACGAGAGTCAGGGCGTACACACCGCTGCCAAGAAGTTGGCTCAGTTCCTCGGAGGTCATCGGGATGGAGGTCAAAGGTGCCTGTATTGAACTCTTGTCCCTATGGGTGAAAGACGGAATAGGAATCGGCCGTCGTCAAAGCGAAGAGGTCGGACCCGTGCCATGCAAGGCGATGTAGTCTCGTTTGACTCGGAACCCCGATGTTCAGCCCAGGGCTTTCTTGATTTCTGCCGAAATCTCGGCATCAGTCTTTCCGTCGGTGGAGATGCCGAGCTCGCTGGCGGCCTTGATCATCCTGACGCGCGCGTCGGAGGAAGGCTGGCTAGAAGTAGTCGACGCCGAAGCCTTGAGTTTCTGGACCTCCAGCTCGGACTCGACCTTCGCCTTCTGGAACTCGCCCTGGGCGCGTCCGAGGGACTTGGCCAAATCGGGGATCTTGCCGGCGCCGAAGATCAGAACGACTACGATGACGATCACTATCAGCCATTCCGAACCTTGCAGCAGCATTGGTACGAACATTCTCTACACCTTACGGTCAGAGGCGCGTGCTATTATTTACAGATATGGATCGCAAATGTTTCAAGAGACCGATATGCAGACATCCATTATGGATTCCGACGAGGGAAGGGGATGACAAGTCCGGACTGTCTGGTAAGACAGGGAGGAGTCCCTTCTAAGCCGAATCGGTGCCCCGAATTCACGGCTCGCTTATAAGGGCCAACCGAAGGATACTTGTGGACCAAGCCTTGTTCTCAAGGATCAAGGTCTCCGGGGCGTTGATATTCCTGGCAACCACTCAGTTCCTCCTTGGGATGCTCTTGGCCGAGACCCTTTATCCGGGATACAGCGTCTCCGCGAACTATATCAGCGATTTCGGAGCCACGTGCCGCGCTACTTGCACCATCGTTCAACCCTCCTCGCTGATATTCGGTTCATCCGTCTTCTTGCTCGGAGCCCTTCTGGTCCTAGGAGCCTACCTTTTCAGACAGGGGTCCGGATCGGTGCTCGTGCCCTTGCTTCTCGGAGTAACCGGCTTGGGAGCCATGGGAGTCGGCGTCTTCCCTGAAACGACAGGTGTGTTGCACGATGTCGTGTCATTGGTGGCATTTGTGGGAGGAGGGCTTGCCGCTGTTGCCTCCTTCAAGTTCTCTAGGCCCGTCCTTTGTTACTTCGCCGCAATTCTAGGAATGATGACTCTCGTGGCGCTGGTGCTGTACGCCTCCAGGATCTACTTGGGGTTAGGCGCAGGCGGCATGGAGAGGATGGTCGTGTTTCCGGTCCTCACCTGGGGGATCGGGTTCGGCGGCTATTTGACGGCAAGAACAGAAGACTCATTCGCGAAACATTGATTCGCGTGTGAAGCGGAATCCAGAAGGCTCCACCTTGGACGACTAGACCACCAGCAGCTCCTTGTCGCACTTGCCTATCGTCTCGACTCCTTCTGTGGTGACGACCAGGTCGTCCTCAATCCGGACGCCCAGTCTTCCAGGTAGGTATATCCCAGGTTCCACTGTAAAGGTCATCCCCGGTCTCAGGACCAAGGGGCAGGAGCTGGTGATGCTTGGCTCTTCGTGGACATCGAGACCCAGCCCGTGCCCCGTGCGGTGGAGGAAGCAGTCGCCGTAGCCAGCCTTGGTTACGACGGCTCTCGCCCTTCTGTCCAGTGTGCCGGCGACGAGGCCAGGCTTGATGGCCGAGATGGCAGCGGTCTGCGCATCCAAGACGGTCCTGTAGACCTCCATCTGCATGGGCGACGCCTTCCCGACGAAGACCGTCCTCGTGAGGTCCGCGTAATAACCGCGATATGTGGCGCTGACGTCCATCAATACGCAATCCCCGCTGCGGACCTTCGTCCCAGATGAGTCGCCATGAGGGAGAGCGGCGTTCTTCCCCGTCAGCACGGCGTTGAATGGCACCTTCTCCCCTCCCAGCTCCCGTATCTTGCGCTCAATCTCAAAACCGATCTGAAGCTCAGTCGCACCCACCTTGATGGCATCAATCCCAGCCAGGATGCCCTCTTCGACTATCTTGCCGGCCTTCTTCATGGTGGCGAGTTCCTCGGTGTCTTTGGTCACTCGCAGCTCCATCACCGCGATGGTGGTATCCTCAATGGTGGACCTGGGGATTGCCTTGGAGACGTACTGGAAGAAACGGAAGGGAAGGAAGCTCTCGACGCCCACTGTGCCGCCACCGAGACCCAGCTCGGACAGTGTCGACCTGATGAGCCTGTCCGGGCCCTCTTCGTCCGTATACGACCTCACGTCCTTGACGCTGGACTGCTCCTTTGCCTTCTCCGCCTCCAAGGAGGGGAGGATAAGGGAAGGCTCACCATCGGCGGGTACCACCATGGCCGAGAACCGCTCGAACGATTGAATGGGGATGCCGGCAAGGTAGAGCAGGTTGGCGGTGGATGAAATGACCATGCCGGAAAGGCCCCGTCTGACGATGACCTTCTGAAGTCTTCTGGCTCTGGGCGACAACGGGGAGTCGGTTGTCGAAAGGCCTTATTACCTTTCCCAACGTCCTGAGGGAAGATTCGATGGGGAGGACCATGACGTCCCGTAGAACCCGTCTTGAATGGAGAAACCTGAAGGGGCTCTAGGCAAGAGGGACTATGTAGGGTCCGGAAACGATTCCAGGATGCCGAAGACGTTGCCTTCGGTGTCCTGGCAATAAGAGAAGATGCCCACGCCGGGTATCTTGGTCTTCTTGGAGACCTGCTTTCCGCCTGCCGCCTTGATCTTCTTTGCGAACTCGTCATGGGAAGGGACGTTCACCGTGTTAATGGTGCTCTCCTTCTTCTCCCGCTTCATTATGGCGCCGTCGATGCCTGCTTCTTTCTTCTTCCCGGTCGTGATCAACCAGTAACCCACGGAGCCGCCCCATTTCTTGATCTTCCATCCGAAGACCTTCTCGTAGAAGGCCTTGGCCCTCTTGGGGTCCTCGGCCGCTATTTCGAAGTGGATGACTCTTGGCATACTATAGAACAGTCAACACATGCGAATCTATTAAGCGTATTTCACGAAGTTCTAGAGAAATCCCCGAGTCATGAGAGCTTGATCTCCAGGAAGACCCTTTTCCTGTGCCTTAGCCTTGTCGCGACCTTGTCAAGGACCATGAGCATACCATATTTCGATCTGAAGGTCTTGTTCAATTCCTCCGAAGAATCGTCTTCCGACATCGTGGCGACCCCTTCAAGGTACGGACCTAGGGGCTCCCCGCCCACCTTGCAGGGCGCCAGAGCCACATTGGGGTTGTTCCGCAGGCGCCTGACCTTGCCAGAGGTGGCCATCGTCCAAACGTAGACGCGGCTGTCCCTTTGCACAAACCACACAGGGGTGGAGACCTTGGCGCCGCTGCGTCTATAAGTCGTCAGGCTGACGTACTTGTGACCTTCAAGTGCCGTGGAGCTCAATTTTCGCAGGCTCTTCTGTGGGGCGCTTCCCCTATATCCATTCCCCCGCCGGAGCGGAGAGCTCGGCGGCTCTTAGGGGTCACCTCGGGCTTGGGACCCTGGCTGGCCAAGAGCGACTGAATCGCTTTGAGTCCTTTTGCCTTCGCATCCTACCTTTTGGCGGGCCTTTCAGTGGACGCCCGATGGTCGGGCTGGATTAGCTTAATAAGGCCGTTATTTCTGCGGATGAAGTATAATGATATTCAACAGTATTCTGGATCTCATCGGCCACACACCAATGATTAGGGTGAACAACCTGGCCAGCAACAAAGAAGTTGAGCTTTACATCAAGCTGGAGAAGATGAATCCCGGCGGCTCCGTCAAGGACAGGATTGCCAAGTACATGATCGAAGACGCGGAGCGACGGGGCGTCCTAGTCCCAGGAAAGACGGTGATCGAGCCGACCAGTGGCAATACCGGCATAGGCCTGGCAATGGTCTGCCGTTCCAAAGGTTACGATTGCGTCCTGGTGATGCCGGAGAGCATGACCATGGAAAGGCGACAGCTGATGATCGCTTTGGGCGCGAAGATCATCCTGACGCCCGGGGGAAAGGGGATGGACGGCGCCGAAGACTACGCTAGGAGCCTCGTCACTCGCAGAGCTGAACGATATTTCATGCCAGACCAGTTCGGAAACGAGGTAAACGCGCGGGCCCATTACGAAACCACGGCTGAGGAGATATGGAAGGATACGGAAGGGAGAATCTCACTGGTCGTGGCAGGACTTGGGACGGCGGGGACATCGATGGGTGTGGCCCGACGCCTTAAGGAACTCAACCCCAAGGTCAGGGTGATAGGCGTCGCACCCGACGAGAAGACGCCAATCCAAGGCCTCAAGAACTACAACACACAGCACATCCCTGGAATCTGGAAGCCGGAGCTTCTGGACGAGGTCCGGTACATCGGCTCTAAGACTGCGGAAGAGACCGTGAGGCTTCTGGCCCTGGCTGAAGGGCTGCTGGTGGGACCGAGCTCGGGTGCGATACTGCACGTCGCCCTGAAGGAGGCTAATGAAATGGACAGCGGCGTCGTGGTGTCGATCGCGCCCGACGGCCTCGAAAGGTATCTGACCACTCCGGTATGCGAGCCCAGTTACTGCCTGGACTGCGCTCAGAAGTACGGCATAAAGTGCTCCTACAGCGACGGTGTGCCCATATCGAAGTCTGAAGCGTAGCAGGTTTCGCGGCCCTAGGCATGGGCTTGCCAGATGTCGTCCTTGCGATAGCTGCCTAGACTACTGTCAGCACCAGAGCGGCGACTATCAGCGCCCCAGCCAACAGGTCGCTGGCTCCTGGTTTTTCCTTCCCGAGAGCCTTCGAAAAGAGCTGTGTAAGGAAGGGGGAAAGGCTCGTCAGCAGGATTGTCATGTTCAGGCCCACTAGAGTCAGAGAGTAAACGAAGAGAGAGGTGCCAGCGGCAGTGTCTGCGACCGACAAGGCAGCCAGCCAGGCGTGCCTTTTCGCTCCGAAACCCACAGAGCCCTTCGGGCGCCTAACGGCAAAGACGACGCTGAGGACGATGACGGCCCCGCCGATACGCATGAAAGTGAGGGAAAGCGGGTTTGCCCCTCCGGAGGTCGCCAACTGCAGGACCGTCTGGCCAGCGGTCCACAGAACGGAGGCCCCAAGGGCCAGGGCGACTCCCTTGAAGCGCAGACCGGTCCTGTCACCTCTCGACAGGATGTAGATGCCAGCGATGATCAGACACGAGCTGACGAGGAAGGTGGGGCGAAGTGGCTCCCCGACCAGAGTCGCCGAGAACTGGGTCAGCAGCACGTCCGTGTAGGCCACGGGCGCCGCCACGGACGCCCCGGCGTACTTGACGGCGTAGAAGTAGAAGGTGTCTCCCGCCACGAGGACCACCACGCCGCTGACCATGGCGTACGGCAAACCTTGGATTGAACCCACCAAGAGGAAGGGCACCAGCATGGCGAGTCCGCCATAGCAGAGGCGGAGGAGATTGATGGTCGGCGTGTCATACCGAAGAAAGTAGTCCCTGTAGTAGATCGGACAGAACGCCCAGATGATGGAGCTGGTGAGGGCTGGGACGGACTCGGACATGCTGCTTCGAAATGTCTCCTGATGCGACAGCATGACGGCCGGCCTACTTTAACGGTGTCGCCACGGTCGGCTCATCCGAGCTGCCCTGTTGAACTTTAAGCAGAAGATGACAAAACGAGGGGACATTGAGTGACGCCGAGGGACTCTACGTGGCCGACAGGGGGGCATGGCACAGCTGGTTGTAGAAGCATCATGACCGGAGCCCAGGCGTGTGGCTCGTCTTCTGCAGACGGCAGACAGGGAAGATTTCAATCCCATATGACGACGCCGTCGAAGAGGCTCTCTGTTACGGCTGGGTTGACAGCCAGATAAGGCGCACCGACTCGGAGAAGTTCGCGCGCAAGTTCATGCCGCGCCGACTGAGAAGCAAGTGGTCCCACTCCAATGTGGAACGGGGCCGGAGGATGATTGGCGAAGGGCGAATGACGGAGGCCGGTCTCATTTAGGTCAGGGAGGCTAAGAGGAGGGGGACATGGTGCGCCCAGGAATCGAGACCCCGCAATCTCCAAACCCCCTCCTTTCTCGGCGACGCCTTGGGGACGAATCCCAGGGCGGAGACGAACTTCCAAAGGATGGCAGGCTCTTACAGGGATCAGTTCGTGGCCTGGGTCGCCAGCGTCAAGACCAAAGCAATTCGCAGGAAACGCGTGCTGGAGACGCTGGAAAGGCTCGAGAGAAACGGGAAGCTCGGAATGAAGTGATGTCATGATCGTCCCTTCGAGCGAATAGGCTTTATGTCACCACTGGGTCCATCTCTTGAGCCCACGGCATGGACCAACAGGTGGATTGTGTTGCATAGGGTGCTCGTCATGGGTTTCGAGCCTTTCGGGAAGGAGGATGGCAACCCGACGGACAGGCTGGCCAAGGCGTTCGACGGAAGGATCATAGGCAAGTCGAAAGTGGCGGGGAGGGTCCTTCCGGTCAGCTATCGGAGAGTCGGGGCGAGCTTGCGCCTTATCCTTGAGAAGGAGAAGCCGCAGGTGGTTGTGGCGACGGGCCTCTGGGGCGGAAGGACGGACATGACGGTCGAAAGGATCGCCGTCAACGTCATGGATGCGCGAATCCCCGACAACGACGGTTTCAGCCCGAGGGACTCTCCTGTCGTCAAGGGAGGCCCCGCGGCATACCTTTCGACGTTCCCCTACACGAGGATCTTGGCAGACATGAGGAGGGAGGGAGTGCCAGCCACTCTATCGTACTCGGCGGGGACCTTCATATGCAACGCCCTGCTCTACCACTTGCTTCACTACGCGCACAGGTATGGCATCCCCCGGCTTGGAGGCTTCCTTCATGTCCCCAACCTGCCGGAAGAAGTCATTTCAAAGCAGGGTGCTTTCGGTATGTCAAAGCCCAGCATGTCTTTCACCTTGATGGAGAAGGCCGTCGAGGTGGCCGTGCTGGACAGCCTCGATGAAATCGAGGAATCCCGGCGGTAGGTCGGCCCGGACCAGAGGAGCGAACCCTGCGGCGCGCGTGGGGCCTCTGCATCACCCTAGGGTTTGGCAGATTGCGCCACGCATGACCTTTGGAAAGATTGTCTATGTGGAACTCTCTACGTTCAGGGCCCTGGGCAGCGTAATCACGGCTGTGGTACCCTTCCCTTCTTCGCTCCTGACGTCGATTTCCCCGCCGTGGGCCTCCACGAGTCGCTGGCAGATCGCCAGGCCAAGTCCTAGACCCTTGGCCTTCGTTGTGAAGAAGGGGCTGAAGAGCTGCCGTAGCGTCGTCGAGTCCATCCCGACGCCCGTGTCGCCGACTTCGGCAACGACCTTGTCTGCATCGGCCCTGACGGACAAGCTCAAAATCCCTCCGGAGGGCATGGCCTCCACTGCGTTGGAGATGAGGTTCTGGAAGACGCGCTTCAACTTGGCCAGGTCGCCGTTGACGAATGCGCCGGTGTCAAGGTTGCGAACAAGCTTGACGGACGGAGGAAGGTCCAGACCAGAGGCAAACTGCCCTAGCATGGACCCCAGGTCCAATCTCTCACTGTTCAGGTCGGTCGCCCTCGAGTACTGAAGAAGATCGTCGATTATCTTGCTAGAGTGTTCGACCGCCCCCTCGACGGATCTGATTGAATCCTCTATCTTGTCGCCCAGGTCTTCGGGCAGGACGTTCTTGATGTAAAAGAGATTGGTGTTGATGGCCGTCAGAGGGTTACGTAGGTCGTGGGCCACCTGGGCGGCCAGGCTGCCGATGGCGGCCAGACGCTCGGACTGCACCAACAGTTGGTGTGCTTTCTCCAACTCTTCCGTGCGCTCCTTGACTTTCTTCTCTAGACCAACACTGTACGACTTGAGCTCGTCTTCCGCCTCCTTCCTGGCGGTCACGTCCTGTACCTGCGATATCGAATAGAGGGGCTGGCCACCCGCGTCGCGCACAAGGGAGACGCTCAGGGTCGCCCAGATGACCTTGCCGTCCTTCCTTACGTATCGCTGCTCCACCTGGTAGGAGGCGAGCTTCCCCTCCCTCATCCGGAGGCTATAGTCCGAGTTGACGTCCCTGTCCTCCACATAGGTGACCTCTTCGAAAGTCTTGGCAAGGAGCTCCTGCTCCGTATAGCCCAAGGTTTCGCATAGGGCCCTGTTGACCTTCATCCAGCGGCCGTCCAAGCCTGTCATGGCCATCCCCACGGCCGCGTCTTCGAAGGCCGACTTGAAGCTCCTCGCAGTGTCGATGAGCGCCGCCCTCTCGAGTTTTCTCTCGGAGATGTCCTCCATCACCTCGATGGCTCCCCACAAGCGTCCGCTTTCGTCGCGCACCGGTAGGGTGGTCACCAGCATGTCGAGGTTAGTGCCGTCCTTGTTCTTCCGCACTTGTTCAGAGTTGTAGGTCCCCACTCCTCCGAAGGCTTTCAGCAACTCATATCTGAAGCCAGGTAACAGTTCGGCGGGCACGGTGGGGTCGGCCTTGCCCAACACCTCCTCTCGCTTCCATCCGAAGATGTGCTCCGCGGGGAGGTTCCAGGATTCCAAGTTCCCCCGGAGGTCAGTTGAAGCGACTGCCAGGGGCGACGCATCCAAGAAGGTCCTTAGGCTTTGGCTGGCCGTCTCCTTGGACCTATCGGCTGAATCGACATCGTGCACGTAGCGTCTTGCGAGGAGAAGTACTGAAACTCCGGAGGTAACCGCGTAAAGCAGGTCCAGCGCGATGGTCAGCCAGAGTGCGAAGGTCCTGTCTGCCACAAGGCCAAGGACAAGAAGGTCGGAGGAAAGGAGGAAGGCAACCGACATGGACAGCCACAGGAGGAGGAGAGCGTCGGGTTCTGAGAGATGCGTAAGGCGTTGCACGTACTTGATCAGGTCGTGGGGAGACTCCAATCGGCATCCTTCCGGTGTATACAGGAAATAGCGAACTCACGTTAAAGCTTTTGAGATGGACATTCAGCGATTGCTGGAGCCCCAGTTCGGGGCGGGAAAGTTGTGGAGGACGGTTTCCCGATGAGGACCTTGTTCGAACTGGTGTTGAGGAGACAACGCATCAACTCGAGCCCTCGAAAGAGTTGTTCGACGCTGGTGGGCGGACATAGCGGGACTGACCCTGTCCAGAATGGTTCAAGCGGCCGGCTGATGGCAACGGATTCTTTTGCGTCTTTCGGAGAACGACCTCTTTGACCTGCTCCATAATCAATAAATACACACCAGCAGGCAACCTCAGAAACGAGCGGTGGTCGTCTAGCCTAGTCTAGGACATCAGCCTGCCACGCTGGTAACGCGAGTCCAAATCTCGCCCACCGCACCAGCAATTCTGTCCAAATCCCTGCTATCGACATGGGTTTTTCCTATCTCGCTTGACGACTGCATGGGATTATCCAAGAGGTAGAGTAGCTCTGACTGACATAAAAAGGCCATGTCGTCCGCTCCTGAGAAGTTGTAGGTTGATTGGGCGTGGGACCTGTTCGTCATCAACCGAACAATCCCCACCACAGACCCACTGACCATGGGTCCGAAGGGACGAGTGCTCACATGGGTTCACAAAGCGGACTCCTCTGACCTGACAGAGTGCCCGTCGGGAACCGCTTCCACATAAGCCCTCTAACGGGCTGGGGCCCAAGGCGACCCCGTCAGAGATGTTCTATGACGATTACGGATAGCAAAGTTGGCAACCTAGCTGACTCGGTCGCTCTTGCTTACTCATTCGGGAGCCATAAGACGGTTTTCCGTCATTCACTTGGGGCCATGTAACTGAGTTACGTAACTTAAATCCGACAGGCATTTAGTCCAGACCAGACAGAGTCTTTTCGACCCACTAAGGTATGCTGCAGATGCAAGATATCTGGAAGTCTTACGGTGCGATAAAGGTACTGGAGGGCGTCGGCCTCGAGGTCGAGGACGGCCATTCCATGTGCATCTACGGGCAGAGCGGTTGCGGAAAGTCGACCCTGCTGAAGCTCGTAGCGCTAATCACGTCACCTGAGAGGGGGGCGCTTGTCGTAGACGGCACGGACACCACAAAACTGACGCCAAGCCAATTGGAGGAGTTCAGGAAGGAAAAGATAGCCTACTCCTTCCAAGAGCCGCTTCTTATCCCATACATCAGCGCAGTCGAGAACATAACGGATATCGTGGGCGCGCCCAGGGACAGGGCCGTCGAGATGCTCTCTTCGTTGGGCCTGTCCCAAAGGCTTAACCACAGGCCTGGCAAACTCAGCGTGGGCGAAAAGAAAAGGGTGGACGTAGCTCGGGCTATGCTGAAAGGGTCGAAAATCATCGTGGCCGACGAGCCCCTGTCGAACCTCGACCCATCCACGGCGGAGACAGTGATGGCGCTGCTGAAGGAGCACACGTCAAAGGGTGGCATCTTGATCTATTCCTCCGTAGAGCCGACCGAATCCAAGTTCGCTGACGCCGCCTTCAACATGCAGAAGAGGGGCTGACCGACCCCCTGCAAGCAACGTCAGGCTTGGGTGCTGCGAATGAGACGTGTCGTTCTCACTCTCGTGCTCCGAAAGATCGCCAGAGAGGTCGGATGGACTCTGCTGGTCGTGGCGGTCATGGGCGCGGCCTTCTCGGGGGTGATGGTCGTCCCTTCGGTGGGGTCGTCGCTCGGGTCGGGTCTGAGGGACTACGCGAACACTGTGGGCACGTACATGATAGTCGCGCCCGTCAACTCGCCATCCGCGACCCTGCCCGCGGAAGCGGTAGAGAACATCACTTCGGTCGAAGGGATTGAGGCGTCGTATCCCTTCTCCGCGAACAGCACTTTCTTCATCGTGCCTGGGGGAAATGCCACGAGCCTCCAGAACAGGGAAGCACTGAGCGCAGTCGTAGGCGACGGCTACTTCCCACCCGAGCTGCTGTCTCTGACCTCAGGACGGATGCCATCCGCCAGCGGAGAGTACGTGCTCAACACGGAGGCGCCACCGATGGGTGGGATGGGCAGCATACAGGAGGCGTTCTTCTCGTGCTACTCCTGCGGCCAAGGAGGCGTCTTGGGCACGACGTTCAGCGCGACCGACGTGGGGGCCGTGGCCACGGACCTCTACCTTTCGGACATTCAGGTGTTCTGGAATGCCACCTTCGTCGAAAACCAACTGGGGGCATCCACGTTTCAAGCCACATACGGCAATGGGTCGGTGAATTACGTTGTGCTAAGAGTGGACAGCCTTAGCCATATGGCGGCGGTATCGGAAGCGGTTTCCCAAATCCTCCAAGCGTACCCAGGTTTCGCGGTCGAGTACGACCAGTCGCTCCAGATGACGCTCGAGTCTTTCGTCACCAACGCCTCTCCCGCCTACGCTCTGCTATCGGCAGCCGCCATCGGGCTGGTCGTTGCGGTGGCCGCCATCCTTGCCCAGATAGTCTCCCGTAGGCGCAGGTGGGAGGTGGGGCTTCTGGCGGTCCAAGGCTGGGGGAGGAACGAGGTAGCGGGCGTATATTTCGTCTACTTCCTTGTGCTCTCGTTCGTCTCCGTGGCAATCAGCTCTGTGATCTCCTTCGTTTCTATCCAAAGGGTGACGGCGACTTACAGCCAGTACGGCGGGACTTTCACCATAGCTTCGCATCTGGACCCCATGGCCGTGCCACTGACCTTCGTGCTCGCCTTCATAATCTCGCTGCTATCGGCCTACGTCGTGTCCAGGGGGACGAGGGGGAGGGCCTTGGACCGCACCTTCCGCGACCTCTAGTACTCCCTGAGTATCCCGTCAAGGCCCAGCCTCTTCATCCTTCGGACGAAGACCAGGCCTGAAAGGCAGGCAACCACCATCATAAGTGCCAGCGCTGCGAGGACATAGTACGGATCGAGGTAGGCTGTGAAGCGCACGGTCTGCCCGTACACGCTGTAAGAGGCACCGAAGGAGCCGATTAGGTAGGCTGACAAGGGGAGGGAGATGGCCAGCGCTATTCCCCCCATCACCATCAGATAGGACCAGTAGTACTGGAGCACTTCGTTCCACGACCACCCCTCCGCCAGCACTAGGCCCGCCTCCCACGACCTTCTTCCGACTACGATGTACGCTACGAAGAAGACGACCGCCGCCACGGATGCAAGCGACGCCAACCCCAGGGCCTCGTAGACTGGCCCAGTCAGCCCGTTGTATGAAAGCAGGCTTGCCTTCAGCGCTTGGTTGGAAACGATCCCGAAGACTGGATAGGGCTCCAGAACGGCCTCAAGGGCAGCAACGACAGGCTGGACATCTTGCAGTGTATCGACCTTCAGTATTACATAGTCCGCGTAGCTCTGGTCGTTGCCCAAGAAGGTCTGATTATAAAGGGTAGGTCCCATGAAGTTCTCCACATACGTGGAGTTCCACAGGATGAAGACGTCGCCCAGCAGCGGGTTCGAGGCCGTTAGCCCGACGGCCGTGGCGTTGAATTCGGCCGTCACGTTCGGCCCGTTAAAGCATGTGAGACAGCTGAACTCGACATCGTAGGTGCCATTGATGTGCCAGCCAGAAAGCATCTTTCCGTTGAACATCATTTCGGGCTCCGCGGAACTGGGATAGCGTCCTGAGGCCAACGTCAATAGCGAAGCGGGGAAGCCGTTGGGGCCTCCTATCATCGCCGACCGAGCAGATGAGCGCACGGAAGCAAGCGTCACGTTCTGGCCGTTGTAGACTTCCGTCACGTTGTGCTCGACGAACGTCGTGGCGTTGGTCATCACGGGCCAGACCTCCTGCACTCCGTTTATCGCAGACAGGTTCTCCACGACGCTCTTGGGCAACGACCTAGCACATTGTTCGCTCGGGAGGCAGGCCGATCCCTTGCCAGACATGACCACCACGTACGCGCCGATTCCGTTCATGTAAGAGACCAGACCGCTGTCCAAGCTGGCGCTCGTGGATGGTATCAGCATGCCAGCCGTAAGCAGCGCCGTCAGGACGGCGACTATCATGAGCGACCACGCCGCTTCGTGCGCAATGCGCTTGACGGAGAGCCCGACTAACCTCGACCTGCGCCCTGCCAAGTGGTTCACTAATGTTGCTTCATACGTCCCCTTTCCGAATTAAATGGCTGTCGAACTTCAATTACGTAACTTAGTTACATCGACCTTAGGTGCTCCTATGCCTACCTGCCGAGCTTGTCGTATATTCTCCGAAGGTCGGCGAGCAGGGCCTCGCCAGAGGGTGTAAGGTGGTATACGGTCTGCTCCTCCGACTTTTTGCCCTGTACGAAGCTCTTGGACCCAAGGTCGTCAAGGAAACGCTTGGCCATGCTGAAATTGAGCCTGGCGCAGAAGGCGATCTCTCCCATTGTCATGGAGCGGTCCTGCAACAGCTCAAGGATGCAGACATAGAGGTCGAACCTTGACCTTCTGCGTCTCTGGCCGAGGAGGAAAGTGAAGCGGGGGACCTGGGACACAACGGCAGCATCTCCTCCTACGAACGCTGTCGTCAGCAAGGAAGGGTCCATGTCCTGCCATTCGTTAATGGTGTGACCATAGATGATCCCTCCGCGCACGTAATCTGTAACCGCCGTGCCATGCCACACCCCGAGGTACGCTACCTCAATCGCGGGAGACTGAAAACGAAAGGGAGGATTCCAAGAGAGAAGGGATGCTAGGCACACGAGCGGGTTCGAGGCCGATCCGACCAAAAGGCAGACGAGCATCAGACAAGCGCATCGACGTGAGGGCACGGCTGGCATCATTATCACAAAAAGAGAGGGGACCCTATTTAGTTTGCGGGAATCGACGCAGAAATCAAGCCCGATTGCATGTAGAGTGTGGGATTTGCGAAGGTTCCAGTCCAGCAACCTGACTGCCACGGCCACCGCGAGCATCGCTTTCCGTTTCGTGGACCTTTGCTGCTGGACATATCCTCCGACAGGGTTTGCTCTCCTTCGCAAATAGAGTCGCAACAGGCTCAGGGCGATGCCCACGGCGGCAGTCCAGAACGCGACGTCGATCAGCAGTCCCGTCATGTCGAGATAGAACATCGGAAGCGAACCAGGCGGTCCAAAAGTGAAAAGCTGATGCGCCCACGCCAGGGGCCACCCGACATCGAAGTGTGCGGAGGTCAGGCTCCCCCATGACGTGGAGAGGGTCAGTGCTAACCCAGACCCAATGCTGGCGAGGACCGATCCTCCCCTCTCTGATGCGAACGCGGACGTTATGGCGGTCAGTCCCAGCACCATTCCGATGACGTTGAGCATGGGGAGGTTGAAGGGCCAGAGAAGTGGAGCAAAGGTGAAGCCGCTTGATGGAGAGCCCAGGATGCCCACGTACGCGTCGTGCGGAATGGTAGCCACATCTGCCATGATGGACAGGATTCCGACGACGATGCAGGTGTTCCTGAAGGTCCTGCCAGACTTAATGGCCGTGATACTTCTCGACATCAATAACCGCTGTTCACGGTTTAACGCTCTCCTCGGAATCCGCCTTCTTCAGCATCTCGCCCAGCAGGCTTAGGAGAAGCTTGCCCTGCTGGGTCAGGCCGTACATCTTGATCGCTCCTGACTCGGCGTACACGGCCACGATGCCATACTTCTCAAGAAGGTCCAGGTCACGGTCCACCTCCTTCCAGTCGAGACCTGTCACCTGAGCCAGCTCGGACCTGTGTTTGGGCGTGTCCATGCTCCGCAGGAGTTCGAGCCGCGATCCTGCCCCCTTCATCTTCACCATCAGGTCGTAGACGTTGTCGTCGACGCCCGCCTTCTTCAGGGTCCGCCTGCCGTTCCTGTCGACGATGAAGGCCACGCCAACGATGGCCCAGCTCAGCGCTGCCACTGGGAAGGCTAGGGCGCCGAACTCTCCGCAGCAACTGCGGGTCGCATGGCGTGCCCAGCGCCCATGGATAGAAGGTCGATAGGTAATAGGTGTAGCCAATGGCGAAAGGAGGACACGATCACGGCAACACGAACGCCGCAGCCAGAGCGACCGTTGAGAGCCTCAATACTGTGAAGATGAAATGCGCTGTTCTCCTATTAGCTTTTCCCAGACGATACTGGGAAACCTGTAAATGCCATCAGACCACCTTCAATGAAGACACGGGAGACGGATGAGAACATTCAGTGGCGGACTCAAGGCCATACCTCGGCCTTCGAATTATTCAAGAAGGAGAAAAGGGAAATGCTAGCTGTGAAGAAGGCCAAGGCGTCTCTCGTCGCAGCGGCGCTAGCGGCAGCGATCCTGGTTCTCGTCTTCGCCCCCGTTGTGCCAGAGAAGGTCACCGCCGACAGGCTGAACGGGGGGCTGCTGTTGACGGACGAGATGAAGAACCCTGACGTCGGAGCCGCTCCAACGCAGATCACCCAGAGCCCTGCCTTCATGGCCGAGACCCAAGGCAGGACCTACGTATTCGAGGGAGCGGTCAGCGGTTCCATCACCTATTACACCTTTGAAAGCCTTGGGGACCACGTCGCAACTGCGTGCAATTCCATCATCTATCGAGAGGTAACTGACGTGCTGATCGTCGGCGAACCACTGGGCAACGCATCCTACATAACCAGCATGACGGAGGTCGAGACGCCCTACCTGGACTTCGGGAACATGACCTTCTCTCATTCTGGCGGCGTCACCTATCACTGCAGTCAAGAATCCATCGCGATGAAGGACGTGCCCTCTCAGGCCGTTTTCTCCTCCGTGATCTTCGCGGTCAGTGGGCTCGGAGCGGCTTACGCCCCTGGCATAGGCTACCTCTGGTTCGCTTAATCCGCCCTACGGTGTTCGGCATTTCGGCTGCGTATTGAATCCCTCTTTCGTTGATAACGATGCCTAATCAAGGAATTAGAAAGCGAGTCCGCACCGTTGGGGATTCGTAGTTGGCTGAATACTCAACCTGTGGGCATGGGGCTGCGAAAGGGCCGTTCACCCTAGAGCAGGGGACTGTGCGCGGCTCATCCATTGCTGGACCCATAGCCAGTCATCTTCTCTCCGAACCGAACGTGAAATCGGATTCCGTCAAGCTCTGCATCGTGACGCTGTCGGTCTTCCACGGAGGACCACCGAAAGTCTTGGGAGGACCTGTTGTTCACAGGCAAGGCGTTAAATCTCCTGCCGTTCGAAGAACGTCGCAATGGATGCCAACGCCCCCGTCGACGGGTTCGACCAGTCAAGGGCGGAACTGTTCGAGACGTTAAGTCATCCCGCGCGGATGAAGATCCTCACGGCGCTGGGCGGCGGCCCTATGGGGTTCGCCGACCTGAAGAGAGTCGCGGGGATAGAGAGCAGCGGCAACATGCAGTTCCATCTTGGCAGGCTGAAGGGTCTGGTCGCCACCGTCGCTGACGGAAGCTACGTCCTCACGGATGAGGGGAAGGATGCACTACGGATGATGACCGTTTCAAGCCGCACTGGCGATTTTATACGGGTAGCGAGACGGGTATTCTTGGATCGCAAGACCTGGGCTGTCATCGCATTCTCGTTGGCATTCGGGCTAACCGCCATTTTCCTACCGATATTCCAAACCTTCGTTCTTCAGCCGTGCAACACGGGCATCTGCCTCGTGGCGTACGTCAGGGCTCATGTCTCGCTGACCTACCTGCTATTCGGCTTCGGCGGCGTCACGCTGGGCTCGTCGTATTACTTCTGGTAGGACTTCGTTAACAAGGGTCGCCGATGTCGCTTCTCACTCATCTTCTCCTGCTCAGCTCGTCTGTGAGCTTCAGGTAGTAGATGGCCAGCCCCAGGGAGTGACCCATCAGGAATTGTACGTAAGCGGACTTCATGGTCTTCTGGGCTCTGGTCTCGAAAAACTTCCTGAAGCCGTGGACATTCCCATTTCTCGCAGATTCTATTCCTGGACGAGCAGCATTACCAAGGAGCTCTGCGAGTCCAAGATCACCCCCGCCTCAGGAGCATGGTTCGCTGCAAAGGATGGTGTGCCCTCCCCTAGTACGACCGCGCTATCTGTCCCATTAGGCCCGAAGGTGTAAAAGCTCCCCGGTGCTGCAGGATTGCTGGACATGTCTGCCACAAAGGACGTGCTTTCCCCGTCACCGAACGAAAGCTGCACCACGGGGGAGTGGAACATGATCTTCTCATAAGAGACATTGTTGGAGTTGGAACAGAAAGTTGACGTAATGCCGGAGCTTGAGAACGAAAACACAACAACAACCAAACTTGACCTTGACGCGCCGCTGCATGCGCTAAGATTGTCTATGTCTATTGCGACTGGAGGCCCCTGAGGGAGGGTGAGGAGCTGATACCCCAGGAAACTGAAGACTACACCATGGAACGCAAAGGACGACACGTTATAGAGAGTGTCAGCAGCCACCGCCTTGTACCAATACGTCACGCCGCCGATCTGCACGGTATCACCCCGAGCCGATGAGGGGACCTGCCCCAACCCCGGAATGAGACCTTGCTGGGCCATCGCGACCGATCCGATGATGACCATAATGATGACCAACACGCCGACCACAATCCTATGCCCAACGATGTACCGCCTGAGACGTCCAATCCCGGGCCTGCGAGACCGCATCTTCTCGACGGCTTCTATGATAGCCAGAGCTTCCTCTCCTTGGTGGGTGAGGGCGTAGCCTCCCTCTGGACGCTCGCAAACGAGGCCCTCCATCTTCCCCAGGTGAAACGAAAGAAGCCCGTTGCTGGCAATTCCTGTCTTCCTCTTCAGCCCTGCGAAACCGAGAGGCTCCTCTCCCAAGGCCTCGAGAATGCTGACCCTGCTCGGATGGCCCAGGATTTCGAACAGTTCAGCCCTAGACTTCTCCTGCCCAGAGGCGCTCAAGAAGCGTCTACGTGACTGTATCGAACCCGCCTTTAATTATCTTCCTTCCGGGCTCCTTCAAGGAGGGAGGTCAACGCGGGTTGACTTCCAGGCGTCGGGCTTCGACGCCGATGTCAACGCCTGAGGCATTAAATCATCACAGGCCCGTCTGGAGATACGTGGGCATTGCCAAGGAAGGCGGGCCGGGCGATTACGGACCGATTTGCCATGGCAGAACCTCAAGCAACATCTCCTATGAGGTAGGAGCGCTCCTGGTCTTGGCATTGATGGCGATGGCCCCTCTGCTCCAGAGCGTCACCTTCGCTGACAACGGAGCGTCCGCGGCGTCGTCTTTCGATTCCTCCAGCTTGGCCGTCGGGGACTATGCGAACTACTCGTGGAGCAACTACTCCTTGAGCTACCTGGTGGGGTTTCACCCCGGCGGGGCGTCCGCAAGCGATTCCCTTCAATTCCTGAACACGACATGTGATCACATATGACGAGATGAAGTTTGGGTGGCGCATCGTGGCTGTCTATCAAGACACCTACGTGGTTGACTACTCCCTGTCATTGGCAGGGATTCAGGGAACTGGGGCTTCGTTAGATTTCCAGCGTAATGTCATTGTCTCGAGGACGAACAACAGCGTCTATGACCTGAACGGCACCCTGTATGGGACATGGCCCTACTGGCTTGCGCCCAGCTACCTGTCTCTTCAGGGCAATTTCACGCCCGCCCATGGCTTTCCAGAGGGTGTCACGAACTTCACGACGGGCCAGCCCACCATCCAGTTCAATACGCCAGACGAATTCCTCAGCCTTCCCTTGGGCAACGGGATGCCTTCAAGACCCCTCAACTCAACGGACTTCCTTCGCTCGACGCTGAACATAACAGCGCTGGGGACCTTCGATACGGATAGACTGATAGTGACCTATCCCTGGGGAGTGATTACCAACCTGACTGGCGTCTCAGGCCTTCCTAACGGCATGATGGCCATAGGGTGGGTGTCGCCGATCTGGTTGGGCATCTACGATCGCTTCAGCGGCATCATGCTCGCGTATCAGTTTTCCACCTCATGGTTCACGGACGACATACTGTTGCACTCCTCCTTCGATGTCTGGCAGATCGGGTCCGCCAATGAAAGCCTGATACTGACAGCCACGAATCTACCCATAAAGGCGGACGTACCTGTCAGCCCAGGGGCGCCCGGCAGCGGATACACAACCCTTCTTGCGGCTGCGGTCGCCGTAGTAGCGGCTGTACTCTTATCGGTCGCCCTCTTTCGTCGGCGCAGGATGAAGAGGGCACAAGGCGGCCCTCAGGGGAGGAGCGCCCAAGCCCCTCCTACCCTACGACACAGCAAGCCCAGTCCTAATGGAGCCTAGAGGCCTTGCGCCGGGCAAGCTTGCTCAGAGTCTTGGGTTTCGTGGGGCTCGGGCTGTTGCTGATGGGCTTGTCGATGCTCGCCAACGCGCATTTCGGTCCTGAGAACGCAATCTTCGGCATGGGGAGCCCGACAACAAGCCAGGGCAACACGACCGACTCTTTCACGGTGTTCCTTAAGCCCACCGACAGGATGCTCCTGTCCTACTCCTCCAATTCCTCGAACGTGAGCTTCGATGCCTCAATCATCTCTCTGGCCACCGGTTCCACCGTGTTCCAAGAGGGCGTTCCCCCTGGCGGCAGCCTCCAGGTGTCCTTTTCGCCTTCTACAAGAGGGGCATATTTGGTCAGGGTCAATCTGTCATCTTCTTCGCCCAATCAACTGGTGACAAGTATCGTTTCGATTTACGGCGGGACCCCTTCCGACTTTGAAGCGTATGCCTACCTTCTTATCGCCCTGGGCGCGGCCATGGCCCTGTTGTGGATCGCCGGGTCCAGAAGGGCTCAAGCGGCCGGGCTCACGCACAAATCAGGTCGACAGGAATACCTCGCGGATGGTCAGCAAGGGCACCGGACCTTCTTCGTCCTGCTAAAGTGGGAGCTCATTGCAAGCAGGAAGGTGTTCTTCGGCCTGCTGGTCTTCTTCCTCATGATGTACAGCGCTGGCGGGTTCACACCGAACTATCTGAGCTCATCGATAGGTGGGATCGCCCCGACCATAGCCGACCTGTTCAATCCAACCCTCAGGCCCACGTCAGACTGGTTCAATCTGTTCCCCATCGTGGTCGCGGTTTCGGCATACAGCTTCTCCTACGAACAGGACAAGCTCATCCTCAGGTCTCTCAAACTCAACCCAATCAGGTCCGCCACCATCTTCGCTTCGAAGGTCTGCGCCCTCCTGGCGGTGACCTTGGTCCCCATCGCGGTCGCCTTGAGCTTCACCCTCGCGCTGTACGACCCGAGGCTCTTCCTCGGAGCCCCCCTGCTTGCGTGGGGGAACCTTCCGATGTGGGTCGAAGCCTACATCCTCTACGGATTCGTCATGGTGGGGCTGTCGTTGCTGCCGGCCGTGTTCTTCGATAACGCCGTCTATGCCTTCGTCGCCCCGTTGTTTGTATCATTCCTGATTCAGACCGAAGGCTTCGGCCTGTATGGCGCGATACCCTCCGACGTATGGACCACTGTGGTAATGCAGATTCAGAGCTACCGTGACTGGGGTGCAACTCTGGGCAAGACGCTGCCTGCGGTCATCCTAGCAACGGGCATTCCTCGCCATCTCCCTGATTCTGTTCGAAATCAAGGAGGGAGAGTGACGCGAGTGGCTTGACCCCGAGCCTCACGGGAGCCACCAACCTGGAGACACGGGAAGGCTGGCGATTGAGGTGAGCCATCTCAGCAAGAGGTTCGGTTTCACCCTCGCTCTGGACGACGTAAGCATTAAGCTCCCGCAAGGCAACGCGCTCCTGATCGTCGGCCCGAACGGGAGCGGGAAGAGCACGTTGCTTAAGGTCCTGTGCGGCATCCTAAGAGCGGCCCAGAGGTTCTCTCGTTCGCGTATTGGGGGTTGACCCCTGGAGGGAGCGACATATCCTGTTCTCCAGGGCCACGGCAGCTTTCGAAGACTATGCCTTCCCGGAGCTTGCCAGCGGGGAGGATTATCTCAAGTTCGTGGCCGAGCTTCGCTGTGTCTCCATCGACCGAAGCGTCGGAGAGATCATGGGCATAGAGGACTTCTGGTCGAAGCCTATCAGAGGCTACTCGTCAGGCATGAAAAGGAAGCTCGCGCTCGCGCAGGCGCTGGTCGGCAGGCCGGAGCTGATCATCTTGGACGAGCCACTGGTCGCCCTAGACCGCCAGTCGAAGGACCAGCTGATCGACATATTGGCTCAGAGGAGGGCTACAGGGACGACCCTGGTCATATGCAGCCACATACTGACAGGTCTGGAGCGGATAGCCACGGAGGATGATCGTGCTTATCAACGGAAAGATGATCTATGAGAGCGATATCTCCGATTCCAGTGCAGCGCTCGAGGAAACCTACAAGATCTTGGAAACAACGTGAATGTGGAGCCAACCAGACCCCTCGTCTCGCTCCCGTCTATGTGGCACTCCCACGTTTCAAATGAATCTGCTGTGGTCCAATTCGGTCAGCACGAAGCCAGAGAACGTTATGGGTCAGCCATGGAAGGTCCGCCAATTGAGACGCTCCTCCCGCCGATGATTGGCGTATCTATCGCCGCTGGAAAAGAAACCAATATCATCAAACTGACGAGACTGGCTGGCCTTTTCGGAACCTCGGTAGTGGCGGAGAATCTTGGCTGTACCGAAGGCGCCAACGTTGCGGATGCCGCCGCCCCCCTCTTGAGGTTATTTACAATGCAGTCGTCCTGAGAGTGGCCATGATTCTGACATGCCGTAAACCCATGCCAACATGTCACGCTCCACTTGGTTGCGTTGTTAGGACCAAGCACCCGCGCACCCTGACCGGGTTCCACCGATACGGGACGCAAATGCACGTTGTCCATCTAATCACCATCGATGAGGTCCG
The DNA here is from genome assembly GCA_963842885.1 of uncultured Nitrososphaerota archaeon. Taxonomy (GTDB): domain Archaea; phylum Thermoproteota; class Nitrososphaeria; order Conexivisphaerales; family DTJL01; genus DATKKG01. The sequence goes on from CAWJIE010000003.1 coordinate 394,482, forward strand.
CTTTCCGAGAACTCGCCTTTCCATGGCCCTGGCTGTGTCGGTTTGGCCGTATCCTGCGAAGTTATCTGAGGAGCATCGAATGCGTCACCAAAAGGCGTTGTGGGACGGGGAAAGACGTTAACTGCCATGGTCCGTTCTGGCAGGTACTCTATTACTCTTGAGTCGCTGGGACATCCGTCGACGCGCGCAGGTGGCTGAATTCGCGGAACGGATTGAGTCGAAGCACCTTTCCTTTCCTTGCCTTGCCATGGGCCACTTTCCCCCGCTGAACCGTTCCATGAACCCACGGACGAGCCCGGAATGAGCAAGGATGTGATGATGGGCTGGCATTCGCACGGCGATGAATTGGCATGATTCGAGGGGCATCGATTCGACGAGCTCGGCGAATGTAAAACGAGGCATGTCTGACTTAGCAACGAAGCTGAACCGGGCTTGGCATGTTCGACTGGACTTCACTTGATGGGACGGGCTGGACCTAGCTTGGTAGTGGAAGAAAGCTCGTTCGGCTCACAGCTCAATTCGGGGACGACGGTTGGCGACCTTGCGACGCACAGCCAAGACATCGGTGGACCGGGAACGTTATACTAACAGAAATGAATCAAAAAATACACAGGGAAGACATGCAAGAATGTCCGCAATGGTATAACATCTCAACTCGGAACTCGGCTCTTGGAGCCGATCGGGCTGAGTGCACGAGCTCTATGTAATTCCGGCCACCATACGGGCTACCGGAAAATGGGCGTCAGACATCAAACGTAAGGGGTTAAGTACATGGGGATGCACTAAGTACACGGGGATATCCCACGTACTTCGAAGAGGCCCCGAAGACGGACAGGAAGGACATGTTCGACTACTCCGAGGAGTTCCAGAAGATGACCTCCTCTCTATCGGGAGGGGCGAGGATGATCATAATAAAGGGAAGGAGGAGGACGGGCAAGACTTCTCTCCTCCTGTCCTCCCTGAACGAACTCGGGCGCCCGTACGTCGTTCTTGATGGGAGGGCCTTCTCCTCCTCCCCTCAGGTGAGGCGGGAGGAGTTCGTCAAGCTGCTCGAGGACGGCCTGAACGAGTTCCTGAGGAGGGAGAGGAGGCTGGGCGCCAAGGTGATCGATGCGCTAAAGCACGTCCAGGGCCTCGAACGAACCTCAGGTGCCATCCCCGGCCTCTCCCTTCGCTGGGGGCCCCTGCCCCGGGACGCCGTGAACGTCTCCTCCATCTTCGATGCCCTTTCAGACGAAGCGGCCAGACAGAAGACCTCCTTTATCATCGCCATAGACGAAGCGCAGGAGTTCAGGAAGGTCATGCGCTACGACCTGACGAGCGTGCTCGCGCACGCGTACGACTACTGCCCGGGACTCAAGTTCGTGGTCACCGGCTCGGAGGCGGGGATGCTCCACAAGTTCCTTAGGGTCGATGACCCCGAAGCCCCCCTCTTCGGACGGGCGATGGTCGAGATAGAGCTCTCCGGCCTGACGAAGGAGAGGAGCGTCGAGTACCTTCGGGAAGGGTTCAGGCAGGTGGGGATGGAGGTGCCTGGGGATGTGCTCGAAGGAGCCCACCTGAGGTTCGACGGGATAATAGGCTGGCTGACCTACCTCGGCTTCAGGGCCAGGGAGGAGAGGGAGCTCGACCAGAAGGTGATTGAGGAGACGGCCTCGCTGGCATCCAAGATGGCGGCCTCGGAGTTCAGGAACTTCCTGGGCCTGTACAGGTCGGAGAGGTATCGGACAGTGATGAAGAGCCTGGCTGGAGGGAGCCTTTCGTGGGCGGACCTGAAGAGGGCGATCGAGTCCAAGGAGGGGATGAGGGTCGGACAGGGGGAGGTCACTAAGGTGCTCCACAACCTCGAGGACGCCGGCTTTGTGGCGAAGGATGAGGGAGGAGCTTATTCCATCTCGGAGCCGATGATAAGAGAAGCGGCCTCGAAGGGGATCATATAGGAAGGATATGGTACATAGCCCTGCACTTGGTATATGGACATAGCGCGAGAGGGGCCGAGGCGAAGGACCCCGCCTTTAATCTGCCATCGAGCGACAAGAGGTGGGTCCTTTTGCGTCGCTGGCGGAAGACAAGGCTCTGCATCTCCGCTGTGATGGTTCCAAGCCGGCCCGTCAATCGGTATTTAAGGCAAAGGCGCGGCCATTGAGGAGTATTTAAGGAGAAGACGATGGCGGTCGAGCTCTATTGTGAGGTTTCGAATCAGCCATAGATGGAAGACCTCGGATCTCGTCCAGAGAAGCGAAGGTGGATGCGGGATGCCAAAGGGCAGACGCGTAAACGGTTTGAAGCGATGGAACCATGCACGGCCTCCTTTTAACGCACTTTGCAGGGGCTTCCGGGGGCTCAGGAGCCGCCTTGGCCTAGATGATGAGCTTCCCTGGCGTTAGCGCGGGGAGGAATGCACGACCTCAGGCATTGCCCCTTTTCCTACGGCAGCGACAGCCATCCTGTCGGCCTAGGTAGGTCTCTAGTGTCGGTCCCATGTCATGATGTAGAGCGGGGGACGGCCATCCGGATCGAGACAGGCTCCCTAACCAGATGGAGTGCGCTATTGAGCTGGTTTGATCGTGAAGACGATGTTGGCAGTCCCGTGCATGTACGGGTTCCTTTCACCAGACTCCACTAAACTCTCGGCTCAATGAGACAAAGTGCCCTCTTGAGTTATTTTGAAGATGAGACGGAGCTTAGCAGGGCCGGGGCATCCGAGCTCCGTCCCCGTCGATTTTGCTAACGCGCCCCTAGGATGAGACGGAACGCCTTTTCAGGCCGATTTGGAGATGAGACAGCGTTAGCAGGTCCAGGGCGTCAAAATTTCGGTCCCCCTTTCCTGCTAACGCGACCGTCAGATGAAACAAGATGCCATTTTGGGCCATTTGGACGATGAGACGATGTTAGCAAAACCGGGGGCGCCAGTTTCTCCTCCGTCTAGACTGCCATTGCACCCGTCGGGTGAGACGAACGGCGCTTCCAGGTCGGTTCTGAGATGGGACGATATCAGTAGTTGGAGGGAGTCGAAATTCCGTCCTCTGCGATTTGCTATAGTCACCGCTTAACGAAACAAAGCGCCCTATAGGGCCGTTTTGACGATGAAACGGGCTCTAGCAAAGCCAAGGCCTCGAAATTTTGCCCCCTCCGACTTGCTAGAGTCGCGGCTTCAATGAGACAAAGCGCCCCCTTGGGTCATTTTGGCTACGAGACGAACTCTAGCAAAACCAGGGGTGTTCGAATCGTCTCCTCCGGGCTAATAACGCATCTATCTGATGAGACGAACGGCGCTTTTAGCCCGTCCTGACAATGAGACGATGTTATTAGCCACGAGGCCTCAAAATTCCCCGCCCTCCGCGCTAATAACGCCCCCTTCCGATGAGACGGAACGCCTTTTTGGCCCATTTTAACGATGAAACGATGTTATTAGGGCCGAGGGCGGTTCGTCGCCGCCATCGCCATGTCGTCGCCCCAAGCCCAACTGGCTGGCGTTCTTATGGGGGCTCATCTGAACCACTGGTCTTCGATCACGTCCTAGAGCTCTTCTTTGAACGGTTCTTTAGTGGCAAGCGGGAGTCTCCGGTGGCGGCTCTGGTTCCGGCTCGCTCTTCGCCTGGGATAGTAGAGCTTGACGGACCTACTTCTAGCATTCGCGTTGCCGACCCTCATCGCAATGCTCTAGCTAACGTAACCGTTCAAGACCTTCCGAAACTCTACCATCTCCACTATGACAACGGCAGAAGCATGAGGGGCGATTTAACCACCCATCTTCAGTCGAGGGGGCTGAGCGCGGAAGCTGCTTCAGGTCCTCTTCTTCCGTTGTGTTCCATCATCGGGACTTCTTGGCAAGTGTCCGGTTCGGGACCTGCAGCTAGGCTCGGGCAGCGAAATCCCCGTCCGGAAGTGAGGAGTCTAGAAGGCCAGACTTTGGCATGTCCTTTGTCCGTCGTATCATGGAGTCTGATCTGCCAATCGACAGAGGATCTTCTCCCCAGCTCTTTTAAGTTGAGCAATGACCGAGTATACATGACAGAGAACAAAACCGATGACAAGGATTCCGACGAGGTCGAGCTGCGCGCGGCCGTCAAGGAGCGTTTTGAAATCAGAAGAGAGATAGAAGGGCTCCGGCGCGAAGTCGGGAGCCTGTCCTGACCCCGCTACTTGCCGAGCAGGACCCGCACGACGTCCGGCGGGATTGCCTTCCCTTCTTGCACGTACTTCGTCAATATCCGCCGGGTGCGTTCGTCGTTTTCCTCCTGCCTGGCCTCGAGCTCTTCTATCCTTCTCTGTTGCTTCATCAATTCCGGATCGGTTCCCTCTACGATCAGAGGGAGCTCCTCGTGAATCGGTGCTCCGCAGCCCCCGCAGAACTCGTTCATCCTAGGGTTCTCCCGCCGGCAGTTCGGGCAGAGGACAAACTCCGGCTGGGGCTTCTGGGTCTCGACGCCACCGTACACGTTCTCCAAGACTTCGTTGACGTCCTGTGCCGCGAGCTCGATGTACACCGCCGGCATCTTGCTTCCGGGCGCCCACCCGAACTTCCTCCTCATTATCTCCTCGTTCAGGTTGTGCTTGGCGTCTTTCGTGGCGGACATGTGCCGGAAGATGTTGGGATGCACGGGCCTCGGGATCCCCGCCACCTCGCCCAGCCGGCGCAGCGCCCTGTAGCAGGCGTCGTAGCGCCAGCGCTTGCAGACCAGCCTTCCTCGTTCGGTCATCAGCCAGAGCGGGGCCTTAGGGTCATCCCTGTATGGGTGCGTCTCAAGCCACTGCGTGAGCAGCATCCTCGACCTCTGCACCACCAGCCGTCGCCCGACCGTTTTCGTCATCTCATCGGTGAAGTCGATCAGTACCCTGTACTCCTCCTTGCCGTTCCTGATGACCCGCTCATGCCTGATGTTGCCTATCAGGAGGCGCAGAAGCTCGCCCGGCCGGAGACCCAGCTCCTCGGCGACGGCGAGGAACGCCTTAATCATGATGTCGCTGGTCGCCCTGATGAGAGCTTCGAACTCCTCCTCCTCTATCACCGAGGGCCTCTTCTTGTCCGATTGCTTGAGGTTCGCCTTAAGCCCGTCGACCAAGTCCGGGTAGTGGTGGTCCTCCCTCCACTTCTCGTACTTTCCCTTGGGAGCCTTCAGCCACTGGTAGTATCGCTTGATCGTTATGACTATGTCGCGCTCGGTACGCGGTTCGTAGATGCCAGAGTAGAGCCACTTCTTGAGCTCGGCCACTTTCTTCTGGTTCATCCTGATCAGGGTCGTCCTGTTGTCGAACGCCCACATGGCCAGGTCCTGTAGGATGATGACGTACTTGGCCACCCTCACGTCGGATATGTTCTGGCCTATCAGGACGTCCACGAACCTCAGGATGGAGCGGCAGTCCTTCGGGCTTATCCTCCTCGGCCTTCCGGTCTTCTGCTCGATGGTGCCTTCCCGCGCTGACCGCTTGAGATGGGCGATCGCGCGCTCGATGCGCCGCTTCCCGCCAAAGATGTCGTGGTCCTCGACCTGCGCACCCGCGATTTGGTTCATGATCGGGTACGGCGAATTACCTTTTAAGACGGGTAAGGGATTTGGATGTCTTCGTGGAGGCGCGCCCACCGCATTTTCACTGCTACCGGAATGCCCAGGGTTAGTCATGATGGCAGCTGCTGCCCCGCATGGCGACACCATGATGGCCCGGATTCCGCCATCTCCTTGGCAACATTCATAAGGCGATTCAGCCGAAAAATACTAGAATCGGAGAGAGGGCTTGACCGGAGAAGGCAAGGCGCAGAAGGTGCAGGACTCGTTGAAAGAAGTGATGCGGGGATTCCCGCAGGGCGTGACGGTGGTCACCACGAAGGCGAAGGGCAGGTTATGGGGTGTCACCGTGAGCTCGTTCACGACGGTGTCCCTCGAGCCGCCGCTCATCCTGGTGTCATTGATGAAGAACGTCCCCACCTCGGGTGCCTTTGCGTCGGCGAGCGGCTTCACGGTGAACTTGGCAGATGACTAGAAGTCCGTTTCCGAAAGGTTCGCTGGCATGGTGCCTCTTGGAGACCGGTTCGAAGGACTGCGCTATCACTTCGCGAGCACCGGGTATCCCGTCATAGAGGGCGCCATGGGGTATTTCTACTGCAAGAGATGGAGGAAGTACGACGGCGGAGACCACTTGCTGGTACTGGGCAAGGTCATCGAAGCCAAGAGGCTCAACCACAAGCCTCCCCTGGTCAATTTCAAGCAGCAGTATGCCACAGTGGTTCTCCCCGAAGTGGGTTCGCTCACAAAAGAGACACTCTGGTAGCACTGGACCGGCGCAGGGGGCTCCGATAGGTCTTTATCACTTCAGAATCTGGTTCTGTCTCTCGGATATGCTCCTCAACTTGTCCAGATGCGGAGCCAGCTTTGACGGATCCGAAGGACCCAGGTCCTCCAAGCAGGACACATACCCGTTCATTTCGTTGAGCATCCCCTCGACCGAAGGCATGCGTCGGAAGGGGGCACCGAAAGGCCAAACCAGCTCCTGCTTGCCCTTCTGAGTGATCCCATAGCGTCTGTCGTCGTTCTTCGAGACTAGGCCCTCCTGAGTCAAATCCTCAGGCTATCGGCATCTCGATCCTGCCGAAGTCGTCTTCATAGATTTCGTAATCGCCCTCGGAGAACAGGACGAACCTGACCTCCTTCAAGGACCTGTTGCCCTTGAGCAGGAAGTCGATGGCTGCGTCCAACGCTACGCGGGAGGCCTTTTCGATGGGATAGCCGTATGCACCGGTGGAGATGGAAGGGAAGGCGATCGACCTAATTCCGAGAGACTGGGCGGAATCCAGACAGTTCCGGTAGGCCCTCGATAACAGCTCCCCTTCGCCCTCACCGCCACCTCGCCAAACCGGGCCGACCGTGTGGATGACGTATCTAGCTGTCAGGTCCCCACCTGTTGTGACCACTACCTCACCAGTCGGGAGGCCATCGGGATACTTGGTCTTCCGGATCGCCTTGCACTCTTCCTGGACCTTGAGGCCACCCTTTCGATGGATGGCACCGTCCACTCCACCCCCACCCAACAAGCTCGAGTTGGCCGCATTTACAATGGCGTCGCAGTCTTGGTCAGTGATGTCGCCAAGGACAAGGCGAACCACGGTGTCACCTACGGTGCGCTGCAATCCACCATCGCCCAAGGCACCCTCACTAACAAACATGACTCCGCATGCGCAGACGTGAGCAGAGACATGGCCTTGAACCGTCTCCAGCCGTACGACCACTCTGACAATGCCGATGCTTATCAGGCAGACCCGGAAACCGGTTATCCTCTCATGCTTTCTCTCAACTGAAGTCTGAGGAAGCGTACGAGAGACTCTGAGCTCTACGAAGACGAATACGAAGCCATTTGGATTGAGGACTGCTATGGTTCAAGGCCGAAGACCATGCGCTTGGGGACCGTCGTGGACGCGGAAGGGTTCACTACTGAATTCGAGAGGGCCGGCAGAATACATGCGACCTGAGGGTATGATTCCCCCACTGGCCCATCAAAAGAGACGTCAGGACTGGAGAGCAGGGCAAGCCTTTGGGCGAAGGAAGCCACTTCGAGTTCCCATCGGGATCCTACAGCGAGGCCTCGGACTGCTACGCCGAGAGTGCACCGAACTCCTTGACGATGTCTACGCCGTGGCTCGTTCCTATCCTGTTCGCGCCAGCTGAAGTAAGGGCCGAGAAGGACTGAGCGTCCCTGATGCCCCCTGAAGCCTTTACGCCGAGCTTCGGACCGACGACCCTGCGCATCAGGGCGACGTCATGTACAGTCGCGCCGCCCGTACCGTATCCGGTGGAGGTCTTGACGAAATCAACGCCGGCCTTCACTGAAACCCTACAGGCCGCTTCCTTCTCTGCGTCGGTGAGATAGCAGGTCTCGATGATCGCCTTGACCAAGACGTAGCCGTCCATCCTCTTTGCGGCGCGGACCACTGCCCTGGCATCCCGAAGGACCAAATCATAGTCATGCGACTTCTCTGCGCCGATGTTCATCACCATGTCGATCTCCTCGGCTCCGTCCTTCACTGCAGCCTGAGCCTCTCTGACCTTGATCCCTGTCTTCGAGAGGCCGAAAGGGAAGGAGACCACCGAACACACCTTGACCGAGGAGCCCCTGACCTTCTCCCAGCATAGCGCCACGTGCGCGGGGTTGACTGTAACTGTGCAGAAATGGTATCTGACCGCCTCCTCGCACGCTTCCAGAATCTCCTCCTCTGCGGCGTTCGGTCGGAGGAGGGTATGATCTATGATGGAGGCAGCGCTCTCTGGCGTCCACCCGGAAGATCTCTTCACACCCCATGGAGGTGGCGTCAGGTTGAAAACGGTTCCTGTCGAGTTGCACAACGAGGGCATTCTAAGAAACCACTCCATGGCGAACACTCGACCAGACGCACGATCGTTGAAATGACCCGGCCCGTCGACACAAACCACTTATACCGCGAAGTCGATATTGGAATGGAAGATCACCATGAAGGTCGGCGTTTGCGGCATCTCCTGCGAAGTATGCCCTAAGATGGTCAAAGGCACCTGCCCAAACGGTGAACAGGGCTGCGTGCCGAAACAGAACCCATTCTGCCAGATCTCCACCTGCGCCTTCAACAGCGGAGTCAGGCTCTGCTTTGAATGCGCCTACTTCCCCTGCGAATTGACGAAGACCGGGCCGATAAACTACAACTACTGTTCCTTCCTAGTGGGCAAGTCTGAGTAGGGGCGGGCTTTGCTGAAGCCGTGTGCCTCTCGGCGTCCCTTCGGATGTACCTAGCTGATTATTGTCGAGTTCCTGAAGAAGTAGTAGAAGGTGGCTATACCCACAGCATAGAAGCTGCTCGCCAGGAAGACTAGTCGCAACCGCCGAGCCCAACAGTTGGAGTATGGGAGGGAACTGAGGGACTTGCTGAATTCCCTTGTCGTAAATTTGTAGTCGTCCTATGCTCCTGACAGCAGACAGGACTGGTGCACGTCATCTGTCGAAATATCTTCATCATGCTGACGATGCTTATTAGACGCTAGAAAGAAGAGATGGTGGCATGTTGCAGGAACTCAACAGGCGACTCGAAGCCTTGTCATACTGCAAACTTCGGATGTTTCAAGATCCGTCCGGCTTGGTGTGGTTGGAGGATTTGCGCGCGGACCCGTCGGCGCAGCCCATCAGGATAGGTTCCCTTACTGACGCCGCTGGGTACGTCGAGGCCATGGAAAGAGAAGAGCGCATGGTCGCCGTGATGAACTAGGGCTGACAACTCGAAGGGAAGTCCCTCATTCCTCTCGATATTGGACAAGGACGTGACCTTCTAATGATTGTTGCGCGGTCGAGAAAGGTCAAGCCCGTTCCAAGACCGTCGCGAATCCCTGTCCTCCGCCGACGCAGAGCGAGGCGACTCCATACCTTTTGCCGCTGACGTGGAGCTGCCTGGCCAGAGTGCCCACGAGCCGAGCGCCGGTGGCGCCTAGCGGATGGCCGAGCGCGATGGCGCCCCCATGGAGGTTCACCCTCTGATGGTTAATCCCTAGCTCCTTCATGGCGTAGAGGACGACCACGGCGAAGGCTTCGTTGATCTCCCACAGGTCGACCTCCTCGGGCTTTAAGCCAGCCTTGGCGAGGGCTTTGAGGCTGGCCGGCACTGGTCCCTTCCCCATCAGGCTTGGCTCCACGCCGGCCCAGCCGAACGAGATGACCTTGGCCAGCGGCGAAGCTCCATGTTCCTTGACCTTGGCTCCGGACATCAGTGCGACCAGGGAAGCTCCTGCGCTGAGCGTGGACGAGTTGCCTGCGGTAATCGTTCCTCCCTCCTTGAACACGGATGGTAGCTTCGAAAGCTGTTCCAAAGAGGGGTTCTTCCTGATGCTGAGGTCCTCCTCCACCGTAATCTCCTTCCTTCCGGACTCCACTCTGATCGGCATCATCTCGTCCTTGAACCAGCCGGCTTCGAGGGAGGTGGCCGCCTTCCTGTGCGACTCTACCGAGAATGCATCCATCGCCTCTCTCGTTATGCCGCTTTCGCTGGCCAACTTCTCGGCGGTTAGGCCCATTACGTAACCGACATTCATCTGGTACTTCATGTATTCGGGCCTCAGGATGAGCCTGGGGTTGACGGCCATGTGCGGGTTGTTCCACATGGGGACGTGCGTCATGTGTTCCATGCCGCCTGCGAGGACGACATCCGAATGACCCGTCATGATCTCGAATGAACCGGTAGAGATGGCGTTCATGGAGGAGGCGCACGCCCTGTCCAGCGCCAGCCCGGGGACGGAGACAGGGAGGCCGGCTAGGAGGATGGGGTGCCTCCCACCGTAGAGCCAATTTTCGTCGACCTGGAGGGCACAACCCGTGATCACGTCGCCGATCTCATGACCTTCGATCCCAGTCCTCTGCATGACCCTGCCGATCAGCAGTGCGAGAGCCTGATCCATCCTGACGGAGTTGAAGACGTCCTTCTCAGGCTCAGCGGGCTTGGATTTGGAGAAAGGCGTCCTTTGAAAGTCGATGACATAGACGTCTTTCAATCCAATCACTTGCCCTTGAACTCCGGTTTCCGCTTCTGGAAGAAAGCGGAGATGCCTTCTATGACGTCGTCCGTGCCGAAGAGGATTCCATCACCATGGCCCATTTCGCCGGCCCCAACGACGGCCACGCTATTGATTTCCAGGCTCGACACGTGGGACCCTGCTCGCTCACTGCTAATAAACGGTTCTTGAGACACGATTCCGGACCGAAGAGGCATGGGTCGAGTGAGAACGGGACGAACAGCCCCTCTTCGCCGGGCAGAATTGGGGGAACAGGATTTAAGCGTCGAATGACAACCACGATGCGTGACTAGGAAAGCGTTGCTGGTTGTCGACATGACAAACGACTTCCTCCTCAAGAGCTACAACCCGGGCTTGGCCTTGGAAAGCGGCATGGCCCTGGTGCCCAGGATCAGGGAGCTCCAGGAGGCGTTCCTTGATGCGGGAAACCCCGTCATCTACACGACTGACCGCCATCTGAAATCTGACTTTGAGCTGAAAAAGTGGGGGCCTCATTCAATGAAGGGCACCAAGGGTTCAGAGATAGTCAGCGGGCTCCTGACCCAAGGGCCTGTGCGTCCTGGAGAGAGATTGGAAGGAGAAGGACGTGAAGAAGATAAAGAAGGATCAGCTTCTATTCGAGGTGGAGAAGGGTACCTACAGCGGATTCACCGACAATGGAGGGAGGCCGACGGCCATGGACTCCCTGCTGGAGAAGCTGAAATTCAAACCCGGTGACAAACTCTACGTCACGGGCCTCCATACGAACTGCTGTGACAAGCACACGGCGGCCGACGCCTGGTTCAGGGGCTACGTGCCTGTAATGGTGAGCGACTGCACCACGGCCTTTGATGACACCGACGGCACCATGGGCATGGGCCATGATAGGGCGTTGAACTATGAGAAGTACTGGTACGAGGCCGAAGCACAGCCTTCCAAGGAAGTCTTGAAGGAACTCAAGTAGGCTTGGCAGTCAGAGAAGCAGGCTGCGGGAGTCCTTTCCGAGCTCACACTGTGAATCGTTTGAAGAAATAAGAGGGACCACCTTCAACGTGGCGGCCCCATCAGAGGGAATAATGCCGCGTCCTTCTAGGAGGTGGGCGCGGGCCTCGTGCCAAGGGTGACTGAGACGTTCATCGTCTGGCCATTGCGTATTATGGTCATGGTTACAGTCTGTCCGGGGAGCGTGTTGCCTTCGAGGTACGCCGAGAGGCCGTCGCTGTTCAGGATGCGTGTGCCATTGATTGCAGTGATCACGTCTCCACCTAGCAGTATTGTGTTGCCTTCGACGGTCGCCTGCTGCGTGCCTGCCTTCAGACCCGCGCTGGCGGCGGGACCGCCGCTGACCACGCTCTCGATGAGGGAGCCGTAGGTCGTGTTGATGTTCATCGCCTGAGCCGTCGCGTAGTCCATGTCGACATCAGTGATGCCGAGGTAGGAGTGCTGCTTGTAGGTCCCGGTGGTGACCAGAGAGTTAATCTCCCTAAGGATGGTGGAAGAGGACACGGCGAACCCTATCGCGTCGGCGGCGTTACCCGATGAGTCGGTGGCGGTCGCCGTGGTTATCCCGACGACCTGGTCAGCGTAGTTCAGGAGTGGTCCGCCGGAGTTGCCCGGGTTGATGGGGGCGCTAGTCTGAATGGCGTTGGCGATGGCATAGGGTACCGTGCTTTCGTCAATCGTGCGACCGAGTGCGCTTACGACCCCTGTGGTGACAGAGCCTGTCAGTCCGTAGGGCGCGCCCACGGCCAAGACAGGGTCACCGACGCTCAGGGTGGTCGAGGACACCATGGTCAAGGGGATGAATTCCGACGATGGCGCCTGGACGGTGAGCACCGCCAAGTCAGAGTACGGGTCGGTGCCAATGACGGTTGCCGCATATGCGTCGCCGTTGTTGAAGGTCACCGAGATGCCCGTGGCGCCGTCCACGACATGGTAGTTGGTTATGATGACATCCTCGCTAGCTCACGGTGTAGACGAACCCGGAGCCCTGTATTTCGCTCGAAGTCGTGCCGAAGATCGATGACTGGCTCACCATCCCTGTGATGACTACCACAGAGTTCTTGACCGCCGCATAGAGATCGGAGACCGACACGTTGCCGCTAACCACGACGCTCGTGCCGGTGGTCGAGGTACCATTCCCTGTACTCTCGATTCTGAGACTGCAGCATGTTCACCTGCTGCTGCAGCTGAGGTGACCTGGCCGGTGTAGGCGACGTAGCCTATGCCTCCTCCTATGACCAGTCCCAGAGCTAGGACCAAGACGGCGACGACGACAGTGAAGTTCCTGCGAGAATGCGTAGGGGGCTCCATCATCGTCAATCGAGCCTTCCTCCTAGGATTTGGGCGACTGCGGGGATCGCCCTGACATGTGCCGTTCCCAGGCCAGTGAGCGAGCGGAAGTCACTGATTGGGGCTTCACCGAACTGAAATCCAGAACCTTCAAGATTCCTCAAGTTGATCATACCCGATGTTACTAGGCCGCATAGTAGCTAACCCTTCTTAAGTGTTATGACAAAACATGGTAGTGAACGAGAGAGGACGCGGAAATCACTGAAAAGGCTAAATAGCTACTATGGGGGTTAGTAAGAAGCGTCGATAGCGTTGGCCACCAAGAGAACGTACAAGGTCTCCCGCTATAACCTGGACGGCGAGCAGTTCGAAGGTTTCCTCGGCCCTCTCGGCGCTGAGATCCTTGAGACGATTTGGGACTCGGAAGAGGAGCCGATGACCGTCAGGAAGGTCTATGAGGAGCTCAGGAAGAAGACGAAGATTGCATATACCACAGTCATGTCTACGATGGACCGCCTCTACGACAAAGGCCTCCTGGACAGGCGAGTCGAACGGGGCAAGGGCGGGGTCTTCTTCGTCTACTGGCCGAAGCTTGGAAAGAAGCATTTCGAGGAGTCGGCAGTCAGGACCGTGGTCAGCAGCCTCTTTCGCAACTTCGGGAGCACTGTCACGAATGCCCTGATTGAAGAGGTAGCTATGAACGGGGAAGACCTTCAAGCGCTTCAGAAACAGGTGGAGAGAGTAGCCTCAGAGAAGAAGAGGTGAAGATGAACGAGCGCCTCCATGCTCGGCAGCATTGCCCAAGAACTTCTCCAGCCTTACGTTTACTATGCTGCCGTGTTGACGACCGTCTGGTTCCTATGCACCAAGCTTCTTCTCAGGTCGGGGAACTTCTTCGGCCATAGGACCCGCAGCTTCCTGCTGCTAGTGCCCTTGAGCGTGCCGGCTGCGGCGGTTGTGGCCTCGTATGCGGTGAACTTCGCCAGGAATCTCGCAACGTCGCGGATGGCCGTGCAGCCCGATGTCTTCATTCAGACGCCGGCGGCATACTTTACTTACGTGCAGCCACCGCCGGGGTTCCTTAGCATGAGCCCCTTCATGTTGACGGCCGTCATCGGCTTGGCGGCCCTAACCGGTGGAGCTGTCGTCTTCTTTTCCATGCTACTTATTCGGCGGACGGGTCGCACGGAAGATTTTCGGCGTCGTCCTCATGGAGGAGGAGGACTATACTGAGCTGCAGGCGAAGGTCCGCCTGATGTCGTCCAAGCTGGGCATCAGGATGCCCAAGGTGGGATTGGTCGAGGATCTCAGGCCCAACGCTTTCTCCATCGGAAGGGGTAGGAGATGCGACTATCGTGTTCTCTCTTGGTATCCTGAAGGTACTGGACGGCGACGAGCTGGAGGCCGTCATCTCGCATGAGCTCTCTCACATCAAGAACGGGGACCTGACCTTCAAGGCCTTGACCAGTGCGTTGGTGGCCATATCCTTCTTCAATCCTCTGGCCTATCTGTCGGCTTCGGCCGCGCAGAAGGAGAGGGAGATGCTCGCCGATGAACGCGGCGCGGGCGTCATCGAGAGGCCTGAAGCTCTGGTGTCGGCGCTGGTGAAGGTGGGGAGCGCACTGAAGGCCTTCCCGCCTGACGGCCGCCTTACGCGGCTTGCCGTGGCTACATTCCTCGCATCCTCCTTTGAACACAGGTCGGAGGCATTGTCCAGCCATCCCGCGATGAAGACCAGGGCCTGGAACGTGCTGGACCTGAAGTCTAGAAGCATCCTGCCGAGGCGCAGGCTCGCCGCGGTGCTTGTGGTTTCGTCGCTCATCTTCGTGGGCGGCGTAGTGGCCAGCATCTACCTGGTCGACTTGCAGGCGCAGATGCTCCAGGTCTTCCTCCCCAAGGCTCCGCTCGCCTTCAGCTATGCCTCGTACCACGGCTTTGGTGACACGAACGCCATGGTCGCTCACTCAGTCGGGTTCGCCCATCCACATGGGTTTAGCTCCGTCTCCCCCTCCGGGGGGGTCCCGGGTCTCCGGGCGGTTCAGCTGTCGCGGTGCCATCTCCCTCACACCATCTCCCACATCTAGGGCCGTATGCTCGGGATTGGTTCGGCCCGTTTGAACCTGATGGCTTGACTCGCGTCACCAGAACACGAACATGGGGATGCTCACGCGAGCGGGGTGACTACTCTTTGATTTCTACAGTCTGCCTTCCTTCCTCGTCGTTCCATCTGTTCACCCAGTCGGCGAAGTGCTGCAGGACGACGAGCAGGTCCTTCCCTTTGTCGGTCAGAGAGTATTCGACCCTTGGCGGAGCGGCGGGCAGGACATTTCTCTGAATTATCTGAAGGCGCTCGAGTTCGTTCAACCTGTCGGCGAGGCTCGTCGAGCTGATTCCATCGATGCGCCTCTTCAGCTCGTTGAACCTTGCTGGCTCCCTTATCCCGAGAGTGTGGATTATCGGAAGGCTCCAGGCCTTCGTCAGCTCGTTCCAAGCGGCGTGAACGGCTCTGCTGGCCTCGCACTTATCGGCTAGTTCCTGGTCAGGCTGTGCTGACATAGTCAACTGCGTATTACCTACTAAGTATAAAATTACTATCAAGTATATAAAGATGACTTTCCACATCAGCATCCGAAGACAGATGGAGATCCAAGATGTGAGACGTGTTTCCTTCACAGAAGAAGAGACGGAATTCCTGGCCGAGAACGGCTTGGCGAGGATCGCGACCGTCTCCAACGACATGCAGCCTCATGTTGTCCCGGTGGTATACGAGTTCGACGGCACGTCGTTCTACTTTAGCGGCTGGAACCTGGAGATGAGTCTCAAGTTCCGGAACATCAAGCAAAACGGCAAGGTCGCGATGGTGTTTGACGACCTGCCTTCTGTCAACCCATGGCGTGCCCGAGGCCTCGAGATTCGGGGGATGGCAGAAGTGGGATACGCGAACGGGAAGCCCTACGTCAAGGTGAATCCCGTCCACCAAGCGGAGCTGGGGGCTCTAGGAGGGAAGGAAAATTGGACTTATCAGGGTTTGAAGACCAGATAACTAAGGTCGTCGCCCAGCTGCAGCGCTCCGTCGTTAGCATCGACAGCGTCCGCATGGCGAGGGACTGGAGGTTCGGCACGGTCCCCCTTGAAGGGCAGGGCTCGGGCGTCATCATAAATCCCAGCGGATACATCGTGACCAACAACCACGTCATTGATGAAGCCGACAGGGTTCAGGTGACTCTGGAGGACGGGAGGACCTTTGTCGGAGAGGTCGTGGGGTCGGACCCCGCCACAGATGTCGCACTGGTTAGGGTGGACGCCACGGACCTCCCCGCTGCGAGGCTCGCCGACTCGGAGAAGCTCAAGGTGGGTCAGTTCGCCCTTGCCGTAGGGAACGCACTTGGACTGCCCGGGGCACCCACGGTGTCGCTTGGCGTCGTCAGCGCCCTCGGGAGGCCTCTCCCCGGGACTGATTTCGTGCTTGAAGGGCTCATCCAGACCGATGCCGCGATAAACCCCGGGAACAGCGGGGGGCCTCTTGCCAACGTCGACGGCGAGGTCATCGGCATCAACACGGCGATGATACCCTTCGCCCAGGGCCTCGGATTCGCGATACCAGCCCAGACAGTCAGGATGGTGGTCGATCAGATACTCCGCAACGGAAGGGTCGTCAGGCCCTGGCTGGGGATCTCTGGATTGGACATCAATCCGGCCCTAGCGAAAGAGGTACGGCCTGCCCTCTGAATCAGGAGTGCTTGTGGGCGACGTCTCGCGGGGGAGCCCGGCTGACCTGTGCGGCTTCAGGAGGGGTGACTTGATCGTGGCCGCAGGAGACCTCGAGGTCAGGAAGATGAAGGACCTCCTTCTTGCCCTTGCGAAGGTCGCCGTAGGTGACGGCGTGAAACTGATCGTCATGCGCAACAGCAGGAGATACGAAGTTACAGCAAGGCTAGAGGAGGCGCCTGTCCAGATGGTGGACAGGAGAAGGAGGTAGGTGCAAATGGCCTCGATTTTGCCGTCGTATGAGATTGATGCGCTCTACCTGCTGCTCTCCATCGCGCTCTTGGTTCTGGGCGCCGGCGCGGCCGCCATCGGGCCAGCGGTGGGGCTGTAGGGAGAAAAGGAGTTGTTCGGGTTGGCCGTCAATTTGTTGCAGCTCGCGGTCGACATCGGAGGGATCCTTGGCCTGGTGACCACGGCGTTCTTCCTCTCGTTCATGCTTTTCGGCCAGAGGCTCCAATACAGGATGGCCTTGGGCGGCATCAGGCGCTCAGTCGAACGTCTGGACCTGATGAGCGGAAGGGTCAAGAAGGAAACGGTGGACTACCTGATCAATACTGGAGGGGCTCCAAGTAATGTGGCAGAAAGGGTGGACCAGCTTCTGGACTACATCACCATCATGCCCGTTGACCTTGACCCCTCGGGTATCGTGCCGAAGATAGAGCACATAGCGAACACCGGCGACGAACACGTCCGTGCGGAGGTCAGGGAGTTGCTGAAAGACGCAGACCCTGTCTCCGTTTCGATCGCACAGAATCTCCTGGAGTTGTCGAGCGCCCTCAACATGATGCACAAGGTCGTCCGTCATTTCTACATAACAGGCCTGAAGACGAGGTCGTTCGCCACCTTATCTCAGCTGCAGATGGTGATGCCGCAGGTGCTTGAACAGGCCACGACTCTGGAGAGGGCCGTAGGTTCGATCAAGCTCGGGCAGCCGGTCGGCGACGGGATAGGCCCACTCGTAGCTTCGAAGTTCATCGGCAAGAAGGCGCAGGAGCCCATCGCCAGGGACACCACTCTATCGACTATCTCGTACAAGGGCAGGATCCTCTATGTCGTGAAGGCCGAAGGACCTGCGGGCTACGTCGGACAGCCAGGCGTGGCCATACAGAAGGTGGTGGAGGAAATGGGGGTCTCCCTCAACAGCATAATCATGGTCGATGCGGCGCTGAAACTCGAGGGGGAGCCGACGGGCGAGGTGGCGGAGGGGGTGGGAGCGGCGATAGGGGGGATTGGCGTCGAGAAGTTCCAGATAGAGGAGGTTGCATCGAAACACAAGATACCGCTCTACGCCATCCTCGTCAAGGAGAGCGACCTCGAAGCCATCACCACGATGAAGCAGGAGATAGTGGATGCCATTCCGAAGGTCACGGGCATCATCTCCAAGATTATCGAGCAGAGGACCAAGGAAGGCGAGGGGGTCCTGCTTGCCGGCATCGGCAACACCTTGGGGATAGGCCAGTAAACTGGAGGGCCTTCCTCCAGGCTCTCGGCTCTAGCTCCCTATCCTCAGTTTTTCCAAGTACTTCTTCCTTAGCTTGGCCACCTTTGGGGCGATGATGATGCGGCAGTAGGGCTGATGGGGGTTCTTCTTGAAGTAGCTCTGATGGTAGTCTTCCGCAGGATAGAACGCTTGGAAAGGTTTGACCTCAGTGACCGCCTCCTTCCCCCAGATTTCCGACGTGTTGACTTCCCTCATGACCCCATCGGCGTCGGCCTTCTGCCGGTCGTCATGGTACAGGATTATGGAACGATACTGGGTGCCGACGTCCGCCCCTTGGCGGTTGGGCGTGGTAGGATCATGCATGGTGAAGAACACATGCAGGAGCTCCCGGTATGAAATCGCGCTAGGGTCAAAGGTGACCTGCACGACCTCGGCGTGACCGGTCGCGTCGCCGCAGACCATCTCGTAAGTGGGGTTGACCACATCGCCGCCCGAGTACCCCGAGACGACTTTCTCCACGCCACGCAGCTCGCTGAAGATGGCGTCCAAGCACCAAAAGCACCCTCCGCCTAAGGTCGCCACCTCCATGGACGACGTTGGATACCCAACACTGTCAGAGGATCCCATTGCAATCCGCTCGAACCAAATGAACACATTTAACTTGCTAGCAAGAAAAGCGATCCCTGACATTATACATTCAGATTTAAATATCCAAATAGCGTACCCTCCCGTTGAAGGAAAAGTGCCGGCAAAGAAGAAAGCTGCTAAGAAAGCCAAGAAGAAGTAATTGGTTTTCGCTATTCTGTGAACCGTAATTCGTGGCATCCAGCATGCGCTCTCCGTACCCTTTTTTGGAGAGCCATTAATTGACAGACTAGACGCCGCCAGCAAGCCCATGGACGGCAAGATAAGGCGAAGGGAAAGGCTGGGCGGTGACGCATGCCATGGAGAGGTTTGCGAACGGCGTAAACATTCCGTACGGGCTTGCGAGCCACTTCCTTCCGGTGGTCTTCATCCTTGGCTTCCCGCTCAGCAACCAGATGTGGAGTCGCAAGGTTGAACATGTCAAGTCTCTGTGCGACACCGTGGCCCTTGACCTCAGAGTCCATGGAGGATTAGACAAACCCGACCTTCTGTTAGCAATCAGATTTCCCTCGACTTCAGGGCTTCGTAGGTAGCGTGCGCGTTTTCCACCTGGAATACCACCCCAATCAGATCCGAGATGGAGCTTCCCGCCATTTCGCGCAGCGCCAGCTCTACCCTCCGCCGTTAAAGAAGACGAACTCTCCGGGCAACGTGTATTTGACCTTCATGCCCAGCACGTCCTGGTTGAAGGAGGCGGACCTAGTAAGCTCTCAACCGGGAGTATGACTTGACTCGTCTTCGCGAAACTCACAGGCCACCCGCCCAGTGGGTTTCGAATTTGCCAGTTATGCGCGTTTAATTCCGGGGCGATGACGCTTCTAAGTCTGGAAATCCCCAGAGCTGCCGCTGGCCCACGATCAAGGACAAAGAAACCTGATTACTGGGGCGGGTCGTTCAGACCTGCTTCTTCCTGCCTCTGAGAAGGACGAGGGCGAAGCTCAGAACCGCGATGACCAGGGCCACGATCACGGCGATGGTCAGCTGGAAAGTGTAGTCGTTGTTGGACGTCGCAACGGCACCTGGGCTCGCGTTCGTTGTCGTCAGAGAGGGGATCTGTGTCTGAAGAGTGGGCGTGCTTGAGCTGCTGCTCGAGAACTGCGTACTGATGAAGGCTGGAACCCCGCTGGCACTGTTCGATATTGTTCCCGAAGAAGAGGTGCCGGTGGGAGCCGACGTGACCGTCGGCGCCACGACTCCTGTGCTCGCGTCGGACATGTACCAGTATGTCGGCTGCTGGACATGGAGCGTGATGGTAGCGCTGTTCTGCGGCGGAATGATCAGCGCAGAGCCGCCCAGTCCAACATAGGTAGGCTGCCAATAGACCGTTACGTTGACGGTCTCTCCTCCGACGTTGACCGGAACGGTCGTCTGGTTGGTCGGCAGTTGCACCGAAATCCAATCCCAGGCGGTCACGTCGACCGGAACGCTCGGGACGGTGAGCTGGGCAACCCCGTCGGCGCCTGTCTGCGTGTACATCGTGAGGCTGGCGTCGGGCCCGTACCACCAGTACCATGCTCCCACGACTGACGCTGAAACGGAGGCATCGGCCGCAGCGGTCCCGTTGGCGAACAAGACCGTCACCGTAATCTGGGTGAGCGTTATGTTCTCAATGGGCAGCGTCTCGATGTTCAACGTCGTGGGGCCTGAGATCTGCTGGAGCTGGAAGCCGTATTCCGCTTTGGGATACTCGTAGGGAGACGGGATGACGTCTTTACCTGTCGAAGCACCGGCGGTCGATGCCGCTGATCCGGTCAGTGGCACCGGATATTGGTAGTAGCCCGTCTGGTCCATGGCTGACACGGTGAAAAGGTAGTTCCCGCTTGGCAGCTCGAAGGCCGCCGCGGGGTACATCGTCTGGGAGGACGACACCAGGAAACCGCTGGAATTGTAGGCAGCGATTGTGAAGATGCCTTGCGTGATGTTGGTCGTCTGAGCGAAGATCTGGACGTTGTTGTAGGACGCGGCACCGAATGCCGGACTCAGCGCAAGTCCTCCTACGCTGGCAAGGAGAACCCCCATGATCGAAATGGAAAGTAGCAGCGAGACGATCCTCTTGGCGCGATTAGGCTTGATGTTGGTCTGCATCTTGAAGTTCATCTACCTGTGCTATCATCTTGAGGAGGCATAGCTCTAACCCAAAGAACAGTCGTTCAAATCCGCTGAACAGTCGTACTGTCCTGCCTGAGATGGGTTTCGAGTCCCGGCGAAGTCAAGGAGGAGTGCGAAGAGCTCAGGCCGAATATGAGACGGTCAGGCGAGCTTCGCTGCGTCTCGCAGAAGGCGGCCGAACTCGCTCTCGTCAATGTCAGCGGTCGTGCAAACCTTGGCTTGGCGATCCCTTTCCGGAGCCTCCGAGCCGGCTGGGTCTCAGCTCGGCGGCGGGGACACTGAAGGCGAGGACTGGGGGTCCTGACACGCGCCAAGACTTAAATGGGGCAGCCTTTCAATCCGCCGATGAATGAACGCCAAGACCCTCTTCCTGGCTACAAGGCCCTGGTCGTTCACGATGACATTTTCATCCGTCACTCTCGGGACTCTGATCGCCGCCCTGGCAGGCAGGTTCAACGCACTCTTTTACGTCCTCACCTTGGGGGGGATGATAGCGTTCCACGCGGCCACCAACCTCCTCAACGACTTCTATGATGTGAAGCACGGCGTGGATAAGGTGGGAGCCCCTACGACCAAGTACAGGCCACACCCGTCGGCCACCGGCCAGGAGTCCCCTTACACGATAAGGAGGTGGGCGGTCATCTTCTACCTGCTCACCATCGCTGTCGCAGGGTTTCTTTCGATTCAGGCGAGCCCATGGGTGGCGGTCCTCGTGGCCCTCGGCATCATCGGCAGCGTCCTCTACACCGCCGACCCCGTGATCCTGAAGGCAAAGGGCCTTGGCGAGGTCACCGCGTTCTTCATGTGGGGGCCGCTGGTCCCACTTGGAGCCTACCTGGTGCAGACGCGCATGTTCTCTTCATCGCCCGTGATAGCGGCCATCCCAATAGGGATCCTCGTGGCGCTGGTCCTGCTCGCCAACAACATCAGAGACACCGACTATGATGGCTCAATGGGCGTCAAGACCATCGCGGTGCGAATGGGGAGAAAGGCCGTCACACTCTACGGAGCCCTCCTCTTCATCACCTACCTCTGCGTCCCCCTCTTCATAATTGCCAGAATCCTTCCGCTGTGGTCTGTCGTGACGTTCATCACCCTTCCTAGCGCCTGGGGCCTCTGGAAGATGTTCGCAGGGAAAGTCCCCGACAACGCCGACCCGAGGACTGCCGCGGTCGCGTTCCAGTTCGCCGTCCTATACATGGTGTCGTTCATATTGCAAATCGTGTTACCTCTCCACGTCTTCTGATGGCGATTGCGACTCCTTCTCCTATTGTTGACAGAAACGCAGGTCAGAATCGTGCGTGAAACGACGACATTTCGTCGTACAACTATTAATGACTAATATTTAGGCTAAATACTTTACACACATAAGCATTATACGCTGTATGAGCCTGACCACGTCCGGACGGCACGGCCGCAGCGACCACCCCGTCCAAGTGATAAAGAAGTGACGCAAATGATAGTAGCCGAAGAAGAGACAGAGGAGTTCTGGGTGCGGGATCTCATGGAGCAGATTGCATATAGGGTGCCTGTGGGCTACGAAGCCCACGGCGTCGCGGAACGCGACAACGAAGGCGTGGTGCAGTTCGCCTACACCGTCGTGCGGAACTGGGATGGCGAGGACCTCCCTCTGACCTACGGCTTGAAGGAGTTCATGATCGGCCAGGTGGACACCATCCTCAACGAGTGCTTCGAGCAGACGCCCTGGATTCAGGGAATCATCTACTCCGGAACACTTGTAGACTAACCGGCTTGGCGTTGCGCTAGATGGGGTCCAGCCTTAGTCCCTGCTTCTGTTCTTCATGATGTAGTACACAAGGAACAGTTCAACGACGACGTTCCCTACGACAAAGAGGAAGTAAGAGCGCATATCGACCGTTGCGATGTAGAAGAGCAAGAGGGCCATGAGGACCCAGACGAAGGTGAAGTTCGCAAGGATGGTCCTGACGCCGGTGCGTACCTGCTCGCCAGCCGCTGGTCGCTTCCTTCTGCTATACAGGAATAGACTCACCACCAAGATGAAGACGATGCTGAAGCTGATGGTGATTACATAGTAGTCGAAGAGGCCCAAGGCGGTCAACTATTCTCCCTCCATCAGAATCCACACACCTTGTAGAAGAAGACCTTCCCAGCGTCCACCAAAAGAAGGTATGTGGCAACCATCAGGACCAGTAGCACCCAGTAGTTCGGAGGGAGGGCCGTGAAGCCCAAGAACGAGCCCAAGAAGGTGAAGGGAAGGATGGTGCCGAAGGCCACCGCCGAAATCGTGAGTATGGCGAGCCACTTCCCAGGCTTGCTGCGCACGAAGGGGATACGCCTAGTCCTAATCACGAATATCACGAGGACCTCCGTCCAGAACGATTCGACGAACCAGCCGCTCTGAAAGAGGGAAGCCTTCGCCGGCGTCATGGCGTTGAAGACAAATAGCATGATGCCGAAGGTCAGGAAGTCGTAGAGCGAGCTGAAAGGCCCGAAGAAGAGCGTGAACTTCCTGACGAAGCCTATGTCCCAATGCCTTGGCCACCGGGTATCTTCATCGTCCACGATATCGGAAGGCAGAGTCAGGTTGGAGATGTCGTAGAGGAGGTTCATGAAGAGGATCTGCATGGGGAGCATGGGCAGGAAGGGGAGGAAGATAGAGGCGGCCGCCGCGCTGAACATGTTGCCGAAGTTAGAGGACGTGCCCATGAGGACGTACTTTATCGTGTTACCGAAGGTCTTCCTTCCTTCGTCGATTCCCTCGGGCTAGAACCATGAGGTCCTTCTCGAGGAGCACGATTTCGGCCGCGTCCTTGGACACGTCAACGGCGGAGTCCACAGAGATGCTGGCGTCGGCTTCGTAGAGGGCGGGGGCATCGTTGACGCCGTCTCCCATGTAGCCCACCACGTGGTGGTTCTCCTTGAGGGCCTTGATGACCTCTAGCTTCTGCTCCGGGGTGACCCTCGCAAATATGTCGGCCTCTTCGACAGCGGCCTTGAAGTCACTCCAACTCAAGTGTGTGAGCTCCGGGCCGTCCACGACCCTCCTGACGGGGAGGTTCAGGTCCTGGCAGATCTTGCGTGCCACGAGGGCGTTGTCGCCGGTAAGGATCTTCGTATCCACGCCGAGCTCCTTGAGCCTCTTGATGGCGGCCGGGGCGTCAGGCTTAGGAGGGTCGGTGAAGACGAGGAAACCGAGCAACGTGAGGGCCACTTCGTCTCTGACGGAGTACGTTTCCTTCTCTTCCACCTTCCGATATGCTACGGCAAGGAGGCGGTAGCCGGACTCGGAGTACTCTTCGAACCTCTTGTTGGCTGCGGCGATTACGTCGTCGTTGATGGGGAGGCTCGTGCCGCCGGAGTCGTAGTAGCCGCACTGGGGGATGACGGACTCGGGGGCGCCCTTCGTGACGAGGGTGATGTTGTGGTCGTCCTTCACAACGGTGGAGACCATGCGCCGCTGATAGTCGAAGGGGATTTCGTCCACCTTCGTGTAGGGCTTGGTGACGTCGCCCATGCCTCTGGCGATTGCGAACTCCCAGACGGCCACGTCCATGGGGTTCCCCGTGATTTTCTCTCCCAGCAGAGCCGGGCTGCTCAGGAGGGCATAAAGGAGGGTCCTAGGGTCGCTTTCCGCGTCCAGCGAGAAGTAGTTCCTGAGCACGATCTTCCCTTCGGTGAGCGTGCCGGTCTTGTCCGTGCAGAGCACGTCCATGTTGCCGAAGTCCTCCATGGAGACCAACCGCTTCACGATGACCCGCTTCTTGGCCATTTTGTGGGCCCCGTTGGAAAGGCATATGGTGACGATGACCGGCATCAGCTCGGGGACGAGGCCGATGGCGACGGCGAGCGCGAAGAGGAGAGACTCGAGCAGAGGATGGTTCAGGGCGGCGTTGAGGACGAAGATGGAGACGGCGAGGGCCAACGTCAGGCCGATGAGCAGGTTGCCGTACTGCTTGACACCCCTCTGGAACTCTGTCTGGGGATGGGGCCTGGCCAAGCTCTTCGAAATGTAGCCGAATTCGGTTTCCTTTCCCGTACTGGTGACGACGCCTTTGGCGCTCCCGTGCACGATGACCGTACCCGTGAAGAGGTAATTGGCCGCGCTGTGGGCGGTCGGATGGTCGACGGTGATACCCTGGGACGTCTTGCTTACTGGGAAGGACTCCCCTGTCAAGGTTGCTTCGTCGGCTTCAAGCTCCTTGACCTCCACGATGCGCATGTCCGCAGGGACGATATCACCTGTGTACACGGAAACGACGTCGCCAGGGACGAGCAGGCGGGATTCGATTTCGCTCACCTTCCCGTCCCTCGTCACCACGGCTTTGATGGAGACCTTCCTCTGTAAGTCATCGACCAGCTTCCCTGCCTTGTATTCGTTGTAGAATCCCAGCACGACGCTCAGGCCGATTATGATCAGGATTGTTATCGCCTGTTCAGGGGAACCGACGAAAAACGACACGACGGTCGCGACCAAGAGAATCATGAAGAGAGGGTTGCCGAACTGCCGCGCAAGAATCCGTAGGGCACTGAAGCCTTGACGGGGGAGCTCGTTGTACCCGGCTGTTTCAAGCCTAGCGGACGCTTCCCCTTGGGTGAGGCCGTCCTTGCTGGTCTTCAGCGCTTCATAGACTTCGTTCGGCTGGAGAGACCAGTAGTCGGTGCGGGTGACCAGCACCTCCTTTGTGGACTTCATCAGAACGCCAGACCGTTATCCCTGCCAAAGCGGAGGGGTGTATACGCCTTTCGGTAAGGGTGCGGACTAATGCTTCGACTACAGAGGTTCCTTGTGCACCTCTATCATGGCGACCTCGGGGACGGCCGCCCTGACGCCGGCCTCGAACCGGCTGATTATGTCGTCGGCCTCCTTTATGCTGATGTCTGGGTTGAACCGGCACTTCATCACTACGTAGAGCTTCTCGCCGGCCCTGCGTATCTCGGGCTTGCTCATCTCCTTAATCTCAGGGAAACGTTTCTTCACGTGCTCGATGTACCACCTTATCTCGGTGCCGGCCCCTGACCTTTCGCTCTCGACAAGGTCTTCCACGGACTCCTCGTGGATGAGGACCTCTATGATGCTGGGATCGGCCTCCTTCAGCTTCTTTTCGATCTGCTCAGAGACCTTGCTGGCCTGCCTCAGGGTGAGGTTGGCGCTCACCTCTAGGTGGAAGTCTATGCCCAGCTTCCCGTTGACCTTGTGGATGTGGATGTTGTGGGCACCTCGCGAACCGGGGACGGTCTCGGCGATCTCCTTGACAAGCTTCCATATGTGGTCCCTGTCACTCCCGGCGGGCTCCGTGCGGATGAGAGACACGGGAGTTCGGCAGGATGCCCTTCACCTCGTTCTCTATCTTCAGGGCGACCTTGTGGGTTTCCTCGTAGGTGGACTTGGAATCCAACCAGACGACCACCACCACGACGGGCTTCTTGCCTGTCAGGTCGACCCTCACCCGCCTGACGCTCAGGACGTTCCCTATGTATCGGACCTTCCTCTCGATCATCCGGGAGAGCTCGGACTGGGAACGTTCGAAGAAGGGGATAGGCATTATCTGGACGATACTTGACTTTCCATCTTAGATAAACCTTGACGGCGAAGAACGACGGCGCTGATGGTCGCGCCAGCTCACGTGCACAGCTCGCCAGCGAGGACGGTGACGGCCCTCCCTCCCAGGAAGACGCGGCGGCCTCTGACCTTCACCGACACGACCCCTCCTCTTGACGAGGCTTGATAGCCCACCATCTCCGTCTTGCCAAGACGTCGTCCCCAGAAGATGGCAAGGCAGCAGTGCGATGAGCCGGTCACCGGGTCCTCGTTGACTCCGACGGCCGGGGCGAAGAAACGCGAGATGAAGTCGTATTCCTTCGACTTGGACCGGCATGTTACGATCGTCCCCCTAGTGTCCGCCTTGGCGAGAGCCCGAAGTCAGGCTCCATCCCGCGGAGCTCCTCCTCACTTCCGACCTCGACGAGGTAATCGTCCAGGCTTCGGCCGAAGGACTTCGCCCTGACCCCCAGCGCCTCGAGCAGCCCCTCCGGCGGTTTAGACGGCGCGGCCTTCCTGGCCGGGAAGTCGAGCTCGATGAGCCCGCCGTTCCGACGCGCAGTCAGTTTCCCGCTCTTCGTATGGAACACAATGTCCTCCGCCTCCGGGACCACACCTGCCTCCCAAAGCACGTGCGCGCTGGCGAGAGTAGCATGCCCGCATAGGCTGACTTCCACTTTAGGCGTAAACCACCGCAGCCTGAACCCGCCCTCCTCCGGGCAGAGGAAAGCCGTCTCGGAGAGGTTCATTTCGGTCCCGACGCTCTGCATCCACCTTTCCTCGGCGGGGCTGGGCAGCAGGCAGACGGCGGCGGGGTTCCCGGCGAACCTACGGTCGGAGAATGCATCAACGTGGTACAGCTTGACGGACATGGCAACGAGAAGTGACACATAGGGGTAGATAACGAGTGCTTTGGGAGCGCAGGCTCGGTGGGGCTAGGAGGAGCTCAAATTTCTGAGCCTGGAAAGCCTGATGCAAGGCTTAATTACTAAGGGCTTTCGCGTACGGAGAAGGCACACATGAAGTACAAGTGGACAGTGCTCACCGTGACCTCGGTTGGGGTCCTGATGTCGGGCATCGATTCCAGGATTGTCATAGTAGGACTCCCCCAGGTCGCCGCTGCTTTGGGCGCCGACGCGGAACAGGCCATATGGTTCACCCAGTCCTACACCCTGGGGAGCACCATCGCCTTATTGCTAATTGGGCGGGTCACGGACATGTTTGGCAGGGTCAAGATCTACAACATCGGCTTTGCCGTGTTCACGCTTGGGTCGGCGTTGACGAGCCTGTCGCTCAGTCCCGAGATGGTAATTATTTTCAGGTGCTTGCAGGGCCTGGGATCGGCCATGCTCTTCACCAACAGCGTAGCTTTGATAACGGACTCGACGCCGTCCGAGGAGTTAGGCCTTTCCCTGGGCGTCAACCAGCTCTCCTTCAGGTTCGGGGCGATGGCCGGGCTGACGCTCAGCGGTATCATCCTGGCCGTCCTAGACTGGAGGGCCCTCTTCTACATCAACGTCCCTATAGGCATATTCGGGACTGTATGGGCCCACAGACGGCTGAGGGAGACGGCGCAGATGGATAGGGGGGTGCCAATCGACTGGATAGGTTTCGCCACCTTCACCATCTCCATCTCAAGCTTCCTCTTCGCTCTCACATTTGCGGCCTATGGGTTCTCAGAGGACAAGTTCGTCTTCCTGCTGAGCATCATATCCGCCGCGACCTTCCTGACTTTCGTCTACCAAGAGAGGAGGACGCCGCATCCTCTACTGGACCTCGGGCTTCTCAAGATTCGAGAGTTCACCGGCGGCGTCCTGGCGCAGCTGCTCAACGCCATCGCCTGGGGGGCCGTCATCCTCCTCCTGAGCTTATATTTCCAGCTGGTGCAGGGCATGAGCCCGTTCGACGCAGGTATCAGAATACTCCCCTTCGAGCTCCTCTTCCTGCTCTTCGGCCCTTTGAGTGGGAGATATTCAGACAGGTACGGTCCGCTGCCGTTCGCGACGACGGGCCTGGCCGTCACCAGCGTCTCCCTGCTACTCCTTTCTACCACGACGCCCTCCACCCCATATATTGACCTCGTCGTTTACATGGGACTGATGGGCGCTGGCACCGGCCTCTTCTCCTCGCCCAACATGAGCTCCATCATGGGCTCCGTGCCCCCCAACAGAAGGGGCATCGCCTCCGCCTTCCGCGCCACCTTCTTTAACTTGGGTTTCACCATCTCGCTGAACGTGGCTATCCTGATCATGGCCTCCATCATCCCGTACTCCGTCGTGTCTTCCATCATCTCTTCGATAAACCCCGCCGGGATATCGGTCCTCGACAGGAATCTGTTTTCAGCCGCCCTCGACCGTGCATACCTCTGGATGGCGGGCGTGAACACCGTAGCGATCCTTCCATCGCTTATGAGAGGGAAGAGGGTCGGCCGAAACACGGCCTCCTCCCCAGCGCACGAATGAGCTCAGTCGGTCTCGTCGGCTAGGGCCTTGAGCTCATCGCCGAAGCCCCATTCCTCCGCCAGGGCATCACATTCTTCCTCCCTCGTGGCGGAATCGTCCGGTGCGACGTTGTCGTTGAGCCAAGCATGGGCCAGCTCATGGGCGACCACGGCCACCCTTGACATCTCCGACAGCTGCAGCATCATGTCCAGATAGAGCTCGATCTTCTGCACAACGACTTCATCCGTCCTGGTCTTCCCGAGCCCGAATCGGACGGTCCTTTCATATGTGATCCTTCTTGTGGGACCCGCCAGGGAACCGCCCTCGGAAGTCTTCTTTGAAGTGATTAAGCGGAGTGTAGGGACATCCGAGGCCTCAGGAGGAAGCCTAGTCAGGGCCTCGTCCACTGCCAGGCGAACCGCTGCGCCCCGGACATCCACTCTGACGCCGCTGAGGAGCTCCTCCTTTCGTACGGCAGACCCTCCACGATTCAACTTCACGGCGCTTTCGGGGACATGGGACTGAGCTACCCTTTTCAGCCATGCTGTCAAAACCCATGCCCGCCACCCCCTCATCACCATTCATGAGTATTCGGCATATGATGAAAGGCGGCTCGTCTTATATCGGGCAGCCCTCCTCTATCGAATTGGCGAATAATTCCTTGCTAATAGGGCGTCGGGAGACAAGAGCTCGGTCCAGGGGGTCGTCCGCTCCTTGGCCTTGCCTCCCAGAAGATTGCTCCGGAGGTGACGCCGAATGAGCCTCAGGTTGCTCAAACCCTGGGAGAGGCGACTGTGGGCAGAGATGGAGCATCAAGGAAAGGGGGCCGCCCAAGACTCTACGTCTGAATGGTGCTCGTTGTCCCCGCTTCAGCTGAGGGAGGAAATCGATAGGCTCAAGACGAACTTTCACGCGAATTGGAAGCAGATAGCGTACCTCGAAGGCCACCTGCAAATCGCGGACGAACGGTTCCGCGACAGACGGCACTTCGGGGCCAGCTTTAGAGGGTACCTCGAAGCTGCAAGGACGAAGTCATTGAAAGAGTGGCTCTAGGGAAAGGTTGGGGGTAGGAGCGGCACGGAAGGGCACTCCTTTTATCCCCAATAAACTCAGACAATATGCCATGCGCCGAGGCTTGTTTGTGTCTCTGGGCACGAGTTCGGACGTGGGGGACTTCCTGGAGAAGACCGTGGCCCAGAACCTCCGGAACAGGGGGTTCACGTTGAAGACGAACAGGCGCGGGTGCGACGTAGTGGGCGAGCGCGACGGAAAGAAGGTGATAATAGAATGCAAGATGAACGTCCGCCGAAGCAACTGGTTTCAGGTCCTCAACCAGGTTCGCAGGTACAGGGAGGAGCTGAAGCCAGATGTGACCGTCCTCCTGGTGGGCAACATGCGCGTGTTCGGCCCCCTGTGGGACGCCTGCTCTCGAGAGGGCATACGCCTCCTTCCCTGCTGGTCCATCTATGACGAAGCGTTTCCATTCGTGACCTTCGACAGTGCGAAAGGGAAGCTTGAAAGGGCGGAGTCCTAGGCTGGAGCCTTCAATCAGAGGAATATCAAATGAGGTGGTTGTGGCTTACTGCTTCGGGGCTTCCTTCGCGAGCTCCATGAGCTTGAAGGCGTCCAGCTCCGCGTTCTTCAGGATGGCGGCGGCTGTGTCCTTGGTGACGTAGTTCGCCTTTGCTGCTACGGCCAGCGCCTTCGCCATGGAATCCACCAGTATGATAGTAAGGACCTCCTTGGCCGGGTATTTGGCTTCAAAGGCGACGTTGAACGCCTGCCTGGCGGAGAGGCCAATGTCGCTGACGAAGGCGTCGATGTTCAGCCTGACGTCCTTCTCGGCAATCAGGAGGCCGTTCCAGTACACCATGGTGAGCGCCATTCCAGCCTTGATGGGCTTCATGTTCAGCTTCGACATGAGAGAGGCCAGCTTGGGGTTGATGACTTCCCCTGAGTTGGCCACGACGGTGTCCTTGGTGATCCAGATGCTCCCGGACTCGATCTTGGTAATGACCTTGGCGTCCTTGAATTCGCTCAGCACTGGGCCGGGCGGGATGCCGGTGTTGCCTGCGGGGATGAGTATCTCCTCAGTGGCGATGTCTCCTGCCTTGGCGGGGAGGTAGATCTTGCCCCTCTCGAGGAGGAGGTTGAGCTTGAAGGGGTTCATGTTGGTGAAGAGGAAGAGGTTCTGGCCCGTGAGAGAAGTGTTCAGGGACTTCAGGTTCTTCTTCTTGACCGTGTCGAGTGCCTTGGTGGCGATGCGGTTCTTCGCGACCGCCAAGACCAGCTCTCCCCTGAACTTGCGCCTCAGCTCCATTATCTGCGTGGAGCGGACCTTGTTAAGGCTGGCCAGAGCGACGACGTCGTACTTCGCCGCCAGCTCCTTAATCCTATTGAACTGCTTGACCTTGCTCTCGGGGAACTGCTTGGCTGTTGACAACCGAGTCAGGCTCCTGTGCCCTTGGCGATGCCGCCCATGGCGAGCTTCACACCGTACTTCTTGACGCTCTTGATGCCGCCGGGAAGCTTCTTCTCAAGGCTCTCGAGGACGGCCAGGGCATTGGCTGCCAGCTTGTCGGTCTCCATGTCTTCAGTACCTATCTTGCATGAAACTGCGCTGTGGGCCCTCGTCCTAACGCGGACGCTGCTCCTCAGCCTTTCTATCATGGCCTCCAACGGAGAGTTCACCGTGATGGGGAGGGGCATCTTCCCTCTGGGACCCAGGATAAGGGCCGAGGGACTTGCCGACCTTGGGCATAAGGGAGGTATCCGCCAAGAAGAAGTCGCTGTCCCTGGCCAGCTTCTTGGCGTCCTTCTTGTTCGTCCCCAGCCTGTCCAGCTCGTCGGGGGCGACAATCTGTTCGACGTTGGCCTTCTTGGCCCTGAGGGCCAGATCGCCTGAAGCCAGGACGCAGACCGTGGCCTTCGTTGCGACCTTGTTGGGGAGGTTGACGACCTCGTTGATGTTGACGTCGGCTGCCTTTACCTTGTAAGGGTCCAGTATCACGTAGAGCTCCACCGACTGGTTGAACTTGCGCTTGGTGGCCTTCGCCTTGGCTTCGTCTATCATCTTGATGAACGAATTCTTGTCCGCCAATTCTAACTACCCTGACCTGCCAGGGCCTGGTCCCACTTCCCCTCCTCGACTTCCTTGAGGAACAGGCGGGGGTCCTTTCCCTCGACGGTGATGCCCATGCTGACGCAGGCGCCCAGGATCTCCCTGGAGCGCCGACTTGTAGGTCGTAGCATAGGTCTTCCCGAACTTGATCTTGGCCAGCTTGAGGAGCTGATCTACGGTGAGGTTGCCAGCGAAGGTGGCCTGAGGCGTGCCCGATCCCTTGTGGATACTGGCCTCCTTCGCGATGAGAGCGGATGTTGTGGGGAGGCCCACCTCCACTTCGAAGCTCTTCTCCTCGATGTCGACGGAGACCTTCACGGGGACGCGCATCCCCGAATAATCACCCGTCAGCTCGTTGATCCTCTTGACGACCGCCACGACGTTGACCCCAAAAGGGCCGAGGGCAGGTCCCAGCGGCGGCCCAGCGTTGGCCTCACCACCGGTAACCAAGAGGCTGATGACCTTGTTTTCACCCAAAGCTCAATCCCTTCTTACCGTAAGCGCACTGACTCCCTTTACACTGGCACTTAAAAGTTATCCCCGAAGGTTCCACTACTTGCCGGCCGAGACCAGCTTGAGGTACCCCGCGTCTATGGTGACCTGCAGCTGGTAGGGGGCGTCGATGAGGGTGACCGTGGCCTCCTTCTTGGCCTGGTCGTACCTGACGACCTTGGCCCTCATGCCCTTGAACGGGCCTCCCGTCACCTCGACTATCTGGTCCACCTTGAGCTCCTCGATGACAGGCTTCACGGCGATGAGGCTGGCGACGTCGGAGATGGTCATGACCCCCGGAACGTAGCTTCTCACATGCTTCACGCCCCCCACGCCGTCGCTGACAGCCTGGGCTGAGCCGGCTTCTATGAGGAGGTAACCCTTCATCTTCTCGCTATAGATGAGGGAGAGGATGGGAGTCTTCCTTGCCTCGACCCTGTTGGCCACGAGATTCACGACGTTCCTTTCCTGTCCCCCGGTGACCTTGACGACGAAGATGTGGGTCGGGGACGTCTTGACTTCTGTGGCCACCTCTAGGCCACCAGCCCGAAGAGGACGGCGACTATGGCGGCCGCCTTCGGCGCGAGGAAGTTGCTGATCATCGTGGCGACGATATGTATGACAAATCCCACTCCGCCTACGACCGCGACTCCAAGGATGACGAGCTTTAGGTAGAGCATGTATTCTGTGCTGTCGCTCTTCTTGCTGTACTTCAGGGTGTTCACGAGCTCCCTGATGGAGTTGGAGATGTTCATCGACGGAATGACAGACATTTCTCGGCATTTTAAGCGTTTTGTCGTCATGCCGAATCGGTCTTGCAGGAAGTCGATGAGAAGCGGGACTTCTGGCTGAAGATGGAATCTTTTCAAGATAGCACAATCGTGGACGAGATGAGGGGAGAGCCGGTGCGGCCCTAGACGCCCTGGCTCCCGGTCTCCCGCAGAGTCGGTTTCAAGCACTTTGGCCTAGCTAGACCTCCAACCCAGCCCCAAGCGGACCGGCGGGAGACTGGGTACAGATGATGAGACTGTCGAGGCGCAGGCAAAGCTTAAAGTTTGACGATGCCCGACGGAGGGGATGAGAATGAAGAAGGACTTTCTCTCGGTGGGCGACCTAAGCAAGAAAGAGATGGAGAGGCTGTTCCAGATTGCCAAAGAGCTGAAGCGGAAGCCATACGGCACGGCCCTCAAGGACAAGACTATTGTGCTACTCTTCGAGAAGGCTTCGACGAGGACCCGCCTGAGCTTCGAGGCCGGGATCGGCCATTTGGGAGGGAGGTCCATCTATGTCGATGCTTCGACATCTCAGCTTGCTCGTGGCGAAACGGTGGAGGACACTGGCCGGGTAATGGAACGCTTCGTGGATGGGATCGTGGCCCGCGTCTACAAACATGAGATGTTGTTAGGCTTGGCAAAGAACTCCCGGATCCCCGTCGTCAATGCCCTCTCTGACTTGGAGCATCCGTGTCAGGCAATCGCAGACCTCTTCACGGTTCTGGAGAAGGCAGGGAGCTTCAAGGATCAGAAGGTGGCCTTCATTGGTGACGGGGACAACGTCTGCAATTCGCTCATGTTGGGCTGCGCCATCTTGGGGGTGGAATTCTCGGCCGCGACTCCCCCCGGGTACAAGCCCAACGCGGAGATCCTCGCCAAGGCGAAGAAGCTGGCCGGCAGCAAGATCCAGATATTCGACGACCCAGTCAAGGCTGTAAACGACGCCTCCTTCGTTTACACCGATGTTTTCGTGAGCATGGGCAACGAAGCCCAGAAGGAGGAGAGGCTCAAGATCTTCGTACCCAAGTACCAAGTGACCCGCGAGCTCATGAGGCATGCGAGGAAGGAAGCACTGTTCATGCACTGTCTCCCGGCCCACAGGGGGCAGGAGGTGGCTGCCGACGTCATCGACGGCAAGAGCTCCATAGTGTTCGACCAGGCAGAGAACAGGATGCATACGCAGAATGCGCTGCTGAAGATGCTGTACTCCCGATAGCTAGCCCAATATCTTGTCGACGAGCCAGATGGAGTCGAAGGCCTGCAGGTCTTCGTACGACTGTCCGACGCCGAGATAGAGGATGGGGGTCTTGGTCACGTACGCGACGCTCACGGCGGCCCCTCCCTTCACGTCGGCGTCGGCTTTGGCTAGAATGACGGCGTCGAAACCAATCCTGTCGTGGAACTCTCGGGCCTGGTTGATCAGGTCGTTCCCTGCGAGGGCGTCGCCTACGAAGATCTTCAGGTCGGGCTGGACCACCTTGACGACCTTGTTGAGCTCGTCCATCAGGTTCTTGGAGGTCTGCATCCTACCGGCGGTATCCACGAGGACCACGTCGTAGCCATGCTGCTTGGCGAATAGTATCGAATCACGGGCGACGGCGGCCGGGTCCGCCCCGTACCTCTGGTGGATGGACTTCAGTCCCAGGCGGGAGGCGTGGGTTTCGAGCTGCTCGATGGCCCCTGCGCGGAACGTGTCCGCCGCCGCCAGAAGGACCTTGTACCCCCTCCCGGTCAGCCTGTGAGCGAGCTTGGCGATCGACGTCGTCTTGCCTGTGCCGTTGATGCCGAGGAAGACGATGATATAGGGCTCCTTCGCCGCGTTCCTCCTCTTGATCCTTTCCTCGAGGTCAATCCTCTCCCCCGTGGGGAAGAGCTGGAGCAGAGACGACCTGAGGGTGGAGTCGACGAGCTTCTGGAGATCGCTTCCCCTCTCGACCCTCCTTCCGACCAGCTCCTTCTTGATGGAGGCCTCCATGAACTCCACCGCTTCGAGGGCCACTTCGCTTTCAAGGAGGGCGACCTCGAATTCGTTGAGGGTGGAGGTCAGGTCCTCCTCCGAAAGGGTCTTGGTGGTTACGCTCTCCTTGAAACCCTCTATCGCCTTTCGGAGCTTCTCGAACAAGGATAGGACCTTCTTCCTAGGTGTCGCCCGGAGGCTGGTCGGAGCTCTGGGTCCCTTCCGTCGGCGTCTGTGAGAGTTCCAGCTGTTGCTGGTAGGCCTGAAGCCTTTCGGCGACCTCCTTCTTCTGGGACGAGATCTTCCCCAGTGTGTCCTCGATCTCCTTGATCCTCTCCTTCAGGAAGGACACGGCGTCTTCAGGGGACTTCTCCAGCGCCACCCCCGACCCCACTTCCACAACGACTTTCCCCCCTCCCGTGAAGGAGACGGGCAGGTGCGCGCCTCCCCCTATGGGGACGAGGAGCTCGGCCGACTTCGTGTCCTTCAGGGCGGTCACCGAAGCCAGGGACGCCTTGTCCTCTCGATAGAGCCGGACCAATATGGACTCCCGATTGGAAAGGTCCTGATAGTACTCTTCCAGAAGCCTGAGCTGCACCGCGATGGCCTGCGCGCTTTCATCGTCACTCAATTACAAGAACACCGAGATTACTGGAGGGGCTCCTATTCTAGACCTTAAAGGCTTTTCCCAGTATGAAGAGCTCAGGACCAGTCGTAGAAGTCCCCACGATGGCAGCCCTGCTGTTGACCAAGACTCCGGATGCGACGAAAGGGACCCCGCCGTTGATGGAGCTGACGTCACAGTCGACATGGAGGGCTCCCTTAATCCACTTTAGGTCCTCCTCGCTGGCCCTGGGGTGCACCAGAGCTCCGCTGTTGGAAGCGGCGACGACGGCGCCCAGCTGATAGTAGCCGGCTATTCTCCCCTTCTCCACGGGGACGCCGAAGACCTCCTTGATCTGCTTGACCTCTGCGCCGGAGAACACATCGCCGACGGCCGCGCCGTAGTCGTTGACTGCCACCAGGTTGCCGACGGAGGAGTAGAGTGAATCAAGACGCTCGACGTTGAGGCCCGTCTCCCTCTTCAGCATGATGATCTCGTCATCTTCGGCGAACCTCGAAAGGAGGAGGCCGTTGCTGTTGGCCGCCATCAGCGGTCCCAGTAAGCGGGTGCCGCCGACGCTGGCGTGCAGGAGCTTGACTCCGAGAAGAGAGGCCAGCCTCTCCGACTTCAGCTCGGAGTAGGCGACGGGCATGATGAGGATCTTCTCGTTGGCCTTAGAGAAGATGCCTAGGTTGGGGTTCCTGTAGACATCGGAAAGATAGACACCCAAACGCTAGGGACCGCCCAGACTAGAGGTAGCTTTCGTCGTCAATGGCCAGAGCTGCCGGCGAGAGTTATTTTAACGTTGACGTTGATGGTGCTGAGCCTACGCATCCACGGCGAATGACTGGAACCTCCCCCTGAAGGGCCGCAGCCCCAAGCGACAATCCAAGCTAGCGCTGGACCTTCGCGAATCAGAACGTTTTGAACGATGGACCTATTCCTTCTAGGCTTCGGCGGGCTGTTCCGCCTCGGCTACGGCCTTCTCCTCCGGCTTCTCTTCAAGCGCCGGGGGCTTCGTCGCCTCAACCTTGGGCTCCTCCTTCTTCTCCTCCTTTGCTTCCTTCTTCGCTTCCTTCTCCTCCTCTTCCTCTTTCTCGTCGGGGAGCTTCACGGTGACTACGCCCTCGGCGTCCTTGGTGACCTTGACGGAGATTCTCGGCAGCCTTGACCTCTTGCCTTCAGTCCAAAGCTGCTCGTTGAGCTTCTGGCTGATCTTCACTTCGTCCTCCTCGACCTTCATGTGGTGGGCGACTTGCTCCTTCAGCACGTTTACGATTCGGTCGGTGCGCCTATACCTCGGCGTGGGCTTGGCGCGCGAAAGTGAAATCGTCATCAGTTTCTCAGCCGTCTCTTCGGCTTCAGACAATGCTCAGTTCCCTCTAAATCTTCAGCTTGCGAGAACGCCAATTCCTCTGCTTGGGGTTGCGAGAAACCTTCCTGTTAGTCTTTACGACTACCCATGTGGGGGCACTCGAGTTCTGATTAAGGGCCTTCATGAGACGTTTCTTCTCCCCAGAAGTCTTGTGGCTGCTCATCCTTCGTCCTCATTCCTCTAAATATACCTGATTTTAAACTCTCTTCTAGGCTCGTCGAACCGGCCTAGCATATCCTTGAGCTCCTCGTCGGTGACGGGATGGCCCATCTTGCCGGCGGCCCCCAACTTGATAATCTGGTCCTCTATTGCCCCCGCCAAGTCGGGCTTTACCAGCTTCACGTTGTTAAGCCTGGACCTGGCCTCGGGGGTGAAGAACATTCGTAGGTACTGCTCCTTGAGCTTGGCCCTCTTCAGCTCTTCCTCTTCATCCTTGGAGTCGCCGCGTTGTGGCTTAGACATTCGTCCGACCTCCATCGCTCCCGTCTGGGGAACTTGTTTAAGAAACTATCTTGCCAAGTTCCTTGTTGTCCTTGGCCATTTCCTTGAAGACCTCGGTGCTGAGCTTGTCGAGGAGCCTCCTTCCTTCGGCAGAAACGACGCGTCCTTTGGTCGTCTTCTGCAGGAAACCCGCGGCCTGGAGTTGGGCGATTACCTTCCTTATGCTGGAGCTTCCGGCATCCCTGTGATGGGCGAGGGTGTAGCCAACGGCAGTCAGGCCGCCGTATTCGGTCCTAAGATCGCTTACGCCGATGGGGCCATGGAGGTAGAGCTTCCTAAGAACTGAAGCGGCTCTGAAGTACCACCAATCCTTGTTCTGGGGGGGTCTTTCGGCCTGGGAGCCGGTCTTGACGTATGCGGCCCAGACGGGTGGCTGCACCTGGGACACCCGCTTGAGGTGGTCGGCCAGCTTCTCGATTAGCCTGTTCGCGGGGACGTCGTAAACTGTTGGCAAATCTACTCGTCCTCATAGTCGCCCTCAGAGACGTATTTTAAAGTTTGGCGGGCCTCTTCCTCCGCAGCCAGAGCGAATGCGGAAGTGCGGGCTTGGGAAACCTCAAGATGTCGATTCCAACTAGTTTCGTTGAGGCGAATCTCGGCGGTGTCTCAGACGAAGGGTGTCTCGACTCTGCAGATGGGCAACCTTCTGGCATTCCTTACTGTGGTGGTCGTCAACGCCTTGGCAGCCGCGCGCTGGTCGCCAAGAGAGACCTGGCCTATGGTTTGGTGATCGCATGGGCGCTAGCAGGGATAGCCGCGAATCAGGGAGGGCACCCCGAAGTGGCCTCCCTAGCGCAAGCGGGCGCGCCGGCCATCGCGATGGCAATCCTCTTGCTGGGGCTTGTAGGGGCAATGAAGCGTATGAAATGATGGCGGAAGGAAGGAGCTACTTCCTCTTTCGAGAGGGCAACGGAAGCAGCTTCTTGCGGTAAACGCCCCCACACCTGGAGCATCTGATGACGAGCCAGCCATTGCGGACCCTTATGGTGGAGTACTTTGGCGGAGGTGAAAACTCCTTGCACTTCTTGCAAAAGAAGAGCTTCAGCTCGTAAGGGGAACGGACGCGGGAGCGCAGCCTCAGCCTCTTGGCATTGAGGGCCTGCTTCTCTGCCATCTTGGGGTCGCTTTCCAGGGAGCGGGCTGCGGCGTAACGTCCACTTCTCCACTTCCCGCCTGATGGTGGCCTTATCCGGCAAGCCCTCTTCGTCGCAACGTAGAATAACCGCCGATATAAAACATGGCTGAATGGCGGAGAGAAGCTTCATCCTCGTCTTGGCTGAGACGGCCCTCGAGACGATACCGGAGGAGCTGAAGAAGCATCCGGCTGTGAAGGCCGACGTGGAGAAGAGGGGGAAGCCGGCAGGGGAGATACTCCTCGACAGGAGCCTCCATCATGCCGCGATGCTGAAGCTGAAGGACGGGGAATCGAGAGGGAGGCCGGACATAGCCTACCACGTGCTCCTGGACGTCACGTCGTCTCCCATCTACAGGGCCGGGATGCTCGACCTCTACATGCACACAAGGGGCGACTTGGTGCTGAGCTTCTCGAAAGGGCTGAGGCCGCCGCGGTCCTACGATCGCTTCAGGAGCCTGATGGAGCAGCTCCTCAAGGAGGGAAGGGTCGGAGGGGAGGCTGACCTGATCACCGCCGGGAAGGGCTCTTTCAAGGAGGTCTTCAGGGAGGCCAGGCCCTCCGCGGTCGTCGGCCTCTCCAAGCTTGGGAAACGCATGACCCTCCCCGATGCCGTGTCTTCCGCCCGCGGGGCCAGACCATGCTTCGTGGTCGGGGGGTTCCCCTCGGGCCACTTCAGCGAGGAGATTGAGAGGACGTTCGACTCCCTGGTTTCGATAAGCCCGCAGGGGCTGGACGCCAGCCTCGTGGTCTGCCGGCTTGTCTACGAGATGGAGAGGGCCCTCGGCCTCGAATAACGCTTATATCCACAATGAAATCTGAAATTCGCTTTGTGCGACAGTCGTCCAGCCTGGTCTAGGACATCAGCCCTCCATGATGTGAATCGGGGAAAGCTGGTAACACGGGTTCAAATCCCGTCTGTCGCACCTTGATGCCCGAATTGATCTGTGTTGACAGCTGGAAGACCTTTTCAATTGATTTTTTCCCTCGGGCTATGTCCCGTCATTGACCGGCGAAAGCGTCTGCCTGGAGACGCCCGTATAGCTCCGGCTAAAGGAATTCGACGAAGCCTAGGTCGCGAAGGACCTTGAGCTGCTGCCTGATCTTCGCCTTTATGTTGCGGTTGTCAGGATGAAGCCCTCAACGACGCTCCGAACTGATATATCTTGTCAAAGGTGAACTGGGCAAACAGTCGTATGTGCGTTGGCAAGGCACGTCCCGGGATCTGCAAGCGTTCTCTCGCGTTCCTATCACGTTCTACCCACGTTCTCTCCACGTTCCGTGGGCGTTCCACACTCAGTCCCATTCGTTCCTCGCCGTTCTACGACGTTCCCCACGTTCTTTTGGCATGGCGGCAACCTTCCCTGCCATGTGCCTGCAGCGAGCTCATTAGAGGCCGAAAACAGGCTAATGACGGACAGGAAGAAAGAACTGCAGATGCGGGGATCCAGCAACAGCCACTTGGTCGACTAGGCGTCGGAGAACGTCGTCTGTTCCCCGAATCGCTATCCGACCCAGCGACCGACCCTCGACGGGGCTGCTGGCAATCGGGGACCTTGCAACACCTTCGCAGCAATTATTTAAATATAACTCATTTAAACTTATAGGATGTCATATATTTCTTGGCGACCCATTTTGTCCTCTAGGAGAGAGCAGTTTCCCAGCGATCAGAACGCGCAGACGGAGCGCTGCCCACGTTGCGGCAGGCGGCCCATGGTCATCGACTCTGCCAAGGGGGAGATGGTCTGCAGCTACTGCGGATTCGTCGTCAAGGAACGCATCGAGGAGACGGGTCCGGAGTGGCGCGCCTTCTCCAAGGAGGAGAAGGATGACAGGAGCAGGGTGGGGATCCCCACTTCTCTCGCCATGCACGACTATGGCTTGGCCACGGTCATCGGTTCGGAGAACAGGGATGCCTCCGGTAAGAACCTGGCTGGCAGCGTCAGGTCGGCCATCGAGAGGCTCAGGACCTGGGACGGGAGGAGCCAGGTCCACGAACCTGTGGACAGGAACCTGCGCCAGGCCTTCAGCGAACTGGACAGGTTGGCCGACAAGCTGAGCATCTCCGACGTCGTCGTCGAAAGGTCTGCCTACATCTACAGGAAGGCTCTGGATAAGGGCCTCGTGAGGGGAAGGAGCATCGGTGCCCTCATCGCAGCGTCCACCTACGCCGCCTGCAGGGTGACGGAGACCCCGAGGACCTTGAAAGACGTTGCGGCTGCCAGCGGCATGAAGAAGAAGGACGTGGCCAGATGTTATCGGCTCCTCCTACGTGAGCTTGAGCTGAGGATGCCCGTGACGGACCCCGTGAAATGTGTCTCCAGGATCGCCAGCAAGTCAGGCCTTACTGAGAGGACGCAGAGGCGCGCGGTGGGCATATTGAAGAGGGCCATCGAATCCAGGACGAGCGCAGGAAAGGACCCCATGGGCCTGGCTGCGGCGGCCCTCTACGTAGCCTGCGTGCTTGAAGGCGAGAACAAGACTCAGAAGGACATCGCCGAGGCTGCGGCTGTCACGGAAGTCACCATTAGGAATAGATACAAGGGGCTGAAGATGGCGTTGAAGATACAAGAGCCGGCGAAGGCATAGGGGTCGATCATGCCGCACGGCGACCTTTTTCACAGCTTCGAGCGGTGATGTCCCCCAAGCGAATCAACGGGATTGGCTCGAGTCTAGATGAGACGGCCTAGCGGGGAGGCCCTAGGAACATAGGAATTGATTCGTCCTTAGAGCCAGGGATCTCCGAGAATCAAGTAGGACAGCAACCCCTATTAGCCCCGTCTTTCGGTCTAGAGTGTGGAAGAAACCGTACCCTCATGCTCCAGGCACAACATACGCATGAGACGGTCGGGTAAGGGCTTCGAATGCCCGGTTTGTGTTCAGATAGACGAACAGCAGCGAATGTCCAGAAGCCGAAGAAGACGATAGACTACGTCCAACCTTTTGTCGGACTTTGGTCCAGCTTGGGCTCCGAGACCGGGAGGTCTGCAGGAACCCGTCGTCAGGTCGCACTACAAGAGCGAGTTCACGCGGTGAGCTGTCCAATTGATTCATTCGACGGCATCCCGAAGATGCCCGAGATGTTCGGCCCAGACCTCCGTCTTCGATTCGACCAGCGGAGAGTACGTCTGTAACAGCTGTGGGTTCGTCCTTGAGGACAGGGCCCAGGAATCAGGCGTCGGATGGAGGGCCTTCTCCCCAGAAGAGAAGGACGCGTTGAGCCACACGGGAGCTCCTGAGTCGCTCTCCAGGCACGATATGGGGCTGTCTACCGTGATAGGGAACGAATACAAGGACGCCGGAGGCGCCAGGCTTTCGTCGGCGGCGAGGAACGCAGCGCAGAGGATGCGCACGTGGGACAACCGCAGCGTATACCGGAAGCCTAAGGACAAGAACCTGATGATTGCCTTGAGCGAACTCTCTAGGTTGGTGGAGAAACTCAATGTGGGCCCAAACGTTGCAGAGCGTGCTGCCTACATCTATCGAAAGGCCCTTGAGATGAATCTCGTCAGGGGGAGGACGATAACAGGGATGGTCTCCGCTTCTCTCTATGAAGCCTGCCGCAGCACTTCGACTCCCAGGAATCTGAAAGACGTCGCTGGCGTCAGCGACATGAAGAGGACGGACCTGGCCAGGTGCTATCGCCTCCTGTTGAGAGAGCTCAACCTGGCGATGCCCGTGGTGGACCCGTCAAGATGTGTCACACGCATCGCTAGCAAGGCTGGGATGTCCGAAAGGAACCAGAGGAAGGCGCTCGAGATCCTTGCCGCCGTAAAGGATTCGAGGGGGATGTCCGGGAAGGACCCCATGGGGCTCGCGGCTTCCGCCCTCTACCTTGCAAATACCATGATCGAAGACGAGACTCATGTGACCCAGAGGGACGTAGCCGAGGCTGCGGGCGTGACCGAGGTGACGATAAGGAACAGGAGCAAGGGCATGCTTGAGATCATGGGCGATTTGGGCCTGAGCGCGACAGACGCATAGGGATCGACAACACAATCAAGGCCGGCTCGTCCTGACTGTTGCCCCCCGTCGAACGATCATCGCCTGACAGAGCTCTCCTGTGTCGGCGCGGAGTTGTCTTCGCGGCGACCATTCAAATCGAGAGACCGCCTTCACTAGACCCAGACAGGCTTGCAACACCCTAAGTCAGCCGTTTGGTTTTTCGGACCATAGACACGGCTAGGAGATGATGGTTGATGGCGGAACAAAAAACCCCTCCGCCCATTCTCGTGGTCGATTTACGTCCATTCTAGACCCGTGGAGAGGATTTCGCCCCTCCCGCATCTACCTGTACGTAATCTACTGTGTCTTCCCAGCAGGCTCGGCATCTGTCGATGCGGGAGCATCCGCCGGTTGCGATGTCGTGTTTGTCGCGGGGGAAACGATCTCGGCGCTAGCGTACCTGTTCGATACGTTAGTGATCTTAACCCTCAGCTTCTGTCCGGTCTTCGCGCCGACAACAAAGATGATGAATCCCTGTATCTTTGCGATACCGTCACCGCGTCTCGAGATCTCAGTGATCTCGACGTCGTACTCCTCGCCAGCCTTGACTGGCTTTGGAGCGAAACTGCTTGGGCCACCGAAGCTACCGTAGCTCCGCCTGGCACCGTATCCGCCGCTGCGATTTCCGTAACTCATGTCGTATTCGTCACTAGGCGCTTATTGGCTGGTTATATTAAGCTGTTGGCTCCTCCCCTCCTTTCCTGTAAGGCAATCGGCCGACGGCGGCCCGCCTGACGGAACTCCAACTATACACCCTTATGGCAGGACATCCGACCAGCTGACGAGGTTCCTGTTGGCGGACCCTGCTCCCAGAGATTCCACTTCGTCGCCTACACCGGGCAGGAACGTCTGCTTTGAACACAGATGCATAAGCTGCTGCCAGGGGACGGCCATGGCCCTCTCCGAAGAAGACATGCGAAGGATAGAGTCGCTGGGTTACAAGGAGGAGTCCTTCGCGGTCGAATCGAAGGGGCTTGTAATCTTGAAGAACGCGCATCATCGGTGCGTCTTCCACGATGGCACCCGTTGCACCATCTACGAAGCGAGGCCCAAGGGATGCAGGCTCTATCCGGTGGCTTTCGCTGAATACTCGGGACGCGCTACGATGGACCACTTGTGCCCGTTCTGGAGTGAGTTCTCTTGCACGCCTGAATCCGGCCGCGCATCAAGGGACCTACACCGTCTACTGATCGAGGAGGCCAGGCAACGGAAGAGGTCTCGCCTGCCGAAGTCTAAGGGCGGTCACGACCGAGGGAATCGCTGAGCCAGGCAGTCCGCTAGCGCCTGTATTCGCCCTCTATGTAGTAGAGGAATGAGCCCCTATAGTGGAAGGAGCCTCCAGAGCCGTCCAGAGGGTAGACCACTAGCTCTTCCCCGACCACCTCAATTCGTAGAGATGTAGGTTGTGCTCGAACTTCCCGTACGGCGTCACGACGTGTACGGCCTTCGCCAGCCTTGGCGATCCGACGAGGTTGTCCGAGAAGTCGGAAGTCTCTTGTGAA
Source organism: uncultured Nitrososphaerota archaeon (assembly GCA_963842885.1). GTDB lineage: Archaea > Thermoproteota > Nitrososphaeria > Conexivisphaerales > DTJL01 > DATKKG01. The sequence goes on from CAWJIE010000003.1 coordinate 438,657, forward strand.
CCGCTCATGTATTCCCTCCACTTCGGGCATGAGGCCGGCTGGTCCGAGCAGTATGGAGATCCATCCTTGTAGAAAGCGCACTGCAGGAAGTATGAGCAGCGCAGGGTCCTCTCCGGGGCGCTCTCGGGTTCTCTCCTCTCGACGAACCTCTGTTTACCGCTTGGAGCCAAATGATCTCAGCAGTGCAAGCAAGCATGCAAATGGTATTTTACGTTCGATGTATTCTAACGTTGCATCTGTGCGCAAAAACTATTGACATGTCGAACCTTTCACGAATGGCTATGGAGCTACCCGCTCGCAACTTGCAGAAGAATATCAAGAATCTGCCGGTGAACCAATGATTCCTAAGCTGTGTCGGACTTCAGGCGCTTGACTATCTCCACTACCTTGTCATAGGTGACCCTGGGCTCCTTCTCGATCTCCTCGACCACCTTCGGTATCAGGTCCACGGGGGCGCCGGCCATGACAGCAAGGTTCCTGGCGTGGAGCCTCATGTGCCCCCTGCTGATGCCTTCCGTGGCCAGGACGCGCAGGGCGGCCAGGTTCTGCGCAAGGCCGACGGAGGCCATCACGCACGCCAACTCCTGGGCAGTCTTGACCCCCAACATCCTGATGGCTGCCTTCGCGACGGGATGGGTGGAGGTGGCTCCGCCTAGGATGCCCGACGCTATGGGAAGCTCGATGCTGCCGACGATGTCGCCGTCGGCGTTCTTCTCGTACTTGGTGAGAGAGGAGTAGTGACCGCTCCTGGCTGCATAGGCGTGGGCGCCTGACTCTATGGCGCGCGTGTCGTTGCCCGTTGCGAGAGCCACCGAGGATATGCCGTTCATTATGCCCTTGTTGTGGGTGGCGCATCGGAAGGGGTCGGCCTCGGCGAAGGCGTATGCGTCAAGTATTCCCTCGACGACGTCAGGACCTCCCAGGTCATCCTTGCCGAATGTTGCCCAAGATCTGGCCAGCCTCTTCGTGGCCAAATTGGAGAGGATCCTGAGCCTCACCCTCCCGCCGATCAGGCTCTCGATGAGGGGTGCGACAGTCTCGGCCATGGTGTTGACGGTGTTGGCTCCCATCGCGTCCCTGCAGTCGGCCGTAATCTCAGTTATCACCATCTTCCCGCGGCTGGTATCTATGACGCGCGCATCGAGGTCCACGGCTCCGCCTCCCACCTTGACCAGCGTCGGGTTCGTCTCGTTGCTGATTTCGAGTATCTTGTCGGCATGGGCCAGGACCTTATGCACGGCGGCGTAGGGGTCGGCGACGCCGACCGATTGTATCTGGGCGACCATGAGGGGCCTGCTTGCGACGGCGTGGAAGCCTCCCTTGGCCCTTGTCATCTTCGCCGCGTTGGAGGCGGCCGCGATGACGCTGGGCTCCTCGATGGCCATCGGCACGGCATACTCCTTTCCGTTGATCATGAAGTTGGTGGCTACGCCAAGAGGCAGCTGAATGGCGCCTATCACGTTCTCAATCATTCGGTCGGCGACGTCTCTCTTCAAAGCTGTCATGGAGAAGATGGAGTCGGCTTCATCGTCGGTGATCCCAGTCATCTCCTTCACCCGCCGAATCCTTTCACCCATTTCAAGCTTGTAGAGGCCAGAAAGCGAAGAGCTCATTCGAAGTGTCGTTTAACCATACGTCAGTGGCGAGTACATAAACCATGTGAGAAGAGCGCCAATCGTTCGTCAGTCGATGGGTCATGGCCGAAAAGGTTTAAATCGTTTCTCAAGAGGAGCTTAACGAAGAAGGGCCGGTCGTCTAGCCTGGTCTTGGACGTCGCTCTGACTCGCGTTGTCGACGCGCAGAAGACGGCGAAGATCACAGGTTCAAATCCTGTCCGGCCCATTGCAGGTCATATCCAGTGCGTGCCCTGATTCCGAACTTCAAGACCTCAAGTTGAGTCGCCTTGGAACCGCCCTCAGCCTTGCTGGCGTCTTCTCCTCCCTGATTAGGGAATCCAGGATATTGGAGGTCCGAGTGTGATGCTGAAAACAGAAAGATGCATCTCCGAGTGTTCGCCTATCGGATGCTGCCGGCAAAGAACCTCACGGATTGACGTCCCAGATCCCCATACTAGCTGGCTGCCTTAATCGGCCTCTTCCTTGAGCCTAGTTCGAAAGGAATCATCTAGGGAGGAACTTCCACGGCGACCTCATTCCTACGCAAGAACCAAGGGGTGAAGGGAGCGTTGTACCTCATGGAGAACACCTCGCCTCTGATTCCAATCCCCGCATTCTGCAGCTCACCCAGCATTTCCTTGGATCTGGCATCGAAGACACCCTTGCTCCATCTTCCGGAGAACCTGAGGACGGCCAAATTCCTGGCAGGGATCTCCACAATCTTGACGCGCTCATCAACGGGCACGGGCGTTGTCTCGACTGTGTAGGATTCAGGCATGACGAAGGCTATCGATCCTCCGCCCGAGAGGACCGGCGCGGTCATCGGAATCTTCTCCGAAAGGACAGGAGCGGTCATTGCGACCTTTGCCTTCTGGCTGTTCTCGCCGGTGATGAACCTGAACAGCAGGTTGAAGCCACCGTCTCCGTAACCGTCCACCCTGGCAATTACCATTCGCGGGTAACTTCTGATTTCCACCTTCCCTAGCTTCTTCACGACTCTGTAGCCCAGTGTCTCTACCATTTGGAATCGCGATGGCCAATCTGAATGTTCGGCACCATATAATCTCGCTGAATTATCCGTAGCTTCGGCGCCCTTGCAGGCTGGCTCGCGGGCATGGGAATCCTTAGATATTCATCCCAGCATGTTCGGTCTTGAGGAAGCTGACTGATGTCTCTAAAGAGAGGTGTTTCGGCTCTGCAGATGGGCAATGCTTTAGCGTTTGTCGCGGTGGTCGTCGTTAACGCCCTGGCGGGCGGCACCAAGCTGTTGAATGGTAGGAACACCGCTGACGTGTCCGCTGCCTATCCGACGCTTATCACACCGGCTGGTTTCACCTTCTCAATCTGGGGCGTAATCTACGTGCTGCTGTTCGCCTTCATCTTCTTCCAACTGGTGCCGCGGCACAGGGAGGACTCGTTCAATGGGCGGGTAAGCTACTTGTTCATACTGAGCAGCGTGTTCAACATCGCGTGGCTGTTCCTTTGGCAGTACGACTACATCGTGGCGTCAGTCCCACTGATCTTTGGGCTGTTGGCGTCGTTGATTGCCATCTATCTCCGTTTGGATGTGGGCAGGTCGAAGGCGCCTCGCGGCGAGAAGATCTGGGTCCATCTGCCGTTCAGCGTCTACCTTGGCTGGATTACGATAGCTTCCATTGCGGATGTCTCGTCCGCCCTAGTTTCATTGAATTGGGGTGGTTGGGGGATCGCTCCAGCCGCTTGGGCTGAGCTCGTCATCGTCGTAGCACTAATCATCACACTTGCGGTGTTGGGCACCAGGAGAGACATTGCCTATGGCCTGGTCGTCGTCTGGGCTCTTGCAGGGATAACGGCGAACCAGGGCGGGCATCCCCAAGTGGCCTTGGCCACAGAGGCTTCCGCAGCCATCGTAGCTGCAGCGATTCTGGTCGTCGCTTTCATTAGATTCGCCCGGGGTCCTACGAAGCCATCGGTATAGGGCGGAGGACGGGGCCCCTACATCACCAATCCGTCGCGGTAGTTCAGCCCGCTGCTGCGCTGGAATGATCCTGCCGCGTAGCGTAGAGGATGACCGGCGCGATCGCCACGGCGATGGATGAAGGCCAGAAGAGCCCGTCGGCGCGCCGACGACGCTTTCTACTTCTTCCTCTGGGCCAACAGGTAACCCAGTCCGCCAAGGATGGCGCCTGCCACAGCCATCACTATGAAGTAGCCGACCGGGTTTATCAGCTGGCTGAGTATCTGAACGTGTATCTGTCCCGTCGTGAGGCCTCCGCCTCCGCTCGAAACCGGGGCTTGGGCCACTCCAGCCGTGTAGCCCCCCCACATGAGCAGGAAGCAGGCTCCGGCGACCCCTACGTTCATCAGTATTATGTGAGCCCAAGCCAGATAGGAGGTTAACTCGCTGTAAACCTTGCCCAGGACAGATTCGATGTAGAAGTAGAAGATCGCCGTAACGGCGACCGCCACTACTCCGACCAGAACATATGACATGTAGCCGACGAAGAACCATGTGCCAGCTCCCCCTCCCGAGATGACCTTGGAAGGGCCATAGGTCAGGTACGGATCGATTATGAAGAGCGTCCACAGCACCGCAAGGAAACCCTGTAAGATAGAGGCCCAGATGAACCTCCCAGCCCATTTACCACGCACTAAAGTTGAAGCCGCCATGTCCCTGTCGCGGCTGAAGCGACTCATTTCATATAAAAGCTACACACCAAATCCAACCCTACCTCCGACGGAAGACGGTCCGGACAGATCTTGATCGGGCACCCTGGCTTGAAAAAGTAGAAATAGACGGCGTCCACCGAAGTCTCGGCTGAACGAAGATGGAGGAGAGAGATCGACGAATCCTCGAATGCCTAGCAGACAGGAAGACGGCGGCCTCGGCGGAGATCGCGGCCTCCCTGGGCATGGACCTGAAGAGCGTCAACGAGAGCTTCAACGTCCTGTACGCCGCGGGTCTCCTGCAGTTCGCTGACAGGACGGGGTTCCTGAGCAGCAGGAACGAGTTCATACTGGCTAGGATAACCGAACAGGGGATATTGGCTGCGCATCAGAGCCGCACCCAGTCCGGGGCCCCTCCTGGCGGTCAAGGCGGAACACGCCCGGCCGCGGGGGAAGGGAACGTCGCCGCCGGAGCTGACCAGGTGCAGGCTACCCTGCAGAGAAACGCAGGCGACTTCCTCGGAGATATCTTGAGCCTGATTGATTCGAGGCCTGACATCAGTGACTACGAAAGAGGCGACCTGAAGAAGAAGGTGGAGGACCTCGGGGAGGCCATTTCAAAGGAGGATAAAGCGAAAGCGGACCAGATTCAGAGCTGGATGTCGAAGTACGCCCCTTGGATCGCCTCTTCTCTTGCGACCCCTGAGGCCCAGGAAGCCATCAAGAAAGCAGTCAGTCCCTAGGGTCGAGGCTAATCAGGCTTCCATAGTTCTCTGCGCGTAGCTCTGTCCAGCCTCCTTCACAAGGGCGGCCGGCTCTAGCTCTGTTGCCCACTGGCTGTTGGATGGTCTCCGCTGCCCCCGGGCTTGGGCTTCTTGATCACCATCTTCAGCTTCGCGTCCGTCGGGGGGTACATCTGGGTCTGGGACAGTCTCAGCTGATAGGTCCCGGCGACATCAACGGGGTACACGAAATGCAGCTTGGAAGAAGGCGGAGGGCTCAGGACAGGCTCATGGACCGCGCCGCTGGGATCCTTCCTGAAGAGGTGCGCCATTACGTTCACGACCGACGAGGCCGACACCTCCAGGACCATCCCGGGCTGAAGCTCCTCCGGCACCCTCATGATATAGGAGGACTGCCAGGCTGGCGGACGCGGAGGCACCACTTGCATTAGTTTCACCAATTGCTCGTAGACTACTTCTTCGTACTCGACTGGAGCGGCTGCCAATGACCCTAACCCCTCAGACTTCGCCTGGCTTGCGAGGAATATTAGGCTTTCGACGAGCTTCCCTGCGCCCCACGGAAGCGATCAGAACCGCCAAGAGAGCCACCCCTGCCGACACAGCGACCCCGATGGGGAACCAGTCGGTCGTTCAGGTGGTTCGCGTCCGCGGGGGGAAGGGAGGCCCCCGCCGACCCGCTGGTGCGTCACTTCTGCCAACGTCGTCCTATTCTTGGGTGCTAATTGCCACCAAGAGGACGCATATATCTTCAAAGCTTCGGTCAAGCGACCAAGCGTGCTGTCCTCCTTCGTCTGGAGCATGACGAAGGCACCGGATGCGACGATCAAGGCAGCCGCCACGATCACGACGATGTCGAGCACGTTGATCGCGAAGGAGCCCTGAACGCTCATGGGCGAGCTCACTGGTATGGGTTGAGGTCCAGTTCCGCTCAGTGCCCCAGACCAGCCTTCGAACGAATACAGGAAAGAGGGGGCCGGCGCGAGGGACACCGTGGCGCCGCTCGGGACGTAGATCGTCCCGTTCGTGCCAGATGCGACGGATCCGGATGTGGAACCATAGGTGTAGCTCACCGATCCCCCATCACTGGCCGCGATGGTCAGGCCGGGGTAGAACTCGGCGACCTCCGTGATGGGCGAGGAAACCGTCAAGGAAGCGCTACCACCAGTCCCCGTGTAGGAGCCCGTCCCCGTGTAGGAGCCCGTCCCCGTGCCCTCCCATCCGGCTAACTCCCATCCTGGGGATGGTAAGGCGGTGAGGGTGAGCGGAGCGCCCACGCCGTACCAGCCGCCCGAAGAAGAGACACTCCCCCCATCCGAGGAACTTGGCGCGACGGTGACCGAGAACTGTTGGTAATAGGTGACGGAGATGAGCGTTGAAGACGAGACCGTCCCAGCAGCTGAGCTGTTGTCCGCCATCCACCGCACTGTAGAGTTTGAGCCTACTAGAGGGTTGGTCACGGACCACGATTGACCGGAGTCCACCCAGGAGTCCACGGGAGAGCCTGTGAGCGTCGCAGAGAAGGAGCCGCCGAACTGTTCCGCCGTCAATGTCGGAGAGGAGGGGCTCCCTCCACCGGCCAAAGCATATTCCAGCTTGAAATCGTATTGGTGATAGAAGTTAATCGTCAGGTTCGCTCTTGGAGAGGCATTCCCGACTGAACTCGGCGTCATCCACCTTTCGGAGGCTCCGGAGCCGCCCAACAGACCAGTGACCGACCACGACGAGCCAACATCGAGCCAGAGGGACTGGGGCGCTTGGTTCAAGCTGACAGATGAAGAGGTGCCGAGGCTCACGTAGGTCAGCTGGGGTGGCGACGGTGTCCCCTCGCCAACCACCGAGTAGGAAAAGGAGCCCTCGAACTGCTCGGTGAAATTGAGAACCACGGATGCCTGCGGAGAGTCGACGAGCAATACCCCCGAGGACTGGTTCGCGGCATATCTAGTCCCTTCCCCCACCGATGAAGGAGGCACGGTCCAATTGTATTGTCCGTAAGGCAGGTTTGCCTGAGCGACAAAAGAGCTCTGGCTCGAAGAGAAGCTCTGGCCGTTGAGGATGACTGACCAGGCCGTACCGCTGGGCAGGCCGTCTTCGGCGAATGAGACGGTCTCATTTCCTGGTTCTGTGATGGGCCTGTAGGTCACGAGGAATTGGACGGTATTGCTCGTCACCTCGGTCGTGTCCATGATAGACGTGACGGCGCGAAACACGCCATCCATGGGGATGTATAATTGGTACAAGTATCCCCCTGTATCGTTCGATTGCAACCTGAAGTTCGACCAGCTGCCGTCGGGCCAGGTGAGGGTGAGGAGGATGCCGGCTACACGTCCAGGTGTCAACACGCCTTCGAAGGTGATCGTATCGTAGACGTGAACCGAAGTGCTGTTGATGCCAAGGGTAAGGGTTTCGTTCGAAGGCTGAGCCTGCGGAGGTTTGGCGATCTCGGCCCGAGCGACCTGAGCGCGGATGGCGCCAAGGTTGGAGGCGAAGGGGCCCGGCTGGCCAAGGACGCCTCCGATCAGGAAGAGGGCGCTAGCCAACACCAAGTACCGATAGAAGGTATGCAAGGATCACCACTTGGAAGTAGATTAGGCCGGCATAAAAACCCAGAAGGTAGAGCATGGAGGTCTTGGAGCCGCTGGCAGCTGCCACGTGCTGTTTGGTCGGGCACCCTCCGGCGAGGACTGAGAAGAGCCCGAAGCCTATTCCGCCTATGAAGATCAGTAACATCGTATCAAGCGTGAGGCCCGGGGTATTGAGCAGTGAGAGGAAGTTGCCTTCGTTAGGGCTGAAGGACTTCAGGACGACGAACCCAATAAGGGCACCCACGAACATCCCCAGGACCGTCTTCAGCAGGTAGGTGTCCTTGAAGAGGTAGAAGTCCCTGTAGCCGGAGATGGAGCAAGCCTTCGAGCGCTGCCACAAGTAGCCTATGATCCCGCCGGCGATCAGCGTCGCGACGTTGATCTCTAGTCCCGTGCTTTCACCCTCCATTTGACATAGCGGCAGGCGAGGACCACCCCTATGAGGATCCCGACCAGCCCGGGCACGGCCAGGAGGTTCCCGTACGCCAGCAACATGATCGCCCTGACCGAGCAGAAGCCCATGAGCATGCCGAAGTTGGCTACCGCGAAGCCGTATACCACAGGGGAGGCGCGGTCAGGGACCGACCTGAGCCGCAGCTCCTTCTTCTGGTATGCCGAGAGGGCCGCCCCGAACACGATGCCAACATAGGTCAGCACAGGGATGACGAGGGAGTAATTCGAGAGAAAGAAGTTGGTGCCGAAAAGCTTGTTGAAGACGAAGTCGATCATGTCCCTCGGGTGAGATATGCCGCAGATGCCGAAGGCCTCGGGGACGTCCATCGCCAGGATCCCCACCGCGATCGCGGCCCAGAGGCCGGTGGCGAGGCCTGCAATCAGGGGGGTGATCCTAAAGGGCTTCGAAAGCTCAACCGCCCCCCATCATCAGCTGGAGTAACGAGATCGTGCCCTTTCCGTGGCACTTGGGGCACGGGAGTGTCACCGTCGTGTTGCTGGCCTGGAAAACTGCAGCGGAGAAGGACAGCGTCGGGAGGACGGGAACGTTGTTGATGGCGACCTGGGCAGGGTACTGTGCGTGGGCGACGAAATTCGAAGCATTGGCAGGGACCACAAAGGTATAGAAAGTCTTGGAGATGAGGGACCCGGTTTCGCTGTAGCTGGTGTTAAGGAGGACGGACGCGTTGATTGGGACCGTGGCGACATTGGAGAAGGTGAAGGTCAGGTTGGTCGTGTACACCGCATACGTGCCGCATCCCAGTCGCACGGTGCCAACCACCAGCGTGCTCAAGTCCACGAGCCTGATATTCTCCATCCCCACGACGCTTAGGTTAACCACCCCTGTCCCGTGGCACTCAGGGCATTGCACTGGGTAGACCGCGGGGACCGCTATCATGACGGCAAGTATCGTGAAGAGCGAGAAGAGCTTGAGGCTCAAGGCGATCCCTCCGCCAGCTTCACGATTCTCCGTGGAAAATCGTAGACGAGTTTGTAACTACCAAGGAGGCTTTGGCCTATTACGAAATCGACACCGAGGTTCTCGGTCAGGTCCTGAGCCGCCGTCAGAACGTTCTTCACGACGAACTTGCCCACTTCGATCTTGTCGATCGTAATGAAAGGAACTTTGATCAAGTAATGGGGCGTGATTATCTTCGTGTTCACGTTGGGTGCTTCCGGAATGTAGAACGCGTTGTAGCCCAAGTCGGTGGCATCGCTTCTCTGGATCAGGCAGAGCTCCGACGCCGTATCGATGACCGCCCGCAGTTCACGCACGCCCTTGGGGCCATGAATCCTGACGAAGAAGGTCCCATCCGGACGAAGACGCAACACCAGGCCCACTAAACCATCACCTTTGCGACCCGGGGTTTCTCCAAGGCTTGGAAGACGCACAGGTCCTTCTCGGCCAGCTTGGCCAACTCGTGCGAAAGGTTCCTGCGAGTGATGTGTTGACAGACGACGACGCCCTTGGTGGGCTGCCCATGTTCGTCCCTCGCCGTGACCCTGACCGCGTACCAGAACGGTGGGTACTTGCCGTCTATGTCGGTCAAGTCCATTTCCATATGATTGTCTGACGTCATGTCACACCCGCCATAATATATGATTTATCTTAATAGACAATTTACTATAAGGCCTATAGGTCTTGCTTAATAGAATAAATAAAAAGGGGTGTTGGGGATGAAGCGACAAACTCCATCCTCAACTTCCTACGTCAGTATCGCTCTGCTTACTAGAGTCTGGACGATGTTAACCTTGTAGTGGTTGTTGGTCATCGGAACGGCGTCGGCTACTGCGGCTGCTCCAGCGGCCGCTGCTACTGTGGAACTGATGGCGTTGCCTTTCAGGGCGGTCTCTGCTCCAGTCGCCTCGATCGGAGTCGGAGCGACTCCACCCAGCCAGATGTTGGCCGTGGTGATGGTCGATGTCGCCGGCGCACACATCAGGCCCACGCTCGCGATGGCGAAGTCGAAGCTCTGCCTGAGCTGTTGCTTGATGAAGACCTGCTTGTTGCCCGTCGGAGGAGTCGGCACGTCTATTTCAGTAATGATTTCGTCGGCGGCGAGGACGTGACCCGGAGAGAGGTCCTTGAAGAACTGGCTGATCGGTATGGTCTGCTTGCTCGTCTTGACCGATGCCCCGAGGGCGAGCAGCGCGATGGCAGTGTCCGACGCGGCCACGGCGTTGCAACCTCCAGCTCCGCCGAATATGCTGTGGAATGTGTTGTCTCCAGCCGTCGCGTAGCATGTGCTTCCTCCCTTCCTCAGGCAGTTGAACAGGTCGTACTCCCAGCGGTAGTACCAGCACCAGACCTCCTGGCTGATGTTTCCACCTATGGTCCCTATGTTCCTGATGTTCGGAGTGGCCACCCAGTTGGCGGCCGTGGCGAGCATGGGGTAGGTGCTAAGGATCGTCGAGTTGGTGGCGACGCTCGCCAGGGTGGCGAGGGCCCCCACGTGCAGCCCAGACGAATCCGAAGTTATCGCATCGAGGCCAGGAATCGTCTTGAGGTTGATGAGGTAGTCGGGGAGATCATTTCTGATGAACCCCTTCAACTGGTGAGTCAGGTCCGTCCCTGCGCCTATGACCTTGGCTGCGCTTCCGTACTTGTCCAGCATCGCAACTGCGTCGGCTACCGATGTCGCGTCATAGTGATTGATGACTTTCATTCTACTACACCACCTTTCCTAACGCCGCCAGAACCTTCCATGGCGTTGCCGGCTGCGACCTGACCCATTTCCCTGTCGCGTTGTAGATTGCGTTGACGATTGCAGCTGCTGGGGGCGACAGCGGCGGCTCCCCCAAGCCCTTGGCGCCAAACGGACCGATGGCATCATTCGACTGGACGACGATTGGAGTGAAGCTGTCCGGGGGCGGTATGTCCATGCTGGTGGGGAACCTGTGGCCCAGGAAGCTGGGGTTCAGCGGAACTCCGTTGTTCTGGTCGACGTACCATTGCCACATCAGCTCGTACCCAATGGACTGCACCGTTCCGCTTTCGATCTGACCTTCGCAGGCCAGCATTGAGTCGGCCGTTCCCACGTCGTCGGACTGCACCACTCTCGTGACCTCGACGGCACCCGTGTCTTCGTCGACCGCGATCTCGACTGCTGCGGCGGACGTCGTCCTGATGACCTTCGATGTGTCATATGGCGTGTACCCGTAGCCCACGATGGGTGACGTAGACGCGGCCAGGACGGCCGCGTGCGTCACGAACTTGGTCGAGTCGCTCGTGAGGTAGATCTTCCCTAATTTGGCGGAAAGCTTGTCGGGCGTGGTATTCAGCATCGGGGCGGCGACCGCGAAGAGCTGTGCTAAGACGCTCTCGCCTGCAGCCTTTACGGCGTGTCCCGATGTGACTGTCCTCGTGCTTCCACCTTGTCCCCCGCAGTTCTGGGTTACCGCCGTGTTGCCGTATTCGCCAACCTTCACGTCCCCTGCGTTGGCGCCCAGCGCTTCAGCCGCGACATAGGACAAAGAGGAGACCGACGCCTGTATGCTCGACTGGCCGACGTTCAGGAAGAACCCGCCGTCGGCAGTCGTCGTGATGATGGCACAGTCGACTTCGCCTCCCCACTGACCCTTGTTGCAGACATATCCGCTGATGCCGATTCCATAATACCTGCCGTCGGGGAGCACCACGGTGCCCGGAGCTTTGTGCTTTGTCGACCATCCGATGCTGGTGGCCACGTCCTGGATGTTATGATTCAGGGCCATGCTTCCGAAGGGCAATCCCTGCACGCCGGTGTTGAGGCCCAATGACCCGTTGTCCAAGTCGCCCAGTTTCTTTATGTTCTTGAGCATGAACGCAACCTTGTCCATGCTCAGCTTCTCGCACAACTGTTCGATTACGGGCTCCATGTCGAAGAGGCCGCCTGGCTCTCCTACGCACCTCCAGTACGCGCCCTGGGGCTTGTTCGTGACGATCGTGTGACCGGTGAAGCTGGCGTTGGGCACATTGAAGGTAATCTGCAGAGGCGATATCGCGTCGCCCACTGCCGGCCACGGGAAGGCCCCGATGTCGGTCCAGAATGTGGCCTGTATGGCCATGAGCGTCCCGTCGCTCTTGGCGCCCAGCTTTATGTCACCCCTGTCGGCGTACTGCTGCGTTGCGGATAGGTAGTTCTGGTGCCTGGTCAGTTGGTACTGCACTGGGGCCCCCGCCTTCTTGGCAAGGACCGCAGCCACGACATTGTGCGTGTTGAAGTTAAGGTCACCGAACGCCCCACCGGTGCCGTGGGTGATGACGGTCACGTTGTTCAAAGGAATGTTTAGGGCCCCGGCTAGGGTGGCCCGGAAGGAGAACGGGTTCTGAGAGTTCGTGTAGACGGTGAGTTGGTCCTGATTGCTTTGGTCCCAAACGGCGATGCAGGCCCTAGGCTCGAAGGGTCGAATGCTGGTATGACGCTGACATCCCTATGGTGTCTTCGACGACTACGTCCGAGGCGGCGAAGCCTGCGTTGACGTCGCCCCAAGTTGCCGTCAGAGGCTCTCCTACTTCGTTGGTGTTCGGGATGAGTCCGGTCAGCGGCGCGCCAGAGGCCATTGCCTTGTCGATGTCCACAACCCACGGCAGCGTCTGATACGTCACATTGACCAGTTTCAGGGCTTGGGAAGCGATGTGCTCGTCCGTGGCGGCTACGCCGCACACCTCTTGACCTACATAGAAGAGCTCCTGGGTCATTATGGGGCAGTCCACGTACGTCGTGACTGCCTTGACGCCCGGAAGGGCCATCGCGGCGCTGGTGTCTATGGCGGTTATCTTCGCATGGGGGTACGGGCTGCCTAGCATCCTCGCGTAGAGCTTGCCTTCGAAGACGTGGTCGGTCGAGAAGTCGTGCTTGCCCGTTGCCTTCTGCAGTCCAAGCTTGTCTGGGTTAGCATTGCCTAACACATTGAGAGACATGTCTAGCTACCTCCCACTGACGCTATAGCCATCTCTATCTTCCTGTAGTTGCCACAACAGCACATGTTGCCCGATATGGCCTGTTGTATCTGAGCCATCGTCGGGTTGGGGTTGGCAGTCAGAAGCGCCTTCGCTTGCATTATCATGCCTGGAGTACAGTAGCCACACTGAGATCCTTCGTACGTTAGCCATGCCGTCTGCAGTGGATCAAGGTTGTTCCCATAGTTGCTTAACCCTTCTAGGGTCGTTATCGCGTGGCCTTCCGCTTCAATCGCCAGGATCTGGCACGAGTTGACAGCCATTCCATCCATCATGACGGTGCATGCCCCGCATTCGCCCAATGAGCAGCCATCCTTCACTGAGAAGAGGTGGAGCTGCTCCCTGAGCACTTCCAAGAGAGACCAGTTGGCCTGTACCAGGAGCGTCTCAGGGTTCCCGTTCACGGTGAGCGTCACTACTTTGGACGCCACCGGCGGAACTGGCGTCGGAGCGCCGGTAACCATCACCGTCGCAGTGCCGTAGCCCTGCATCCCGTTGCTGTCGGTGACGGTCACGAGGGCCGTGTAGTTCCCGCCAGCCGTATACGTGTGAGACCCGCTCGCAGTCAGGGTGCTTCCATCGCCGCATGCGATGCTTATGGTGTATGGAGAAGTCCCACCGCTTGGAGTAGCGGTGAGCGTGACGGAGGAACCTGCTGAAACGGTGCCCGGAGTGGCCGCCAGTGCGACGGTGACTGCCGGTGGCACCACCGTCTTCGTGGTCGTTGCCGTTGCTGTAGTTGTTGCCGTGGTCGTTGATGTGGTCGTACCACCCGTGATCGTCTTAGTCGACGTGGATGTGGATGTCTTTGACGGCAGGCCCGGTATCCTTATCCCTTCCTCGACACCTGCCACAACTACGGCGCCCACCACTGCGCCTGCTCCTGCTCCCTTCAAGAAGTCCCTTCTCGTCGTTTGCTTCTTTTCGGTAGTTTCTGTTGTCATCTAGGAGCTACCTCCTAGTTGACAAAATCGTTTTCCTCTAGTAAGGAGAAAATTCATGGTCGTGAGTATTACACTCTCCGAACGCTTATGCGGCTTCGCAGCTAATAAGCATTTGAAGCACCAAAAGTTATACATATAGCGCGCTGTTTGTGTAGACCGTCTATGGTAAACTGTGTCGTTTCCCTGGTAAGCTAGACCGTTTGCCTCAGCCATGGGTCGTGGTTCCCAGACCTGCGAAAATCACTCATCAGGAAGACCTTGGAGCTCAAAGGTGTTCCTTTTCGGGGTTCATGTGACTGCGCATTCGCACATGAAGGGAATGGTCGCTCAACAACGACAATCTGACTGCGGCGGCGATCGACCAGGCTCTTCCTGACCCTCTTTACGACGGCGGCTGGCGCGCCTGCGGGAGAGTGTGTTGTCTTCCCATTTGCAGCAGGAAGGTCCGAGCCTTTCATGGTTCTGGCTTCCGCGCGACCGCGAACCAGAGCCCGCTCCCGACCGGGAGGAACCGCAGGCGCCTGAATCCTGCCTCGCGCAGAAGGCCGATCAGCTCCGACCTGGAAAGGAAGCTAGCCCCCAGCAGAGCGAAGTCCAGTTGCATTCCTCTCATCAGCCCGTATGTGGCTCCCCTCCAGCCCTCCTTGTCGTCCAGAAGGCCCTCCGCCACGACCAGGGCGCCTCCCGGACTCAGGGCCTCCCAGCACTTCTTCAGTGCCTTCGTCCTCTGACTCATCACGCAGAGCACCTCCCCGAGGTAGACCAGGTCGAATTCGTTCGAAAATGGCATCTCCTCGGCCGCCCCCGACATGAACCGTACCGAAGCTGGGCCCGCGTCTTTGACCCTGTCCACCGCTTTCTTCATGGCGACGGGGTCCGATTCGACGCCGGTGTAGGCAGGGAGAGGGAAGGATGCGCTCATGCGGAGGACCCAGTCTCCGGTCCCAGACCCCACGTCCAGTATCTTCGTCCTTCTGTGGAATACGGACCTCACATCGGGGACTCCGGGCAGGACCACCTCTAGGAAGCACGTATGGTCCCATCTGGTGGCCTCCTTGAACGCCTCGACCAAGTGTGGAGCGTTCCCAGATACCGTGCCGTCCTTGAAGAACCCGTCGAAGGCGTCGTAGTCGAGGCTCCTGAGGGCTAGGTACGACGCCTGCCCTCCCAGGTAGTCTCTGTGCGTTTCCTCAACCAGAAGCTCCTCCATCCCGCGGGCCAGGCGATACTTGCCCCCCCGTCTGGTGACGATGCCCAACGAATAGGCGGCTTCGCACCAGAGGTTCAGACCTTTGAAATACAATCCGGTCCTCTTGGCCAGATCGTCCGTGGTCACGGGGCCGTTCGACTTCACGAAGGCGCGCAGGATGCCATACCTCCGACCAAGATGTATGACCCAGATTCGGTAGAAGCCCAGCGAGCTCTGCAGGAGTCGATCGAAGTCCAAGGGCCGCATGAAAGCGCCTCGTCGAGGTATATATCGTTGGCACATATTGTGGGGCATCCGCCTGCGATGGGGGCATGGTCGTTGGGTAGATCGGCGGAGTGGAGCGCCCTCACCATGGTCGACGCCCAAGTCAAATCCAATGCGACGTTTGATGGCATGACAGCACCAAGACGTTAATAGGGAATCGGCGGGAGTGTAGGCAAAGGCAAAACGCATGAACCTTCGGGGTTGGTTCCGTTCCTTCAGGGCGGGAGAGGTGGAAATCCTCGCCCTGCTCAAGCGACATGTCGAGCTGAGCCTTAAGGCGTCCAGGCTGATTCAGAGACGTGTTTGACCGTCTGGCAGCGGGGGACCATGCAGCTGCCTACGTGTCTTACCTTGAAATCGACAAGGTCGAGACAGAAGCGGACGGCGTGCATAGGGAGCTCGTCGACAAGCTGAGCACAGGGGTGTTCTTCGCCAACCTCGGCACGGACTTAATGAGCTTGGCCGAGAACGTCGACGGCGTGGCCGACAGCGCCAAGGCAGCCGCCAAGATACTCATCCAGCGGCACCTCGGGGCGGCCGAGCTGGCCTCCATAAAGGAGAAGGTGACCGAGCTACTGGCGGTGACCGTCAAGGCGGTGTCGTCGTTGGAGATTGCCATCGAGGACTTGGGGAGAGGGAAAGGTGACCTTGTCATGCGTGCGCATGAAGTCGAAGAGTACGAGGAGTCGGCCGACGTGCTCAAGGAGGCCCTCATAGAGCACATCTTCACGCTGGACCTCCCCGTGCTCTCCGTGCTTCAGCTGAGGGACTTCGTGAACATGGTGGACAACGTCTCCGACAGCGCCGAAGACGGCGCTGACGTCTTGTTCATCTTGGCGTCGAAGGGGTACAGTTGATCCTCCCGGACGCGGTCCTGCTCCTTGTCGCATTCGTCTTCGGGGCGAACAACATAGGCGTCATCAGATCGTCCTTCCAATACTTGTCGGGGAGGGACACCGGTCTGTACCTTGGAGCAAGCTCGCTGGCCTTCGCCGTAGGCTACCTCGTGGAGGGCTCCAAGGTCAAGGCGACCTTCACGACGAGCCTGACGTCGGCGGGCGGAGGTGCGTCGCTGGTGGCCCTGTCCACGGTACTGGTGCTGATGACCGTCTTCACCCTGCTAAAGCTCCCTGCCAGCATTTCGAGTACCGTGTTGGGAGCCATGGTGGGCGTTTCGCTCGCCATGAACGCCCGGCTTCAGGTGAACTTGATGAGTTCGGTGATCGTGGCTTGGCTGGTCGCCCCGCTGTCTGCTGGCCTCATCGCCCTTCTCCTCCACAGGACCTTCCTGTCGGCGGTGGGGAGGGGTTCTCTCGTCTCGGCGGCGTCATCGTCTAGGTACATGGGGATTGCCGCCCTCCTTTTCACCAGCTATACCCTCGGCGCCAATAACTTGGGCATGATGTTGGGATTCTCATCGGGTCCCGCGGTTTCCGTCCTCGTCGTCCTGGTGGCCATCGGGGGCGGCCTCCTCTTCAGCAGGTCGGTGGCCTGGTTGCTCGGATGGAAGATGGCCGTCCTGAGTCCCTCGGAGTACCTTTCGGCCCTCCTGGGGGCCAGCCTGACCCTTTGGGTCTACACGGAGCTCGGCATCCCCAGCAGCCTCACGCAGGCCATCGTGGGGGCCATGGTGGTCCTCTCCATCGAAAGGAAGCCCTCCATCGTCAACCTGAAGGTGCTCTACGAGGTCCTGGGCTCATGGGTCTTCCTCCTGCTCTCCTCTCTGGTGGTGGCCTTCCTGACCAGCCTGCTCCTATAGGTCCCTCCTCCTTCGTCGGGGTCATGAGACTGAGCGCCCCGACGTCTCCAACTTTATAGCTTCCCTCGGCCCATCGCTGGTGCCCTTGCCCAAGCTGCTGATATTCTGCGGCATCCCGGGGACAGGTAAATCGACGATCGCCAGGCTCGTGGCGGCAAGGCTAGAGGGCACGGTGCACATTCAGACAGACGCGGTCAGGTGGATGATTTACCATCCCACATACACCAACGAGGAGTCGGAGTTCGTCTATGCGGTCTGTATCATGCTGGCGGGGGAGGCCCTCCAACGAGGCTACAACGCCATCTTGGACGGCACGTTCCTCAGGGAAGAGTATAGGGAGGAGGCCTTGAGACAGCTTCGCGGCGCATACGACTCCTACCTTGTGGTATACGTCCACTGCGACGTAAGGACCGCCTATATGAGGAACATGTCGCGCGAGGCAAGCGTCCCCCAAGACAGGTTCAACCAGATGCTTTCTCGACTGCAGGAACCTGCCAGCGCCTTGAAGGTAGACTCGGAGAAGACGTCGGCCGAGCTCGCCGCCGAGGCAGTTCTCGCCCAGATAAGCGGAAGCGGCTAGGAATCGTCACGAATGATTCGAGGGGACGTCACGACAGGGAGGAAGCCCATTGCCCTGGTTTCTGGAAAGCCAATACCGTCATTCGTCACACACAACGCCAAGTGAATCCGAGCGCCTTGACCGGTAGGACTGCAGAGAGCTCATTTGACAGCGGCTCATACTGCATCTGCAGGCGACATAGACAACATGGCTACACGGCTTATGGGAACCTTCCAGGAGCACACTTCGAAGCATGGCTATGAGCTTCACTCTGACCCGGCTAGCGCAGTTCCGGGGATCTCCTGCTCATAGGCTGACGTAGCTCAGCTTCAGCCTTTCGTATTTCAGGGTCAGCTGTATCGCGAAGTCCGAAGCCTCGATGGCCACGGCCGGAGAGGGCACCTTTGATGCGCTTCTTGGGGTCGCTCGCACTCCAGCCCGCGCCTTAGTGAGCTTGAGATACTTCACTCGCTCCTCTTCGTCCAACATCGTCAGAGTGTCCACCAGGAAATGGAGGTGATATACTGCTTGACTGACGTCCAGCGCCAGAGCACGCACTTCGGGAGTTGGGTAGCCCAGGGCGTATTCGTCCGGCTTCAGCATCCTCTGGAGCAGGTCGGTGCTGTCCGAACCGAGAGCCGTGGACAGCCAGGCGCCTCCGACCTCGCCTGCGACGGTGACCCAGTCAGCCAGCACATCCTCCAACAGCTGGCCGGACATCTCGACGGACGCCATGTAGTCGCCGCGTGCAAGGGCGTCCTCGGAGGCCAGGGCGGTCTCCCTCCAGGTTTGGTTCTTAATCTGAAGGGCGAGCGACAGGTCCTTCCAAGGCACTCCGATGACGTTTTCACAAAGCGTCACAATGAGCTGCTCCACTTCGTCGACCCTTCCTGAGACATCTGAATCTATGAGCGCCTGGTGGTAGATAGCATTCCTTGCATTTTCGACGGCCCAGACCAGGCTCAGCTGCTCCTCGCTCAGGGCCGAGTCCGGCGCCACCTTGTTCACGACCTTCCTGGCGTCCTCGACTAAATTGACGAACTTCATCTTGTCGATTCCCTCGAAATATTGACCGGAGAATCCGAGGGTGTGTCCGTTCTCGCGCAATACCGACCTGAACGTCCATTCCAGGGCCTGATGCGCCTCGAGGATGGACAGCATCTGGTTGAATCTCGCGTCGACGGTCGAGTTGTATACGGCGCTTTCGACCAGAGCCCTCAGCAACAGGAGCTTCTCCTTGACGCCTGCGGAGGCCTTCATGGCGACGATTCGGACTTTCTTCCTGTATTACTTAAGCGTTGAAGTCGTTGACCCGAAAAGGAATCTGTCGTAGGCCCATCACACAAGGAGAGTTTCACATCCCACTAGTACGGGTCACTTCAAGGAGGTAACCCGAATCGCTCAAATAGCCGCGTTAGCTCATAGGTGATCCCGTCACTAGGTGGATGCTGTTGCAAGCCGAGCCCCTGGATTCGTTGCTCAAGGAGATATTGAATAGGTACAACGAGAGCCCCGGGGGCTGGAGGATCTTCGCCGACGCCAAGGGCAATATGCTCGTCCTGGGGCCGGGGACGGGCTACAGGTTGAAGCTGCTGTCCCTCAATCCGGCCGAGGTCACGGGGGTCGGAGTCGACATCTCCTCGGAGGAGGCCCCGGGCATGCCGCTCGACGTTCCCTCCTACGGCTACCGGCCCCTCTCCCACGTTGATGTGGTCCAGCTCTTCTCATCCTTACGGCGAAACGCGCCGGTGCCGCAGGGGCTCGTTGACGGCCTCCTAGGCATAAAGCCCGTGCCCACTTGGGACTTGAAGGGGGAGAGCTCCCACGGCGTCTTGACCGGGCCCATCATAGCTCACCCCGACCTGGCCTCAATCTCCCGAGGACAGAGGGAGCTCGACGCGAAGCTGACCTTGGAGGCGGACAGGCTCTTCAGGACCAAGTATCCCTTCAGGGCCGGCATCTACGGCTAGCCAAGCCTACATCCAGCCAAGGCACTGGACACAATGGCGTCCATCAATACCTAGCTCCCGAGCCATGATGGTGGCGGAGGCAAAAGGCCTTAAGATGATTTGGAAGTATTCCTTCATGGAGGAGGCTTCGACGCGCCTCCGCCGATAGTCTCCCTGCACCCATGTGCCCCTTGAGCTCTCGGGTCGGGAGTCCCGTTAGGTTTCTGTGACGCCCATTAAATGGTGGTCAGCGGTGACGTCTCCGAATCCGGCATGAGCATGGTCCAGTATAACGGGCGGAGCTTCTTTCTGGCCAGCGGCGAATCGGACGTGGGAGTCGTGCTCGTCCACCAGATCCACGGCCTGGATGACTACATAAAGTCCGTCTCTACCAAGCTCGCTGCGGCGGGCTTCAGCGCGGCGGCGGCCGACCTGCAGGAGGGGATGAAACTCCGGGAGGCCGTCACTAGGGAGGAGCTGCTGTCGGCCTTCGAGAGCGGCATGAACCTTCTCATGGATCGCACCGGAGCAGGCGTGAAGGTGGGGTCGATGGGCTTCTGCATGGGAGGGGGCTTCGCGCTCCAGGGAGCCTGCGACCTCGACATGAAGTTCTGTGTAGACTACTACGGGATGATAAATGACGTCGAGGAAGTGAAGGGCCTCAGGGGACCTGTCCTCTTGATCCTTGGGAGTGACGACGAAAGGGTCACGCCCTGGGCGTTCCAAGCCTTCCTGCCTTCTGCGGTGAAGTACAAGAAGCGGGTGGACGTGCACCTCTATCCTAACGCAAGGCACGCCTTCCACGACCCCGGCTGGGAGGGATACAATCCCCAGGCCGCCGAAGACGCGTGGAAGAAGACGCTGCTCTTCCTGTCACAGTTCAAGTGACCATGTCGTTCGCGTGTTCGCGTCCATGTTCGCATGTTCGTTCGCGTACTCTAGTTCTTCCGGCATACACGCCCAGAGCAGGATTGTTCTGCTCATCTTTTAGCCTGTCCATTGCATGACACGAACATCTGGTCTGTGGTTCGATAACATGCGAACGAACACCCGAACAGGACTCTGACACTGACTCAGGCAGCAGCTGTAGCTAGTGGATTGGGTGTCCTGAAGCTAACATGAATTCAAGCCTTCCGCAAGGGTAGGAACTTCGAACCTGTCTCTTTGGACAGGACGAGATGCATACCTGTTACGGGTTCAAGTACAGCAGGGGCGTCGAATTCCGGCTACCTAATCAACAGGAAAGTGGCCAAGTCAAAGGAGGTCTCGAAAATTCAGTCGGCGTGCTGCAGCTTCGAGACCTTGTGACGTGCCTCCAGAGCCGCCTTCGTTATCTCTAAGTAGGCCCCGCAGCGGCACAGGTTTCCTTCGACGGCCGTCTTGATCTCATCCTCCGAGCAGAGGGGCTTCTCCTGGATTAGGGCGTAAAGGGTGATCAGGAATCCGGGAGTACAGTAGCCGCACTGAAGCGCGTTGGATTCAGTGAAGCGCCGCTGCAACCTCTTTACGAGCTCATCTTCGGCTAGGCCTTCCAGGGTGATTACGCTCCTTCCCTTCACCTTCGCGGCCAACACCAGGCAGGAGTTGACCGGCAGTCCATCCATCAGGACCGTGCAGGCCCCGCATTCGCCGGTTTCGCATCCCCTCTTGACGCTGACCACGCCGAAGCTGTGCTTGAGGACGTCGAGGAGCGAGCTGCCGGGATGGACGTCCGCCTCCACTTTGGTGCCGTTGAGCCTAAAGGCGATGTGTAACTCCACCCTTATTCGCCTCCGGCCCTCTCCACCGCTGTGCGAAGCGCCTTCTCAGTAAGCACCGCCGCCATCTTCTCCCTGTATGCGGCGCTCGCCCTCACATCTCCGATCGGCGATATGTCTCTCGACACCAGCTTCGCCGCGGCTCTCAGGCTCTCCCTCGATGCGATCCTTCCGTGGAGATAGGCTTCTACGTGCGTCGCCCTCACCGGAGTGGGGGCTGCGCTCCCAAGGAACACTCGGACCTGGCCCACCTTTCCGCCAGACAGCCTGACGAGCGCCGCCACGCTGACGACAGCCAATATGCTGGCTTGCCTCTTGCCCAGCTTGACGAAGGCACACCCGCCGCGGGGCTTCGGAATCGAGACCCGGGTGACGAGATCTCCGTCTTGCAAGACCGTCTTCCCAGGACCCAAGAAGAACTTCTCCAAGGGAATCGTGACCTCGTCGTCGCCTCGCCTCACCGACAGCCGCGCGCCGTAGGCCAGCAGGGGCGGCGCCGAATCCGCCGCCGGCGACGCGTTGCATAGGTTCCCCCCCAGCGTAGCCAAGTTGCGCACCTGCCATGCAGCGAAGAGGTCCGACGCTTCCTTTAGTGCGACGAGCTCCCTGGCGACGACCGATGAGCGTCGCACTTCCTCTATGGTAGTGAAGGCGCCGATCGCTATGAAGTCGCCTTCGTCATTTATCCCTGACATGCCATTCGCGGCGGAGACGTCAATGAGGTACTCCGCCTTGGCCTTACCACTGCGCAGCTGCACCATAAGGTCAGTGCCTCCCCCCATGTAACGCGACACTCCCTTCTGCGATGCGGCGAACTTGACCGCTGCCGCTGGGTCACTGAAGGCCCTGTATTCCACACGAGGTATCAGGAAGGTTCGCCTCCATGGATGAGCCCGTAAACACGCTCCGGCGTGAGCGGTATCTCGTCGGGGGCCTTCCCCACGGCGTCCTTGACCGCATTGGCGATGGCCGCGGCCATGGGGATAAGGGCCATTTCGCCTACCCCCTTCGCTCCGAAGGGGCCATAGCTGAACAGGTCTTCCGAGCAGACGAGCTCCTCCACTGGGGGCATGTCCCTGACCGTGGGCACCAAGTAGTCTGTGAAGTTGGGATTGAGCACCCTGCCCTCCTTGGTGACCACCTCCTCCATCAAAGCGTAGCCCATCCCCTGGGCCACCGCACCGTGTACCTGAGCCTCCACAAGGCCGGGGTTCAGTATTCTGCCGGAAGCCAGGCCGGGCCAGACGCGCTGGACGGACACGGCGCCCGTCTCCGTGTCGACCTCGACCTCTACGATGACCGCCATATAGCTGAAGGCAGGGTAGGCGAAGCCGCTGCCCTTCTCCTCGTCGAACTTGCCTTTCGGCACGAAGAAGTAGCCGGTGGAGGCGGTCTCCACCCCCGTGGTGTAGCATTCATTGATCAGGTCGCCCCAAGCGACCTTCCTCTGCCTGAACCTCGAGTCGAAGACGAATCCCTTCTGAATCATCACGTTCTTGGGTTCGCAATCGAGCATCTTGGCGGCCGCTCCCTCCAAGTTCCTTCTCAGGCGAGAAGCCGCGACCAACATTCCGGCCATACCGACGCTTGAGCCTCTTGAAGCGTGGGTTGCCCCCGTGTCCGGGGCGTCCGACGTGCCCATATGCATGGTTATCGCGTCGATGTCCACGCCTAGGACTTCAGATATGACCTGCGCCGTGCTCGTCGTAGTGCCCTGCCCCATCTCTACGATGCCTGTGTAGGCATCTACGCTTCCGTCCCTCCTGATGACGATGTATCCGCTTGACCAATCGGGGACTCCCCTGCTGGTGCTAATCCCGTGCCAGGCGCAGGCGACGCCAATCCCTTGGGCCCTGCCGTTGGCAGCCCAGGCAGGCCTCCTCCTCTTGGCGCTCCAGGAGCTTCCCGTGGCCGTCTTCTCTAACGCTTCGTAAATCCCCACCGAGTCGACGAGCCTCTGGCCGGTAATCGTCAAGGATCCCTCCCTTAGGAGATTCTTCAGCCTCAGCTCCACGGGGTCCATCTCCAACCTGTCGGCTATGGCGTCGATGTTGGATTCGGCAGCCAGTTGAATCGAAGGGTTGCCGAAGCCACGGAAAGACCCTCCGTAAATCATGTGTGTGTAGACAAGCCGCCCGTCCACCTTCGCGTTGGGGACGAAGTACGGGCCGGAGGCATGCATCGTGGCCCGCCAGAGGGTGAAGGGGCCCCTATTGGCGTAGGCTCCCGCATCGAATAGGATGTTCACGTCGATGGCCTTGAGCAGGCCATCGGAGGAGGCTCCGGTCTTGTATCTGATTATCGTCCTCTCACGCTTGCAGTGAGAGCTGAAGCTGTCCTCTCTGCTGTAGTTTAACATGACCGGCCGGCGCAGCTTATGGGCTGCCACCGCCGCCTGGGCCGAGACAATTGGGCCCATGTCGTCCTTCCCTCCGAATCCCCCCCCGATGGCCGACTGGACAATCCTGACTTCCCTCTGCTGCCACCCAAGGACCCGGGCGACAATCTTCTGCGCAAGATGAGGGTACTGGCTGCATGAAATGACTGTCATCCCTTCGGAAGTCGGCATGGCCAAGGCCCCTTCCGCCTCGATGTATGCGTGGTCTTGGTAACCGGTCCGGTACGTCCTTTCTATGATTACGTCGGACTGGGAGAAGCCCGTCTCTATGTCGCCCCTCCTCACCCTGGTTTCGATGGCCACGTTGGACTTGTGCTCTTCATGCACCAGAACCTTGGAGTCAGCGGCTTCGGAGGGATCGTAGACCGCCGCCTTCTCTTTCAGCTCGACCTTGACGGAAGCAGTCGCCTCCTCGGCGGCCTCGGGCGACTGGGCGACGGCCAGGCCGACGGGCTCCCCGTGGAACCTGAGTACCCCGTCGGCGAACGCGGGCTGGTCGAGAATGAAGTAGCCGACCTGGTTCTTGCCTGGCACGTCCCGAGCCGTTATGCCAGCTACGAAGCCTGGGACCTTCGCCGCTTCGTCGAATCGCACTCCGAGGAGGTGAGCCGAGCTGACGGGGCTCTTGACGATCCTCGCGAAGAGCATGTCGCGGGAGAAGTTATCCTCCATGAACTTCCCCTTCCCCAGGACCTTCTCCATGGAGTCGACCCTCGTGACCGACTTCCCGACGACGACGAGATCCTTGGCGTGGAGCCATCGATCTAGGAGCCCTTGATAGTCCTCCATCTCCGTCTTCGACACGCTGGTGCTCATGAAGACCTGAAAGAGGAGCCGCTATACGTTATATAAGCAATTAAGGGGGAATGCTCCGTGATGCCCGTCCCTATTACACATGTAATAACCCGGAGTCGCTACTTCCCGAGTATCTCCTTAATCAAGGCCGCCCTGACGAACATTCCATTCCGGGCCTGGTCGAAGTACTTAGCGATGGGCAGGCCGTCCAGGTCCGTGCTCAATTCGTCCACACGCGGGAGAGGGTGCATGAGGAAGGGCACCTTCTTGAAAGGGGCGAGTGAAGATCGACTGAGCTGGTACGAGCCTTTGAGCCTTTCATATTCCGTCAGGTCGGCGAATCTCTCCTTCTGAAGCCTTGTGACGTAGAGGAAGTCCAGCCTCTCGACCACCTCCTGGTATGTTTCGGCGAAAGAGGACTTGGCACTCCTGAGAGATGCGACTACCTCCGGCCTCACTTGTAGCTCTCTTGGGGCTATGTAGGTGATTTGAACGCCGTCGAACTTGTCCAGGGCGTATGACAGGCTGCTGGTGGTGCGGCTGTGCATCAGGTCGCCCATCATGCCTATCTTCACGCCGTCGATCGAACCCCTCACGCGCTTGATGGTGTAAAGGTCGAGCATGGCCTGGGTGGGATGCTCGTTGGATCCGTCGCCGGCGTTCACGACAGGGGCCATGCAGATATCGGCCGCCACGCCGGCCGCTCCCGGCGTCTTGTTCCTAACCGCGATGACGTCAGGCGAATATCCATCCACCATCCGCATGGTGTCTTCGAATGTCTCCCCCTTGGCGATGGAAGCGGCCTCAGCCAACCCGAAGTCTATCACATGGCCGCCTGCCTTGACCATGGCGAACTGGAAGCTCAACCTCGTCCTAGTTGAAGGTTCGAGGAAGACGGTGGCCAGGAGCTTTCCTCGCAGGAGGTCCAGCATCCCTTCGCGCTCCATGGCGAGCCGGATGCCATCCGCATCCGTCAGCAGGCCGTCTAACGCTTCGCGCCCTATCTCCTTGGTCGAGATAACGTCTTTGCCAGCAAAAGGCGAGGTCATGGGTCCTACGAGCAAAAGCGCCCCGGGCCAGCTAATAAGCAATTCAAATCCTTGTACTATGTAACCCCATTCAGGAGAACCCTCTGAGGGCCGTCGATGCAGTTTCCTCTACCAGCGCGGAGGACGCGGACAAGAGCTGGAGGCGCGCCTTTGTTGAAATGCGGACTTGAATCCGACCACAGCGCAAGACTCCAGCAAATGCTTTAACGTCGCGATGGATTCCGCAGTCGTATGCGTGAAGGCGAAGTCTTGGTTTCAGGCGGGACCGTCGTCACCTCTGATTCTGTCTTCAAGGCCGATGTCCTCGTGACCGGAGGGCGCATAGCGAAGGTTGGCAGGAACCTGATGGCCGATGGAGGAAGGGTCTTGGATGCCACCGGGCTCTTCGTCCTCCCGGGTGCCATCGACGGGCACGTACACATGAGGGACCCGGGGCTCACCGAGAAGGAGGACTTCTCCAGCGGGACGGCCGCCGCCGCAGCCGGCGGGGTCACCACTGTGTTGGAGATGCCCAATACGCTCCCTCCGGTGGAATCCGTGCAGAGGCTTCTGGAGAAGAAGGAGGCCCTTTCGCCCAAGGCCGTCGTCGATTTCGGCCTCTATAGCCGTGCTTTATGACGGCAACGCCAGCGAAGTGGTGGGCATCGCAAGGGCTGGGGCCGTGGGCTTCAAGGCTTTCATGGGCCCCACCACCGGGAACATACCGCCTCCCTCCGATGCCTCCATCTTCGAGTCCCTTTCTGCTCTCAGGCCGCTGGGGGTGCCCATCGCCTTCCATGCGGAGAACCAGTCCATGATCACCTACTACACCAACAAGGTCAGGGCCACCGGGAGGATGGACCCCAAGGCCCATTGCGATGCCCGGCCCCCAATCTGCGAGACCGAGGCCGTCAACAGGGTCTCCTTCTTGGCCAGCAGGTCCGGAGGGAAGGCTCACATCGTCCACATCAGCACGGGGGAGGCGATGCGGCTGGTGGAGGAGCACAGGGCCAGGGGGGCATCCATCACCTGCGAGACCAACCCACAGTATCTCTCCATGACAGAGGAGGACATGGCCAGGCTGGGCGGCTTGGGCAAGAATCAACCCTCCGCTGCGAACTGAAGCCGACCGGAACGCGCTGTGGGATGGGATTGCTAATGGCATGGTGGAGTGCATAGGCTCCGACCACGCACCCCATCTCGTGTCGGAGAAGCTTGGGACGAACATCTGGGACGTTCCCTCCGGTTTCATCGGGGTCGAGACCCTTCTGCCCATCATGCTGGACTTCGTAAGCCAGGGGAAGATCTCCCTGCAGAGGGTGGTAACGCTGCTATCTAGGAACCCGGCTAGGCTATATGGGATTGCCGAAAGGAAGGGCGAGATCAAGGAGGGCGCCGATGGTGACCTCGCCATCGTGGACCTGACCCAGGAGCGGATAATCAGGGCGGACCTCCTTCATAGCAAACAGAAAGTTACCCCCTTCGAAGGGAGGAAAGTCAGGGCCACCATCAAATATACGATAGTCAGAGGGAACGTTGTCTACGACGGTGAGGTCCTGGCCCCCGCCGGCGAATGGGTCAGGCCGAGCTGGGCCGACGCGACCTCGTAGGATAGCTTCTTCGACGGCCGGATACCTGCCCCTGCAATGTTAATGACTTCCTTTCATGAGATTCTATGCAATGCACATCGCGGTCTTCGGTACCGGCAGAGTGGAGCGGCCCACGGCCTTCGCCATCATGCTGAAAGACGTCGCGGACGAGCTGACCGTGTGCGACACCAAAGCTAACCTCGCAAGAGCCGTTAGAAACGACCTTTCACACGCGGCTCCTGGGTATCACCTTGACACGAAGTTGTATGCGACCGAGAAGGATGAAGACGTCACCGGGGCCGACGTCGTGGTCATCACCGCCGGCTTCCCCAGGCCCCAGGGGTCCACATCAGCCGAAGGGACTTGGCGTCGAAGAACGCCTCCATAGTCGCACAGGTAGCTTCCGCGTCCAGGGACAGGAACCCAGGCGCGAAGTACGTCGTCGTCACCAACCCTGTCGACTCCATGGCCATGGTTTGCCATAGGTTCACCGAAGCATCCTTCGTAATCAGCACCGGGACCAACCTGGAGTCGCAGAGGCTCAGGAGCACGCTCGCAGAGAAGCTTGATGCACCAGCATCGGCTATACAGGGTTGGGCTGGCGGCGAACATGGGGAGAAAGCTGCCGTCCTGTGGTCCACCGTCCGAGTGGAAGGTCTTTCCTTTGAGGATGCGACCGCCAAAGTGGGCACGGCCCTCACGAGAGAAGATGTGGCCAATCATATCCGGGCCGTTTCGGAGACGATAGTTGACGGCTTGGGCACGACCGAATACGGTCCTGCGGCCTCCTTCTCGAGGATTGTCAACGCCATAGTGAGAAATACCGATGAGGTGCTGGCAATTGCCACGCCCCGTCGGATTCCGGGAATCGAGGAAGACGTCTGGGTGAGCGCACCTGTCAGGGTAGGGCAGCGGCTGGATACGTCGCCCTTTGAGGCGCTTCTCCCAGAGGAGAAAGGGCTGGTCGCTGACGCGGCCTGGGCCATTTACGAGACGTTCAACGTGGCCTCCGCCTCGCTCGCATCCAAGTAAAAGGCAATTAAGCCACAGATAGGGACCTAGGGACGACTTGAACGGAGTCGAATCCTTCTTCTCCCCCCGTTCCATCGCCATAGCCGGCGCTTCCGTCGATCCCTTCAAGGTCGCTTCGGTCATCTTTTCCAACCTCATCAGGAACGCTAAGAGCGGTCTGCTGAAGGCTTCGGTCTACGCCATCAATCCTCGATACCGGAAGATTGGGGACGAGCCATGCTATAGGGACGTGGATTCCCTCCCTGAAGCCCCGGAGCTTTTCGTCGTGGCCGTGCCTCTGGGCCTGACGGTCGACTTGGTAAGACAAGCCTGTAACAGAGGTTCGAAGGCCATCATCATAATCACCGGCGGGTTCGGCGAAGCCGGCCACGAAGACCTTGAAGCTGAGATAAGGTCAATCACTTCAGCGAAGGGGGTCAGGGTCCTGGGACCGAACACGATCGGCCTCCTTGACACGACCTCGGGGGTCGACACCCTCTTCCTTCCCACGACCAAGAAGCTTCCCTCCGGAAGAGAGGTTGTTTCGCTTAATCCGCCGTCCAAGGGCGGGGTGGTCATCGTCACCCAGAGCGGCCACCTAGGTGAAATCATCGCCGAGGAGCTCGGCGCCAATCAAATAGGTGTGCGGGCGCTAGTGGGGGTGGGCAACCAGCTGGACGTCTCCATCGGGGATGTCGTGGAGCACTTTGCCGACGACCCGCAGACCAAGGTGGTGGCCCTCTACCTTGAAGGTCTGAAGGACGGTCGCCGCTTCCTCAGAGAGGTCTCCCGCGCCGCCAAGAGCAAACCTGTGGTCGTGTTCAAGCTGGGCAAGTCGCAGGCAGGCGCAAGAGCCGCCCTTACGCACACCGCCTCCATGGTGGGCGACTACCAGGTCTACCGCGCTGCCTTCAGGAAGGCCGGCCTTCTGGAGGCCGAGACATTGGAGGACCTAGTGGATTACTGCACGGCCCTGTCGTTGGCCCCTGCGGCCTCCGGGAACAGGATCCTCATCATCACCAACGCCGGCGGCTCCGGCGCCATAGCCGCCGACAGGAGCGATAGGATGGGCCTGCGAGTGGAACCCCTGAGCGAAAGGGCGGTCAGCGGGATCAGGTCAGCGTTCGCAGATTCCAGCTTCATCAGGATCGTGAGCCTGAATAACCCTCTCGATCTCACGGCGACGGCCACCACGGAGGAGTTCGTCGCCATCTCTGAATACCTCGTCACGTCGCCCGACTACGACCTCATGGTGGTCGTTCCCACGCACCAGCCTCCCTCCATCGAGTATGGCATCGTGGAAGGCATCGTGAAGGTGGCGAAGAAGACGAAGAAACCAGTAGTCGTGTGCGTCATGGGCACCTCAGAGCTGGCCCACATGTTGCACTCCGAGTTCCTCTCCAACGGGGTGGCGAGCTTCCCGTCCCCCGAGAGGGCTATCGGAGCGCTCTGGGCGCTCGTCCAGAGCCAGAAGCTCAGGGCCGGGATTTCGCCGCCGGAGGAGCTCCGGAGCGACGACAGGGTCTCCTGGCTGAAGGAAAGGAATGGGTTCCTTCTGCAGCTCGACGCCAGCAGGCTGCTCGCTGAATACGGCATCGACTCCGGGCGGTGGATCGTAGCATCGTCAAAGGAGGATCTCGCAAAGGCCGTACGCACAATCGGTTTCCCGCTGGTCTGCAAGTTGCTCTCGAAGGACCTCATCCACAAGACCGAGAAGAATGCAGTGAGGCTGAACGTCAAGAGCAGGGCCGAGCTTGCCTCCACATTCGAGGAGCTTCGTGCCCTGGCCGCCCAGTCCAAGCTTCATTTTGACGGCGTGCTAGTGCAGGAGATGCTGGAGAAGGGCGTGGAGATGATACTCGGCAGCCTTCGGGATCCCACCTTCGGCCCCACGGTGATCCTGGGAATGGGTGGTGTCTACACCGAGGTGTTGAAGGATTTTGCCATGGGGGTGGCGCCGGTCGACGAATCGGAGGCCGCCGACATGATAGCCAGCCTCAGGATGCGCACGTTGTTGCGAGGGTTTCGAAACCTTCGCAAGACGGACGAGGCGGCCCTGGCTGCCGTCGTAGCAAAGTTCTCCAGGATGCTGGTCGAAAACCCCAGCCTGAAGGAGGCGGAGATAAACCCCCTCATCGCCGTCGGCGGGAGGATGGTCGCGGTGGATTCTCGAATCATCGTCCGCCAGCGTCTTCCCAGGTGATTAGGCCGGTCCGGCTGACGCCGCCGCTTTCAGCCCGGCGTGGAACACTTCGACAGCTGCCTCTCCCCTCTTCCCTAGCACATTCCCGATGGCAACCTCGACGGACTCCGTCGGGAGGAGACTGGAAAGGCCGCAGAGGACCCCCAGCATATAGACGTTCGCGGACCGAGGCTGACCCAGCCGGCTGGCCTCCTTTCGGGCTTCAATCACGTGCACCCTCCCGCCCCGACTCCCCAAGGCCTTCAACATCTCATTGACAGCCGGGAACTTCTCCTTCTTGGTGATGGTGGTTATTGTCTCCTTAATCTCGGGGTCCACGAGGACCAGGGCGCCCTTTTTCAGGTACCCGAACGATCGCACCGCCTCGGATGTCTCGAGCGCCAGCATCACGTCGGCCGAATCTTGGGGGAACAGCGGGCTCCTGACCTCCTTCCCTATCCTGACGAAACTCTGGACGCTACCTCCTCGCTGGGCCATTCCAAGCGTTTCGCCCGTCCTCACGGAGAGGCCGGCATCGACGGCCGCCTCGGCGAGTATCCTCGACAGCGTGAGGCCTCCCTGCCCTCCCACGCTGGCTATCAGGATGTTGAGCTCGTTCATTCTTCCTTGACCTCGATGATGGCCTTGTAGGGACACACACCTGCGCAGAGACTGCATCCTACACAGTCCTCTTCGATGATCCTGACCTTGTCGCCATCCAACGTCAGAGCAGGGCAGCCGAGGAGGTTGGTGCACACGTCGCAGCCCGTGCAGAGGTCAGGGACGATGGAATAGGTCCGATGCTCTCCTCCCCTCTTCGTCAGGATGGCGCAGGCGCGCTCGACGATTATCACGCTTACGCCGGGGGAGCCCAGAGCCTCCTTCACCGACTCGGTTAGCTTCCGAGGCTCGTAGGCATCCATCTTGTAGATCTTCTCCACGCCCAGCCCCTTCACGAGCTGCTCCAGCAGCACTGGCTGCATCTCACGACCGCTGTCGCTCAGCGCGTCGGCAGGGGTGGTCTGATGTCCTGTCATGGCCACCGTGGAGTTGTCCAGTATCATTACGACCACGTCCAGCTTCTTGTGGATGGCTTCGATGAGAGGTTGCACCCCAGAGTGTAGGAAGGTGGAGTCGCCTATGACGGAGACCACCGGCCCCTTGAATCCTGCCGCCTTCAGGCCGGCGGCCATCGAAATGCTAGCCCCCATGCTATGCTCCGTCCAGATCGCCTCGAAGGGAGGGTTAAGGGCGAGGGCATAACATCCGATGTCACCGAAGATGGGGACTTCACTCTTCTTGAAGCCGGCCTTCGAGATGCCGCGCAACAGGCTGAAGTAGCTCCCTATGTGTGGGCAGCCTGGGCACATGGGTGGGGGCCTGGAGGGCAGCTTCAGTGGCATCTCGATGGCGGAGGAGACCGTCGCCGGCAGGCCTAGACACGCGGCGATGGCCGCCCTGACGTCACCCGTGTTCAGCTCTCCCACCTGAGGCAATAGTCCCTCGCTCTTGCCGACGATTTCCACGCTCAGTTTGGCGTCATGACAGGCGGCCTTCAGCTTGACCTCAAGATATGGATCAATCTCTTCAACTACCAAAATCTTGTCGTAGGACCGGGCATATTCGAGGAGCGACGCCTCGTCAAGCGGATAGAGGAGGCCCAACCTGAATAGTCCGCATTCGGCGCCCAGCTCGTCCATGGCGTCGAGGGTGTAGTTGACGGGAGCCCCGGCGGCGACGATGCCCAGGCGCCTGTCCCCCCCCTTCCTCTCAACTCCGTTGAGCTTGAACGGGGCTGCCATCGCGGGGAACGCCGCCAGCTGTCCCAGTAGCCAGGAGTGGCGGGCCCTGTTCCATCCCATCGAAGCCCTGACGAACCTGGGAGCGTCACGCTCAAACTTGATTTCGGAAGCGCGAGGTGACCTTGGCGAAGGCTCGACTTCGCCCACCGCATGGTTCACCCGAGTGGTGGTGCGGAGGAGGATGGGGAGCTTTGATAACTCTGAAAGCTCGATCGCCTTCTTCACATATTGGCGTGCCTCGTCCGGGCTGGCCGGCTCGATCATGGGCAGCTTCGCCAAGTCGGCAAACCATCTGCTGTCCTGCTCCGTCTGGGTGGTGATCGGCCCGGGGTCGTCGGCCACAAGTATGACCATCCCCCCGTTGACGCCGCAGTAGGCCGCCGAAAGAAGAGGGTCGGCGGCCACGTTGACGCCCGGCCCCTTCATAGTGACCATGGAGCGGGCTCCCCCTATCGCAGCACCTAGGGCGAGCTCGAGTCCCACCTTCTCGTTGACCGCCCACTCCACATAGCGGACGGAACCCACGCCTTCCTTGATGAAAGAGAAGAGGGCCTCGATTACCTCACTCGATGGCGTTCCCGGGTACCCTGTGACGAACGCCATGCCGGACTCGAGGGCTCCGAGCGCTATCGCCTCGTTCCCCATGAGGGGGACCTTCTTACCGGGTTCTAGCGGCAATCGGGATCACCTGACCACAGAGGCGGACTTGCAATATTAAGCATTTCAGCCCGAAATTCTGGAAGTTCCAGATGAGGTGTCACTGGATGGCGTTCACGCTCCGGCTATCGCTTTGACCTCTTGTCCGCGGCAGCCATAATTCCTTTCACGATGTTGGTGTAACCCGTGCACCGGCAGAGGTTCCCCTTCAAGGTCTCCCTGATCTCGGACTCCGTCGGAGCCCGATTCTCCCTGAGCAGCGCCTCCGAGACTAACACTATGCCGGGCGTACAGTAGCCGCACTGGACGCCGCCTTCTTCCAACAGGCTCTCCTGCGTGTCGGTCAGCCCTTCCGCCGCTATCCCTTCGATGG
Organism: uncultured Nitrososphaerota archaeon; assembly: GCA_963842885.1. GTDB lineage: Archaea > Thermoproteota > Nitrososphaeria > Conexivisphaerales > DTJL01 > DATKKG01. Next base: position 471,916 of record CAWJIE010000003.1, read on the forward strand.
TCGTCACGTTTCTGCCGTCCGCGTCCGCGGCCAGGATGAGGCATGAGAGAACCGGCTCCCCGTCTAGGAGCACCGTGCAGGCCCCGCATTCCCCTATGCCGCAGGCATACTTTGTTCCCGTCAGCTCGGCTTCCTCCCGGATGATGTTCAAGAGGAGTGCGTTGTCCTGGATCTCGAACTTGCGCTCCCTCCCGTTCAGGCTGAGCCTCAGCATCCTGGTCATAGAGTAGCCCCCCTGGCCCGGTCACGCGCCTGAACCAACGTGCGCCTGACAAGGACCGAGACCAGCCTCCTCCTGTACTCGGCGGTTGACCTTACGTCGGTAATGGGTCGGGCCTCCTTCGATGCCTCCGCCGCCGCCTTCCGGAGGAGCTCATCCGAAGGGACTCCCCCCACCAGGACCCTTTCGGCAGCAACGGCTCTCATGACCGTCGGCGCCACGGCGCCCAGTGCCACTCTGGCGCTCGAAACCTTTTCACCATCCATGGTCAGGGCGGTGGCGACGTTCACTTTCGCCAGGTCCATGTCGGTCCGTGAGATGCGGGCGAAGGCAGTTCCCGTGCGCGCTGGGAGGTACGGAATAGAAACGCCAGTGAGGAGTTCATGCCGGCGCCAGGGCGGTCTTCCCCGGTCCCAAGAAGAATTCGGATAGAGGGACGGACCTCGTTCCGCGAAAGCCGGCCACGTGAGCCGTCGAGTCCAATGCAAGGAGGGCCACCGAGCCGTCGGCGGCGGGGGACGCGTTGCATAGGTTTCCTCCGATGGTAGCCATATGGCGTATCTGGATGGAGCCCACCGCGGAAGCGGCTTCTGCCAGAAGCGGGAAGGATCGCCTCACAACCTCCGACCTCTCCAGCTGGACAATCCTGACGGCGGCACCGATGTGGAGGCCATCCCTATGCTCTTCGATGCGAGCTAGGGAGGGGATTTTCCTGATGCTCACGACGGCGGAAGGCTCGACGCCGCGCTGCTTGGCCTTGACCAGCAGGTCAGTGCCACCGGCCAATACGGCGACTCGCCCACCCTGGCCGCTCAGCAGCTTCAGAGCCTCCTCGAAGGCTGTCGGGGCAGTAATATTCAAACGACACAGGCACCATGCGCGTGTTGACGTTGTTTATGTCCTTCAAAGGAACACCTCTAGGCTCCCTCGGGCCCTCCCTTCCGTCCAAGGGCCTCAATCAGGCGTTCGGGCGTCACCGGAAGCTCGTAGAACCTCAGGCCCACGGCGTTGTGGATGGCGTTGACCACGGCGGCGGCCACCGGGTTGTAGGAACCCTCGCCTAACCCCTTGGCGCCGAAGGGCCCCGTGGGCTCGTAGGTGTGCGCGAAGAACGACTGGAAGTCCCCGACGCTGGGGAGGTCGGGCGCCGTAGGCAGCTTGTAGTCCGTCAGCATCCCCCTGTTCATGAAATCTCCCGTGCGCTCGTCATACGGAGTGTCCTCCAGGATGGCCATGCTCCAGCCCATGGCGAAGCCCCCCTGCAGCTGCCCCTCGGCCATCTGGGGGTTGATCACGGTCCCTACGTCCGCGGCAGCCACGACCTTCAAGGGTCGGACCTCCCCCGTCTCTGTGTCCACCTCCACCTTCACGAAGTATGTCACGAAGTGAGGGGGGCCAGAGGTGGGCCTGTAGCTGTCGATGGCCGCCACCGTGCCCCAGTTCTTCTGCCGTGCATAGGAGGTGACTTCGCCGACCGTGGCCCTCTTGTGTGGGAGCGACTCGGCCAGGATCACACCCTGACCCAGCTCTTCGTCGGGGATTATCTTCAGTGCACTCTGGTTGACCTCCAACATCTTCGAAGCGTAGGCCAGGAGCTTCTCCCTCGCCTGGAGCGCCACCTTGAGGACAGCTCCGCCGCCAGCGTACACGCCGCGAGAGGCGTGCGTGGCGACGTCATAGATGGTCGTCTGAGAGTCGCTCTGCACGATGGTTACGTTGTCTAGGGGCACGCCCAGGGCCTCAGCGGCGATCTTGGCAAGCGCCCTGTACGTCCCCCCGCCGTGGTCCACCAGCGCCGTCACTACGTCCACCGTGCCATCCTCGTTTATCTTGACCATGGCACCGGAGTAGTCTATGACTGCGCCGGAGATGGGCGACCCTGCGCTGGAGGTGTGGAAACCCCTCGCCATGCCGATTCCTTCCCTGAGGACTCCCCCCTTCGACTCCGGCGCTCCCCTGTCCTTCCACCCGATCATTTCGGCGCCCTTCACGAGCATCTCCTCTACTCCGCAGCTCTGTATGATCGTCTTGACGGTTATTCCCTGCCCGTAGAAGACATCTCCCTTGCCGACGTAGTTCTTCAGCTTGAGATCCAGCGGGTCCATGCCCAGCTTGTCCGCCAGCTCGTCCATGAACGTCTCCACCATCCACGACGTCTGGGGGTTTCCGTAGCCCCTCATGGCGCACGACGGGACCTTGTTGGTGTACACCGCCCGGCCGTCGTACCTGAAGTTCCTCCACTTGTAGTAGGAGGCCCACCAGCCGAAGACGGTGCTCAGGAGAGGATACGCCTGGACCTGATGGGCCCCTATGTCCATGATCATCTCCAGCGTCGAGGCCGTGAGCGTGCCATCCTTCTTGGCGCCCACCTTGAGCTTGAAGTTCATCGAGAAGGAGGCGTGGTCGCGCATGTCCTCCTCCCTTGTGTACACGATTTTGACGGGCCTCCTGGCCTTGATCGCCACCGCGACCGCGATGGGCACGAGGATGTTCGTGTGGATGCTGGAGCCGAAGCTGCCTCCCAGAGAGGGCTTCTTCACGTTGATCTTGTTCATGGGGATGCCGAAGATCTCGTGAATCAGGATTCTGGTGTTGTGGATGGTCTGGGTGGTGGCCCAGATGGTGAAAATACCGCTCGACTCGGGGATGACGAGCGCCGCCTTGGTTTCGAGCTGAGAATGATACCTCCTGCTGGACCGATACTCCCTTTCAAGGATGACGTCAGCCTGGGAGAAACCTTCCTCCGGGTCGCCGTTCTCGACCTTCATCGCGCAGGCGACGTTCCTTTCGATGGTCAGAGGCCTGTCCGCCAACAGTATCTTCTCATGCACCAGACGCTTGCCCGACAGGGCCTCCTCCGTGTCCATCACCGGCTTCAGCACTTCGTAATCTATCTTGATCAGCTCGGCGGCCCGCTGGGCCGCCTCCTCCGACTCCGCTGCGACGACGGCGATGGGCTCGCCGACGTAGTTGGGCTCGTCGGTCAGGACCCTCCAGTCCTTATACGTCGTCTCGTCCGTGCTGGCAAGGCGGGGGTTGAACTGCTTCCGCGGCACGTCCTTGTAGGTCAGACACAGGGCCCCTGCCTTCTCGGCCTCCGACGTGTCTATGGACCTCACCTTGGCCCTGGGGTATGAGCTCCTGACGATTCGCCCGTACAACATGTAAGGAGCTCTCATGTCGGCCGCGAACCCGCTGCTCCCCAGTGCCTTGGGGACGGAGTCGAGCGCCCCGACATCCTTCCCAATCACATGAAAGGGCTCCGTCATTTGCGGGACTGAGTTGTCCTTCGAATAATATATACATTTGAAACGCTTGAGAGCCTTCGGTCCGCGGAGATACTGGACCTGAACAAAGGTGATGATTAATAGTCGGCTTCTCAAGAGACGGACAGGGATGCTATGCAGATAACAATCCAAAGGAGGTATCTCAAATACGTTGAAGCTTTGCTCGAAACGGGAATACTGACGGAGAACAATGGACTGGCCAAACCACTTAAGCAAACTCTGCGGTCTTCTCTTTGGAGAAAACAACACGATCTACGCGAATCTCGAAGGCGGCTCTCATGAGTAGCCGCTACCAGGTGGGACTGCGGAGGAGAACGAAGATAGTCTGCACGATCGGTCCGGCTTCGAATACAGCCGCTACGATAGAGAGGCTCGTCAGGGCTGGGATGGACTGCGCCAGGCTGAACTTCTCACACGGAACGCCTGACGAACACTTTGAGGTCATCGAGAAAGTAAGGAAGGCGTCCCAGGTGACTGGGAGACGGGTTGCTGTGATGCAGGATCTGCCTGGGCCGAAACTGAGGGTGGGGAAGTTAAGAGGAGGCTCCATGCAAATCGCGAAGGGATCGACGGTCTTTTTGACCACCAAGCCGGCGTCAGGCGGCATCTCGACGATACCGATTCGGTCGAAGAATCTGCCGAGGTATGTGAAGGTGGATGGCACAATCTTCCTCTCCGACGGTTCCATCAAGCTCAAGATTCTGGACACCACGGAGACGGATATCAGGTGCAGGTGCGAAATAGGGGGAACTCTCCTCTCGGGAAAGGGCGTCAACATCCCAGATCTGAAGCATGGTCTCAAGACGTTCACGGAGCGTGACAGGAGGTATCTGGCCCTCGGCCTTGAGCATGGGGTCGACCTTGTAGCTGTCTCCTTCGTTAGGACGGCCAGCGACATCGAGGAAGTGAGGGAATTCATCAGGAAGAAGAGGAGTGAACCCATGATCGTGGCCAAGATAGAGAAGAAGGAGGCTGTGGATAACATGGACCGGATTATTGAAGCAACGGATGCGGTGATGGTCGCGAGGGGAGACATGGGCGTAGAGAACCCGATCGAGGAAGTCCCGGAACTACAGAAGTCGATAATCTCGAAGTGCAGGTCGAAGGGCGTGCCGGTAATCACCGCTACCCAAATGCTCGAGTCGATGGTTGACAACGCGAGCCCCACCAGAGCAGAGGTCACGGACGTGGCGAACGCAATTCTGGATGGTACAGATGCAGTGATGCTGTCAGAAGAGACGGCTGTCGGAAAGTATCCTGTAGAATGTGTAGAAGTCCTGAACAGGGTGGCTCTCAAAGCGGAAGAGATGATGCTTGATGGTGAGAAGACCGGAAGGTTGGGCAGCCCTCGACGTGAGAGTCCTGCTGATGCCCTGAGCGAGGCTGCCTACCAGATCTCGCAGGACATAGGCGCAAGTGTCATCGCGGTTCAATCTGAAACCGGAGCCGTTCTCCCAAGGATCTCCAGATTCCGCCCGAGAGCACCGATATTCTTCGCCTCGGAGAGCGAAGCGAAACTGAGAAGATCTAAGATGATCTGGGGCGTCTATCAGGTCGAGCCCGGAGAAACAAGAGGCTTCGAGTCATCGGTTGAGTTGGTGCAACGCCTCGCGAAGGACAAGTTCGTAAGACGAGGCGACAGTGTTGTGGTAATCCGTGAGACCGCTGAGCCAGCGAAAGAACCAGGGTTTTCATTATCCGTTTCGATCGTCGGCGAGGGGAAGAAGCAAGACTCGGGGGAAGTCTCTCCGCGATCATCGGTCTAAATCAATGAATTCTATGTATGCCTTTCTCGTGTGCTAATTCAGTTGGGCCTCCGAACCGAAGGTCGCTCCACAAGGCGCACAATAATGGAAAAGACAATCTCCAAAGAATCCGGGTCGCAATCGTAAAGGCTATGAAGAGCTGGGCCGCGGTGCCCCCAAGTCTAAGGAATCAAGCCCGCGGTTCTCAGGAGGCCTTCGTGACGAACTCAGAGGTTCCGGCCCACAGCACGTCATAGTCGATCAATTATGATGTCTTTGGACTCTCGATTGGGACCTGGTCATGCTTACCTTTGGATTGCCTCGGCAACACGACCTTCCAAAGGACGATTCCCACCGCCACTAGGATGATAGCTATCAGAATGGACGTGTTGATCCAATCTATCGAGAAGCTTGCCTGCAGGCTCTCGGGCGAGTTCACTGCTATGCTGACTCCAGTCTGGCCTGAAGATGTCGCTCCCGACCACCCGTCAAATTTGAACAGGAAGAGCTCAGGGCTGGCTGTAAGCTGGACTGTTGACCCCAAGGGCACGAATAGTGTCTTATTGGTCGAGCTTTCAACTCTGCCAGTGAGCGAGGATGAGCCATAGGAGACGCTTCCGAAGCTCGAAGTGTCAACTGAGAGACCAGGATAGAACACAGCGCTCTCGATAATTGGATTCTGGACCGTAATGGTATACGGATTGCTCGTTCCGTCATAAGAGCCGACTCCCGAAGCGTTCCAAACCACGAACTGCCACCCCTCGTTTGGATTCGCAGAAAGCTGAATCTGTTCGCTGGAATTGTACCAGTCAGTCTGAGGAGACACCAACCCGCTCTGCTCAGGATTGAGGAGGATTTGAACGTAATACTGATGATAATAGAGGGGAGACAAGACGACGGCCGAGCTCACCGAACCTGTGGTTGCCTGTGCCAGGACCGACCATCTCTCGTTCGAAGAAGCATAGGCAGCTCCGTCGTAGCTGAAAGACGTACCTGCGTCAAGCCAATTGGGACTGGGGGTTGCGGCTATCGGAGAAGCGGCTGACACTCCGAAAGCGGTTCCAGACAACACCGGAGAATTGGGGCTCCCGCCACCCATGACGACATATCCTACGGAGATGGCGAATTGGTGATAGTACATCACAGAGAATGAGGCACTGGATCCAACCACGCCTGTCGCGGACTGAGTGGCCCACCGTTCGTTTCCGGACGATCCCGGCAACGGATTCTGAAAGGAATACGATGAGCCAGCGTCCACGAAGACCGAAGAACCGAGTGTAATGTACGCAGGCGACCCGAACTCGCTGACGCTCACGCTTGGCTGCGAGTAACCGGTGCCACCGTTCGCGACGCCATAGAGGAAGGATGCGCGAAACTGGTGGAAATACACGAAGCTCAACCTCATGCCATTAGTGGGAGTGCCACTGGTCTGCTGTTGCGTGTCCCAAATCTCGTTCGAGGTTGAGCCGGACAGCACGCCGTCCGCGCTCCACGAAGACCCGCTGTCCAGGTAGATGGTGCTAGGAGCAGTGGAAAGCTGGATGCTGTACCGAATACCGCCGAAAGTGTATGTGAAGGATGGTGGAGAATATCCACTTCCACCGCCTTGAACCGAATAGCTCACGGTAACCCTGTCAAGGTTGTATCCTCCTGTGATGAACAGATACGCGTCCGAAGCCTCCGTGGCGCCGTTGGAAGAGAAAAACTGCAACGTGTTCGGATTAGTGTAAGAAACGACGCCCGTGGAGACCGAGAACAACACCTGGCTAGTGCCCGGCACATATTCATCTATCCACATCCAGGCTGAAGATTTCGCTATGTCGTTTTCCCAATACGTCACAGTTGCCTCTCCTCCATAGTAAGCAGAGGAATGGTACCATTCCGTCATGAGCCCAGTGAAGAAACCTTTGCTACTGGAAAACGATGAAGCGAGACCTACGAAAGAGGAAGAGCCCTCCTGGCTGAACGTCTGTTCGGCGCCTGCCCCCGTGCTGTAGTCATGTGCCAGCATCACTACGTTGCCGCCGGAGAAATACAAGTTAAGGAGGACCGTATCCCCCTGGTTGACGGTCCCTGAGAAGGATTGTACTCCACCTCCTCCACTTGCTGGGTAGATTGAATGGCCACTTGAGTCAAAGACTTCGTAGAGCATCTTGAAGCCCGAGGTGTCGGGCCAATTCCACGTGAGGCCCACCTGATACCAGTATCCCTGGTCGGTAAGGCCATTCAGCAGATAGCCTGGGCCGTACCCATCGCTGTCCACCTGAGCCACGGCGGTGACGTTGTAGGCCATGCTTGTGAAGCTCTGGGTGAAAGTCAATCCCAGCTGTTCGTCGTAGGTCGGGGATGGATCGTCAAGTGGGTGATTTGGGCTGATTGCAGGTGGCAGCTCCAATCCAGCGAACCGATAGCCTTGTTGTTGGTCCGAGACGGAATTGGGGCTGACGGGTGCCAATATCGTGGGACGGCACAGCGAGCAAGAGTAAGAACCGGCTGATCCCGGTGCCGTTGAAATTTCAGCCCCCGTTGCGGAGGGATTCATTACAGAGGGAGTTGCTCCAATGGCGGCCCCATGAGGTGCTGCCCAGCCAAGAGCGACCAGCATTACGACTACCAGAACGCAGGCAGGTAACCTCTTGCTAATCCGCCTGATCAGGCAGCCATGGACCTTCATCAAACCTGGTTCCAGCCCTCTCACAAATCGGCCGCAGACTGACTGCAAGTGACGCATGAATAGCCGGCGGCTTCCGGGCGCTGAAGGCCCGACAAGTGGGAATCCCTTGCGAGAAGCGAGCCGAACATGGAGTTCCTTATGAGCCTCGTGAAACACGTGCTAATAGACCCCCGGGTAGAAGGGAACATAGTTTCAAAGGCCCTTGACACTTTGATCGGCGGCGTACTTTATCTGCCGCTCAAGCATAGGCGGAAGGCCGGGCACCTTGACTTCTAGGAAGCCCCTGACTAGCACTGACACAGCCTCGTCCCTCCTCAGGCCCTTTGACATCAGGTAGAAGATCTCTTCTTCGGCCAGCTTCCCTACGGCTGCCTCATGCGTCAACTCTACGTCGCTTGCTGTGGAGTCGAGCTCCGGGACCGCCGTTATCCTAGAGGTGTCGCTCAGCATCAGCCCACGGCATTCGATGTGGCCCTTGCTGCCGCTGGACCTGGCATGGATTCTGGCCCTCGCCACGATCCTGGAGTGGTCCTTCGAAATGCACTTCGAAATGATCTCGGCCTTCGATTCCTTGCCCGTCATCAACACTGAAGAGCCCAAGTCTATGTCGGCGGAGGCCTTCCCCACGACGAGCGACGACAGAAAGGCCCTCGCTTTGTCCCCTTTGAGATGCACCGAAGGGTACATCTGGATGCTGGCGAGACCTTTGGAGCTCAGATTGATGTAGCTGCTTATGAAGGCGCCCCCGTCTTCGACCACGGCGGCCGTCCTGGGACGGACGTTCGTCGTAGGGGCCCAGTCATGTATCATCGTGAAGGTGACCGTTGCCCCCTTCTTGACGTAGAATTCAGTTATCCCGACGTGTAGACCCACCGCTTCGGGCACTATCCCACAGCCGGTCACGACGTGAACGGTCGACCCCTCCTCCGCCACCACTACGTTGTGGGGGGCCTGGAAGGAAATGGGGGACTTGATGAAGAGGCACGTCTGCACAGGGAGCTCCACCACCTGCCCCGGCTTCGTAAGTATGACGTAGCCCGCCTTGCCGAAGAGCTTAGCTGACGCTGTGAACTTGTCCTGCCCCACATCGATCAGTTTCCAGTAGTAGTCCTGGACGAAGTGCTCGTCCTGCAGCGCCTCCTCCAAGGTGAGGAGTTCGAGATTCGGATACAGCTTCTTCCTGTAGATGACCGAATTATCAAACTGGACGTACGTCCCCGCCTTGGACTGCTCATTGGAGTCGATTCCGATGCCGTTCAACTGTCTCAGTGTGCCATCGGGCAGGTCCTCCATCCTTTCGATCTTCTCGGAGGTCTCAGTCGGGCCCACGTATTTCCGTACGTCGACGTAAGAGCCGAACGCGGGCTCTACAGCCAATGACCCCTTGGCTCGCGTATTCAGTTCGTCTGTCCGGCGAAGCTCGCTCATCCGAGGTCAGCTCCTCCTTCCTTGGCAGGCTCTCCGGCCGCCGGCTGCCGTCTTCCGTAGCACTGGACGCACCAGTCGAAGCCGTGCTTCATGACGTCGTTCACCAGGCCCTCCGTTTCTCCATAGCAGATTATCTTTCCGCTTTGCATCAGGTAGGTCCTCTGGGCCAATACGTATCTTGATATGTGTCCCGTATGCGTCACTATCAGCGCCGAAGGTCTTTCGCCCGCGTTTCCAGGACCGGGGCCTATGAGTTCGTTGATGGCTCCGCCCACAGTGGCCATATTCTCCACATCCACGCCCGAATCTGGCTCATCTATCAACGAGAGAGTGGGCCTCTGGAGCAGGAGGAAGAAGAGCTCCGCCCGCTTTATCTCGCCACCACTGAAGCCGACGTGAATGTCCCTGTCGAGGAAGCCGCTGAGGCTCAGGAGAGAAGCTGCCTTCTCCACGTTTGCCTGGCCACCCTGGGTATGTTGGAGCCTATTGGCCAAGCTTCGTAACGTGACGCCTCTTATCCTGGGTGGGAACTGGAAGGACACGCCCAGACCAAGCAACGCCCTTTCCTCGGTCGGCAACGATGTTACGTCTTTCCCATTGAAACGGATGGTCCCACTCTTTACCTTGTAGTTCGGATGTCCCAGTATAGAAAGGATCAGAGATGACTTCCCGGAGCCGTTGGGTCCCATCAGCAAGGCCGTCTCCCCGAAGCCTATCGACAGTGACAGGTCGTTGAGGACCCTCTTGCCCTCGACGTCTACTGTGAGGCCACTTACGTCTAGCAACATCGGCATGGTGATTGGATGCCCCGATAGTTAATCCTTCTGCGAAGCGAGGGCGGAGGTGAGTAGAGAGCTGGTCAGGTGGGAGCTGCGGAGCTTGGCTCCACTTTGAAAGGGACGCCATAAGGGCCTCGAAGGCCACGGTCTCCATTTACGGCTGTGATACCGATGCGCTCTCGTCTATGTACGGGCTTCTGGTCAGGAATGGGACGAACGGGCATGAGGGATACGGCTTTACGAATACACGAGGCAACTATTATGGCAAGACCCAACTTAGCGGCCATCTTCGTACCTTCGGCGGCCTCGCCCCCTAGACTGCTTGTCGGCCTTCTTCTGCTCGACCTGTGTGCCGTTAAATGTCGTGAGAAGCTCTTACTTTGGACCTTGAAGGAGGGGTTTCACTATGTTTACGAGCGCAACGGGAACGGCAGGGAGCGCTACGTCTATTATTGTTCGGCCTGCTCGTGCGTCCTGGGCGTCAGGAAGGAGGTCCAGTCCGTCGGCGACCTGATGGACGGCCTCGAAGGGAAGTGCCCCGGATGCGGGAACACTTTGGAAGGGTCGATGGAATGCCGCTTCATCAAGGTGGCCGACGAATGGTCGGACATCGACCTGGCTCCACCTCGCAGGAGCAACGGGGAGCGCGTCGCCTTCCACCGGGCGTCCACGCTCATGCCCTTCTCGCTTGGCTTCCCAAAGCTCGACCTGCTGGTCCAGCCCTTGGGCCCCGGCAAGCTGCTGATGCTCACAAGCGGCGGCGCGCCCGTCGCAGCGGAGCTGGCGACGCTCAGGGCCCAGCTATCATATGAGAGGGGAGGCCTCGATTCGACTTCGGTCTTCGTGGACGGGGGGAACTGCTCCCATCCGTACCTGTTCGCCTCCTTCGCCCGCCAGCATGGAATGGACCCGAAGAGGGCTCTGAGGAGGGTCGTGACGTGTAGGGCCTTCACGATGTACCAGTTGGCTGACCTCGTTTCGAACCATTTGATTGATGCCGTAGACGAGAACGCGTCGAAGCTCGTAGTCATAGCCGACCTCCTTGGCACATTCAACGAGCCGGGGCTGGACTGGAGGGAGGCCGGACGGCTCCTGGACGCCGTGAAGGGCGGCCTAGACAGGCTGCTGGCCAGGGACGTACATGTCCTCTGCACTCTCGCCTCTCCCAGTAGGCTAGACAATCTGGTCTTCCCCTGGGCGGACAAGCTTGTGGAGATGCCCGTCCTGAACGGAACGGTGCGCGCTAGGCTTGTCAGGGGGACCCCGAAGTTCAGGGCGACATGCGATTTCAAGATGGAAGACCTGCTCAGGTCTGCCTTGGTCAGGGCGGTGGCCCGCTGATGGGGAGGACCGTTCCTTCTTTCAGGATCGCTGAGGCCCAAGAAGCCGAAGAGTGGAAGGCCTTCAGGAGGGCTCTCCCCAAGGGAGAGAGAAAGCTCTTCGACGAAATGCTGGACACCGCCCGGCTCTACATTTCAGCCTCTTCCTCCGCCGTGAGGACCTCTCGATTCGAAGGCGTGGCCATGGCCCTCCTCTTCCATCACTTCAGGGAACTCAGGGAGATCATGGAGCTCACCGGAGAAGGGAGGGGCGCCGTGTGAGCCTGGACGGAGGGGAGATGCTCAAGGAGATGGAGAGCTGGAGGGGCTTTGGGGACGCCCTTCGCGCGGAGGACAGGGAGCTCTTCAGAGAGATGATGAGGCAATGCCAGGAGCTCCTCCCCGCCATGGAGGCCAAGTCCTCCCCCTTCCCCAGCGAGGCGCTCTTCATGGGCCTCATCTTCCTCCAGCACAAGACCATCCTCTGGCTGCAGAAGGAAGTGGAAAGGCTCGGGCGCGAGCGGGGATGAATGGCTGGGTCCTTGACCTCTACCCGGGGGACCCCGGTGAGATGGTCGTCTGGCTGAAGGAGGGGGCTAACAGGGCGACCAGGCTCGTGGACCGATGGACTCCCCCGTTCTACGTGGCCTGCGACTCCAAGGACGATTTAAGGGCCCTGGCCGGAGAGGAATGGCTGGCTTCGGAGGCGGAACGGTTGGCCTTCGTCGCCAGATATGCGAAGGTCACCGACAGGGAGAGGAGCGAAGTCCTCGAGATCAAGGTCAGGGACGCCAAGGCCATGCTGCGCCTCGCCGCCAAGGTGGAGGGCTCGAAGCCCTTCGGCTTCTACAGGATATACAATGCCGACGTGCCCCCCGCGCAGACCTACCTATACGAAAGGGACCTCTTCCCCCTGGCATACTGCAAGGTGAACGAATCCGGGGGCGGGCTCGAATGGCAGCTCCAGGACGACGTCTGGTCCTGCGACTACCCTCCCCCTCCCCTCTCGACGGCCTTCCTGCGCGTCGAGATAGACAGGGAAGGCATCCTGCCGCGGAACAGCGACTCAATCAAGAGAATCAGTCTCAAGGCTAAAGGAAAGGAGAGGCTCATAGATTCCGGTCCCGAGGGCGAGAAGCTGAGGGCCTTGGTGGAAGCCCTGAAGGAGGTCGACCCCGACATCCTCTTCACCGATGGTGGGGACTCCTTCCTCTTCCCCTACCTTGCCGGCCGGGCCCGCGAACTTGGCGCCTATGATGAGCTGGTCTTGGGCAGAGACGGGGGGAAGCTGGAGCTTCCCTCCAGGGCTGGCACCTCCTTCTTCAGCTATGGCAGGATCCAGTACCGTTCCTCCACGGTCGGGCTCAGGGGAAGGATACACGTGGACGTCGCCAACTCCTTCGCCGTCTCCGAGGTGGGGTTGGACGGCCTCTACGAGCTCTCTAGGACCTGCAGGATGCCCCTCCACACCTCCAGCAGGGCCAGCATCGGGAGGGCCCTTTCCTCCATCCAGTTCTACCATGCCTTCAGGCAGGGCCTCTTGGTGCCCTGGAAGCCCACCCTGGCGGAGCACTTCAAGAGCAGGCTGGAGCTGCTGGTGGCGGACAGGGGAGGCTTCATCTTCGAGCCCCGGCTGGGTCTCTATGAAGGAATCGCCGAATTTGACTTCTCCGCGCTCTACCCCAACATCATGCTGAAGAAGAACATCTCGGGGGAGACGGTGAAGTGCGACTGCTGCCCCGACTCGAAGAACAGGGTCCCTGAGCTGGGGTGGAACGTGTGCGAGAGGAGGGTGGGGATAGTCCCCCGGGCCATGGAGATCGTCGTCGGGAAGAGGCTGCGATACAAGAAGCTCAAGGCGGAGGCGAGGAGCGAAGAGGAGAGGGCGAAGTACGACGGCAGGCAGATGGCGCTGAAGTGGATTGGTGTCTGTTCATTCGGTTATCTCGGTTACAACAACGCCAAATTCGGGAGGATCGACGCCCACATCGCCGTCTGCGCCTGGGACAGGAAGATTCTCCTCGATTCGGCTAGGGTGGCCGAGGCGAAGGGCTTCAGGGTGATTCATGGCATCGTGGATTCCCTCTGGGTCAAGAAGGAGGGGGCGACCGAAGGAGACTGCCTGGAGCTCAAAGACGAGATAGAGAGGGCGACGGGCTTCGACCTCTCCTTCGAAGGTGTGTACAGGTGGATGGCCTTCCTCCCGTCGAAGGTCAACCCCTCCCTCCCGGTCTCGAACAGGTACTTCGGGGCGTACAGGAGCGGCGAGCTGAAGGTGAGGGGGATAGAGGCCAGGAGGCACGACACCCCTCTCCTCTTCACGAAGTGCCAGATGGAAATGCTTTCCGTCCTAGCGAAGGCTTCGGGAGCCGAAGAGGCCAAGAGGATGGTCCCAGATTGCGTCTCCATCTTTGAAAGATATGCCCAGGCCATCATTAGAGGCGAAGTGTCCGCGGAGGAGCTGGTCATCTCGAGGAGCCTGTCGAAGGTCCCATCGGAGTACCTCTCCGACACGCTAGAGGCGTCAGCGGCCTCGCGGTTGGAGGAAGCGGGGCTGGAGCTGCACCCCGGACAGAGCGTAGGGTACGTCATAGCGGACTACGAATCGAAGGGGAGAAGGTACAGGACCGTTCCGGCTGAGCTTCTCGACGCCCGAAGCCGATACGACCGCCGAAGGTACGTGGAGCTCCTTGCCGAAGCCTCCGCCACCGTCCTCGAACCCTTCGACTCGCCGTTAGCTTCGCGACTTCAAATGATGCGGGTGCCAGCTGACTAGAGTCGACTGCGATGTTGATTCCCTCCGTTAAACCGAATGCGACCGGCTAGGCCTCGGGCTCAATCTGTTGAGGTAACACGAACCCTTCTCCGCTGCCAGCCCACAGTCATAGTGGTCATGGAGGAATACGACCGCCAAGAAGAGCCCATCCTCGACACGTTGAGTACGTCCTCCACCGCCGCAGGGGGGTTGACCAGGTACGTCATCTTCTCCGCCGTTTCGCGGAACGGCATGGCCCGGGCTGACCTCAGGGACTCCATAAGGGCTTCGAAGTCGCTACTCCTCGTCCCGAAGCTCACGGTGCGAGCGTGCATGGTCGTTGGACAAGCCTATGGTCCTGATAGTGACTAGTGGTGGTATAGGGGCGGTGGGGCTTGCCGTCAGCCCCGCGTCCCATGCGAAGGAGGATTCGTAAACATGCTTACAGCAAGCCCAGCGTGAAGAGCTTCAGCCTGAGGATCAGGCCGAAGGTCAACGGGTTGGAGTGCCGCTCCCTTCCCCACGGGAATTCGTCGACGCAATCGGGATTCGAGCAGAGGAGCTGAACAGGGTGGCCAATGAGGAGCTGCCTCACCTGCTCGTCGTCGAGGATCGCCGTCACATCGGTGCCACACCTGCCGCATTTCACCTTGTAACTTCCCTCTAGAAGCTCCACGATACGCTCCGGCAGCTTGGAGATGGCTTCGCTCAAGGCCCGCTGCGTCTTCTCGTGCGACTCGGCTAGCTCGCCTTTCGACTCGGCGAGCTCCTCCCTCATTCGCCCGAGTTCGAGGTCCCCCTCGCTGACCGCTTCCCTGAGCCGTGCGATCTCCCCGTCCTTGGCCTTCAATCTCTCCCTGTAGAGCCTATCCAGCTCCTTCAAACCGGCCAGAATGGCGTCGACGTCTCTGCGGTACGGCGGTTCCTCGGGTTTCTCCACGCCCTCCACCATGTCCGATATCTATTTAGTGAACGCCTCCTCTAAACGGTTTCTCTGTCGGACGGTGCTTAGCTTCAAGGAGGATACACGTATATCGTTCGGCAGGTAAGATGAAACATAGCATGCTGACCATAGAGGGCCTTTCCAAGGAGTTCGGAGCGACGAAGAAGGTCCCCGCCCTGAAGTCGGTGAACCTCGAGGTCAACAAGGGAGAGATTGTCGGTTTCGTGGGGTTGAACGGTGCAGGGAAGACCACCACCATAAGGATCGTGGCCGGAGTCATCCGGCCGACCTCCGGCTCCGTCCGCGTCGAAGGCCTGGACGCCTTCAACGACCATGAGAAGGCCGCAGAGCTCTTCTCCTGGGTCCCCGAGAACCCCATCTTCGACCTCGGCTCGAACGCGCGGAACTGGCTCCTCTACATATCGAGGTTCGGGTCGAAGGAGGTATCCACTTCCCAGGTGGACGAGGCACTCGCCAAGGTGGGCCTTGGTGATAAGGGGCGCGTAAAGCTGAAGGCCTATTCCTTGGGGATGAAGAGGAGGCTGGCCCTCGCTCAGGCCTTCCTCGAGGAGCCTCAGCTCCTGCTCATGGACGAAGCCATGAACGGACTTGACCCTGAGGGGATGCACTTCTTCAGGGAGACAGTCAGGGACTTCAGGAACAAGGGAGGAGCCATCCTCCTTTCGTCCCATGTTCTAACGGAGATCTCGGGAGTCTCCGACAGGGTCTCCTTCCTACACAGGGGTACGACCTTCGACACGAAGACCCTCGACGAGCTGAAGCAGGAGTTCCAGGCCACTCACGGCGGCGCAGTGACCTTCGAAGTCCAGGGGCTCGCCGGCCCGGACCTCGACGAGATAGGGAGGCTCTCCGGCGGGAAGGCCTCCTACGACGGGAAGGCCCTGGAGCTGAAGACAGCCGACGAATCCGTGGTTTCGGCCGTCAACAGGTACCTCGTGAGCGCCGGCCGCACCGTCACTGGCATAAGGCGGGCGGACTTCAACCTGGAGCAGCTCTTCCTGGACAAGGTGCATGAAGCCGACGGGAGGCTGGGAGCATGAACAAGGCCCTCCTCGTCTTCACCAGGGAGCTCGTGAGGCAGCTGAAGAACTGGAAGGTGATAGTCGTCGTCGCCCTCATGTTCGCCCTGCTCATCTCGATTACGGCCTCATACTCGGTCTCCGTCGGTCAGCCCTCATTCAGCCAGCTCACGACCATGGCCGTCCCCATCAACGACACCGGCTTCCTCGGCGTCAAGGCGTACGTCGTCGACGGCGTGGGCAACCCTGTCTCGGTCCACCTCACCGTGGAGAACGACACGATCCCGCAGACGCCTCCCTACCAGCCGACCGCGATCGAGAGCTTCGACCTTTACACGGGCTCCGACGGCTTCGGATACGTCAAGACCAACATGAGCTACTCAGATTTCAACGCCCAGTTCAACGGCACCATGCCCTCCTACGAAATCATGCTGGTCATCAGGAGCGGCTCCAGCACCTCTTCGAGCTCGCTCGGCGGAGGCTTCTACGACCCCGGCAACGTGTCGGTGGAGAGCGCCTCCGTCGTCTCCCCCACCAACTCCTCGATCCCCGGCATCGTGCTGTGGGGGATGAACCAGGACGGCACCCCCCTAGAGGCCAAGGTCTACGTCGGAGGGGTCTATGAGGGCGACCTCTCCAACGGCACCTTCAAGGGCTTCTACGACGTCAACAACGCCCCGGTGACGGTTTCCTATGGCTCCGAGGCCAATTTGACCGTCGGCACGATCTACAGCAGCTCGAACAACTACCAGGCTCCCACGGCCGACGTGCTCATGCTTTCGGTGAGCCAGAGCTTCCTTTCCTTCTTCGTGCCCATCGCGGCCATCATCGCCGGATACGACGCCCTCGCGAAGGAAAAGGTCAGCGGGGCCATCGAGCTGGTCATCTCCAGGCCCGTGTCCAAGAGCAAGGTGTACTGGGGAAAGACGGGAGGGGCCCTCGCGGCCATGGCGGCCTACTTCCTCATGGCCTCGGCCATCTTCTACCTGTTCGCCCTCCATGTCGGCATCTCCCTCACCCTGGGCGAGCTCGCCTTCATGTTCGCGGGGACGCTCTTCCTGCTCTTCGTCTTCATCTTACTCGAGTCCATCACTGGGTTCTTCGGCAGGAGCGCATCAGGCCCCATAGTCTGGGGGATCCTGTTCTGGGTGATCTTCAACGTCGTCTTCAGCATGATCTCGGTCATCCCCGTCCTGCTCACCGGGGGCTCCACCAGCTCGGCCTACGCCGTGGCCTTCGAGAACCTCCTGAGCCTCTGCAACCCCATCAGGGTGGCCACGCTGATAATGGGCCTCCCCTTCTTCGGCGGCTCCAGCTCCTTCATGTTCAACTCGTATGGCCTCTCTCAAGCCGAGGTCGTAGTCAGCGCCTTCATCTGGGTGGTCGTCATCGCTGCCCTCTTCGTCCTGGTGATAAGGAAGAAGGAGTAACGCTCCGCCGACGATGCCGTCCTCCCTTGAGCTTGTTCCGCGCTGGCCGGCTTCTTGATAGCCTTGCGCTGCTCGAAGGCTACGCCTTTCGTAGGCTTCCTCTCTCAAATCACGCTGCGATATCTGATATTCAGGGCGTCGGCATATGCTAGAGCCTCCTCGAATTCGGCGGCAGAAAGTCGCCTGCGCAGCCCGCTCAAGCGATCCTTCACCGGAACTAGGTAGTCAGGATGATACTGGTTCATTATGTTCACGAGCGCTCGGGGAAGGTTCTTTCCGAGCCACTCTAGGACGGGCTGGCCGCAGCAATCCCAGTGCCCCGGGAGAAGGAGCACCCGGACTACCATGTCACCGAACTGGTAGGCCTCAAGGTGATTTCGTGAGACGACTTCGAAGTATCCCTTCACGCAGGAGAGCTCCGAGGCGCAGCCGTCGTTGCCGTACTTGAAATCGGGGAGCCAGATGTCGACGATGTCCTTGATTATGTCCATCGACTCCTCCGAGAGATACATGTTGGAGTTCCAGAGCACGGGCACGTCCTGCTCCAGCTCCGATAGCGCGGAGAGGATGACTGGTATGTCGGGAGTGGGCTCCCCTCCCACCAAGTTGAAGTTCAGGCACCTTTCGGCGGAAAGCGCTTTCATCATGAGCGCAAGGCGCCCTCCATCCACGGGGATGCCGTTGGACGCGTCCTGGGATATGTCGTGGTTCTGGCAGAAGACGCAACGAAAGTTGCAACCGGTGAAGAAGATGGTCCCCGAGCCGGTGCGGCCGGAGAGGGGCCGCTCCTCGCCGTGATGGAGGAAGAAGTTGGAGACCCTGGACTGGCTGGACAGGCAGCAGAAGCCCGTCTTCCTGTGGCGGTCCACCCCACACTTCCACTCGCACAGCGAGCAGCTCTCCAGAATCCTTTGAGCCAAGGCCACCTTCAAGTCCAGGTAGCTCCTCCCCCTCGTCGCTCGCTTCAGCCCACCGGGGAAACCTGCCTCCTGCTCCCGCAGCAAGCCCCGGAAGCAGGCTGCCGCCACCCTGTGAGAGTCGAGGAGAGACGGCAGGCCGTCCTCGGGCGAGAAGTCCACTTCGAGCCGCTTAGCCAGACGGTACCTTGGACGGTGGCGCCCCGACAGCACGGAGTAGTAATGAGGTAGGGCCTCCTGGGCCTCTCGATCTGTGCAGCTCGGGCCGAGCTCCTCCGGACGGCGCAAGTCAGTGTTCTAGTTCTCCCTCCTTGGTGATATGTGTTGCCGGACCGCACGCCGGGAAAGCTTATCTTGCCTTGGCTACTCCTACAGCCTGAGTGAGACGTTGGAGTTCTTCGACCTCATCCAGAAGAGGCACTCCATCCGCGCGTACAGCTCTAGGCACATAGAGGAAGAGAAGCTGAACCGGATAATGGATGCCATCAGCTCTGCACCGTCAGCGGGAAACCTCCAGGCCTATGAAGTGTTCGTCGTGAAGAGCGAAGCCAAGAAGAGGGCGCTGGCGCGGGCAGCGTTCGATCAGGACTTCATAATCCAGGCGCCCGTCTGCTTGGTGTTCTTCGCCAACCCTCGACGGTCATCGGTCAGGTATGGCTCAAGAGGGGAGACGCTTTACTCCGTGCAGGACGCCACGATAGCCGCCACGTTCGCCATGCTGGCCGCCGTGGACCTCGGCCTGTCGACGGTGTGGCTGGGGGCATTCGATGATGATGAAGTCGCGGAGATCTTCGCCGCGGAGACGCTGCACCCCGTGGCCATACTTCCCATAGCCTACCCTGCAGAAGAGCCCATGGTGACCTCCAGGCGCCCCCCTGAAGACGTCTTCCATCCCGTAGGGTGATCCGCCGCGAGCCGCAAGCGGCATATGTCGTAGCCCTAAGTCTTCTTTGACAGGAGCTCCTTTATCTCCTTGAGCTCGGAGAGCATCTACTGGCCGACGTCGTCAGCGGCGGGCTTCGGCGCTGAAAAGAGCGGCCTCCCACCAAAACAGCCGGTCGGCCATCCGGCGAATCAGAAGTCGGGGACCTCCTTCAGGAGCATCCCCTCCACTAGGACGGGGGTTCTCCCTTCGGCGATGGACACGGCCTGGGAGAGCTTCGAGGTACGCTCCGCGTATATCTCCAGGAGCAGGTCGCCTCTTGCGACCCTGTACCCCTGCTTGGCATGGAGGAGCACCCCTGCCCCCTGCTCTTGGGGGGCCCCAGCCGCCCTCGCGACGTCCGCTATCCCTTGGTTGTCAACGAGTGTAATGTAACCGTCGCTGGGCGATAGCATCCGGTACACCTCTCCTCCCACCCCTATGTCGTCGGGCTTCACGTCTCTCTTCCCTCCCTGTGTCTCGACGATTGAAAGGAACCTTTCGAGGGCCGTCCTCTTATGGAGCAGCTCCAGCGCCGCCGCCGTGCCGCTTCCCCTTGGGGCCTTGCCCGTCGATTCCAAGAGGAGGCCTGCGATGGAGGCAGACTTCAGGACCAAGCTCTTGGAGTTGTCGTCTGGGGACATGAGGGCGGAGAGCGCCTCCCTGGCCTCCAAGGCTGGTCCGATGGCCCTCCCCACCGGTTGCCCGCCGTAGGTGATGCCGCACTTGACTTGTATCCCAAGGCGCTGGCCCAGCTCGATGAAGCTCGACGCCAGCCTCTCCGCTTCTGGCACGTCGGCCACCTTGGCGCCCCTGCCAGCGGGGACGTCCAGCACCATGTGCTTCGCGCCCACAGCGCACTTCTTCGCCATGATGCTGGCCAGCATCTGGCTCTTCGGGTCGATCCGCAGTGGGTACTCGATCCTGATGAAGATATCGTCGGCCGGGGCTATGTTGAGCGAGCCTCCCCACACGATGCAGCCGTTGACCTTCGTGACCATCTCCTCCACCTCTTTGAGAGAGAACTTCACGTTCGCCAGGACGCTCATGGTGTCAGCCGTCCCCGAGGGGCTAGTGATGGCCCTGCTACTCGTCTTGGGGATGTAGAGGCCCGACGCCGCGACTATGGGCACCACCAGCAGCGAAATCTTGTTGCCCGGAACGCCCCCAATGCTGTGCTTGTCGACCACCGTCCCCGGGAGGCTGAGCGTCTCCCCCGTCGCCACCATGGCGCGCGTAAGGGCCTCCGTCTCGTCCATGGTTAGGCCCTTGAAATGGGACGCGAACAGGAATGAGGCCACCTCGAGATCGCTGAGGTTGTAAGCGACGACGTCCTGCACGATGGAGGATATCTCCTCGGCTGACAACGCCCCTCCCGAGATCTTCTTCTTGATGAACTGGATGCTCATGGGCATCGCCGCCAGCTCTATCTCCACCAACTCGCCGTTGGACACGCCCAGTGCCTTGGCCGAGTCCCTGTAGAGGCCGATGCTCCCCTGGGGGACGAGCGAACGGGAGGTTTCTACGATGACGTTCAGGGTGGAGGCGCCCCGGCGGAGCGTGACCCTGTCGGAGAGCAGGATGCTCAGGCTGCGGGCGTCCGTGTCGTTGAGCACGACGGAGCTCCTCCCAGAGGTCAGGTCCATCACCAGGGCCTTGAGAGCGTTCACGGCGACGATTCCCTGTCCGCCTTGTTTAAGCGTTGCTGAGGCCGAGAGGGGCCGATGTTTGGAGGTATCCTCAGGCGCGCCACCGGTCGAACGAAAGGAAGGAGACCCTCCCTCCCTTCACCCTCGCGATAGGGAACCGTTTGCGGACGGCGGTGGCCAGCCTCCCCGAAAGCATGGAAGTCGCGGTGAGTGCGCGAATGGGAGTCTCTCCGCCGTCCGGTCTGCGAGACACGCGTCACGCGGAGAGTCGGAAGTTCACCTGGTTGCGCAAATCGTCCTTGGCTGCCTTGGAGAGGCTCAATCCTTTGCCCGTCAGGTACGAGTCCAGGCTCGCCTGCGTAACCCTGCGAAGCTGATTCAGCCTGCACCAATCGATAACGTCGTCGACCAGTTTCGGCACGAGCTCCTCGTCCTTTCGCAGCATGCTCTCCTCCACTATCTTGTTAATCCTAATCATACGCATCTTCAGCTCCGGGTTCTCCGAAAAGGTGCCGGCGACGCCCAGCGACTTCCAGAACTCATACGCCACCTCGTCCAAGGGGGGCGTCTTGTCGCGGCCGTAGGTGTTAGCCGCGAACTTGAGGATATCCTTGGCTACCTCTTCGTCGGTCTTGGTTATCCATGCGCCCTTCGATTCCTTCCTGCTCCACCAGTCGGCGGTCTTCACGTAGGAATACACCGCTCCGTCCTTGGCCCAGGAAAGCTCGATGAACCCAAGCTCCTGTGAGTGAGAGCCGCTCCCCCATGCGGTGCTGATGACTAGGCAAGGGGCCCCGGCCTCCCTTGCGACGTCTATGAACGCCTTCCAGTCATCGTTACTCTCGTCCCAGCGAAACAGGATTGCCGATCCTTCAGAAGCACGCGCCCCGACGAAAGTCTTGAGGTCCAAGGTCACCGCGTAAGTGGAGATCTCTTCATAGATGTCGTTGATGTCCATCTTCGGAATCGTCAAGTGTACCGGCTCAACCTCGGTCGTCAACTAGCGAAACGACGATATAAGCTATGATGCTCACGACTCTGCGACGCCGGGGTTCCGCTCGTCAGACATAGTAGAGCAAACAGGCTTTGCTAGGTGGTTGGATGAGAGCCAGCACGAACCCCGATCGACCCCAGGCTTCAGTCCTGAAGATATCGCAATTTCGTCCAGCAGCAACAGATATCCAAAGGTACCATTCTATCCCCATTTGTAGAACATCTCCGATCCGCTATCATTGATTCGTCGATGACGACGCCCGTCGAAGCCGCAACGAGCAAAGCACAATCTCACGAAAGTTGTCTCGGGGATTCAATATCCTCTGCTTCGCCTTTGGACTGATTCGCGGGTCATTTCGTCCCCTCGAGCACCTTGGCAAGGCGCGTCTTGGCGGTGCGGTTAGTCAGCGGGCCGCTGGCGAGCGAAGTGTTGCTGATTACGACTATGGCGCCATCCGCAGCCTGGACCCACGTGCTCCTGAAACCCATCTTGACAACCTTGCCCTTGATTCCGCTGTACTCTATTTCGTCTCCCAAGCGAAGTACGTTGTCGTGAAACATTAGGAGGCCTGAGATGATGTTCGAGAGTGTGGTCTGGAGCGCCAACGACATCGCCAAACCTGCCACCCCCGAAATCGTGAGCGTGGTGAATTCGGAGGTCAGTCCGGTGAACCTTGCGATGCCCGTTATGGCGGCAGCGACCATCAAGACGCTCAACCCCTCTCTTATGTCCCGGACTATCGCTGGAGCCACGCCGGCCTTACTCGCCAATCTAGTGATGATCCTGATGGCGACCTCTCCAACAGCAAAGGTCGCGGCAGCGATGAATATGATGCCTGCTGCCGTCAGGACAAGTGTGTCAACCATCATTCATTTCGACGTGACGACGGTATGTTAAACCTTTGGCAATTCCGCTTGGTAAGTCACTGTGCATGATTACCTATGGCGAGTCGGCTATACCTGCTGTCGAGTCGATGACTGAATAGGAGGGCCCGGGCCAACTAGTATGCAATCAATGTATTGAATGAATGCATGGTGACGGGTCGTAGGATGGTGCCTCGGAGCGAGTATTCTCCGTCTCGGCCTCGTCGGCTTGGAGCTTCGCCATTTCTTCCGTATTCATTGGGGACCGCGTGAATCCTCTGGCCGAGTGAAGCTGGCGCGGGTATCGCAAGCCCATGAGACACCTGAGGGGAGGCTCTCTCACTGAAAACCCTTAAGAAGACTGCAGGTGGAACCCAGAAATCTGTAGCTCGGCTTGCAGTACAAGTACACAGTCCTGACGAACACCACTATAGGCGCCTTCATGGCGCAGCTCGACGGCAACATAGTGCTGATATCGCTGCCCTCCATCATACGAGACCTGCCGAACACCTCCACCATCGACGGCATCTGGATCATAATGGGCTACGTCCTAGTGTCCGCTACGCTGCTGCTCACCATCGGCCGCCTAGGCGACGTATTCGGGCGCGTGAGGCTCTACAACGCCGGCTTCGCCGTGTTCACCATCGGCTCAGGCCTCTGCAGCCTCGCGCCCAACGGTCTCGACCTCGTCCTCTTCCGCCTTGTGCAAGGGGTGGGAGGGGCCCTGATATTCGCCAACAACGCCGCCCTGCTGACCGACGCCTTCGAGGTGACCGAGAGGGGCAGGGCCATCGGCATCAACCAGGTCGCCGGCGTCTCCGGCTCGGTGATAGGCCTCGTGGCGGGCGGGGCGCTGACGGAGGCCTTGGGTTGGAGGTCCATCTTCTGGATCAACCTCCCTGTGGGCGCCTTCGCCACAGTCTGGGCCTACGCAAGGCTAAAGGAGAAGGGCACGCTCTCCAAGAACAGGAGGCTCGACCCGCTGGGCAACCTCCTCTTCGCCTTCGGCCTCTCTTTGTTCCTCCTGGGCATGAGCCTAGGGGCACTAACTGGCTGGAGCCTGACGGACGTGTACGTGATGGTAGCCGGGCTCGTCATGCTATTCGCCTTCGTGGTGGTCGAAAGGAGAGCCTCCAGCCCCATGATGGACCTTTCCCTGTTCAAGAATCGGGCCTTCTCCGCCGGAATCTTCAGCAACCTCCTCGCCTCTGTGGCCAGGGGCGGCGTCAGCCTCGTGCTGGTCTTCTACTTCCAGGGCGCCCTTCTCATGGACGCCCTCACGGCAGGCGTATTGCTCATCCCCTTCTCTCTGGCCTTCGTGGGGGCGGGGCCACTTAGCGGCTACCTCTCCGACCGCTACGGGGCCCGTGGCTTCAGCACGGCGGGCCTCCTCACTTCGGCCGCCGCCATGTTCCTGTTCTCCACCCTCCCAGGCAACGTCCCCTACTCGGTCCTCGTAATCCCGATGATATTGGCTGGCGTGGGAGGTGGCATGTTCGTCGCCCCCAACATCGCTTCTATAATGAACGCCGTGCCGGTGGCACGCCGGGGCGTGGCTTCGGGGATGTCTTCGACGCTAGTCAACACCGGCTTCCTCCTCAGCCTGGGGATGTGCTTCGCCGTCATGGCCGCAACCATGCCGCTGGGCGTGCTCCAGGCCATCTTCGCGGGGCTCCCCGTCGCGTCGGGGGCCGTAGACCTAGGCCTGTTCGTGAGCTCCATGCATGAGATCTTTGTCGTGATGGCCGCCCTCAGCCTCGTCGCGGCCTTCGCGTCGTCCCTGAGGGGACCCAAACCCAGCTGACGGCAATTCCTTCTAGAAATAGGATTAAGAGGCAGTGCTTCACAATACAAGTCGATGAGCTTCAGCGCCAAGGACCTGGCCGAGAGAGATTTCGTCAGCCTGACTAGGGAGGCGAGCGTCCTCGAAGCAGCCCGTGCCATGAGGGCTAGGAAGCACGGTTACGTAGTCATTCTGTCCCAGGACGGCACCCCGGAGGGCATCGCGACTGAATGGGATTTCCTAGCCAAGGTTGTCGCAGAAGGGCGTGACCCTTCCACGACGAGGCTGGGGGAAATCATGAGCACCGCCCTTGTGACCGTCAAAGCGAAGGACACCTTCCAAGAGGTCGCGCAGCTCATGGTCCAGAAGGGGATCAGGCGGGTCCTCGTGCTCGACGACGGGAAGGTGTTGGGAATCATAACTGCCAAGATAGTGCTCTCGAGGCTGAAAGATTACGTCGATAGGGTTTCCTCCCAGATCGCTAGGATGCAGTCGCCTCCTCTGTGACATCTGGTTTGTCTTCTCCCGGAGCAACGGAAGATCCGGCCCGCCACGGTATAGAGGATTGCCCTAGCCCCGGCCTTGGCGCCCCCTTGAGCAAGCCGTGTATCTGATGGAGATTCGTGTTGCGATGTGATGACGGGTATCGTGCCGGGGCTGGTCAACCTCAGGATACTCGGGACGTAGGGGGAGAGAGATACTGTGGAATCAGAGATGAACAGGCGTCTACCGATGATGACTATACGCAAGGTCCAGTAAGCGATTCTTGGGTCTAAAGTCACCGCCCAATCGTGCATCAGTTCGCGCGTGCTGGGTCAGCGCCGAGGGGTGCCCCGACTTCAGCTGCGGGAATGGATGGGAGAAGCACAGGAGAGACTGGAGGCCGGTTCCCTGCTTCATCCCGGATGTCCCGTTATGGTGCCTTGCGCTGCGTTCCAGGAATGTGGATATAGAACCGCTCTGCTATCAAACATGGGACGAGCGCGTAGATAGATCCGCCTATCAGGTCAATGAGGTAGTGCTGGCCCAGGTACAGCGTGGAGAACAGGATTCCCACTGTAATCGGAATGGCAAACAGCGCCAACCTTCTGTCCAGCTTGATCATGAAATATGAGAAGATGATCGCGTACGCTGCGTGCAGGCTTGGGAAGGCCGCGAACTTGTCGGCCTCGACGAGCGATTGGATCGATATGACTCCCCGCGGGAGCACAGATACGTATGCGCTCTGGTACAGGTTGGCCGCCACCCCTTGATACCACGGGGGCGCTGTCGCCACTAGGCATGAACGTGACGAGCGCAGCGTATGAAGTCAGCACCATAGCCGTCATGTATTTACCGAAGAGCGGCCTCTTCGCGTACCAGATTATGAGTGAGGTCGCGATGATGAGAGGAAAGTGCAGTGTGTAGAAGAACGCCGTAACCGCGGTCATGGCAGGAGACTTGAATGCTGTTTGTATCCATCCCGTCACGTCGAACCCCCAAATCATCTTGTCAACGTTGTAAATCGCGAAGATGCCTTTGGACGCCGCCAGGGAGCCTACAATCCCTTGGAGCGCTTCATATGAGAGGAGAATCGAGATGAAAGGAACCCAGTACTTCGCCATTCCTCTTGAAGAGCCAAGGAGGGCGATGATGGGCACCGCGGCCAGGAAGAAAAGCGTCGGGACTAGTCCTAGCAGCTCCCCGTATACCAGATAATAGGACAGGACGCCTACCGAGTACGCTAGCGGGAACAGAATGTAGAGATTGCTACGCAGGTGGACGCGTCCAAGCGTGCGAACAAACAACCGTTTAGGAGGTTCTTGAATCTCCTTCTCTCCGACCTTCGTCTGTACCAGCTCCGTGCCTCTTGTTCAAAAGCCTCCTCCAACGCCACATATAAATTCATGCACCTGTCCCATGCCCGCTGCGTTCGTCAATGGGCAATGAGGCCTTCATCCAACCGATTTCCTCTCTCGATGAGCCCTGACGAACTCCTCCGTGAGGGCCACGAACTTATCGACGTCCTCCCTGCTGTGGGCGAAAGAGATGGCCATGTGGGGGCTCTGCGGCGTCATGTAGGCCACGCCGTTCCTCACCATATGGTCAAAGAGACCCCTATGCAGAATCCCATCCTTCGTCCTGGAGGCCGATTCGCCATCCACCGGCATCTCCTTCGTGACATGGAGGCCGAACATCGAGCCCAAGCCGGTGACGTAGGCTTCGAAATGGTTCTCGCTGAAGACCTCGGCGATACCCTTCCTGGCCCGTTCGCCTAGGGAATCGATGAAGGGATATACCTCCTCCCTCCTCCTCTGGAGCTCGCTTATCACTGTGTGCCCAGCCCTCATGGTGAGCGCGTTGCCCGTGTAGGTCCCCCCGAGGAACGATCGCTCCCAGAACTTCGTCCTCTTCGTCTGGTCCAGCAGGTCCATGATTTCGGAGCTGCCGCAGAAACCTCCAGCGCCGCCGAAGTACTGGCCTCCAACGGCCTTCCCCAAGGTCGTCAGGTCGGGCCTGACCCCGAAGTATCTCTGCAGGCCGCCCGGATGCCGGAATCCCGTCACGACCTCGTCAAAGACCAGAAGGGAAGCCGTCCTGTCGCAGGTCTCCCTCAGGCCCTTTAGGAAGTCCGCCTGCGCAGGGATGGCCCCAGCCGACCCCAGCATCGGTTCCACGATGATGCAGGCCAGCTCCTTCCCCCTGACCGCCTTCGCGGCCCCTTCGAGGTCGTTGAAGGGAAGCAAGACTGTGTCTCCCATGCTTGGCAACCCGAGGGAGGCGGGCTTGTCGTATGGGTAGCTGACGGCCTTGTGCAGCTCGTCGGAGCCGCCGTGCCAGCCTCCGAATACCTTGCCCACCTTCCTCCTTTTCGTGTACGCCCTCGCCAGCCTCACGGCGTACATGTTGGCCTCGGTTCCGCTGTTGGCTGGCTTCACCTTCTCCGCGCCGAACCACTTGCAGACCGACTCGGACCACTCCACCTCCCATTCGTTGCAGAAACCCATGTGAGCTCCATATTGCAGCTGATCTCGGACGGCCTCGACTACGGGCTCGTAGCCGTGGCCCAGTATGGCGGCGAAATGAGCCATCCAGAAGTCGATGTATTCGTTCCCGTCGACGTCCCAGACCCTGCTCCCTCTAGCCCGACGAATGTAGAACGGATAGGGTTCGAAGTACCGTATGGAGTACGTCGCTCCCCCGGGTATGTACCTGCGGGCCTTCTCGAACAGCGCCTTGGAGCCCGGCGTCCTCTCCTCGTAGCTCAAAGCCTTCACCTTAGGGGAGCTGGGAAGGCGTGAAGAGTTAAACTTTGCAAGAGAACGAACGGGCCGGAGGACTCCGTCGTCGACGAGGGAGGACGCCATTCTTGGTGCAACGTTTTTCCGTCACCTTCTCCCTCCGAAGAGTTCGTGAGATCCCAGGTCAACGCCATTTCCTTCGGGGTAGGGGCCATAGGCTCGATGGTGGCCAAGGCCATCTTGGAGAGGAAGGATTGGATTCGCATTGTAGGCGCCGTCGACGTAGACCCGAGGAAGGTCGGCAGGGACCTGGGGGAGACCGTGGGCCTGGGTAGGCCGGTGGGGGTGAGGATTTCAGGGGAGCTGGACGGAGCCCTGGAGGGCAGGAAGGCCGACATAGCCATCCACACCACCTCCAGCAGCTTAGGCAAGGTCTACCCGGAGATCGAGCAGCTTGTAAGAAGGGGGCTGGACGTGGTGTCCTCCTGCGAGGAGCTCTCCTTCCCCTACCTGTTGAACGAAGGGCTGGCAAAGAAGCTGGACGCTGTTGCGAAGGAGCACGGCGCCACGGTCCTGGGCACAGGCATCAACCCCGGCTTCCTCATGGACGCCCTGCCCTTGGTCCTGACCGCTCCCTGCGTCGAGGTCAGGCGCGTGAAGGTCGTCAGGAAGCTTGACGCGGGCTTGAGGAGGGTCCCCTTCCAGAAGAAGGTGGGAGCGGGCATGGCTCTGGAGGAGTTCAAAGAGGCGCTTCGAACTGGAAGGATCTCCGGCCATGTCGGGCTTGGGGAGTCCATCTCGATGATAGCCGCGGGCTTGGGGTGGAGGCTGGACGAGCTGCGGCTGGGCGATGTAGAGCCGGTATTGCTGGAGAGGGCCGTCAGGAGCGACGAAGTGGAGGTGCCCCTAGGCAAGGTGGCAGGGCTCAGGCAGGCGGCCCAGGGGATGATGGAAGGGGAGGCCGTGATCGAGCACGAATTCGTGGCTTATGTCGGAGCAGAGGAGGAGTTCGACCTCGTGGAGGTGGACGGGTTGCCTAGCGTCCGTTCGAAGATAACCCCCTGCGTGCACGGCGATTATGGGACGGTCGCGATGCTCATCAACATGATACCGAGGGTTCTGGAGGCGAAACCTGGGCTGTGCACGATGAAGGACCTGCCCCTCCCTTCAGCTGCGCTCTGATTGAAGACCGTCACCGGGAGGCTCAGGGAGGAAGGCGGGTGAATACGACGACCAGGAGAAGGTCATCCTGGAGACGACCGAGTATGTCTCCGCCCGCTGCCGGGGGGTGACAAAGTACGTCATCTTCTTCAGTTGCCTCGTGACCCGGTCGGAGTTCCCTCCGTTCCCCAGTTCCTTGGAGGCCTCGCTCTTGGACAGCCGGTCGGCCCTCTCCTCTCTTACCTTCCGAAAGAATCCATCTGACTAACCGGGGCTCAACCCTCTAGCCTTCGCTCTCAGGATACTCGAATCCTTCATGGCTGAGGAACATGAAGTTGCGGTAGACCTGGTAGTTCTTTCAGAGATTGGCTGGATGCAAACGCTTGTTGCCGTATTGTTCGTAGTGTGTCATATCTCTAAGCCACTTCCGCTTGCCTTCAACGCTGTATGCCGGGACGCCGATAGGTAGGAATGCGACTACCCGGGTCCCCGACGGGATCTGCAGGACGTCCCTCACCCTTTCCTCCACAGACCCTTTTGTGTTACGCAAGTCAAATATCCCCAGCCAGTAAGAGGCCAGGCCTAAACTGTGCGCCGCCAGGGCCATGTTCTGCGTCGCCACGGCACCGTCCTCGATGAAATGGAGGGGGTCTCTAGTCGGGTTGACGCAGGTGACGATGATCACCGAGGCTCCTTCAACGCCGCTGTTCCCCCATATGTCCTTCGTGATGTCGCAAATGCCTTGCTTTGCGGGGTCGTCCTTCACCACGACGAACTCCCAAGGCTGGGTATTCGTCCATGACGGAGCCCAGCGACCGGCCTCCAAGATGGCCCGAATCTTTTCGTCTTCCACCGGTCCAGGCTTGAACCTGTAGACGCTTCTCCTCTCCCTTATCGCCTTCAGTACTTCGTTGTCCACTCTCTCCCGCTTCCTTCCTAACAGATGCGATTCTGCTCTGTGTCCGAGGGGCTGGCTATCAGGGAGCCACCCACCCTGACCAACTCTAGATTACCCTTTGCGAACTTCCTTGTTTCGTCGGCCTTGTTCAGGTTCTTGACTTCCATCTTCGTTTTCATGCTCTTCGCTTCATCTTTGAGCAGAGGATAAAAGACTTCTGGAGATTACTAGCCCTCGTCTAGGAATCTGAGGGAGGCTCCTTCACCAAAGATCCCCGCTCCGATTTCATCAGGGATCATCCTCTTTCTCTTGAGCCTGTCACAGAGGACGTCGGGACAAGGATGGGAGGAAAAGCTTTTACGTTCGTCCGATGATTGACTTCATCGAGCGGGCGCAGTGGAGATGGCGTTTACTAACGTTATAGTCGATTCGAGTATTCTTGCGTCGGGGGGCGAGCCTAGGCAGGCCAACATCAGCGATGATCAGTGGCAAGCCTTGAAAGGCACGGCGAGTTCGGGAGGCTGGGTGTGGTCCTACCAGAGCAAGAGAGTTGATGACATCAGTGTGAGGGATATATTGGGGGCGACGACCCTTCTTGCCATCGACATCGCATTAGCCGCAGTGGCCACCATCCTAGTTTTCTATATACCAGGCTAGGGCTTGTCAGCCCTCCTCCGCCTTTTCCTATTTCCCCTATTCACTGATTGGTGATGAAACGCTTACCATCCTACTTCGCTAGCAAATGCCTAGTTTCGGCTGACCAGTATTACGAAGCACTCACCGAGATTTCTCGACAACCGCTAAATATCCGGGCACGCTCTGAAGCTCCGTTATGTGCTGCGGCAACAGCCGAGAGATGTATGAAGACATGCGCAAATGGCAACTTGAACAGGAAAGGTTAGCAAAGCTCGCTAGGCAAAAGAGGATAGTGGAGGCACCCGCCATGACCGTACGAACCTCGGTGCCCAAGAACCAGGGCAGCTGCCGCACCCGTCAGTCTAAGGAATCTTCAATCCTCTTCGCTCACGGAACCTCCTGATTTGACCGAAATGCGGCTATCACCTTCGCATCGTTCGTAAAGGGTAAACACTATAGCTTAACAAAGTTTATAAGGGGTAAACACTATAGCTTAACCAAGGCCTGATGCGGGCGACGCGAGCTACAATCGCCCTTCAGGGTCGTCTTCTTCGCCAAGGGGAGGAGGCGCACTCTCCTTCTCCCCAACATTCAATGCCATCGTCAAGGCTCAGGAGGATGGGGCCTAAACGGAGCAAGCTTGATGAGGGGCCCTGGATAGAGGTCGCAGCTGGCCTGCTCCCCCGCATTCCATGCGTCCACCATTGCGCCCGTCACAAGCAGAAGATGGTGAGTAATATGAATCCAGAGCTGAAGAAAGAGACTTCTGGGTGGACCTCATGGTTGATGACGACTAAAGAAATTGGGACAAATAGTCTAGCGCCGCTTTGGCGCCGGAGATTTGAACCCTTTGAGTCCAATAGACCAATGTTTTGCTCTCTTGCTGCGTCGCTACTATCGCTTGATCGACAATGTTTATGTCTTCTAAAATCAGCTTGGCAAACTCTCTCGGTGTGGACGAAATTCCGTGCTTGCGGAGCGTTGCTTCTAACGCTTGGATTAACATTGGGTCTGGTGTGACAGCGCTCAAACCTATTCTCTACAGCAGTCTAATAGGGGAGGTGATATATGGCTTGCCATCTCATGGTTCTTCTGTTCTTGGGTATTCGGACATCCAATTGAGTGTTGGTAACCCTCTCGGCACCTTTCTCTTTCCTCTGGCGCGGGCACTCCTCCGGATTCTAGGAGTTCAATTGGTAGCCCGGGAAGGTATCGAACTCTCGTCCAGCGTTGAATGCACATCGGCCTGAAATAACTCCCCCGGATGCAGACGGCCCATCACTAAAACATATTAGCCCACTCAAGCCCCCTTCTATGGAGACGATAGCCATGGCACAGGAGACTGATAGAGGGGAACAAGTTAGGTCGGCGCTCAAGGCATCGTTGTGGGTGACAGCCTACAACAATTACATCTTGTCAATGAACGATTCGGTTCCCCTCCTTGAGATGTGTGTCAAATCAGTGAACAAATTTGCCGCCGCGTTCGACCCTCTCCTTCAAACTTTGAGCAATCTTCCCCCAGAAGGAAGGAAGGCAACATTGGATAGCCTCAAAGGCGTTATCAGGACCATCCTGTTAATCTCCTTGGATGGTTACACTCACATGCTTGGAAGATTGATGGGCTTCCTAATAGAGAGCCTGTCGGAAGAGGTGAAGGCTCTCAACGCCCTTGGCGTCCCGACACCCGACGAAGTGAAGACCCTTGCCAACATGAAGATAGAGGTGGCTTCGCTCATGTCCAAGGCCAGTGAGCTGAGCGCCCGTGTAATCACTTCCACCGATTTGACACACGAGATCAAAGACGTCACAGGTTTCAGCATAAGAATGGGCGTGTTGCTGAATGGAGAAAGCGCCCTAAGGGGGAGGCTCAAGGCAAAGGCATACCAAGTCAAAGAGATTGTTCCCGCCATGCTCCAGGGAATGAGCGCGGACGAGCTGTCCAGACTGACCTTCGGAATCCTTCTTCCGCAGCCTGAGAGCCGGTCAAGCCCAGCCAATCAGGGGACAGTTTGAATACTGACTAGGCGGAGAGGACGCTGTTTGGGCGCTGGCCTTGAGAGAGCAGGTCGTTAGAGAGGTTCCTCTTAACAAGGAGCTCACCAGGAAGGAGGTAGGTCTCGTGAACCCGAGTCTGACGGCGTCTCCTGGAGAATAGGCAGCAAAGCAAAAATCCACCCAGCCGAATCATCGGGCCGTGTTATCCGGAGAAGAGGTCGCATATCTGAAGACCCAACGCCTTGCGAGGATTGCCACCGTATCGCCGAAGGGCCAGCCTGAAGTTTCACCCGTGGCCTTTGAGTTTGACGGCACGTATTTCTGGATTGGGAGCCACGACCAGTCCTTCTTCTTCAAGAATCAGCGATACAGGAACATCACTAGAGGGAACGCTAAGGTCGCGCTTGTAGTAGACGACCTGGAGTCGATAGACCCTTGGAGGCCGCGAGGAATCAAAGTTCTGGGAACGGCGGAGAAGCAGGAGCATGATGGCATCTTCGGAAAGGGAAGCTACTTCCGTATCTCCCCGAGGATCTCCGTCAGCTGGGGAATAGAGAAATCCAAGGATGGACCGCGGCGTTCACGGAAGGTCCACTGAAGTGTTGATGCCTGATTCGCAGTTGCCGCCGTTACATCTTGCGGTAGACCCCTGGTGGCATCGTAGACACTTGTAACGCGGTCAGGTGCCCCTGTCCTTGGGGTCCAAGGCCTTCCTGAGCTGTCTTCGTATCCGGTCGGAGTTCCCTCCGTTCCCCAGCCCCTGGCGGCCTCACCCCAAGTATCGTTCGAGAACCTCTTCGTTGTTCTCTGCATGGAAGAAGACGGGTATGTTCTGAGTGGCCGTCGCCTTGAAGCTGGTGAGCAGCCAGTCCCCGTTCTGAAAGGCTAGCGTCCTCTCCATGAATGCGTCGTCTATCGCAAAGGTGTCCGAGATGAGCTGCCTGTCGTAGGGCCTGGGCATGGTCGACACGAAGTAGCTGTGCAGCTGCTGGAGGGCGTTCGTGTTGAGGTTCGCCACCCTCTGAGTGCTAATCCAGCCGTGGAGGTGGTACTTCCTCCCGTGCCTGAGCAGCCTCTCGACGGCCCTGCTGGCCTGCTCGGTGCCGTCCTCCTTCCTGGTCTCCCTGGGCATGAACTCCTGGGCCTCGTCCATCACGAAGAGCACGCGAGGCGTTAGCGTGAAGCTCCTCTTCCTCTTCCTGAACACCTTCCCTATGACGGCGGCAGTCTGTAGCCTGGCGTCTTCAGCTTCGGGCAGGTTCACGACGAAGATCTTGGGGGAGTCCTTGTCCGTTGAGAGTATCTCCTCCACCACGTTGTCCCAGGTGTATGCCTCTCCCTCCTCCTTCTTCGTCTCGGCCAGCATGCCGACGACCGTCGTGAGCGCGTCGAAGACCTTCTTCAGCGTGGCGCGGTCCTCGAGCTTGTCGGTGATATCCTTCAGGCCGTCCAGGAGCTCCTTCGTCTTCACGTCGAAGGTCGAATCCGTCGTAAGGCCGTTGTCCTTGACGAAGCGGTCTATCCTGTCTATGATCACGGGGACGTAGAGCTTGGTGTTGACGGCCCCGTACTTGTCGTTCAGAGTGTTCGACAGGACCTCCACCAGGCCGCCGTATGTGCTGAACCTGAGGATCCCTTCCTCCCCCACGATAGGGAGCTCGACCGTCTTAACCTTCCCCTCCTTGAAGAGCCTCTCGACCTTCTCCTCGAGCTTCTTCGTCTTCTCCGTCAGCGACTCGGGGAGGGCATGATGCTTGACGTAGTCCTCCGCCTCCTTCCCCGTCTCGAAAGGCTCTGTGAATATGACCCTGCTGGGGTTTCCGTCCAAAACGTCGAGGAGGTGCACGCCGTACTCCGACGAAACGTCAAAGATGACGACCTTCAGGTCTGGGACGACCTTGAGCGCCTTACGCACAATCATGGCGGTCATGTTGGACTTGCCCGAGCCGGTGAAGGCGAAGACGCCCACGTGGTAGTGTAACAGCTTTTCGACGTCGACCGTCAAGGCCAGCTCCTGGTCGGTGACTCCGAGGAGGTTCCCGAAGGTGTGGTCTTCGATGCCGGCCTTCGGCGAGTAGCACAGCAGCTTCTGTATGGCGTCCTTGCTCAGGAGACGCACGGCGCTGCCGGTGAGTGGAGCCGACTGCCTCTTCTCGAAGGAAGGGCCGTCCGTCCCCACCTTCATGGTGTAGTTGGTGGGGGCGCCGACTACCTCGATCCAAGTGCTCTTGGAGCCCTTCTCCCACTCCTTCTGAATCATCTCCATGAACTCCTTCCTTATGGCCGCCGGCTGGGACGTGTCCAGGGTCAGCATTGAGTAGTGCATCGGGTAGACGTCGGCGATTTCGTAGATAGAGAAGGCGTCGTTCACCCCGATGGCCTGGACGTTGGGGATGGCCAGCAGCTGCCCCGCCGCCAACCTCTTGATGACCCCGGGTGTGTAGGCGCACTCAATCCTGGCCGTCCTGAAGGTGATGGAGCTCCCGTCCACCGTGGTCCTAGTGTTGGACTTGATCTCTCTCAGCTGGGCCTTGAACTCGCCGCCCAAATCGTCAAAGACCTGTAGGCTCATCTCTTCCTCTTCGCCTCCACCTGACTCCTGTAGTCCCTAAACCGGCTGGAGAAAAGAACTTGTTGGTCCAGGTCCGATTTGCTCATCTCCAGCGCCACAGCCCCGAGGTAGGCCTCCCGGTTCTCCTTCAGGATGGCCTTGGCCTTCTTGTCGGCCAAGAAGAGCGGGTAGTTGTGGCCAATGGCCTCGGGGACCACCTCCTTGCCCATATGGACCAGAATCGCCATCGCCAAGTTGGTCAAATCTGACCCACTGTCGAAGTGGAGGATGGGTGCTATCTTCTCGTCCACCTTGTCGTCCTGGTGGTGGATGAGCACCTCGTCCCAGTGGTCGTACCCGGCGAAGGCCGGCCTGTCGAAGCTGAAGACGTGGCTCCGGACGGCGGGGTTGGCCTGACTGCTCCAGAGCTGGATGTAGGTCTTGACGTAGGCCCTTTCGGCGTTGACCACGTTCTTGAAGGCGCCCCTGACCAGGGCCTCTCCCTTCTTGAGCCTGGGGTCCTGCTCCGGCGCCATGGTCCTGAAGGCCGCGTCCATGTCAATCGTATGCCATGGCGTGGGGACGTCGGCTGCGTTGATGACGCTGTTCGTCTGCAGGAGCATCTTGTCGCTGTTGAAGCTGGGGAGCCCCTGGCCCGGCTTGAGCTTGCCGGCGTTCTCGAGGATGGGCACCACGGAGTTGACAAGCTCGGAGGCCGAGGTGTCCTTTATCATGCCGATGAGGAGGAGGTTGTCGGCCCAGGCCTTCCTCGTGAGGGCGTGGATGAAGACCAGCGTCATGAAGTCCAGGTCGTCGGCCGTGATCCAGTGCTCCCTGGCGCCCCTCCTGAAACGCAATGGGTGCCCGCCCTTCGGGTCGAAGATGTGTTCCGCCACCATGCCCGCCGCCGCGAGCACCCTCTCCCAGTACGACTTCACGTCGGGCCTGAGCTTATAGTTGAAGACCTTCTCGAAGAGGTGGAACTCGCTCTCGAGCTCCCCGAATTCGTTCCTCAGCTTCTCCTCCCTCACCGGCTGGGCCCCCAGCCTGCCGATGATCTGCTGCGAACTCAGCTGGTCGCCCTGAAACAGGAGCTCCAGGGCGGCGTACTTCAGGAGTTGGCTCCGCGGGGCGGGGGTCTTAAGCTGAGAGTTGGGCAGAAGCATCCTTGCGAGCTGGAGGTCGAGGCTGGTCACCCTGCCGTAAGGGGTGTCAATGCCTTCAAGTATGCAGGCATGGTCCTCGATGAGCTCCTTCGTGCTCCAGTTGAGGTGGCCCACGTCGCCCGCCAGTGTCCTGTCCATTAGGATGACCTTGAGGCTGCCGTCGGCCGCCGCAGCCTTGTAGGCCAGATAGTACTCGGAGAGGTGCATGATGGACCCAGGCAGCCTTTCTGGGTCCACTTCTACGCCCGACTGCGTCTTCTGGCCGAAGACAAGCGCGGCGTCCTCCTCTGAAAGGGGGATGGCTGCCGAGACAGATAGGTCGGAGCCACCGGGCGCCGCATCTCCGATATCGACGCCCGCGGAAGAGAGCTTGACCGAGCCGACGTATGCGAAGGCCCCCACGTAGAATACAAGCAGGTCCAGTTGCTCATCCAGGGCGTCCGTGCCGTCGATGGCGATGTACTTCACATCCTCTTTCCCGAAGAATCGGACCGCGGTGCGGAAGGCCGCGTCGTAATCGACGCCGAAGCGCAGGAGCCGCTTGAGATCGGGACCTGCCTTCTTGAGGACGTCGATCTTGCCCTTGAAGGAGCTCAGGAGATAGCGAGTGGAGCTCTGGACTTCCTCTATGGTTCGCGTTTCGTAATCGGCCACACCCTATGCCTCCGACTTCAGGGCCGCTTGACTGATGAGGTAAGTTGACATGAACAGCACGGCAATGGCGAGCGGGAGCCTTTAAGCGTTCATCTTTCCAGATGGGCGAAGAAGCCGGACCATCACTGAATCACAAGGCGCTCGCCTATGCGTAACACCTTCTCCTATACAATCAAAAGAAAGAAATGGCGTACCCTGATGGCTTGCAGCGTCCGCCTACTTCTTCTTAATCTTCGCCTCGAGGGCCTTTAGCTTCGCGTCGAGCTCCTTCACTTTTGCTTCAAGCTCGTCGACTCTCTTCTTCTCTCCGCCCTTGACCTTCTGTTCTAACGCTTCAAGCCTGATCCGAAGCTTCTCGAATTCTGCTGACATTTCCATTTGCCTCATCTAGTAATGTTACCTAGCGAAGTGTATAATGAGGACGTATTCTCGGTAACCAAACGCACTGACCATGCCTAGATGGAGTCCTTTCTTCTTTGTCCCAGATTCGAACGCCGTCGCCGTCAGAGCTCTACGGTCACGGAGTGCTCCTCCGGGCTGAGACTTGCCGGATTTCTAGAACCGCCTTCTCTGAAGGTTGTTCATCAAGCAGCTGAACAGTTCAGGCATTCGCGTCGTGCTTGCTGAAAGTAGGACTACTAGGTATACTTCGATGCCTGACCGCACATCGCTAGATTAATGGAACTCGCTCTTCTTTCAATCAACATCAAGAGGAAATCAGGGTATCGCAATTCTTTCCAGCGGCAACAGATATCCAAGAATGGAAACAGGCGATCAATTCGAACTACACGTTCAGGGAAGACTAATAAGATGAAGGCGGGTAAGTATGTCGAGGATATGTTCTTTGCCGACAGATGCTGAAATGCTGGAAGAACTGAAGAAGATCACTGCCCTGCTCACGCCCAAGCCAGCTCCGCCGGCGCCTCCACAGAAGACTGGTCTCTGGAATGACTTCATGACCTTCATCAAGCATGGGAACCTGCTGGTCGTGGCGATAGCCTTCGTGATGGGCGGGCTGATATCCGGTCTAGTGAGCTCCATCGTGAGCGACCTGATCATGCCATTAGCGGGGGCGTTCCTGCCGAAGGGGAACTGGCAGACCACGGCGTTCTTCGTGAACATCGGGAACGGGATGAACTTCACCCTTGGGCACTTCCTTGGCACCGTCATCAACTTCATCATAGTGGCCTTCGTGATCTTCCTCATAGCGCGTGCGGCGGTCAAAGCAGGACTCTAGTAATCCCCACTCTGAGCTTTTTCTCATACCACGGCCTACCGTGGGTCCGGACCAGGTCGGACCTTACGCTGAGCAAGTGAGCCATGAATCCCCCAGCCATGCTTTTTTGGCATTTCGCTTTCTCCGACCGTTAACACTGGCTGCCGTGGGGCAGATGGACGTTGACTAATACATTATAGATGGTCCTGAAGAACTTGGCATTCGACTTTCAAGACTGATATCACTTCTCCTTTCCAGCAGCAACAGGTATCCAAAAACATCACGAATCTACGACCACCCCATCATCCCGTTCCAACCTTGATATGTCTGAACGATCCTGTGACTCGTATCAGAAAGACATAACTATTGCGCTGCGAATTCATTACCGAAGTTGACCGATTACGCGCTGGAAGAGGAGAAACTGAAGAAGCTCTACGACCAAGCGCGCACACAGGGAAACAAGAAGAAGAAGAAGGAATACAAGGAGAAGATAGCCGAACTGAACCGACTCCGCAAGTCCGAGAAGCGAGAAAGCGTCAGATCGAAGAGCTAGGGTTTCCTAGTGCCTTTCTCCCTTGAGAAACAAGGTGCCGCCAAGTATGCGGCTGATGGCTTAACCCTTCACGTCGAAAGTAGTCGGGGAGCCATACTTCTTCTCAACCCAGTGCGCAACCGAATCCGCTGAATCGGCATTGACGCCATCAGGATTCTGAAGGCCTAAGGCAGGTCCTGAAACATGACCTTGAACCCTTCCACCACCAAGAAGTCGAATCCGAGCAGAACCCCGGCGTCAGGGCCGTGAAACGACGCCGTTCGAGCGATTTGATCGTTTCTCTTTGTGCGTCTTCGCTTCATCCTGTTCGGTTTCTCTGTCCTCTATCTCCTCCGACTCGTGCTCCTCCGATTCCTCTTCGGTCTCCTGCTCCTGCCCTTCGGACTCCGATTCCTCCACTGGCTTGACATCCTCAGCGGCGTCCACCTGATGCTCCTGCTCTATCGCCTCGGATTCCCCTTCAGCTTCCTTCTTTTCGTCCGAATCGTCATTCGTCGAGTTCATCGTCACCTTCTAACACGCCTCCCCTGCTTAAGTACCCTATGCACTACACCTATGAGAAGTGCCGTCAGGGTTCTTCACATCCGTCCCTCCCGTTTCGGGGTTCCTCTCAAAGTAAATCCAGGCCCCGCAGAACCTGCACTGAACCAAACTCCTGCTCATGATGGCCTTAGGCCTCCTTGGCCGCCTCCGATCCTTGGGCCCGAGAGCAAGAGGAAATGACCTGCGCTGGAGCAGCTTCCGTCATGTCTGGGATGGACCTCAAGCATGGAATCAAACCTGCAGAGTCTAATAAGGAGGCCTTCTTCAGCGGCTTCCTGACCCGGTCGGAGTTCTCTCCGTTCCCCAGCTCCCTGGCAGCCCGACGAGCCATGAGCACAAAGCCGCGGTGGACAACAGAAGCGCCCAGCTCAATCCGACGAGTCCTGAACATGGAGGACCCAATAGACAATCAAATGGATCTCCGTCCCATTGGAAATGAGCTTCTGACATGAGTGCGTATAGGTCCGGGTGTATTTCGCTTGTGAGTCCACATTGAGGGACCTATATCCGTTCTCCAAGCCCAGGAGGAGAAAGGCAAAGCTGATTAGCACTGAAGCCTTTCTAGGGGGATATGGGGAGATCTCCTGGACCAAAGGAAGCCCATCTTACATCGAAGGATTACCTTGAGTTTCTTGACGGAAAGCTGGGCTTTCCACGGGGGACTCTCTTCAAGCTGTGTGCCGAGGCTGTAGAGTCGAAAGTTGAGGCTCGGGAGGGGACTACGGTGACATATCGGGGGGTGTCTGTGAGACAGAAACGCGTAGCCGCCCATAGGTTCGTTCAGGTGCGCAAGGCAGTATTTCTGATTGAATTTAGGATGACCGAGGCAGGAAGACAGTACGACCGGGCGGTTCAAGTTCACTTGGAGCTGTAAAGGGTCCTGAGGCACGGATTCTTTTAGATGCTGCATTCATCTAACAAGTTGCTAGACAGTTCGATAGGCGATGTGAAGAAGCTGCGTCAACTGACTGGGGTCCGAGTTATGACGCCGGCTCTTGGATCTTCAGCGTCGTCTTCAGCCCCTTGTATCTGTTCCTGATGGTGACTTCCGTGACAGCGGCAGCCTCGGCGATGTCCTTCTGTGTCTTGTCCTCACCTTCGATCACGCAAGCCACGTAGAGCGCCGCTGCGGCTAGGCCCATGGGGTCCTTCCCGGCGCTCGTCCTGGATTCGATGGCCCTCTTCAATATGCCCACGGCACGCCTCTGCGTCCTCTCAGTCAGGCCCGCCTTGCTGGCGATCCTGGAGACACACTTAACAGGGTCCGTCACGGGCATCCTCAGCTCAAGCTCACGATGGAGGAGCCGATAGCATCTGGCCACGTCCTTCCTCTTCACGCCGCTGGCAGCCGCCACGTCCTTCAAGGTCCTCGGGGTCTCCGTCGCCCTGCAGGCGGCGTAGACGGATGCTGCGATAAGTGCGCTGATGCTCCTTCCCCTCACGAGGCCCTTCTCCATAGCCTTCCTGTAGATGTAGGCAGACCTTTCGACGACGACGTCGGAGATGCTCAGCTTGTCGGCCAACCTGTCCAGTTCGCTGAAGGCCTGGCGCAGGTTCCTGTCCACAGGTTCGTGGACCTGGCTCCTCCCGTCCCAGGTCCTGAGCCTCTCCATGGCCGACCTGACGCTGCCAGCCAGGTTCTTACCGGAGGCATCCCTGTTCTCCGAGCCGATGACCGTGGCCAGGCCCATGTCGTGCATGGCAAGCGAAGCGGGGATCCCCACCCTGCTCCTGCTTTCCTTCTCTTCGGCGGTGAAGGATCGCCACTCCGGACCCGTCTCCTCGATCCGCTCCTTGGTTACGAACCCGCACGAATTGCAGACCATTTCACCCTTAGCGGAGTCGACGACCATGGCACGCCTCCCGCACCTAGGACAGCGTTCTGCCTGGGGATTGGGGTCGCCTCCATAAGCCTCCCTCTTAGAAGACGTATCGTAACACCAAGAAACAAACAGCGTCCTATGACTTTCAATGGGTTATATTTAAACAACTGACGCCGGAGGGAGCCCTCTTGATGGCGCTCCTGACTCCGTTGATTGCCCTCACGAAGGCCGTAGGAAGGCGGGACGCAGCGATTCTCGACACCTACTTCAGGAGCGTCGGAATCGACCTTGATCGACGCCTACGGCTGATCTCCTAGTACACCATCAGCCCTTCGTTTTCAAGAAGCGTATGGAGCTTGCTGACGGCTTCGTAGACCTCCTCCTCCTTCTTGGCGCCCGTACACACCAACTTCCCGCTGGCGAAGACCAGGATGACCGTCTTCGGCTCGAGCATCCTGTGTATCAGGCCGGGGAACTGCTCGGGCTCGTACAAGCTCCGAGTCAGCTTCAGGGCGGCCTCCTCCAGCTTGACCCTCCCTCCTAGGCTGACCGACGCGACTATGTTCTGAATCTCCATCTCCGGCTCGTTCTGTATCTTGATTCCCGACTTCCTCAGGTTCTGCACCACCGTCTGGACCGCCTTGAAAGCCTGTTCTTCGCTCTTCGCACCGGTGCACACCATCTTCCCGGTCCTGAAGATCAGCGTGCAGGTCTTGGGCGCCTTCAGGCGGAAG
This sequence comes from uncultured Nitrososphaerota archaeon, assembly GCA_963842885.1. GTDB lineage: Archaea > Thermoproteota > Nitrososphaeria > Conexivisphaerales > DTJL01 > DATKKG01. Next base: position 513,815 of record CAWJIE010000003.1, read on the forward strand.
GCCAACCCTGGGAACACCTGCGGGTTGTACTCCACGTCGGGAAAGAGCCTAGTAATCTCGCTCAGGTCTATGGGTTGGTTGACCCCACCCGAGGCTACCACGTTCTCGATAGAAATGAGCGGGGTGGTCTTCGGCATGCAAATCGGCAGTTCGTTCGTAGACCCTACATATAAGGACGAGCGTCGAGGGATTCTGTTGACCGATCTGTCTGCCGAAGCGCTTTTAACCTCGGCGTTGGAGACCGCCATCGACAGGCCTCATCGGGGGGTTTGCCGCGCTTCTGCCTTGGGGTGCGGAAGTGAAGAGCCCGCCCCAAAGCAGCGACGCCGCCTTCATCCATGCTTCTCCATCCATGCTTCTCCATCCATGCTTCTCCATCCATGATGTCGATAAAGAATGGAAGCGGGTCGGATCGACCCGCCCAACCTTCACTGTCTTGGCACGAGTTCGTTGATGAAGGGTCCGGAATGTATCCACAGCTAGGGGATGTGCCATCTTTTCCTCGGCAGCGTCACCTCCACCGTCCTGGTGACCATCGTGGTGGCGACGTTCCCGCTGCCGGTTCTCTGAGGCCCGGCCTCCCTGATGCCGTCGGCTAGCTGGGAACGTATTATGAAGAAAAAAGGTACTGGGGGCGGCGAGGCCGCCTCCATTACTTACTGTGAACCGCTCTGGCCGGCTTCGCCGCCCATGCTTGGCAGGTCGGGGAACTTGTCCTTCATGTTCTGCTCGGCGACGGCCGAGGCTTCAGCCAGGATGTGCTCCGCGTCCTCGTTCGCGGCCTCGAAGTTGAGTGTCAGGCCGCCAAGCTGTCCGGCGTCGACCAGGATGCTGCTGAGCACGTTGTTGATATCGCCTATCTCCTGCTCCGCCTCCGGCATCACGCCCGTCAGGCCTGACTTCACGCTCTTTATCACGGCCATGGCGGGAGCGAGGGTGACCACTATGTCGCCCAGCTCCGCAGCGGTGCTGAGCCTGAGGATGATCTGTTCCAGCGCGATCCTCGCCGACGTGACCAGCTTCGACATCTTCCTGATCTCGGCGAGCTCGTTGGAGTAGATCGAAGCATGCTGCATGTCGTGCTTCTGGAGGGAGGAGACGACCTTGTTGAAGAGCGCTCCGTCCCTCTCCTTCAGCTTGTTGGTCGTGTTCTCGAGCTTCGATACTTGGACCTGAATGTTGCGGACCGCGGCGTCGATGCGCGGCTTCAGGGGCCCCGCAGGGCTAAGCGATCCCCTGACCTTCTCCCCAAGCCCTGGGGTGTTGGAGGGGACCCATTTCTTACTAAATTCCGACATAATCACTGCGCCTAGATGTTCGTATACCAACTGGCGGCTTATCTTTGGTTGTCACCAGTCGAGCCCTATACCCGGGTGACACCATCGCTGGTGGCGCATCATTTGGACGACGACGTCTTAGTAGACCACTCAGACGCATGACCGTCGCTGGAGGCTTCTCGATGACAACAATGTCAAGGCGAAGACCAGGCAGAAACCCCATGAATACGATTCTGAATGAATCGCCGCCTTGCGCATCGTCATGTGGGAAGGTGATGGCTCGCGCTGCTGCGGCCGCGCAACAAAAACACAGCTGTTGAAAGGGAGGGTTACTTCTGACGACTGAGCTTCCGGGACACTTCGGCCGACTTGTTCCATTTCATTACTGGGGCCACGTGCGTCCTTCCCACAGACATCAGAGGAATCGCGAAGGAGAAGATTTGGGCGGGGTCCTTGGCTTCAACCACGAAGTAGATGTGATGGCCGGGGCCGTCCACGTAGCCCTCGACTATCTTGACGTCGTTGGCGGTGGCCGCCTCGTTCAGGTCGTTGGTGAACTCTTTGTAGGGGCGGATCGTTCCGCTTGGACAGTGCTCTGCAGCGTGCGTATGGTCGACTATGAATAGCATCGCCAGAAGAGGCCTTTCACGGGTCTTATTATCGCTTCGCAACATTCTGGTGGTTTCATGCGTCAATCAAACGCATGCGGAATGTACAGCCTCGTCCCTGGACAGCTTGTCCGCCCTCTTCTGCTCCGCCTCGTAGAGCGTGTCGAGGAGTCTCAAGGCGCTAGAAGCCCACAGGGGGGGGCAGGTGGAACAATGTATTTTACGAAGCGCACAATGAGATAGGATCGAGGGTGACTCAAGTGGGCGTAGTCGGCGGACCCAAGGACCTCGCCAGGGGGAGGACGAAGTTCATCGAAGAGGCGCTAAAGGACCTGAGCCCAGGCTTGAAGGACGACGTGATGCAGGTCTTGAATGCCTGGGAGGGGGACCCATCGGAGGCGAAGCTCGCGAACCTCGTGGGGAGGGAGAAGGCCAGGCGTCTCGTCCAGTCATTTGGAGTGAAATAGGACGTCATTTCGCTTGCGGCTCGTCATCAGCTTCTGCCGGATGTGAGGCGAGGGTTGGGACATTGCAAGGGCTGGCCCTGAGCGCGACGCTGGCGCGTTGACGCGGTGGCAGGACTTGGAGCTAGAGGATTTCGTGGGGAAGTACGGGGAGCCCTTTTCGAAGTTGTTGGGCATCGACCTCCAGTCTAGGAAGAAGGAGGAGATGGTCAAATGGTTCCTCGCCTCCATCCTTTACAGCAAGCCCATACGCGAAAGCGCAGCCACTCTGACATACAAGACTTTCGAGAGACATGGAGTTGCAGACGTCGAAGGGATCCTGTCTACGGGCTGGGGCGGTCTGGTGCGAATCCTGGACGAAGGAGGCTACACCAGATATGACTTCAGCACGGCCACCAGGCTGCTCGAAGTGTTCGGCCATCTGAAGAGTGAATACGCCTCGGACCTCTGGAACTTGTACGACCGCTCCTCCGATGGATCTGAACTTGAGAAGAGGCTGAAAGGACTCGGCAAGGGCATCGGCGATACCACGGTGTCGATCTTCCTGAGGGACATGAGACACATCTGGCCGAAGGCGTGCCCCAACCCGTCTCCGCTGGTGAGACTGGCGATGGCAGAGCTGGGCATCGATGACCTGGCAGAGATGGCAGAGCGAAGGGGCATGGACGCCGTGATGTTAGAGACCGCCCTGCTCAGGCTTGGCAAGGATTTCCTCAGAAAGGGTAGGAAGGTCGACGTGAAAGTGGTCAAGGCACTAAGGGTCTGATATGATTCGAGGCCGTGCGTTATCACCGGACGCCCAGGTTGGTCGCGCACGAGCGACGAGCCTCGAAGGCGGTTTCCATCCTGAAGCTGCCGGGGAGCGAGCCGGTGATGCCGAATCCTACGTATTGACTCCATATCCCGTAGGTTTAACTAAGGCTGTCGGCGTGATGATCCTAGGTCAGGATGTCTCGAACGCTCCTCATCGTGCCCAGGATTTATGCGAAGAGCGAATTCAGGGAGGCCGTATCATACGTTCCTGACGATTACGACGCCCAATCAGAAGAGTTCTGGACCTATGTGGCCGACAAGTTAAGGGCCTTCAGGGGCCGCATCAGATGGGTCTTCCGGGAGTCCCTGTCAGGAGATACCGAGGAGGCCTTGAAGGAGGCGAGCGGAGATGAGGGGCGGGGCCTCTCTCTCATAACAGGGCTCATCGAAGAGGGGGCGAAGCTGAAGCCGACCGAAGATCGCATCCTCGTGGCTGAAACCGAGTCCTGGCTGAAGATGATTAGAGGTTCGTCGAATGATGCGCTGGTGGGGCTCTACGAGCAGAGCCTTGCGGAACGCAACCACCACATCTCAGACCTCATAGACCAGTCCCTGGGCGAGGGTGAAGTCGGCCTGCTGCTCATCGACTCAAGGCGCAAGCTGGAACTCCCGAAGGATATCCGCATCGTCAGGGTCCTCCCCTTTGATCCGGCGGACTACCTGAACGCGGAGATCGTCAAGGCCAGGCTGAGGTTGGGGAAGACCCAGGGCGGTGGCTGATGCAGTCATGTCTGAAGTCCCAGATTACTCTGCGCTCGTCAGGGAGGTGTTCGATACTTGCCTAGGCGTGAAGCCGAATGACAGAGTCTGGATAGATGGCTGGGACCACACCCTCGACCTGGCGAGGGCCTTCGAATCTGAATGTGTGCGGAGAGGATGTCCCCGGCTGGTGACGGTGAGACACGAGGACACTTGGCTAAGGTCAATACTCGAAGGTCCGACGGAGCGTCTCAAGGCCGTCCCTCCGAAGGTGAAGGCGGCACTGGCGAAGGTCGATTTCTATATCTTCACCATGGGACCCAAGAAGCCGGTGCCGTGGGACTCGATCCCTAGGAAGAAGAGGGAAGCGGTCTCGGTCTGGCTGGACACGCGCTACGACAAGACATCGTACGCAAGGAATTGGGCGAAGATAGCCAAGGCTCACCGAGTCAAGATGCTCGCGGTGGAGGCGACGTTGGCGACGCCAGAGAGGGCGAAGAGCCAAGGGTTGAACTACGAAGAATGGCGTGATGTAATGCTACGGGCATGCATGGTGGACCACAAGGAGCTTGCTAGAAGGGGCAAGGCGCTGGCCAAGGTCCTGTCGGGGAAGGGAAAAGTCCGCCTAGTGACGCCTTCAGGCACACACCTGAGTTTGGCTCTCGACCGTAGGCCGGTCGAGATATCAGACGGTATCGCCACGGAGGAGATGGCCGAGGAGGGAAGGGTCACGTTTCTTCCCGCAGGGGCGATAGAGGTCTCGGTGGACGAAGGAAGCGCTCATGGCAGGATAGTCTACGATGCGCCCGTCCGTCTGGGTGATGAGATGATCGAGAACCTTGTTGTCGATCTGAAGGATGGGCGGATCTGCGAGTTCGAAGCAACTCGAGGGGCCAAGGCATTCGAAGAATACGTGGAGAAAGGGGGAAGGGACGCCGGGCGCTTCGCCTTCTTTGGATTCGGGCTGAACCCGAGCCTCCGGCATGGCTTCACACAAGATGACAAGGTCCTGGGCGGAGTGACGCTTGGCTTCGGCAGCAACGAATCGATGGGTGGGAAGAACGTCGCAGTCGACCAATGGTGGGCGTCCATCGCCAACGCGACTGTCAGGGTAGATGACACGATGATAATGGACAGAGGAAAGCTGCTAGTCTGAGGGAACGAAAGCGGTGCTCTACCTTTGATTGCTGGCATACGGGCCTGCCTTCTTGTGAAGGCGTAGAAGGCAGAAGGTTGTGGCCCATTTTAAAGGCAGAACGGTGTCGGTGAAGACAGAGAAGGTATCTGCTCCTTTGAATGATGATTCGCTCGAAAGCTCAGACATAAATATCATTCTACAGTAGGCGCAAGTGCGTCCATGGGCAGTCAGTCCAGCATCGAAATCAGGCAGGCGTCATTGAAGGACCTTCGACCCATCATGCGTCTTGCGAACAGATGCATCCTAGACCTGGCTGGAACCAAGCGTAGGAGGATCTTCCAGGTGATTTCGGACAGGATCAAACTTGACCTTACACTGTATCCCAGAACTTGCCTGGTCGCCTCTAACGGCAGGGGGTTGGTGGGTTTCTCGCTGACAGAGGCCACTGGCTCATACGCTTCCATATTCCTGCTCGCCGTCAACCCACAGTACAGAAGGAGAGGTGTGGGGTCGGCGCTGGTCTCTGACACGCTCAATCGACTAGCGGATGAGGGAGTCGAGTACGTCGAACTCATGACCTCCCTGGAGAACGAATCCGCTCAATCCTTCTGGATGAGGCAGGGCTTCACAGACGCTAAGATGAAGGTCTTCTCAAGGGTCTCAAGGCGACGCAATGCTCGGCGGCAGACTCAAGCCTTCAAGCTAGAGGAAGACGCAAGAGCCAAGGGAAGATAACGTAACTCTGGGTGCTAGCTGCTGGGCCTCTGTCCTAGAGGTCGAAAACCATTCAGCCCTCGGTCTTGCGTGCGCTCATCCGGAAGAGGATTCCATCTAGAACTGCTAGACTCCGTTTCATTGATGCTTGAGCGTGGTCTTTTCCGTAGGGCGCATGTCGACGTTAGGGCATTTGGCTGCCAGACTTCGCCGGTGTCCCTGTCCCCGCCGTCAGCTGGGCTTCGCCTTCCTCCATGCCATCCCCTTGCCTAGCGGGATGGTTCCTGGGCCAATGACGGAGTTGGTCACTATCGCGAAGCTGGTGTACGCCGCCAAGGAGGCGGTGATGATGCCGAGGTACCCCCCTATGGTCGTCAGGGAGGGGATGCCGTAGAGGTCGCCCGCCCCGAGGACGAAGAAGGTAATCCAGAGGAAGAGGAAGACGAGGCTCAGGGCGCGGTTTATAGTCGTGGACGGTATCCACATATAGAGTGTGAATATCCCCCAGAGGATGAGGGTTGCACCCACTGCGCTTGAGATGGGCGTTATCACCTTCATGCTGGCGAGGAGCACCAACAGCGCGTAGAAGAGCCAGAAGGCGCCATAGCTGCAGAAGGCCGTGAACCCGAAAGTGTTTCCCTTCCTCATTTCGAATACCCCAGTCAGCAGCTGGCATAGCCCTCCGTAGGCCAGCGCCAGCGGCAGCAAGACGTCCACCGTCGCGGCTGGAAGGAGCCCGGCGTTGGCGAAGCTGAGCAGGAAGGTGGTGAAAGCGAAGGCGGCTAACCCCAGAGAGGCGGGGTCGGCCGCGAGGGCCTTATCGGTGGCGACGCTCATGATGTTGCAACTCCGGCAAGCGCAGCCGCCAATTCTGCCTTCAACTCCTCGTAGCTCTGCTTTGCCTCCTCTATGCTCGTTCCGTCCTCCAAAGTCGTGATGTCTCCCAGCGCCCTCTCTTCGACGATGGCTCCCAGCAGGCGTCTCATGATCTTCCCGCTCCTGGTCTTGGGTAGCTTGCTGACGAAGTAGATATTCTCTGGTGCGGCTATGGACCCAAGGTTGTGTCGCACATGGTTTATCAGCTCCACTCTCAGTTGTGGCGACGCCTTGCTATCTGGCCTGAGGGTGACGAACGCCACGGGTACCTGCATCTTTATCGGGTCTGCCTTCCCTATCACCGCCGACTCGGCCACGGCTGGATGAGAGATCAACACGTCCTCTAGCTCGGTTGTGCTGATCCTGTGGCCAGCGACCTTGAGCACCTCGTCGGCCCTCCCGAGGAACCAAAAGTAGCCATCTTCGTCTTTCATGGCATAGTCCGATGCCAGGTACATTCCAGGGATCTTCTTGAAGTATGCCTCCCTGAATCTCTTCGGGTTCTCCCAGATGGTCATGAGCTCTCCCGGCCATGGCCTCTTTATGACCATGAGGCCCTTCTCATTGGGACGAGCCGACCTACCATCTTCTGTGATGACGTCGGCATCAACACCCGGCAGGGGGAGCGTGGCAGAGCCTGCTTTCAGTGGGATATGGGCGATCCCTGGCTGAGGGGAGACCATTATGCCTCCCGTTTCAGTCTGCCACCATGTGTCAACGATTGAACATCGGTGGTTCCCCACGTTCTTGTAATACCACTGCCAGGCCTCGGGATTGATGGGCTCGCCCACCGAACCGAGCAGACGAAGAGAGGACAGGTCGTGCTTCTTCACCCAGTCTTCCCCATACTTCATATGCATCCTGATGGAGGTCGGAGTCGTATACAGTATGGTGACGCCGTACCTTTCGATCATCTCCCACCATCTGTCAGGGGTAGGGTGATCGGGCGCGCCCTCGTACATGAACGAAGTGACACCTCTCAGAAGCGGGCCATAGACCACGTAGGAATGGCCCGTAACCCAACCGATGTCCGCCGTGCACCAGAAGATGTCCTCGTCTTGTGCATCGAAGACCACCTTCTGTGTATAGTAGGACCAGAGCATGTAACCAGCCGTGCTGTGCACCACACCCTTGGGTGTGCCCGTCGTGCCAGACGTGTAGAGGATGTAACTGGGGTGGGTCCCCTCCAACCTTTCCGGCTCTACGGTGACTCCCGCGGGCTTCGTCAGCTCGTCATACCAGATGTCTCTGTCTTCGACCATGTTCGCTTCCCTGTTGGCCCTCCTGATGACGATTACCTTTTCGATGGTGGAGGTTTCCTTCAGGGCCTCGTCGACCACCGACTTGAGTTCGACCAATTTCCCCCTCCTGTAGAAGCCGTCGGCCGTGATGACCGCCTTGCTCCCAGAGTCGTTGATGCGCTCGGCGACGGAATGGGCGCTGAAACCTGAGAAGATCACGGAGTGGATGGCTCCTATCCTGAGGCAGGCCAGCATGCTGATGGGGAGCTCGGGTATCATCGGCAGGTAGATGGTCACTCTGTCCTTCTTCCGGACGCCCAGCTGTTTGAGGACCCAGGCGAACCTGTTGACCTCCTTGTAGAGGTCGTAGTAGGTGAGGATGCGGCGGTCCCCGTTCTCCCCCTCCCAGTAGAAAGCGACCTTGTTCTTCCTCCAGCTCTTGACATGTCTGTCGAGGCAGTTGTACGATAGATTTGTCTCCCATTTGGGGAACCACCTTCCGTACGGGGGTTCGTCCATGCTTTCGAACACCGGCCCAGACTTCTGATACCAGAAGAGCTCGTCTGCTATATTGCGCCAAAAATTATCAGAATTCTCGAAGCTTTTGGAGTGAATCTCTCTTAGAATCTGGATGCTGGGGTGAAACCTTTCATCTGTTGGCAGCACATCCTTAACTTCTGCCATTGTGGTTCACGGTCTAAACACAGTCAATTTAAACCTTCGCAATTATGGCCCCCTGCGCCGACATGGTCGTATGGTTGCTAGTCTTCAAAGAAATGGCTTGATTGCTCCCCTCTGATGCTCTAATATTACGTATGAGGCATCAAGTCGTTTGCGGAACACTGGAGCACTTGGCTGCTAGACTTCGACCGTGTCCCTATCCTTGGGGTCCAGGGCCTTCTTGAGTTGCTTCGTGACCCAGTCGGAGTTCTCTTCGTTCTTCAGCTCCCTGGCTGCCTCGTCCCTGGACAGCTTGTCGGCTCTCCTCTGCTCGGCCGTGTAGAGCGTGTGCATGTCCTTGTAGGCCACCCTCTTCCCCTTCGTGTCCTCCTCGACTACGGACGACATACCAGCAATCATGTGGGGTGCCTCCCTTAAAGGTGCACCTATCTTCTTTCTTGACAATTGGTCATCTAACATGTCCGACGTCTCAACATGGAGGATTCCGATCTCTCTTTCATTGATAAGCCCAGCCTCGCTTGGGCGACCCCTGGTGACCCCCGGTCGTTTCATGCTCTGTCGTCGCTAATGCACCATAGGTCAACTCCCCGCCAACGCCGGCAGTTATTAGAGAAGTGAGGCTCAGGGTTTGCGCCCAACGGTGATTAGCCTCGACCCTGCCTCCCCGGTGATAAGGAAGCTCCCGCTCGAAGTGCAGTCCGTGCTGGCGAAGCTGACCAGCATCGAGAGGGAGCTCGTCGAGGAGAGCAGGGAGCACAGCTGGGTGTGGATTGGGGACACAATTGTGGGGCGACTGGTGGGGAGGGACGTCTACACCATGGATTCCTTCGAGCGCGACTTCCTTCCCTCGGACCCGCCCGCCACGAAGGAGCCCCCTCTCAGGCCGGAGGGGGTGGCGGTGATACCGGGGTTCACCTCCGGGCCATGCCAGCCCCTCCTGATAGTGGTCATGGGGGCCTACGTCGACCACGAGAAGCTCATACTGCAGACGATCGAATACGTCTCCACCCGCTGCCGGGGGGCGACGAAGTACGTCGTCTTCTACGCCATCTCTTGGAACGGCGTGGCCTGGGCCGAGCACAGGGACTCGTTCAGGGCCTCGAAGGCCGTCCCCATCCTGAAGCTGCTGGGGAGCGAACCCATCGTCCTTAATCCGATGTATTAGTGATCTGAAGCTAGGCGGTATGCATACCTATTACGGGTTCAAGTCTGAATGAGGGCGATACAAGGTATTCATAATGTGAACTTGTGACATCAAAGACATCGAGGAATGTTGTCGAGGATTTCGATCATACGCATGCCTGTCTCACTCCCTGCCGCAACTCGCCCGGCCTTCCTAAGCCTGCCCGGAGGAAGGAAGAGATCTGACCGATTAGCTGTATCCCTTCGAAACCAATACGTAGAGGACGTCCGACGCGTCCTCGGCATTGTCTGACACGTTGTCGACCATGTCGATGAAATCCCTGAGCTGCAGCACGGAGAGGACCGAGACCTTCAGGGTGAATACCAGCTCGATGAGTGTGTCCTTGATGGAGTCCGCAGCCTCCTCATACTCTTCGACCTCCCGGGCGTACCGCAGGAGCTCCCCGTTCCTCTTGCCAAGGGTCTCGATGGCTTCGCGCAAGGAGGATACCGCCTTCACGGTCACGGCCAGGTGTTCCTTGACCTTGTCTCCTATGGGCGCCAGCTCGGAGGCTTCGAGGCGCCTCTGAGTGATTATCTTCCCCGCGGTCTTGGCGCTGTCGGCCACTCCGTCGACCTTCTCTGCCAGGTTCATGAAGTCCGTGCCAAGGTTGGAGAAGAAGACGCCGTTGGAGAGCATCTCGACCAGGCGCCGATGGACGTGGTCGGCCTCCGTCTCGGCCTTGTCTATGTCCAGATAAGTGAAGTACGCGGTCTTGGGGTCGCCGGCCATGAGCTCGTCGACGACTCTTTCCAGAAGGCGCGTCGCCGACAGACTGAGCTCGACGTGGACCATGAGCAGCTCGAGGATCTCCTTCTCTCCCGCGCTGAAAGGATGCAGCCACTTTAGGGGGTTCACGGCCGGGATCCTTTGGATTTGTGGTCGGAGACGGCCTATAAATGCCTAGGCCGGGGCACTACTACGGCGCCAGGCCGAAGGTCTCCCTGTCTCCTCAGACGCCGGCTCGACTGACAGGCTCTCGGAACATTTAATTATCGACCGTCAGCCGAGTTTCTACACTAGGACCGAGATGCTAGTGCTTTGGCGTTCGGAAGGAAGAAGAAGGCGCGAGATTCAGAGGGAGGCCTCGGGGAGGACGCCTATGGTCTCAAGAGGGAGATCGGGGTCTGGGGCTCCTTCAGCATGGGCTACGCGGACGTCGGCGCTGACGTCTATGTGGCCCTGGGCATCCTCGCACTCTACGCCCACGCCTACGCGCCAATCGCCCTCCTGATCGCTTCAATCACCTACGTCACGACCGGCCTCACCTACGCCGAGCTGGCCACTCGCTACCCGGTGGCGGGCGGGGGTCACTTCTACGCCTTGAAGGCCTTCGGTCCCCTGCACGGCTTCCTGGCCGGATGGGGCCTGATGCTCGACTACACCATAGACATAGCCCTCTTCGCCCTGGCGTCCTCGGGCTACCTCGGTGCCATAGTGCAGGTAGTCGCCCACACGGACATCCTCCTGCGGCCTCCCTGGTACAGCATCATGGCGGTGGTGGTCATCGTGGCCCTCCTCCTGTTGAACATCGTCGGCATACGCTACTCGTCGAGGTTCAACGAATTGGTGGTGGCGCTCAACATCGTCACCTTCCTGGTGATAATCCTGATCGGCTTCTACGTCGCGTATCTCGCCGGGGGCATCTCCTCCTGGACCTCCCAGTTGGAGCCGGGCTACATGGGGACGTCCAGCTTCGCCTATTCGCTCACCCTGGCCATGGCGTCCTTCATCGGCATCGAGTCCATCTCGCAGGCCGCCGAAGAGACGAAGACGCCGAACAAGGTGATCCCGAAGTCCACGAAGCTGTCGATAGTGGCGGTGCTCACCATAGCCCTGGCCCTCAGCTTCCTGTCCGTGAGCCTGCTGCCGTGGCAGACGACGGCCAACTCCTCCCAGAACCCGCTCTTCGTCATAACCGCCGCGTTCCCGCTGATAGGAGGAGGGCTGGCCGCCTGGGTCGCGATCAACGGGTTCTTGATGTGTGCGGTGTCCACCAACACTGGCGTCATAGGCGTGTCGCGCGTCACCTTCTCGATGGGCCGGCTGAACCTCACCCCGCGGGTATTCAGCAAGATACACAGGCGCTTCAGGACACCCTACGTCACCATAATACTGTTCTCGGGCGTCGCCGCCTCGATCCTGCTCTTCAACATATTCCTGCCTGGCGACGAGCTCCTCGACCTGGTGGCCTCCCTTTACAATTTCGGGGCCCTCATAGCCTACCTCTACGTGAACCTCTCGGCCGTCGCGCTGAGGTTCAAGGAGACGGAGAAGGCCGATTCATACAAGACGCCCCTCAACTTCGGGGTGAACTACCATGGAAGGACGGTCAGGGTTTCGCTCGTCTCGATCATCGGCGTAGTCTCCTGCGCGGCCATGTGGGTCATCCTGGTCTGGACCCATCCGCTGGGGAGGATCGTCGGCTTCGCGTGGTTCGCGGTGGGCATCGTGATGTACTTCCTGTACAGGAGGGCCAGGGGCCTCCAGGTCCTGAGGTGATGGAGATGGAGGCCACGGGATCGTTGAGCCACTCCTCCGCACTCGGCCCATCGACGGCACGAGACAAAAACATAAGAGCCTCTCCTTCGCATTCACTAGACAGAGAGACCGTGGGGGAGAAGGCGATCGAGTGGGGTTGGAGCGACAGCCCCATCATATTGCCCCTGGCCTTCGACAGCAGAGAATGGAACGCCGCCTACATCGCGGCCCACGTCGCCGAGTGTTGCGGTGCGACCCTGGTCGTCTTCCATGTGAGACCGAAGGGAGAGCGAATCGACACTGGCTTCAAGGCGGAATTCGATGATCTAATTTCGACCCTGAAGATAAAGCACGAATACGAGGAGAAGGAGGTCAAAGGCGAACCCCCATTCCAGACCATCGCCGAGCTCATAGTCCGCGAAGTGGAGACTCGGTCGGCGCAGGCCGTCATAATGGCCGCCCACAAGGAGGGTTTCCTAGTGGGGAGGGTCTCGGACAGGGTGGCTCGTATGAACAGGGCGAGGACGGTCCTCGTGGAGACCCCGCGACGGGAGACCAGGATGGCCGAGCACCCGAAGAAGGTCCTCGTCCTCGTCAAGGAGAAGACCAAGCCCAGCGACGCGTTCATCCTAGCGGCGGCGCTGACCTCCCTCGCGACGACGAGGGACGCGGAGCTCGTGGCGGCACAGGCCATCATCCTCCCTCCCACCGTGCCCCTCGAAGCGATCGAGTTCTCCGACACCTTGAAGGAAGCGGAGAGGGAGTTCGCCTTCGTGGTGGGCGACAGCATTCGCTCGCTGGGGAGGATCTTCACCCCGCGAGTCCTTGTGTCTCGTGAACTGGGGAGGGACGTAGGAGAATTCGCCGTATCGGAGAGGATAGACCTGATGATCCTCACCGGAAGGGGAGCGCGTGACTTCACAAGCCTATTCGGCAGAGACACCACCGACATCGTAAAGAACTCGCCCTGCGTCGTGCTCGTGGTCTTCCCGCAACGCGCCTAGGCTTCGAGGATGTTCGGGTCCTTCGGGTCCAGGACCTTCTTGAGCTGCTTCGTGACCCAGGCGGAGTTCTCTTGGTTCCTCAGCTCCTTGGCGGCCTCATCCCTAGAAAGCCAGTCGGCCGCGGGTCCCCTCCACAAAGTTAAGATAGGAATCCGAAACCATCTTTCTCTGACGGCTTGCCCGAGATAGAGGTAAAGGGACTCTCTTTCACGTATGAGAACCGTTCGGAGCCAGCCTTGGCCGACGTCAACCTGAGCATCGGTAGTGAGGAGTTCGTCCTCGTCGCCGGTGCTAGCGGGTCGGGAAAGTCCACCTTGATAAAATGCATCAACGGTCTCATACCGCACCGGTACGTCGGCAGCTACTCCGGAGAGGTGGCGATCAGGGGAAAGCCTGTGGCCTCTTCGCTGTTCCTAGAGCTTTCGCTTACCGTAGGGACCGTGTTGCAGGAGACAGACAAACAGCTAGTGGGCTCAAAGGTGGAGGATGACATAGCCTTCGGCCCCTGCAACCTCGCCCTCACCATTCCGGAGGTCGAGGAGCGGGTCACAGCTAGCGTGCAGTCCACGGGGATGGAAGGCCTCCGGGGGCGCTCCATCTTCGCCCTTTCGGGAGGGCAGAAACAGAGGCTGGCCATAGCCGACACTTTGGCCATGCGGCCCGACATCATTCTCTTCGACGAGCCCCTCGCCAATTTGGACTCCAACGGCGTCAGGCTGATGCAGGAGGTCTTCAGGGAGTTCCACCGGCAGCACAAGACAATCATCGTCTCCGAGCACAGGACGGAGGAGGTCCTTCGCGCTGGGCCCACCAGGGTCGTCGTAATAGACAGGGGTCACATAATGGCCGACAGCAGAGACCCGGCCGTCCTCATTCAGTTCGCCGACGTGCTGAAGGTCCCCGCAAGCTACGCCCTCAAGAACGAAGAGGTGAGGGAGAACCTTCTGCGTGCGACCAGTGCGCCCGCCATCGCGGCGCCCCAGGCCTCCCAGGAGCTCATCAGGGTCGAAGACCTGAGCTACGAATACCGAGGAGGGGTTAGGGCCCTCGACCACGTCAGCTTCTCCATCCGTGACGGAGAAAGGCTGGCCATCCTTGGAAACAACGGAGCGGGCAAGTCCACCCTTTCGCTCAACATGGTCGGGATACTCAAGCCCACCTCCGGCAGGGTTCTGATTAACGGCAAGGACACTCGTCAGATGGAGGTTTCTGAGATCGCAAAGTGGATGGGCCTCGTCTTCCAGGATCCCTTCTCCATGCTGTTCGCCAAGACGGTCTATGACGAGCTCGCCTTCGGGCCTAAGAACATCGGCGCGAAAGAAGAGGAGATCAGGAGCGTCGTCCCCGAGGTGGCGAAGCAGTGCCTGATAGACCACCTCCTGGACAGGTCACCCTTCGCCTCCAGCTATGGCGAAAAGAGGAGGATAGGGGTGGGCTCCATCCTTACCATGAAGCCTCGTTGCGTCATCCTGGATGAGCCGACGGCGGGTCAGGACTACCGGAGCTATTCGCATTTCATGGATTTCATAGGCTCGCTGAAGGGGAGGGTGAGCGCTTCTGTGGTCATCACTCACGACCCCGACCTGGCGATAGAATACACAGACAGGGCCATCGTCCTGGGGGACGGGCGCGTGGTGGCCGATGGTCCCACACGGGAGGTGTTGGCAGACCCCTCCATCCTGTCGACCTGCGCCATCCGGGAGACCTCGCTCATCGAGCTCTCCAGGGAGGTCACCGGGGGGAGGAGCGTGCTTGGGCTCCGACAGCTGGCGGAGGCCCTGGCGAGGCGGGGAGAGGGTTAATTAACGCAAAGCGCCCATGCATAACAGGGGACTGTTTTGGGAGCACCGACGACGGGAACTGCTACACCTCAGCCTAGGGAGTCGCTCTTTTCGGCCAAGCAGATCGTAGCCATGGCACTGGGCACCGCACTTTACGCTGGCCTTACGATACCCTTCAACGTCCTTCAGATACCGGGCGTGGGCTTGATAGCTATCAGGCCCACCATCGCCATCCCCATCATCTTCGGAATCGTCTTCGGCCCCGTCACTGGCTTCGTGGTAGGCTTGCTCGGGAACTCGATCGCGGACGTACTCTCCTTTGGTGGCTTCTTCTGGAACTGGGACCTCGGGAACGGGATAATCGGGCTCGTCGCAGGCGTCGGCTTCTACATCATCGCCCGCCGACAGTGGGCGAAGGGCAGGGGCCTCACCATGGCACTCGTGCTGTCCGTAGTCGCTTCGCTGGTGGGCATAGGGTTCGCCGCGGTTACGGACTACATATTCTCGATCGGCCTCAATACGTGGGGGGCGGCGCTGTCTGAGTTCTACACAGCCGGTGGAACGGACGCGGTGAACGGCGCCATCCTGGTTCCGATACTCCTCTACGCGTACGCCACGGCCACAGCCGGAAGGGCGAGAAGAGTGTAATGGCGCATCATCTGATGCACAATGACAACGATCAGGAACTTCCCAGGCAACACGTTCCTACATAGGCTGGACCCACGAAACAAGTTTTTTCTGATCCTCCTCTACATATTCATAGAGGTGACCTTCACCGACATCAGGGTCCTGGTCCTCCCCTTCGTGGCCTCCATCATCCTCTACCTGTCGGCCAAGATACCTTTCAAGGAGGTCAAGTCCTCCTGGAAGTTCCTGCTCACGATCATCGTAGTCATATCGACGGTGAACGCGCTATTCACCCTCCTCGGCGCCAGCGTCGCGCACCCCCATGTCATCGCCAGGTTCTGGGTCCTCACGCTCACGGAGGAAGGGGCCTTCTTCGCCCTGGCGGCCCTGATGAGGTTCATGTCCGTGGCCATCATAGCTATGACGGTCATCTTCACCACCGAGCCGACGCTCTACGCCCCAGCCCTTGCCAAGCTGGGAGTCCCCTACAAGGGAGCCTTCGTGGTGGACCTGGCGCTCCGCTACCTCCCCACCTACGCGAATGAGCTCGATACGACCCTCAACGCCCAGATGGCCAGGGGCTACAAAGCCAGGGCCAAGGGGGGTTTGAGGGCGCGCATCATCAACACCATTCCGCTGCTGGTCCCCGTCGCCGTAGGCGCCATGCTCTCCATCTACGACGTGGCCGACGCCATGGAGCTTCGGTCGTTCGGGGCCATGAAGCACAGGACATGGTACAGGGAGGTCAAGGCTAAGGGATCGATTACGCCGCCTTCGCGGTGATCGCGATACTTCTGGTGGTGGCGATCTACCTCCGCACCCGGATCACTACCTATTGGATACCCAGCTAGGTCGTACCTTCGTCCGGCTGGCGTCCCCGTCCTTGGGGTCCGAGCCGGTGATACTGAACCCTATGTACTGATGGCCTGTCAGCCGTACATGTCTTTCTGCTTGATGTCCTCTCTCATCTTCGTGACCGTTTCCTGAGCGGCCTCCTCCTTCATGCTCTCGACTATGAAGTTGGCAACCTCATCGGGGTACCTGTAGAAGAGCTTCTCCACGCCCGACCATAGGACGCCCGAAGATTCCGAGTCGACCCCTCTGCCGCCGGTGACCAGCGTCCTGAGCATGTCGCTCATCCCCTGGGCGATGATGAGGCCGAAGTACCCGTCGTCGTCCAGCTCCTCGCCCATGAGCTGGTCCGCGATGGCCCTGAACGCCTTCACGAGTTTTGCGTCCCTCTCCGGGAGCTTGAATTCGAACCGCGTTCCTTCTGATTCCTGGCCCATATCACACTCATAATCTAAGTGACCCTCCGTTCCATTTCTATGTTTCGGGAGTACCCCATGTTCCAAGAGCACGGTCTTAATCAATGCCGCTCGTCATGGACCGTTCGGGGCCTGCCTGCAAGCTACACTTCGACGGTGTCCCTGTCCTTGGGGTCCAGGGCCCTCTTCTAATCGGCTTGGTAGACTGTGTGCATGTCCTTGTAGGCCACCCTCTTCCCCTTGGTGTCCTCCACCAACGTCGCTCGGAGGGTCGTCTTCGGTCATTGCCACCCGGGGAGGAGGCGCACTCTCCTCCTCCCCAACACTCAATGCCACCGTTAAGGCCCAGGATACCCTGCACTCGTCCTTCAAGTCCCCCCGGGAAAAGTGGGGGAAATCATGACTGCCGCGGCGGATGAGGCCTTCTGAGGATCTCCAGTACCTCTTCGTCCGTCAGGTCATACCAGTTCCTGTAGGCATCGGCGACCGCGAAGGACGGCCCGCTCCTTGTGTTCAAGCACACTATCTCGTCCACCTCAGACGCAAGCAACTCAATGGCGGCCGAGGAGCCAGTCGGCGCAGCGATCACCAGCCGTTTGGGCATTTCCTTCCTCACGGACCTCGCCGCCGCCAGCATCGTGTAGCCCGAGGCCAGACCATCGTCGACTATGATGACCACCTTGCCTTTGAGTCGGGGGAGGGGTCGACCTCCCCTGAACTTTCTGAGCCTTTCTTGGATTGTATCCCTCGTCTTTGAAATGCATTCCTTCATCGTCCTCTCCGAAAGCCCCAGGCGTTCGACCAGAGGTAGGTTGAGGATGATGTCGCCGTCGAACGACATGGCGCCGAACCCCGATTCGGTAGTCCACGGCAACTGAATCTTCCTGACCACGATCACCTCCATCGGGATGTCGAGCTCCGTCGCCACGACATCTCCCACGGGAGCACCTCCAGCCGCGGCGGCCAGGACCAGAGCGTCGCCGCGCGCCGCGTATTGCCGCAGTTTCTTCGACAGAAGCACGCCGCCGTCCGTCCTGTCTTCGAACACGAACGTCCGTTCCCTGAGAGATATCTCTTCAGTTACCTTGGCGGTCAAGGGCGGGCATGGCGATGATGGACGACGCCGGATATATCAGCAATTCCTCGTCCCAGGGAGGCGAGTCTCCAAGTTGGACTCGCAGAAGAAGAGATTCCGGTGAGGCTGAATCCTGAGACCGGCATGCGCCTGAGCGGCGCACCACTCCAATCACCGCATTGACGAAGGCATACACCTGTCATCCAGCAGACCCGTCTGTGCTACGATGAGCGACAGAACAGAAGGGATGCTCAGAGGTAACACGCTCCCTTTCCGTCAGTCATGTCGGAGAGCGAGTTGAACCCTCATCCTGAGGCCGTTCATCACCTCGTCGTTGTTCCTTAGGAGAAACAGGTCGGCCTCCAACGATGCGGCTTCGCGGTCTTCTGTCACTTCTAGAACTGTCTCGCCAAGCGATTCGAGAGCCGACTCTTTCCCGACCGGCATATCGCTTGACAAGACGTTGGCAGGCAAGAGGATCTCTCCTGAGAGCAGGGCTCTCCTGACAATCTCAACTTGGTCGTGCGTCGTAATCCACGATTTCGACACTTCGCGGAAGAGCTCCTCCAGGAAGTCAAGGAACTCTCGTTCGACGACGAGGGTGAGCAACTCGTTGGGCTCTACGGCTCTCAGTAGCTGATAGTCGAGGCCATAGCGCATGAGATCATTGCGAATGCCGGTGAAGGCCGCGCTCAGTTTGGCGTCAGATGCCTCCTTGTACGTCGGGGCGGCCCCCTGGTCCTCCTTGATCCGCTCGCGATACTCGGTGAGGTCGCGTCGCCAGCTCTCAAGTTCGCGAACGTGGAGGATCAGTTCAGTGAGTATCCCTCTCCTGAAGGCCTGATACTCGTTCGACTGCTTCGTCATCCAATAACGAGATCGCTTGCCCGGCTTGCCGCCGCCCTCCTTTCTCACTTGGCTCTGCCTTACGAGTGCCTGGAGGTGCTTGTTCACATGCACAAACGTAACCTTCGACTTGAGTGCCCTGCTCAGTTGACCGAATGACTCCCCTTCAGGGTGCTTGGTGAGCTCCTCTAGGATCAGGCTGTCCACGTTCTTGCCCAATACTAACTCGCGATACTAACCCAGATTGCTGTATTAATAGGCGTCTAGGCGACTTATTGGCATTTGCAACAAAGGCATCAGAGAAATCATGGTCGGGGGTCCAGGGCCTTCCTCAGCTGCTTCGTGACCCAGTCGGAGTTCTCTCCGTTCTTCAACTCCCTGGCCGCCTCGTCCCTGGACAGCTTGTCGGCCCTCTTCTGCTCCGCCTCGTAGAGGGTGTGCATGTCCTTGTAGGCCACCCTCCTCCCCTTCGTGTCCTCCTCGACGACGGACGACATACCAATTATGATGTTGCGAGCCTCCCTTGATGGCGCACCTTCCTTATTACTTGACAATCGGTCACCTAACGTATACAACGTCCCAACGCAGAAGACTTCAGACTTATATATTCAGGTCGCACACCATTTTGATGAAGGAAAAGTGCCGGCAAAAAAGAAAGCCGCCAAGAAGACCAAGAAGAAGTAAGTGGTTTCTGATCTGGTGCATGGCCATTCCGGAAGGCTCGAGCTACGATGCTGAACTGAAGAGGATGTGCGTGGAGCCTACGTCAAAGGCGTACTCTACCTTCTTTCCTGACGATTGGTCAGCTGACATAGCTGACGTCCCAGCATAGACGGTTCCGATTCCGCCCTTCATTGATGAGCCCAGCTTCGTAGCACATGCTTTTCAGTGAGCTCGTGCATATCCAGTGATGATGACGAAACGATCCATCCTGGTACTCGACTGCACGCTGAAGGGTGAACCGAGCGAGGGGAAGCTGCTCAAGCAGTTCTTCTCCATCTGCCGCCTCTTCAAACCGGCCAAGGCGAAGGCCGTGTGCTATTCCGTGAGAAGCAAGTCGGAGCTCCTCAGCAAGCTCGATACCGGCAAGAGGTACGACATCATCCACATTTCGGCCCATGGATTGAAGGAGGGGCCGCGCGATGCGACCATAGGCAACGGCAGCACCTGGGAGGTATCGGCGGAGGAGATAGATGGGCTGGACCACACGGCGAAGCTGGTGTTCCTCAACGCCTGCGTGAGCGACACCAAGAAGATGGCCGAAGCGTTCAACTCGGACTACTTCATCGCGCCCTCGACAGAAGTCAGATGGGATGACGCCGCCATGTTCTCGCTCATGTTCTACAAGAGGTATGTCGTGGACGGCGTGAGCATGAAGAACGCGTTCCAGTTCGCGAGGTCCCATACGAAGACCGGCAAGGACTACAAGAGCTATTGGTACACGAAGTGACTCCGAATCAGGCTTCGCGTTCATCTTGGTGGGTTTCGTGCGTCTAGTCCTGATGATGGCGTTGATCGGCTTCCTGCTCTGCCCGCCGTTCTGGCTCTACGGCATCTACGACATATATGCGTCCGCGAAAAGAATCAACGCCAGCACACTAAGACCTGACTGACCATAACTCTAGGGAAGCAAGCTGGCGTCTCACCATTCAAGCGGTGTCCGTCGGAGGATTTGGCTCGACCTTCTTCCTTATCTTGACCTTATCCATCTCCATCCCCTCCCAGACCGAGGTGTATCCCAAGGCGTCGAGTACTTCGTGCCCATCCTTCACTCCAGATGCCTCGATCATCTTCAGGGCATCGGTGAGCCTTTCGATCCCCTCCAGCTTCCAATCTATCTCGCCGAGCTTCGCTTTCGAGATGAAGCACTCGCCAACCCTCACGTATCCTTCGGGTTTGAAGCCCTGCACGGCCATCCTTACGGACTCTACCGCAACGCCCCTCTCCCTTGCGATCTCGTCGAGGCTGATGACGTCTCCCTTCAGGGCGACGGCTTCTCCCTTCAGCCTCTCCGCCTGCTCCCCGACGATGGAGGCTTCCACCTCCTTCAGGTGCTCGATAATGGGCTTCAGAGGGACCTCCTTCTTGTAGTATATCACCAGCGCCTTGCCCTTCAGCCTCTCGAGCTTCGAGCAGGCCAGGCTTTCATCCGCTGCGATGATCATGTCTATCCCTGAAATCGAGTTGAGCTTGCTTATCTTCCTCTCCAGATAGTCGGAGGTCCAGAAGCCAACCACCTCGAGGTACACCTTGGCACCATCCTTCTCGAAGCTGAAGTCTGGTATGAGCACGTGAGTGCCCGCTATCAGAGGCTCTGGCTCCCTTCTCAAGGCCCATCCAGAACCGTACGAGAGGAACGACTTGGCAAACCTCGCCTCAACGGTGCTGTCATAGAGGTTGGTCGGAGGTCCTTCGCCAAACGTTTCCCGTGAAGCATCGACGATCCCCTTCAGTTCATCGGCATCGGCCTCGAACGCGTATACCCTTCCTCCTCTGCTCCTCGTAAGGATTTCAGCTTTGATGCGCCACGACTCCGACGCCACTATCTGAGGAAGGAGCTTCGCGATCGACGTGCCATAGCGCTCCGTCATCTTGAAGAGCGAAAGAGGACCATCGAGAGAGACCCTGTAGCCTCCGTGGTCGCCATCTTCCCTCTCCACCGAGTATATCAAGCCCAGCCTCTTCACATCCCTGAAGATGTTCTTCCAATTCCCAGAGGCGGAGAACTCCAACCTGAGCGACTTGAAGAGGAGCGTCTGCGTCAAGGAGAAGTTGTAACGCCTGAGAAGCACATCGGAGTCGAGAGGTTCGAAGGCCTTGAGCATCAGCTCCTCCTCTATGTCGCTGAAGAGGGTCCTCTCCAGATCCTGTTGAGGAACGCCCAACCTCCTTGAGGCCCTTTGGATTACATCTTCCCTCTGTTCGGGGCTGGTCGCCCTCGCCTTGCTCGCCTCCTCGAAGACGGCCATCCTCGCCTCTCTCGGATTCAGCGCGCTTTGAGCCTCGAAGGTGCACCTCCTTTCAAGGAGGGCAGACAATCCTCTGACCAACTTGAAGTCGTGGCCCTCATCCTCCACCGCTCTCAACCTTTCGAGGAGCTCTCCCTTCCTCCTTCCCATCCCATCTCTGAATATGCCCGTGATCCTTTCAGCCAGCGCCAGGGTATCGACATCCAGGCTCACGTAGATGGGTCGTATCTTTCCCCTTGAGACCTTCGCCCTCAACAGGTTCGACGGAAGCATCGCCAGCTACCTCCCTGCCGTCTTCCCGACCGCCCGATCCCCTTCTCCGTCATCATCGCCGTAGCCACTCCCTCCCTGGGATCCGTCCCCAGCTCCTTCTGTGCCAGCTATCTCCCTCCCTCTCCTCCTCCTGCTGCTGGTCCCCGTCTCCGATGTCTCCCTCGATACGAGCTCTATCAGCCTCGCCTGCCCCTTCCCCTCGCTCTTCCTCAACAGCCTCCCCAGGCGCTGGATGAACTCCGTCGAGCTCCCTGTCCCGCTCATTATTACGCCAACCGAGGCCTCCGGCACGTCAATTCCTTCATCAAGCACCTTGGACGTGACGATCGCCCTGAACCTCCCCTCCCTGAAACCTTTCAATACCTCATACCTCTCCTCCTTGTCCGTCGTGTGAGTTATGAATGGCAGCAGGAACCTCCTCGATATCCTGTACACGAGCTCGTTGTGCTGGGTGAAGATCAGTATCCTTTCGTCCGGGTTTTCGCGCAGCACCTCCTCGAGCCTCTCCATCTTCGCCTGGGAGTTGAATGCGATGCTCACAGCCCTGTTCCTGGCGAGCAAAGCCCGCCTCGCCTGAGGGTCCCTCCCCGTCCTCATTATGAACCTCTGAAAGTCCAGTGGCGACCTGAGCCATATCCTGTTGCCCTCCAGGTAGTCGGCGAAGACCCTGTAGTTCCTTTCATATTCCTCCTTCTCCCCCTCCGTCAGTTCGACGTTCACCCTCTCGATGGCGTAATCGGAGAGGTACCTTCCCGCGAGGTCCTCCGGCTTGAGCCTGTACACGACGCCCCCGATCAGCCTTGGCAGTTCGAGGTGGAGGAGGTCCTCCCTCTCGTAGGTGGCCGTGAGGCCCATCCTGTACGGAGCCGTGAACATCTCTGCGATCTGCCTGAAGCTTTCGGCGGGCAAGTGATGCACCTCGTCGAAGATCAGGAGGCTGAACCTGTTGCCCAGCTCTCCGGCCCTGATGTAGGCCGAGTCGTACGTGCATATCGTCACCGCCTTGACCGTGCTCTCGCCTCCTCCGTACGCTCCGACCTCGATGCCAAGTTGCCCCTCGACCCTTCCTCTCCACTGGCCGAGCAGGTCCAGGGTGGGGACGATCACGATTGCAGGCTTGTTAACGAGCTCCATGGCCTTCATCGCAATCACGGTCTTCCCGGCGCCCGTCGGCAGCACTATGGCCCCCCGCCTCCCCGCCTTGTCCCAGGAGTCGAGCGCCCTCTTCTGGTACCCCCTCAGGGTTACGCCTTTGCACCTGAGGTCGGGGCACGGAGGGAGGTCCTCGACGTCGTCCTCGATCGCTGACAGGTCGCTCTCCTTCAGGAACTCGACTATCTCCCTGTAGTACAGGGCCTGGGCCCTGAACGCCCTGACCCTGTCGTCCCAGGTCGAGTGGGGGACCTTCGCCTCTCCCCTTATCAGGATGGTTCCCCTGTCGTAGGATAGATGGGTGGGCTGCACTGCGCCCGATGTCGTCGGCTCAGGATTTAATTTTATCCGTAACACAGGAGCTTCAGGGAAACGCCGGCGGTGCGCCCCTTCGGCGGCTGATGTGCCCTCCCGCACAAGGATGCTTCAATCACGACATGTAGTCCAGCAGCGTGTGCTCCTTCCCCTTATCCACCGTTTCCTGGCTTCGAGGCCTTCCTTCGGCGCCCTTCATGTCCCTGATTATCTCTCCCATCCTCTTCTCCTTTCTGACGGTGCTGTAGAGGTAGGATTCGTCCACGGTGCCCTCCGCTACGAGTATCACCACCCTCCCCGGCATGGTCCTCCCCGTCCTCCCCTTCCTCTGAATGGACCTGACCTCCGAAGGGACCGGCTCGTAGAATACGACGAGGTCCACGTCCGGTATGTGAAGGCCCTCTTCGCCTATGCTGCTGCTGACGAGCACGTTGAACTCCCTTCCCTCCCTGAACTTCTCCAGCATTTCTGTCTGCAGCTTCTGGCTCATCCCCCTGTCCCTCTCGCTCTTCGTAGTCTGCCCGACGAACCTCAGCGCCTTGGCCTCCTTCAAAGGGGAAAGGACGGAGAGGATGGACTCTATCGTATCCCTGTACTGGGTGAAGACCATGATTTTGGAGCTCTCCTTCCTCTCCAGCTGCTCTCCGACTATCGACTTCACCTTCTCCAGCTTCGGGTGCTCGACCCTGAGCTTCTCGGCCTGCCCCTGCGCCCTCTGCCACCTCTCGTCGCGCAGCAGCGCCCTCGAAGATTTGTTCCTCCCCTCTCCCAGGCTTGAGAGGTAGCTCTTCAGGGTGCTCGCTCCCTGCGTCTCCATCAGCTCTATGGCATGGAGTATCATCACCGCCTGGGCCTGCGCCAGGAGAGCCCCGAAGAGCATCCCCGCGTAGTTGCTGTTCCTTTCCGCGCCCTTCAGCCTGGAGAGTATATCCGCCCTCGACTGCAGTAGCGCCTTCTTGGAGGGCTCCTGGCCGCGCTTCAGCTGGAGGAGGAACCCCATCCTCTTCAGCTTCGATACCTTTTCCGAGTAGATGTCCTTCAGCTGGGCGATGATGACCTTGAACTCTTCGGGGAGCCTCACCCTCACCCACTGCACCTTTGTCTCCTCCACGTACTCCCTCACGTCGCCGTCCTCCTCGGTCCTCGCCTCCACGTTTTCTATGTGCAGGTTCTGCACTATCTCCGAAATCCTCTCCTCCGACCCGCCGGGGGAGGCGGTGAGGCCGAGGATCAGCGGATGGAGGGCCTCCTCCGTGTAGCGCCTCGCGAGCTCGGTGTACGAATAGTCCCTGACGCACCTGTGGGCCTCATCGAATATCACGAGGACAAAGTCTTTCATGCTGGCTCTGCCTCCCCTGACGTCGTTCAACATGGTTTCAGGGGTGGCGAAGGCAAACGTTACGGTGGGATCGGACCAGACCTTCCGTCTTTCATCCGCATCGGTCTCTCCTGTGAGGAGGGAGAAACGCTCGGCAGGGAGGGAGGCGAAGAGCTTCCTGAAGGTATCGCGGTGCTGGACCGCCAGGGGCTTCGTCGGAGCGAGGAAGACTATCCTCCCGGTGGACGGCCCCGCGCTGACGGCGTGGGCATCGACGAACTCCCGCAGCCTCGAATCGCATACGAGGGCTGCAACCATGGTCTTCCCCAAGCCCGTCGGCAACACGACCAGCGTGTTGGACCTTGAAGCGGATGCGGCGATGTTGACTTGGTAATCCCTGGGCTCCATGGGGCCCGTCAGAAAGGAAGGGGCGGCAGCGCTCAACTCGCTCGACGCTTGCAATACGTAGAGAAGCCCCTATTTTATCTTGGTGTGTGACTGGTCGTCCGGTTCGCGGCTAGACTTCGGCTTCGAGTTGAAAGACGTCCAGCATTCTCCGACTCGGCCGGGCCGGAAGGGGTCCAGACCTATTATGGGTTCGAATACGCTTACTTCCTCTGCTTTGTAACCTAACCCTGCGCGGTCGGCGGGACTAACACCTGCGGGTCAAATCCCCGTATGGCTGGAGACGATTATTGCAGGTGAGTTGGGTAGGTGCCGCGTGTCTGTATTAAGGACCACGGAGTCGGTTCCTACCAATCCCCCACATCATAATTAGGCCGGCGGAGGTCTCCGGCAGGCTTAACTATACAATCCGGGATAACCAATTCATGGTAAGGGTGGAGGTCTACGAGGGTCCGAAGAAGATCAGTGAGATCGGCCTACCTGAGAAGAAGTTCGCGACCGGCTCGATTGGTTACTGGGCGAGCGAAAAGCTGGAGATGAATGGTAAACGATACCAGTGCCAATTCCAAATGGTCGAAATTGGTAGCAAGCAGAAAAAGGAATAGATCAGACCCTAACGCAAGCAGATAGAGCCAAGGTCAGCAGAGCCGAAGTGATAGCGGTTTGCTAACTGGATCGTTCTCTCAGGCCGGGATAGGGACACAGGATGATATGTTCAAACAGGACTCCGATGACGCTGAAGTCTGTCGCGAAGTCTTATGACTCGCTTTCGTGTCCACCCTGCAGATGCAGATTTCGACATAGTCTTGGACGAAGCTTGTCGGCGCCTTGATTATTGTCCTAGACTTCGATGGTGTCCTTGTCCTTGGGGTCCAGGGCCTTCTTCAGCTGCTTCGTGACCCAGTCGGAGTTCTCTCCGTTCTTCAGCATCACCCCGGCGGCTTGTAGCCGCCTTCGGTCGTGTTATGGTCGGTCGCAGCCCTCCTGAAAGAGCTCGAAGGCCTCACCGTTCAGATAGAGATAATGCCTAATCCCAAGCGGGCCATCTGGATTGAAACCACAAGATCTATCGTCGACCGGCGATCTTGGCAGCTTCCGTCATGCACAGAGTGTACTCCTTTCTCGCTCCCGCTTTGAAGAAGACGGTGTCCAACGTGGCTTCTCCTTCCTTCGGGAGAGAAGCTTTGAGATTCTTCAGAAGCGGACGGCTACGGTTAATAGGTTGGAATGACGAACCTTCATTGGTTCGGAATGACCGCATACGCTTACGTTTTCGGACACGACGAAAAAGGAGTGGAGGGAGACCCGGAAGCGTCTCTCATCGGTCTAGCAGACGAAGCGAGAGGGGGAATGGGGGTTTGGAGACATACCCAGAGAGCGGGTGACCCTGACGGAGGTTTCAAGTTCATTGTCGCCTACAACAAGGAGCTGCGGGGCGAGTTCCAAGTTGTGAAGAAGACTGGACCACACGACGATACGTACCCATGGCACTACCATGTCCGTCCTGGAAGCGTCTGTCTTTACGGACTTAGGCGACCATATACCGACCTGGTGAACCAGTTGCACTTCGCTCAAGGCGTCGAAAAGGAAGCGTATGACAACTTCATAAGAAGAGTGAACAAGGAGCCGCTGTATTAGTCATTTAAGTGGGAAGCATAGTGAAGTAGCTACCAAACAGTCCCTAGGGCCACGTTGGCCGTCCTAGACTTCGACTGTGTCCCTGTCCTTGGGGTCTGGGGCCTTCTTCGGCTGGCCCCAAATCGGGAGATGGGGGGTTTCAGTGCCTAGCCTGGAGGATGCGCCGGCGCCTGCCAGGTCTGGTATGCGAGCCTCGGCGTCCCATCGGCCCTTATGAGGCCGACCTGATCGGTGTCTGAAAGGTCATGAAGCCACGCCCAACACAGCAGGCGCAGGTTCACCCCCTGTCCCGTGGTCAGACGCCCTGCGACCTAGGTCAGGAACTGCGCCTGACCCTCCTCGCCGCCGAAGTAGTCGCTCGCCGGCCAGCCCAGCTCGCTAACCCCTCGCTGCCGCTACTTTGGTTGAGTAGTACTGTGCATCTGTCCAGCGGTCAACCAAGGCTTAATGACTCAGTCTCCTCTCAGACCTTTCAGGACGAAAAAAAACAGGTCCCACTATACTCTTGCCGCGATTTCGTCAACTTTCGATGGTGTCAAGCCCACGGTCCTGTACGCATCGGAGAGGGCCTTTTTGTTAAACAGCAGATTTGGCACTACCTTCGGCTTCAACGCAGGAGCAGGCTTCTTCCTCAGGGAGCTACCACGCATTACACTGGCCGTAAGTGAGGGCAATGCCACCGAGGGCGCCGTTGTGCTTCCAGCGGCTGGCCCGAGGACCTTGGCGATAGCTCTGACGAAGTCTCGCATGTCTTGGATTTCTGATTCGAGTTCCTTCTTGAGTTCTTCGGACGAATCTTTTTCAAGTGCGGCCATTGTAACCCTGAGTTCCTCGATGTAGCCAATCACTAACACACGCCATCGATTGAGTAGTTTGCGTTCGGGATCATTCTTGTCGTATTCATGGATAATCTCGCACATGTTGTACTGCCAGTCGTCCAACGCGGCAGCTTGCTCCGAAGCATCCTGTAACTTGTCGAGGCTTGTCTTTACGTTTCCTAACGAAAACTTTGCGCCAGCGTAGTCCGCGCTCAGGGAATCAATTTCTAGTGTTCTCTTATCGTATTTTATCAATTTCTTGCAACTAGACTTACCAAGAAACGACGCGATTGCGCTTGAAAGTTCACCCATCTTGTAGATTAAAAGAGTTCTCTTCTATTAAGTCTGTCGACTTTCATCTGGCCGCTTAGGCTCCTGACGGCCTCCCCTCCTCTGGTCTGACCGGGGGGTCTTGTCAGAGACCCTTCTTTCGTGAGCAGAAGAACAGGAAGTTCAGTTGGGAAGGTTACCTAGTGATCCATCAAGAGTTGTATGTAGTTATATCTGCTGACCTTCTAGACCATCATGGAAGAGGTCGCAATCAGCCGAAAGCCTGCGGGTGTGGGGGATGCAGCTGCGAGCTACAACGCCATCAAGGAATTCGAAGGCAGGAAGTACACTGGAATGAGGGTTGGCGGTAGCCATAGCTGGTACTATCGGCAGGGGGAATGGAAGGAGACGAAGGTCGCTCCTGACAGATGGCAATTTACCTACGCTGTGAAGAAACTGAGGAAATGGAACGCGCCCGAAGGATCAGGGGCTCCTGTGGGCACCGAATACCACTGGTACATACTTGCCCGCCAGGATGTGCGGAAGCTCAATGCCAATGAATACACCACTTCCATGACGGGGGTGAAATACAAACTAGCTCATCGGCGAGCGGATAGTGAAGAATGGAGCGCGAGCGAGCGGGCCCAGCTCAGACGATTGATCAAGATATTCGAAGAGAATATCATCCAGCTGCGGCACGAGCTGGGGGAAGCGGAGAAGGAGCTGGGGGCGGTGCCTCGGGAAGCGGAACCCTTCGTCATGACGACAGATAAGCGACGGGAAGCGATGACCGGCGGCCGGAGGATCCCGCCGAGGGATTCGCCCCCTAGCGCCATGACAGCACAGCCGCCGCTTGAGATGTACATGGTGCCCTGAGCAAGGGTTTGCTGCCTGAATCGCTCCTTCATACCAGGATAGGGGCATAGGATGCTGTGTTCTCTCGTATTATCAAGAGAGCGGCGACCTGGGGTCGGGCGGTACTAGTACCTATCACGGGTTCAAGTCCTAAGAACTTGGTATGGGACTTGGGATGTCAGCGCATCTTTGCCAGTGAACCGTTGGACCTGCCAACAAAACCTGTAATACCGATATGCCCGTTTCATTCGACAGCCTAGGGGGACCACGGCTTCGCCCTCTCCCACTGATCGCGGAAGAGGTCGCCCGCCCAGCCGAGAAATATTGGGTCCCTACCATAGAAGCCAGCATAGTCTACCCCCCCTCCAATCAGACGAAGGCACACGACGGCCTCCTTGTCCGTGATGGCCATGATCGCTGGGATGTCGGAGAGGCTCCTCACTTCGACGTTTTGTGCGGTTGCAGGCGGGCTCACGTTAGCAAGAAGGAGACGCTCTGGAGTGAGGAACCTGAACTTCACTCCCTTGCTGGTCTTTTCGTTCACCGTTCTCCCTGCAGATTCGAGGGCCTGTTCTCCAATGGCCCACACGAACTCCTCGGCCTCGCTGAACATCTTTCCAACCCTGTTGAAGTTCTCTATCGTGTCCGTCGTCAGTTCCGTCTGTGAGAGCTCCCCTATCCTGTTCACGAACTGATGGGGGAGGCAGGAGACGTCATGATTCAGGAAGTACTCCCTGTGCTTGAATATGAACTCCGAAGAGGCGGAGAGGTGGAGCTCGAGTCTGCCATATTCCGTGATGGTGTAGGAACCATCGGGCTTCCTTCGGATGAGGGAGGCCTCGCTCAAGCGTTGCAGCTGCCTGACAGCTTCTGTCGCAGTCATGTCGAGTCGGCGAGCAACCTCCTGAGTCTTGAGATCTTTCTTCTGTAGCTCACGCAGAATGCCGAGCCTGCTTTCACTGGCAAGTTCGAGGAACAGCCTTTCGACTCCTTCTCGGTCTTCCAAGCTCCTTCGCCGATGTTCAAGCGTTTGCGTCTCCACATTATTATCCGTTGCACACCCCATCGAACAGAGAGAGTCACCACCGCCCTTCGGACCAATGTAAGATTGTACACAGCTTTGCTTACCGGTGAACATCTGAATCAACCAAGGATTATCGGCACCGCTATCGGCACCACTGACTCAGGCAAGTGAAATTCGGCAATGTCTGAAAGCAAGATGTTTGAGAAGGAAGAGCTTCTTGCGGACCCCCGGAGGGCGCAAGGCAACGACGGAGATGAAGGGGAATGACGATTCCAGCCTCGAATGCCGAGACTGCGGACGCTCCATGGAAGAGCCTTTACCGAATTGGTGGGGTGGGGGGCCTAGTTGCAGGGACACTCATCGTAATTGACCTCCTCGTATTCATGTTGTGGCCGCAACCCAGCACAATTGACGGGTGGTTCGGGCTGTTTCGAAGGAATTGGCTAGTCGGACTCCTGGACCTTGACCTCCTGGGCATGATTGCGTATGTTTTCACTTTCCCCATCGTCCTTTCCCTCTACTTCTCCCTAAGAAGGACGAGCCAATCTTGGATGTCGATAGCTACCACCCTCACCTTCGTCGGGATATCTGCATACTTCGCCTCGAACACCGCTCTCTCCATGCTCTCTCTCAGCAATCAATATGCGGCTGCAACGACTGACGCGCAGAGGTCAATTCTTCTGGCGGCAGGACAAGCGATGCTCGCTCTCTTCTTGGGTCCTGCGTTCACCGAGAGCTACATCCTCGTATCGTCCTCGCTCCTGATTACCGCAATTGTCATGCTGCTAAGCAAGAGTGAATTCAGCGGGAGAACTGCCTACGTAGGGATACTTGCGAATCTGGCCGGAGTGGGACAGTACGTTCCCATCGTGATCACCAGCCTGGCCCTTGGAATAACGAACTGTATTGCTCTAGGGGTTTGGTTCATTCTGATTGGTCGGAGGCTCCTACGGTCGGGGGAGGCTGGTTCCAAGGTGGAGAGGAATCCGAAATGACATGGATGCCCTCTCTGAACGTCCTGGCACGGTACCTGATCGCCTCGGTGGTTGCCAGCCATGGAATAACCTACACCATGTATGCCGCACTAAACGGACAGACACTCGCAGGGTGGAGGGGAAGTTCTTGGCTTCTCGGCAGTGTTGCTACGGCTAACACGCTCAAGACACTCACGCTCGCTCTCTGGGTGATGGCCGGGGTCGGATTCATTGCCGCCGGAATCGCAATCGCATTCCCTTCTTCGTTCCAAGGATTCTGGCCCCCGCTGGCTATCGGTGCTTCATTGGTTGGCTTGCTGAGCTTCGCAGCCCTGTGGGACGGGCAGGTCCAACTTCTGGCAAGGCAAGGCTTCATCGGCGCGGTCCTCAGCTTGATCATCCTCATCTGCGCGATTGTGCTTCCATGAGCCCTCAGCAGAGTTCGGCTCCCCTATTCGCCTACGAGGGACGACAGGAAAGAAGCGTAGAACATCATGGAATGACGGCTAGCCTCTCAGGGGCCGGGCGATATTAGTACCTATTACGGGTTCAAGTCTCAAAAAGGCGATGTAAGATATGCAAGATAGATGCGCGTCTATTTCAATACAATATTGGATTTGCTGACAAAACATGCGTTATTCTCATACCCGTTTCATTGGGGGCCGCGTCAACAACCACACGAGTCGTTCCTGACGGGACATCGAAATCCGTGGGTCCTGGAATCATGTACTTCAGGGTCTGGATCTACTTGGATAGAGACCCGCAGTCGGCGTCGATTGTTCCGAGGAATCCGAACGGCACAAAGCACGAATGCCCCCGTCCCTAATCGTAATCTGCGTAGAGATCTGCGCCCCGCTCAGGCTCAGGGCCCTCCCTGCGGCCGATCAACTCCCAGCGGATCCTCGTCAGGAGGTTTGGGTGGAGGCGGGTGAGGCTTTGGAAGGACCACGGCGTCAGAACGAAACAGCGAGTGGCCTCAAGGGCGACGACTTCCGGCGGGTAATTCCAACCGCCCAGAAGGACCGGGCCACCGAAGAAGTCCCCCTTGCCGAGCTCCGAGGTCGGCTGTCCTCCCCTCTTCAACTGGACCCTCCCCTCCAGTATCATGTAGAAGGGCACCTTCCGGTCGTCTTGCGCCACCAGCGTCTCCTTGGCCCCGAACCTCCTTTCCTCGCCTAGCCTGACTATGAGTCTCAGCTCCGGCCTTCGGAAACCCGCAAATAGGGTCATTAAGGCGAGCTCCTGCGTAAGGCCTTCGGGCAGACCCCTGTGCATCACCAGCCAGCACGGCGTCTGAGCATTTGAGCTTTCCCTGAACCCTCATGAGTCGGACGAATCGCCCGCAGTATCCCCTTAGGGTGATCCTGCGCGACCTTCGGAAGTCGTGCGCTGGTCGGAGGCACAAGCATGAGACGCCGGGTTCAAGCCGTCTGTGGATGACTCCATCGCCGAAGTAGCCCAACTATGAGCCCTTTCGGCAGAAGCGACCGGCCGAAGCGCGCGCAGTCCGATGGTCGAAGCTCATACTTCTACTTCTTCATTATGAAGCACAACTTGTAGTAAGGAGGCACTATCCTCGTCTGAATGCCCGAAAAGGCGGGAGCGGTGGCATGCAGGCCTGCAGCGTCGTGATGATGGGGTTCTGTGCCCGCGATGTGCATGTCGAACGGGTGTGAATGGTTGCTTGCGGCCACGCTGACCACTCCCTCCGCGTCGGGATCCAGGACCGGATACACTCTCACAGACTTCATCAGAGAGGGCCCGATGACCGGCATGACGTGCTGCTCCGAGAGCTTGATACCGTGCAATTGCGCTCAAATTGACCTCACCCGCGTCAGCCTGTGAGAAGGAACTCACTGCACGGGCGTTGTGGGAGTGAGAACTTTCATCGGCGGTGGTCCCAGTTATGGCCGGCGCCGAAACAGTGCCTGCAGGAGTGTAATCAGCAGAACCGCCCGTTCCACCGGTTTCTTCTCCATCGCCAACAGATAGGATGAACCTGTCACGCAGATCGGGCGTGCCGTTCGTGCCGTCGCAAAGCGCCCAACCCTCCGGAATGTCGGCGCGAGGGCCAGACCACATCACGATTATCCCTGGGACCACTGGACCCGCGGGGCCGGGGATCCCCTGCGCGCCCTGTAGGCCCTGGGGTCCTGGTAAACCATCTATGCCCGGCGGACCCTGGGGGCCTGGTGCCCCGTCTTTACCATCCCCTCCGGGCGGACCTTGCGGGCCAGCATCGCCCTTTAGCCCAGGCGGGCCGGGCTGCCCTTGAAACAACTCAGCCTCAGGGGCGCCGCATTTCGGGCAGACCCTTGCCCCTATAGGCGTCGTCACTCCGCAGTTCCAACACAGAGGCATGATTAGCGAATATGAAAAGTCGTTATAAAAGCATACGGATTACAGAACGATTCCCTTTCGGAGTCTTTCATCAGTCATTAGCATCCCTCTCTCGACTTGTAACAATTAGGTATAGGAGGCGATGACGTTTCAATAGGTTAATCATCTCTATGTTATTGAAAACAATAGGTTAATTGAGTGAGAGGAGGGACGCCCCACGCTCGGAGCGTATGTTTATCCCAAGTGAAGGTAGCCAGTAACGTAGTAAGAACAATCATTTGAGAAACTCGGTATGCCAATATAGTAGGGCGAAAGATGCGCAGCTTGGTGTGACTGCACGTTTAGTCCACCAAACCCAAGGTAGTAGCAGGTCACAGATGCCTTTCCATAGAACAGGTAGTTGTCTACAGAGATGACGGGAAAGAATATCGCCACCACCAACACCGCCACGACTACGGCTGTCCCAGCGATGAGGGCTTTCCTCAGCCTGTTCAACCTTCGAAATCACATCTCGCCAAGCGTCTCATGAGCTCTTCTCGTTCTTATACGATGCGACCTGCTCTTGGTCTGGACGTAGGCTTGGACCTGCGAATGGGCCCTCCGATGTCTGTCGCTGCTGGAAAAAGGAATTAATGCTCTTTAGGCAGGCCAGTTTCCTTGAGACAATTACCGGTCTGCTCAAGCTGCAGCTCAGGCAAATCGGTGATTCACCCTTTCGAGGGGGCCTTCACCTAATGCCCCACATCTAGATTCGTAGAAATCCGATAGCCTTGGAAGATTCTACGTTCTAGTCCTATACGTCTTGCTTAATAGAATAAATAAAAAGGGGTGTTGGGGATGAAGCGACAAACTCCATCCTCAACTTCCTACGTCAGTATCGCTCTGCTTACTAGAGTCTGGACGATGTTAACCTTGTAGTGGTTGTTGGTCATCGGAACGGCGTCGGCTACTGCGGCAGCTCCAGCGGCCGCTGCTACTGTGGAACTGATGGCGTTGCCTTTCAGGGCGGTCTCTGCTCCAGTCGCCTCGATCGGAGTCGGAGCGACTCCACCCAGCCAGATGTTGGCCGTGGTGATGGTCGATGTCGCCGGCGCACACATCAGGCCCACGCTCGCGATGGCGAAGTCGAAGCTCTGCCTGAGCTGTTGCTTGATGAAGACCTGCTTGTTGCCCGTCGGAGGAGTCGGCACGTCTATTTCAGTAATGATTTCGTCGGCGGCGAGGACGTGACCCGGAGAGAGGTCCTTGAAGAACTGGCTGATCGGTATGGTCTGCTTGCTCGTCTTGACCGATGCCCCGAGGGCGAGCAGCGCGATGGCAGTGTCCGACGCGGCCACGGCGTTGCAACCTCCAGCTCCGCCGAATATGCTGTGGAATGTGTTGTCTCCAGCCGTCGCGTAGCATGTGCTTCCTCCCTTCCTCAGGCAGTTGAACAGGTCGTACTCCCAGCGGTAGTACCAGCACCAGACCTCCTGGCTGATGTTTCCACCTATGGTCCCTATGTTCCTGATGTTCGGGGTGGCCACCCAGTTGGCGGCCGTGGCGAGCATGGGGTAGGTGCTAAGGATCGTCGAGTTGGTGGCGACGCTCGCCAGGGTGGCGAGGGCCCCCACGTGCAGCCCAGACGAATCCGAAGTTATCGCATCGAGGCCAGGAATCGTCTTGAGGTTGATGAGGTAGTCGGGGAGATCATTTCTGATGAACCCCTTCAACTGGTGAGTCAGGTCCGTCCCTGCGCCTATGACCTTGGCTGCGCTTCCGTACTTGTCCAGCATAGCGACGGCGTCGGCTACCGATGTCGCGTCATAGTGATTGATGACTTTCATTCTACTACACCACCTTTCCTAACGCCGCCAGAACCTTCCATGGCGTTGCCGGCTGCGACCTGACCCATTTCCCTGTCGCGTTGTAGATTGCGTTGACGATTGCAGGTCCCGGTGTGGCATTCGGCGGCTCCCCCAAGCCCTTGGCGCCAAACGGACCGTAGATGTCACCCGACTCGACGATGATGGAAGTGAAGCTGTCCGGGGGCGGTATGTCCATGCTGGTGGGGAACCTGTGGCCCAGGAAGCTGGGGTTCAGCGGAACTCCGTTGTTCTGGTCGACGTACCATTGCCACATCAGCTCGAACCCAATGCCATGCACCGCTCCGCTTTGGATCTGACCTTCCGTGCCCAGCCGCGATATGGCCTGTCCCACGTCGTCGGCCGTCACCATGTCCAGGACCTCGACGGCACCCGTGTCCTCGTCGACCGCGACCTCGACTGCTGTGGCGACCGTCGTCCTGGTTTGGTGTGAGTAGTCATATGTGTTGTATCCCCTGCCCACGATGGGATTTGTAGCGGCGGCCAGGACAGCCGCATGCGTCACGAACTTGGTCGGGTCGCTCGTGAGGAAGATCTTCCCTCCCGCGGCGGAAAGCTTGTCGGGCGTGGTATTCAGCATGGTGGGCCCGGCGGCGACCGCGAAGAGCTGGTTCTTGACGTCGATACCTGCCTGCATTGTGGCGACTCCAGTTGTGATTATCCTCGAGCTTCCGGCTTGCATTCCGCAGTCTTGGGTTTCAGCCGTGTTGCCGTAGTTGCCAACCTTCACGTCCCCATAGTTGACGCCTATCGCTTCGGCCGCGATGCAGGTCTGAGCGGAGGGCGTTTGCTGTATGCCCGTGATGCCGATTATCAGGTAGAACCCGCCGTCGCGAGTCGTGGTGATGAGCACGCAGTCGGTATCACCCAGGCGTTGTCCCTTGTTACAGAGGAATCCGCTGATGCCGATTCCATGATACCTGCCGTCGGGGAGCACCTTTGTGCCCGGCTGATGCCACTTGGTCGTCCATCCAATGCTGTCGGCCGCCTTCTGGATGCATTCCTGCATGGCCATGCTTGAGAAGGGCAACCCAGTCATGTTGTCTATGTCGCTCAGGGTCTTCACGTTCTTGAGCCTGAACTGAACGGAGTCCATGCCCAGCTTCTCGCACAACTGTTCGATTACGGGCTCCATGTCGAAGAGGCCACCGGGCTCTCCTACGGCCCTCCAGTACCCGGTCTTGGGCTTGTTCGTGGTGATCGAGTGACCAGTGAAGCTGGCATTGGGCACATTGTAGGTGATCTCCAGAGGCGATAACGCGTCGCTCACTGCAGGCCAGGCGTAGGCTCCCACGTCGGTCCAGTATGTGGCTTGTACGGCCATGAGGGTCCCGTCGGCCTTGGCGCCCAGCTTTATGTCAGCCTTTTCGGCATACTGCTGCGATGCGTTTAGGTACATCTCACGCCTGCTGAGATGGAACTGCACTGGGGCCCCTGCCTTCTTGGCAAGGACCGCAGCTACCACGAGCCACTCGTGATGGATCATGTCACCGAAACTCCCTCCGGTGCCGTGGCTGATGACGGTCACGTTGTTCAAAGGAAGGCCTAGGGTCCCGGCTACCAATTCCTGGTGGAACCATACGTACAGAGAGTTCGTGTAGATAGTGAGCTTATCCTGGTTGCCTGTGTCCCACACGGCGATGCAGGACCTCGGCTCAAGGAGGGAATGTTGGTACGACGCCGACATCCCTACGGTGTCTTCGACGACTACGTCCGAAGCGGCGAAGCCTGCGCTGACGTCGCCCCAGCTTGCCGTTATGGGCTCTCCTGCCTCGTTGGTGTTCGGAACGAGTCCGGACAGCGTCTCGTTGGCGATGGCCTTGTCGATGTCCACAACCCACGGCAGCGTCTGATACGTCACATTGACCAGTTTCAGGGCCTGGGAAGCGATGTGTCGGTCTGTAGCGGCCACGGCGCACACCTCTTGACCTACATAAAAGAGCTCCTGGGTCATTATGGGGCAGTCCACGTACGTCGTGACTGCCTTGACGCCCGGAAGGGCCATCGCGGCGCTGGTGTCTATGGCGGTTATCTTCGCATGGGGGTACGGGCTGCCCAGCATCCTCGTGTACAGCATCCCTTCGAAGACGTGATCGGTCGAGAAGTCGTGCTTGCCCGTTGCCTTCTGCAGTCCAAGGATGTCCGGGTTAGCATTGCCTACCACATTGAGAGACATGTCGAGCTACCTCCCACCAACGCTACGGTCTGCAGAATCTTCATGTAGTTGCCACATACGCACAGGTTGCCCGATAGGCCCTTTTGTATCTGAGCCATGGTCGGATGGGGGTTGGCATTCAGAAGCGCCCTCGCGGCCATTATGAAGCCTGGAGCACAGTAGCCACACTGAGTTGCATCGTTCTGCATCCATGCCGTCTGCAGTGGATCAAGGTTGTTCCCATAGTCGCCACTTATCCCTTCTAGGGTCGTTATCGCGTGGCCTTCCGCTTCAATCGCCAGGATCTGGCACGAGTTGACGGCCACTCCATCCATCATGATAGTGCATGCCCCGCATTCGCCCAATGAGCAGCCATCCTTCACTGAGAAGAGGTGGAGCTGTTCCCTGAGCACATCCAGGAGGGAATAGTTGGCCTGTACGAGGAGCGTCTCAGGGTTCCCGTTCACGGTGAGCGTCACTACTTTGGACGCCACCGGCGGAACTGGCGTCGGAGCGCCGGTCACCATCACCGTCGCAGTGCCGTAGCCCTGCATCCCGTTGCTGTCGGTGACGGTCACGAGGGCCGTGTAGTTCCCGCCAGCCGTATACGTGTGAGACCCGCTCGCAGTCAGGGTGCTTCCATCGCCGCATGCGATGCTTATGGTGTATGGAGAAGTCCCACCGCTTGGAGTAGCGGTGAGCGTGACGGAGGAACCTGCTGAAACGGTGCCCGGAGTGGCCGCCAGTGCGACGGTGACTGCCGGTGGCACCACCGTCTTCGTGGTCGTTGCTGTAGTTGTTGCCGTGGTCGTTGCCGTGGTCGTACCACCCGTGATTGTCTTAGTCGACGTGGATGTGGATGTCTTTGACGGCAGGCCCGGTATCCTTATCCCTTCCTCGACACCTGCCACAACTACGGCGCCCACCACTGCGCCTGCTCCTGCTCCCTTCAAGAAGTCCCTTCTCGTCGTTTGCTTCTTTTCGGTAGTTTCTGTTGTCATCTAGGAGCTACCTCCTAGTTGACAAAATCGTTTTCCTCTAGTAAGGAGAAAATTCATGGTCGTGAGTATTACACTCTCCAGACACCCAATCCAACTTCGCAGCTAATAAGCATTTGAAGCACCAAAAGCCATACATATAATGCGCTGTGTGTGTAGCACATCCAATAATCTTTATGTTATTGGAGGCAACTCATCAATTCAACGAGAACGAAAGCAGGCACGCGCTCACGATAGCTTTGGATTTCTATTGCTACTGGAAAGAATCTGCTGACCTAAAAGTATGTTCCCGCAGGAATGCCAGTTTCATACTCCGCGATCCAGATATGCCAAAAGCCGGAGGCGTTAGAGCTCAAGGCCATGAACGTCCCGTTGGTGGGGTCCCAACTGGGCTGCGTCGACTGTGCCTTCGGCGGACCCATCCTCATTATGGTGTTGTTGCTCACGCTCCAGACGTAGACCCCCAAGCCGGAAGACGAGCTGTTGAGCACGCACGCCACAAGGCCGCCAACGGGGCTCCAACGTAGCGGGTCCGCGGAGATGACGTTCCCTGGACGCTCCCGGGCAGTATCACCGACCTTCAAGTAAGGGTACGACCCATGGTAGTTACGCAGGCCGACGGTCCAGACGTCACCCTCGGTTATGTTCAGCAGGTTGACCCAGACGTTAACGCCTGCAGGAGGCGGTAGCTGCGACACCAACCCCGTCCAGTTTGAATAGTAGGCTATCATGGTGCCGTCTGAGCTTATCGCCCCCGCCCAGTAGTTGGCTCCGCCTGGGCTCAGGATCCCTGTCTGGCCCGACGTCAGGTTCGTCCATTCCATCACATAGAGTCCGCCTTCTGTATCAGTGTAGACCACCCTGTCCTTCCCGGCCCAGATGGGATTGAAGTCGAGGCTGTTCACCGCCGCTATAACGCGCTCTGCGTGTGTGCTCATGTCCACGCACATGAGCTGCAAAGTCGACGCCTCCACGTAGAAGAGGAGGTGCGTCCCGTCCGGGCTCCACACGGGGGTCATGTTCACCGCGTCACCACCGCTGCCGCTCACGGTGACAGTGGAGAGGCTCGAAAGGGTGACCACCCTAATCGAAGCGTTGTTTCCCTCCAGGCTCCAGTAGGCGATGCGCGACGAGTCGGGGCTCCAAGAGGGATTGGCCGCTACTATGCCCGACGGGGTGAGCTGCCTTTCCCCCGTGCCCTGGGGGGTAATGACGTAGATCCCCCATCCTCCGTTGCGGTCCGAGGAGAACGCTATCAGCGTCCCGTCCGGGCTCCAGGCGGGGGACGTATCGTTCCATGAGCCGGACGTGAGGACCCCGTAGCTCAACGGCTTGGTGTTCTTGAACCCAGGAGATGGTAGGTTCACCGTTACCAGAACCGGCACAACGCAAAGGCCGAGCACCAGAATGACCGCCCCTGCCATCGTTGCACGGGAGGACCGCACGGGACTGGTGATGGTATTCACATACTTAAATCTGTAATATACGCGCAAGTACAGGGACGACAGGAACGAACATCGCCACCATGAACACCGCCACGGCTGCGGTTGTCCCAGCGATGAAGACCTTCCTTGACCTGTTCAACCCACGCCTACGTTTGAACTAGCGCTTCCTTCCATTCACCCCTTGTAGGCACCCATGGCCCTCGAGTCCAGAAGGCTCTAAAGCCAGAAGGTGAGGAGGCCCCTGTTTTCGCCACAATTTTGGATGCCTGTTGCTATTGAAAACAGTTATGATATCCTTTGTCAGTCGGTGGCGATGGAATCTTGTAGCTCCCTGGAAGGAAAGGGCTATGTAGTTCGCCGACGATTCTTTCAATGCGTTGAAGGGGATCATATTCAAGTACGATGCTAACCCTTCAAGATGGAGCGACCTCAGAGACGGTGCTGACAATGGGTGCGGGCTAGAGGACCCCGACTTTTCAACGAACGGTTTCCCCGTTTGGGCGATATGTGGGCCCTATGCCAGGAAGGGGGTCAAGCCGGGCGACACCCTCTTCTTCGTCCCGAAGATGAAAGGGCTCCGTGAAGCGGGACTTGGTGACAGGGGGTACTTCTGCACAGGCATTCTCTGCGTTGCCGAGATAGTCGGTGATGAGCAGACCCTGCAAAGGGACAACAGGTTCTCGGAGGCATACAAGAGGAAATACACTAGCAGCCTGAAAGATTCATCTCATGGGCGACAAGGAGAGAACCAAGGGCATCAGGCCCTACGGGATCGTCGTTGGGGATCCGGGAAGCTCGAGATGGTTAGGCCGAGAAGGTTACTCAAAGGCCCACGCATTCAGGGAGGTTGGTTTGACTCATGAAGACTTGTCTGCAAGAAGGGTGTCGTACTTGGGTCCTGAACAAGCTGCTCGACTCTACAAGCTGCTCCTTGGTTCTTAGCCGTCCCTTGTTGGTCATTCGCTTCCCCCGCTGCCTTTGTTCCTGCTCGTTCTCCCCTAGGTCAGTATGACTGAGCCTATGTTGTCGAAGGAAATCTCGTCAGCGTAGCTCTGTCCAGCCTCCTTCACAAATGCGGTCGGCTCTAGCTCTTTTGCCCACTGGTTGCTGGTTGGTCTCCGCTGCCCCCAGGCTCGCCCTTGGGCTTGGGTTTCTTGATGACCATCTTGACTTTTGCCTCCACCATGGGGTGCGCCTGGGACTGGGACAGCTTCA
Organism: uncultured Nitrososphaerota archaeon; assembly: GCA_963842885.1. Classification (GTDB taxonomy): domain Archaea; phylum Thermoproteota; class Nitrososphaeria; order Conexivisphaerales; family DTJL01; genus DATKKG01. Next base: position 554,620 of record CAWJIE010000003.1, read on the forward strand.
GCTGATAGGTCCCGGCGACATCAACGGGGTACACGAAGTGCGGCTTGGGGTCTGGCGGAGTGCTAAGGACGGGCTCATGAACAGCGCCGCTGGGATCCTTCCTGAAGAGCTGCGTGATTAGTCTCACTGCCGACGAGACGGACACCTCCAGGACCATCCCGGGCTGAAGCTCCCCCGGCACCCTCATAGTATAGCCGGCCTGCCAAAGTGGAGGACCCGGAGGCACCACTTGCATGAGTCTCACCGACTGCTCGTAGGCTACTTCCTCGTACTCCACTGGAGCTTCGGCCAATTCCCCCAACCCCTCAGGCTCAGTCGGGCTTGTGAGGAATATTAGGCTTTCGACGAGCTTGCTCACTTCGACCTATGAACAAGCTCGAAGCTTGGTTAGCATCCCTTCTCTTTCGTCGGGATACTTACAATAGAGATACTCCGTCACTGCCAGCTCAAGAACGGCGTCGCCCAAATACTCTAATCGCTTGTTACTAACGAGAGTCGTAATCCTCTTGTCGTTTATGTAAGATTGATGAATGAAAGCCCTTGAAGTCAGACCTTGCATCTTCAGCCTCAATCGCAACGATTTCTGAAGTGCCCGCATCTCGTCATGGCTCAATGTCGCTCCCAAGTGAACCGCCCGATCGAATCACAACCGTCCGAGGGTATAATCGTCATTGTCGCCTGTAATGGGTCTGCAAAATAGGGCTGGTAGACGTGGGCTTGGACTTGTGAATAGGTTAGACTTCTACTGTGTCCCCGTCCTTGGGGTCCGGGGCCTTCTTCAGCTGCTTCGTGACCCAGCCGGAGTTCTCCTCGTTCTTCAGCTCCTTGGCAACCTCGCCCCCTCTCAGAGGCGCGGCCTGAGGGCATGGCATGTTCGGCTGACGGGACTGTTTACGAGTTAGTGTCCATCGCAGCCGCGGCAGCAAGCTCTCAACGCTTTAATAGGAAAGAGACCTCAGTTGACATAATGGTCTATTGCAGCAACTGCGGGGCAGAAGTGCAAGCTACGGTGAAGTTCTGCCCGAACTGCGGCAGGCCCATGAGCTCCTCGGCACCTCCGCCCCAGCCACAGTCCCCCCCAGCTCAGCCACCAAACCAGCCCTACGAAGGGGGAACCAAGTACTGCCAGCACTGTGGCGCCGTGATAGCCGCTGCCGCCGAGATATGCCCTAAGTGCGGGGTCCGAGTGATGGAACAGCCACGGGTGGCCGAGCCGCTGAAGAACCCCGGGATCGCCGCAGTCCTCTCGTTCCTCTTCACGGGTCTGGGGCAGATTTACAACGGGCAGATAGGGAAGGGTGTCTCGTTCATCTTGGTAGGTATCGTGTGTCTAGTCCTAGTGATAGTATTGATCGGCTTCCTGCTCTACCCGCTGTTCTGGCTCTACAACATCTATGACGCATACACGTCCGCAAAGAGGATCAACGCCGGCACAATGAGACCTGACTGACCATACCTGCAGAGGAGCAGGCTGGCGCGGAACGGGAGCGCCCCACCGACCTCGTGACTGGAAGGTTAGGTCAGACTTTGGTATAGATGCCCTCGAGGCAGTACACCGTCAGCTTCCCCGGGACAGGGCATTTTGTTCCCAAATCGCATCTGGGGCAGAGCGACTCGGGCGTTACTTCAAGAGTGCCGCCATTCGCGTGCAGGGAATAGAGTAGCTTCAGGTACTTCCCTTCGGCTACTCTGGGAAGATCGTCCCGCCTTTCGAGGCCGTACCACTCGTAGAGCCTCTTGGCTCCCTTGCTCGAGTTGCAACCCTGACAGATCCATATGGCGTTGTCAGGGACGTCCGGGCCGCCGCGAGCCGTGGGCAGTATGTGTTCCAAGGAGAGATGCGCCTTGGAACAGCAGTAGACGCAGGAGCCGCTGGCTTCGTGCTCCTTTACATACTCTCTTATGGACGAAGACCAAGCGATGTCACCCGACTGCAGCTTCTTGAACCGATTCATTATGAACCGGTAATTCTCCTTCCCCTCCCCCGCGGACTCCGAGATGATCTTCGCGTACTGCCAGAAGATCAAGTCCCTGATGGTCCTGACAGCCGGTGGTGGCATGACTACATTGAATGCAGGACCATGGCATAAGGGTTGCACCCGTATGCGAGGGGACCATTCCCTCAAGTAGGCTAGACGATCATGGCTTGCATCCTTGTTCTACGTCTGCTAGACTTCGACGATATCCTTGCCGTCGTTACGAAGGAGGTAAACGCAAACTCAACGGTCCGCTTGATAAGAAAGCAGACCCAAGCCTTGATAGCAACGGCCAAATCATTAATCCAAGCGCTTAGAGAGAAGGTAGAAGAACCGTGGAAGGTCTGAACGGGGAGAGCCTAGAATATCCCTTCCTACTGGCCCAGCTTGGATGGGCCGCCAGATTCAAACGCTTGTCAGGCGCGATTTCCTTGCTTGAGGCTGAGTCGGCCAGGTTGAAATCACAACGAAGCTCTCCGAACATCCACGATTTCGGCCGTTCGGCTACGTCTTTGGCAGGAAGCCCTTGAAATAGGAAGTCCCAAGATAGCCGACAAGGAAGCCCACCACCAAGCCTCCGACGGCATCTTCCACCGCCACACCGAGCTGGACGTCGGTCCGCCTTTGGGATATCATGACCAGGAAGAGCCCTAGTATACCGCTCACGACAGTATTCCAGCTAAGAGAGAGCGTGTTGACCATCGATCCCATTATGCCACCCACGATGGCGCCGACATAGACCTCGATGGGGGATGCCAGGATGTCCAGGGTTATGGGCACGCTTTGTGTATGATCTTTTCCCCCTTCCAAGCTGAACATCAGATTGAAGTGGGAAAGTTGGCTTCCAATACCAGGGCATTTGCGAGACCCTCCCACCCACCATGGCCTGCCCGAGCTTATCGAAATCGAAACTGTCCTAGAGCTCCCTGGCGTAAGCGTGATATGCTTATCGGCTTCCTCAATTGGGCCCGGGTTAAGCCCCGGCGGCAGCACCCAACTCCAACTAATCGACTCCGCCTTCTTTTCGAGCGTGTTCGTTATGTTTATGTCAAGCTTGAATTCGTCGCCACGATGAATGACCTTCGCCGAAGTCGTAACTTCCACGGCGAGCTGGTTCTCCGTGGAACCAGCCACCGCAGCAAGGCGCATCACCATTTCTCTGTCTTGAGAGTATACGTAGTTCGATTATTTGAATCTTCGGAAAATAACTAAGAAATCACAAAAAGAAGGCCGTTTTTCCCGAATTGTGGCGCAGACAGCAGAGAGCACCCTTTTCTACCTTAAATCTGTGTAGAATAGGCCGGACAGGATTCATCCCCGAATGGGTAAGAAAGATGGATTCCACCAATTCATCAAGCGAACAATAGGCGCCGTCGGCCTCGATCTTCGCCGCTAGACTTCTACGGTGTCCCTGTCCTTGGGGCTCAGAAGGCTCAATAGAAGAATTCAGTACGGCTTTCACAGGCCTTGGCCATCTGCGCTGCCTGCGGCAGACATACGAGAGCTTTCACAGCGAGCTCACACGGGTACGTTGTCCGAGAGTGGTTCTGCACGAGCTGCAAGCTGACTTCATCTCCGAACAACCCATTCTGCATGGTCGTCTACTTGGGAAGGATCATCGCCAGGCCAAGTAAAGGTGGGACATTCAGGTTGCTCGTTGACAAACCTGTGGAGCAGGCAGGGAGACAGATCTTGGTGAAGCTCGAAGGCAGAGTCATGAAGTTGTTCGAAATCTTGATGTGAACTAGTAAAAGGGCCGGCTAGAGACCAAATCGTTTTGCGTGCCCAAGAGCTTTCAGACCTGAGACGCCACACCCAAGGACAAGATGAATAGTATGAACTTGATGATTGCGATTCTTCTCTCGCCCTGAATCCACTCTCCCGTTGTAACATAATCGAACCGTTCCGCGATGCCCACTAAATGTCTCCTCTGGAGGTTACCGACAAGGCGCCCAAAATCATTAGCATTACGAACTAGGGTAGCCTCAAGGGTTGTAAGCGGAGAGGCCCTCCTTCTTGCAGAAACGATTCTGATGCTTTCCACAGCATAATCAGACGCGGCGGCGAGTGCCACCCAAGCCAAGAAACGAATCGGCGACAGAAGGCCCAACAGGATAGCGGCGCAGCCCAGCAGGGAGCCGACAAAGAGTGTCTCGACAAGATTGGGGGCATTGTAGTACCGGTGAGCCGGAAACAGCGTCGGCAATCTCGAGTCACCGTATGCCCAGCGGGCGAAGCGTTGGTAGCTCCGCTTCCCACCATTCCACCATGGATGTCTGACTACGGCCCCCGGAACGGTCTTGAATTGCTTCCCGCAGCTCTGAACTATTCGCAAACAGAAGTCGATGTCCTCTCCGCCACCTCCTTTTGGAAAGTCCTTCGAGAATCGAATGTCACCTACGGCGTCCCTGCGCACCAGTAGATTCGCCGTCACCCCCCAAGCCATTTCGTCTCTGGTCTTGGCGAGATCGAAGAAAGTCAGAATGTCACTCGATTGAACTCCTTTGGTGAAGGAGTTTGCCGCAGGTGGAAAGACGGTCAGGCCAACGTAACCTGGGACCAGCGGGTTCTCTTGAATTGCTTTTGTATACAACTCCAGAAGACCGGCCTCGGGCGCGACATCGTCATCCAAGAACAGCACATGGCTTCCGGCTCCTGCCTCGAATCCGCGGTTCCTCGATTGATGTGCCCCTATGTTCGAAGCATTTCTGATTACTGTCACCACCCCGCTCTGATTCACATCGAGTTCCGGAGTGGGGAGGTTCGGGGCATCTAATACAAAGAAGTAATTGACGGAGACTCCAGCCGGTGGTCTGATCTGAAGCAGTGCCTCTAAGCAAGTCTCATCGATTCTCAAGGTGGGTATCACGACGTCAATCGAGGTTGGGATCATGGACTTCTCTTGTTCCATTGGTGAGATAGACTCTGATTACAGAAGCAATGGCTGGCCACGGCACAGGTCTCTCTGATGTGCTTGAACCGGATTCGTGTACCACGGACAACATCCCTGCCTAGAGGGATTGAAGGAGTCTGAGTGTACACCGAGTCGGCCCAGTAGCAGACGCTGAGCCTGCCATCTACGAGGATTGACTGCCGGTCGCCCAGCTGGCAGGCCTTGGGGTCCAATTCTCCTCCCGAGGCCAGTTGGGCAACGTCCGTCCAGAAGCCTGATGGATTCGTGCGTGGGAGCGTGACATCCCCAACCAGCTGGGCCACCTCCAGCAGGCCGGGAACGTCTCTGTCGGCGAGCAATAGCTCCGGGCAGTTCCTCCCGGCGTAGCCATCATCGAAGACAGGCTGGAACTTCACCGTGTCGATGCCAAGCTCGGCGGCAAACTCAAGGAGAGCCTTCACCGAATGTCGATTTGCAGTGACATGGGTCACGGTGGCATTGATGTCCAATTCAAAAGGCCGAGGGAGGTCGGCGATGGACTGGAGGTTCGCCTTGACTCTATTCAGGAGGGCAGGTGGTGTCGAACGAGTCCAAGCCGCCTCAGATGGACGGACCGAATCAAGCGAAACTGTGAAACCGGTAGCGCCCCAACTCAGGGCTCTTAGAGCCTTTTGACCGTCAAGAAGATAGCAGTTGGTGAGAACAACAACTTGATCCACGTTCCGCCCATAGTATAATAAGATCTGTTTCAGCTGGGGATGTAAGAGGGGTTCGCCTCCGGACAAGACCACGCGGCGCGTCCCCAATGCCGCGAGCGTCTCAGTGGGGATGAGGACATCTTCGAGCGGTAATATCCCATCCGCCTTGTTATTCTCGTCTCCCCATCGACAGTACCGACAAGAAGCGTTGCACAGGTAGGAGATGTCCACGACCGTGGTGAGGCCCGCGCTTCTCAAGAGTCACTTCATTCCTTTGTGCCGGACAACATCAACCTGTTGCCAAGACGGAGATGAATGGTTGAAGTCGCAAATAAGCCTGCCCATAGGACATCCCTGCGACGAGCCTTCACTGCACAAGTCATGGATGCGCGGCTAACAAGTCTCAAATTACAAACAAGGCCTTCTAGCTCCCATTGAGGCTCTCAACCGTTGCAACGAAATCCGGTGGGCCCTCTTCCACTCTGCCTCGTAGAGCGTGCGCATGATGTCATTTCTGCGGGGGCGCCAGCAAGGGACGGAGCTTGGGCAGCTCCCTCCTCAGGACCTGGTACCATTCGATGACCGTCCTGGCCTCCTCCCTGACATAGGCGAGGATCGCTTCATAGTTTCGGGATGCATACCATCCGGGGACGTTCCCCCCGCCTCCGGCCTTCCCCAGGAGCGCTGACCACCCCTTGAAGCCGTTATCGTTGATCATGACGCAGACGTGCTTCAGGTCGATGGTCGGCTTCCCCCTGAAGAGGTGGTCCATGCAGTCAATGCCCAGGTACTCCCTCGCCATGCGCGCCAGGAGGAAGTAGTCGTAGCCGTAGATGTTGGCCCCCACTGGCACGAAGTCGAACGGCTTCTCTTCGGAATAGAACTTCCCCCAGAAGTCGACGAACAATTCCTTCTCGCTCTCGTACTCCCATCGCTTCAGTATGACGAGGTCTCCCTTGGGCTTCCCCGTCCAGGGTTCGAGCTCCTGGTATTGGATCGTCACCAGGTTGTCCTTCGAGGGGTCCGGACGCCTCCCCTCTTCGCCAGTCGTCTCGGTATCGAAATAGAACTCCGTCATATGTGATATCCATCTTTGTTGGCTATTTAACGCTGAACGGCCGATGGGACTCGTCTAGAGAACTAGGCTGAGGATTCCGATGCCGATGATCGCCAGTATCGCCGCTATGACCAGGAAGATGATCACCGCGATTATGGCTATGGCGAACGCCTTCAGCCATCCGCAGTTGAAGAAGAGCCTTATTAGTGCCAGCCAGACGATGAGCAAGATGACCGACGCCAGCAGGCCGCCTACGTAGGCGTTGACGATCGCGCCGATGACCGTTCCGAGGACAACTATCCAGATGGCATGCGTGAATCTCGCTTTTCCCTTCCCTGCCAGTGCCCTTCCGGCCAGCCAGAGCACTGGCGCGACTATGATGGTCCCTACCACGATCTGTATCAGCAACGCTAGAAAGTTCATTTCGCTCGTACTTGTTCCCGATTCGTTGGCCTAGGCTCTTAAGCCTAGCGCGTCAGTGAGGACCTGAGTCTGTCAGACCATCACGACGTCGTTTCATCCTGAAGATGCTGGGCTGCGAGCCGGTGGTGCTGAATCCCATGTATTAGTCGAGCGATAGTCCGCCTTCCTAACGGTTCTCCCTTCACAGGCTTCGTCGTTCCATCAAGACCATACCGCGCGCCGCGCTGGGCAAGGATTCCGTTATGTCAGCAAGACTTGTTTAGGTGGGATTCCGGAGCCCTTGCTGGGCGAGCGGCGCGTGGAAAGCAAATCCTTCGGCTGGACGGCAAGGCAGGTGACAGCGCTGGGGATGGGTACCTACTACGACTTCCCGTGGATCATCAAGTCTCGGGCGGGCGTCGTCGGGGGAGGGGAGGCGAAGGTGGCTGCACTGAGGGCGGGGCTCGATGGCGGCATCCGCCTGATAGACACGGCTGAAGTCTACAACTCCGAGCCTCTTGTCGCCAGGGCGGTCGACGGATTCCCGAGGGAGGACCTTTTCATCGCCACCAAGGTGATGTTCCTCCACCTGCGGCACGACGCGCTCGTGAAGTCGCTTGAGAGGAGCCTCAAGAAGCTGAACTTGGGCTACGTCGACCTATATCAGGTCCACCAGCCAAGCCCCTTCGTGCCCATCAAGGAGACCATGTCCGCGATGGAGGAGATGGTGGATAGGGGCCTCATCAGGTACATAGGCGTCTCCAACTTCTCGCTCAAACAGATGGTCGAGGCGAACGATTCCCTGAAGAAGTACCGCCTCGCGTCGACCCAGATGCCCTACCACCTCGCCGATAGGCGGATGGAGAAGGAGATACTTCCCTACTGCAGGAAGGAGAACATGGCACTTCTGGCGTACTTCCCGCTGGGCCACGGGAAGCTGACCTCCAGCAGGGTATTGTCGAGCATCGGGCAGAAGTACGGCAAGACCGCTCCTCAGGTGGCGCTCAACTGGCTGCTCTCCCAGGAGAACGTGTTTCCCATCCCCAGGGCCTCAAACAGGGCGCACGTCATGGAGAACATCGGGTCCGTCGGCTGGAGGATGTCGGCCGAAGACAGGTCCGAGCTAGAGAACGCCTACCCTCCTCCGGTCTGACCAGGGGACCTTGTCAGAGACCCTTCTTTCGTGAGCAGAAGAACATCTAGCCGTAGAGGGAACTGGACCGGGCGGGCTCTAAACCTGAACGGGTTCAAGTCACTAAAATTGGATGTAAAATCTTCAAAGTAGAATTAAATTATTACTACTATGACTATAGTTTGTATACAAAACTTGTGTTATTCTCATACCCGTTTCATTGGGAGCCGCGTCAACCACCGCACGAGTCGCGACGGTGTCCCTATCCTTGGGGTCTAGGGCCTCCTTCAGTTGCTTCATGACCCGGCCGGGACAGGAACGCAGGATGAGAATCGCCGTCGCGGAAGCGCAATGAACCCTAGCAAGGCCCAGATCCTATTTCTCGAATCTGACGAGGAGAATGTACTTCTTCTTCCACCAATCGTAGTTTGTGATTCGGACAGTCTTCACCTGAGCTCTAAAGAAACCCTCGAAGCCCGTCATGTCAGCTGTAAACAAATCACAATCATTCTTCTCGCAGAAGACCGCAATATCCTCGTCGCTCGCTCTCTCCGGTAGGGCGTCATCTCCTCCGACTTGGAATGTTATTTGATAATCATCCGAGATTTCCTTCTTTCGTTCCTTTGCCCATTTCTCAATCCCCTTGTCGATAACTATATTTTTCGCCAAGACATAGAACGAGGTTGTTCTACGGAGATTTATCGATTACGTCCACAATCTCCCTTCGGGTTCACCACTCGGGTTATCTAACTCAACTCCTCGATGAGAAACGCCCGGGCCGAGGTGCTATGAGCCATATATGGCCACAACCTCTTCTCGCAGCCCTTCAACCTGTATTCTTGGTTGGCTTCAAAATCTGAAGCTTGACTCGCGGCAGAAGACTTTTCAGTTCGTTATATTGACTAATGGTCGACAAACTCGGAGCAGGTTTTTTGGATTTGGGTACAAGGAACGCCGGGGACTTCAGCCAATTAACAAATCAATCTAGGGCCAATTCTCTGGGTTTGCGGATGATACAGTCAGCACTAACGTGGAACAAACCCTCTAGCATAGTCGTCAACACAGCTATAGACTTAGTGGCCTGGAACATACCAACTGTGGGCGTCCTTGTGGCGACCTACAAGGTCTCGAAAGTTCTGTATAAGATAGCGTCCAAGGCTGAGGAAGAGTATGGCAAGACTGGAGACGCTAACTCTGCTGCAACCGCTGCGACACAAGAAGTTGTAAAGAGTGCAGTAGACATGACACGGGGGGAAGCTATCAACACCGTCGTAGACGTTGGATGGACTGCAATCAAGAGTACCGCACATCTTCAAACAAACGAAGTGCAAGATAGAGTCTTGACCACGGCGGCTAAGAACACTCTCGATGAGGTCCTTCCAAAATGAATACAGATGAGCTTGAGAAAGTAATGACCTTGAATTACAGTCAGGTTTTCCAGGAGATGCTCCTATCCGCCTTAAAGAGCCATCCGAAGTTGACGCCTGATTATCTCTCCCAATCGGTTGCTCGTCAGAGAGAGATTGAAGAGGAAATAAAGGAGCGGTCAAGCAAAATGGCGGTTGCACTTGTCGGCAAACTGAAGGCGAAGGGCTACTTAGCTGACGAACCACCGGACGACGTATTGAAAGGTTTGATTCTAGCTATTATGCAAGAGTTCGGGGTGTCTCAATGAGCAACATCTGCGTTGCAAGGGACAGCGACATTAAGAGCGGATACGACTTCTTTCTGAGAACCTACTCTTCTGGAAAACAAAACGAAAGCAGAGTTTCTGTTAGTTTCCCAGACATGGATCCATACATTAGCAGCACTGACTTGGACCTCTGCTTTGTTGCCGCGGGGCTTTTTGAATATGAAAGCCTTCTCAGAAGGGAGGTTCTCCGTGGGGATGGGTCAATCACATTTGTCACTCATGACTCGACGGGGTTCGACAGCGACGGTGTGAGTTCGGCCCTCGAAGACCTTCTTTCGTTTACTATCAAGACCCGTCCCCGGGTGAAGATGATAGAGATGAAGAGCGACGCCCGAGCCTCGGTCAAGAAGTTCAAGAAGAAGAATTCTTGCACGTTGTTTTCAGGAGGCGTGGACAGCCTCTCGGGAATCACCAGAACAAATCAAAGCCTCGGGCCCACCTTTGGAATGTTCGTATCTCACGACCGGATGCTAAGCAGAGTGAACGCCATAGAACAGACCTACTTGAAACCCCAGGGACTGCACATCCACAAGGCTTTGATTCAGAGGCCCCATACCGGGCTCCAACAGCTCAGAGGATTCGTATACCTTGTCTTTGGGGCTATCGCTGCTCGAGCTCATCAAACAGAGAATGTTGTGATTACAGAAACCGGTCAGACCATGTATCAACCTGAACTGACAGCGCTTGATGAAGTAACAGTGACTACGCATCCTACGCTGATGCGCATAACGAAGAAACTTCTAAGGGAGATTTGTGGGAAGGACTTCCTCTTCTACGAACCATTCGAGAATTTGACGAAGGCGGAGGTTGTTTCCTTGTGCCAGAACAAACCAGGGATTCCATCGACCAATTCCTGCCGTACGACGCGATGGGCCAACTCGCCGATTTCCCATTGTGGTGATTGTTTTGGCTGTCTCATTCGGAAGGTTGCCTGTATAGTTGCTGGTGTAAAGGACGCTTCGTACGCCAAAGATGTGCTTATGATGGACCTCGGAGAATCAGTTGAAGGAAGAAGGCCTAATGAAACTCTTAAAAAGGATGATTTAGTCGGGCTCCAGACCCTGCTCAGGTTCGCAAGAGACGATCTCGAAGACAAGCTCGACGACGTGGCAGCTTTCAAGATAAGATCGTTCGGGAAGGAGGAGCTTTACAATCGGGCGGCGCTTGATATCTTCGCCGCGCTTCATTTGTTGTACGGTAGAGATGGAAGTGGCAGGAACAAATGGGTCAGGGGTTTCTATGAGGAATGTAAACAGGATGGCGTAGTCAAGTCTGAAACGATAGAGAATAGAATAGCCGAAGTTCGTAGTCAGAAATATGGGCCAAACTTCGCGTACAAGCTATGACTCGATTCATTGTTTCTTAAGGTATTCAGAAAACAGTGGATGAAACAAGGAGTATTTCCCCCTGCCATATCGCACTAGAAACTCTTTCCTTTCAAGCCTCGAGAGTAACACCGAGGCGCCGCTGAACCGCGGGAAATCGCTTGGTGAAACGAGTGAATCTTCGGTTTTTGCGATTTCGATCAGCAGTTCCCTTTCTCTCTCCGTGGCCGACCGCATCTTGTCAGCGAAGATAGTGTCAGCTAAGATGTCTCCGATGCCTAGGCCAGACCCTTTGAAAATCATTCTCCCCGATTGCTCCTGGTCCCCTAAATTGATTCATCATCTCGTACATGACGAGCATTATGAGATACGGATGACCTACGGTCTTGCTTACGATCCTCCTGATGACGACATCCTCAACGGTGGTCTTACTGCCCACCAGTTGCAGCCTGACTTGGATAGCTTCCTTGGCTTCATCGAACGTAAAGGGTTCGAGTTTGTAACGCCTGAAGAACCTTAGAGTAGGCTCGGCCAATCCAGCAATTTCGGCAAACAACGATGAGGGCGCAGTAACAACCAATGAATAATTACATCTTCGGTTCACTAGTTCTTGGAAGGTTGTCTTCAGATTAAGGTAGGAGGAGTCCTCTGTCCTTATCGAAAAATAGTGAAGGTCATCAATGAGAACGAAAGCAATCCTCGCTCCTGATGGCTTAAGAGAATCATTCCAGAAGTCTTCGAGTGCCTTGGTGATGCTGGATTCTTCCTCTTCGGCCCTCCTACTGGCTCCAACGACACCTAGATTCAGATTGACATCCCATCTCCTAGCCTCTCCGGCAATCTTGGTTTTGTAAGTTGTGCTTGCCACAGTCCTTAACCTGCGTAGGAAATCTGTAGTGAATGCGTCCCAGTCTTTACCATACTGTGGTGACAATGGATAGTAGATGCAGGCACCACGCATTTCCTCCTTAAGATCTTCCAAGACTATCTGCCTGAACTTATACAGCAGAGATGTCTTTCCTTCTCCCGATGTTCCAAGTATGGCATAATTCACAGGAGTGGGGATTCGTAGCCTGGCGGAGTTAAGCGCCGTCGCCCTGAAATCGTCCAGGTATCTCTTCCTATCCGCAAAGTACTCTGGCTGGGCTGGATGCTGTGGGGAGAAGGGGTTGAGGCTATTATTTCTGTTATGATTGTTATTTGCCAACTCTCTCTACCTGTTAAGCCTGTACCGTTGGATTTTGGCGATTCCGTGGCAGGCCTTGTGAATCAAACGACCTCCGTAATACATCCCTTCCCCTTCGTAGACTTTCCTCCCACAAATGGCGCAGGTCTTGTAGCCCACGTTATTTTTGTTATGATTGTTATTTTAAAAACCTTGCCCATAGGTGGACTCGTTCAAGATAGCACAACTGTTCGAAAGGGCGAAGACATTCCGCTCGAACTGAGAGGTGAACTGAGTATCTTACCCTGTTCTTCCGACTGTTGAATAATCGATTTCAGAATGTCTTGAAACATCCTAGCAAAACCTCCGTATTACCAAGAGTCTACTAGGAGCCGTCCAATGGGGGTCCGAATCGTCGGAACCCGCTAAGCTAGGCAAGACGCCTGATGTTCGACGCGCCTGACTCGAGGACCGTCAGGTTCTCCCTATCGTCTAGACTTCGACGGTGTCCCTGTCCTTGGGGTCCAGGGCCTTCTTCAGCTGCTTCGTGACCCAGTCGGAGTTCTCTCCGTTCTTCAGCTCCCTGGCGGCCTCGTCCCTGGACAGCTTGTCGGCCCTCTTCTGCTCGGCCTCGTAGAGCGTGTGCATGTCCTTGTAGGCCACCCTCTTCCCCTTCGTGTCCTCCTCGACGACGGACGACATACTATTCTTCAAGCTTGGGGCCTCCCTTAAAGGTGCACCTACCTTCTTTGTTGACAATCGGTCAACAGACATGATCGGTCGCCTTTCTCCTTCGGCCGAGGAGTTAACCCTATGTCAACCGAGTATCATATCTTGTTTCATTGACTATTCGGTAATCGGGCTCAGACTGCTAATAAGAGACATCCCCAACTAGCAATAGTGTGCCGCCTACCAAGTTCGCAGTCAATTTCTCAGCTAGGCCGGCCGTGAAGATGCTGGGCAAGGTGCAGTTCGACCTTAAAGGCTATGATCCGCACGACATCGGGCTGGCAATGCAAGACCTCTTTGTCAAGGATTCCGCCGGGGTTCCCTATCCGACAGGCATACAGGTCACCGTAGAGACTTGGGCAGAATCCAAGGATGAAGCGATAACCAAGGCCGCAGGCTGGGCAAGCGGCTCGGTTGCCATAATGTCATTCATCTCAGACATAGGGATGCCGTCATTTCGCCCGGAGACGGCCTTTGACATTACGGCGCAGGCCGACAGCCGAGATTTCATCCAGTTCTTCTGGGATTTCCCCGTGGTGCCCACTTCCAACGGCACGCTGAAGGCCGAGCTTTTCTCATCTTGCTTTGGAAAGCTAGTAGATGCAGACACCAAGCATAGAGACCGGCTGCAACGTGCCATTGGCCGATACTCCAAAGCCCTAACGGAGCCAAACGTGATAGACCAGTTCAGCTCCCTTTGGATCGGCCTCGAAGCACTGAACGGACCGCTAAGAGAGAGGCTGAACGCTCCTGACGAAGTCACTAAATGCCCCAAATGCGGCTTCGAGCGCACCATCCCGACACTGAGCGGGGTGAAGGGGTTCCTGACTTCCGATACCTCGCTGGACGGGTCGGACCTCTTCGGCAGGGCGAGAAGCATCAGGGTAGATATCGAGCATAGCACCAAGAACTTGGAAGGTCTAGTTCCTGAGATTGCTGCGTTGGTTCCCGATCTGCGCAGAGAACTGCGGAAGGCGATCTTCTTTCTCTTGGAGCTCCCAATGCCTGAGCCCGAGAGGGCCGAGCCGATCACCAACGTGGCGCCCTTCCACACTGCCATTGAAGCAAAGATAGTGGGGGCGATAGACGTCGAAGCGTTGCGATCTGATTTCGGCGGCCCTCATTTGGAAGTCTCTGACGTCCAAGTGGAGTCTCATGTGGAAGGGGATCAGACAGTCACTTTCTCAGTGCGCCCGACTTTGGTAGGTCGAGTGACGGATTCGGCCAGATTCGAGGTATATGCAACCAGGATGTATGGAGAAAAGGGGAAGATGAAGAGCGCCAAGTTCAGCGGTCCTATGACACCACCTTGATGCTCTTGCCCAGGGCTGGGTTGATCAGGCCGAAGCGGGAGAACATGTCAGGATGCCCGATGTCCCGCCATCCTGATGAGACCCTGTTTGCCCGATCCCTGGAGACTCACTCCCCCACTTAAATACGAAGAGGCCGTCTCCACACTTGAGCAAGCTTGCTGTCAGTCCCTTCGACAATACTTGTCGATGGCGCACGACCTATCCAAGAGTTGACTTTGTGAAATGAAGATCGAAGACCTCAGGCCGGGAACGATAATTATGGGACCGAAATGGCCCGAAAGAGTGGAGGTGAACAAGGCAGAGGACTTGGGAGGCTACGTTCGCATAATCGGCGCGCAGCTACCTTCGACCAGACACGTTGATCAGATTCTTTCTGTTTCTGAATTACAGGAACTCAAACTGAGCGATTCTGCAACCAGTTTTCGGGCGGAGGCATGGAAGACGTTCCTGGCTCTCGAAGCCAAAAGGTACAGATTCGCCTCCCTGTACGACCCGCTTCTGGCGATGAATGTGTCGAAGGTCGAGCCTCTCCCCCATCAGATTGACGCGGTATACGGTCACATCCTGAAACTGCCCCGAATCAGGTTCCTCATCGCCGATGACCCGGGGGCTGGGAAGACGATAATGGCCGGCTTGATCATCAAGGAGCTCGAACTCAGGAACATCGCAAAGAGGTTCCTGATCGTAGTCCCCGGCCATCTGAAGGACCAGTGGATTCGTGAGCTCAAGGATAGGTTCGAGGACACATTCACCTACGTCAGTCGCGGCTACATGAGCGCCAGCTATGGGGAGAACGTCTGGGAGAAGGAGAACCGGATCATCACTTCAATCGATTTCGCGAAGCGAAGCGAGATTCTTCCCTCACTCAGGGCTGCGCAATTTGACCTCATAGTAGTGGACGAAGCGCACAAGATGAGTGCCTACAGGTACGGCGACAAGACTAACAAGACGGATAGATATTTGCTGGGCGAGGTGTTGTCTGAGATATCTGAGCACCTCCTGTTTCTTACCGCCACACCTCACCAAGGCGACCCGGAGAACTTCAGGCTCTTTATGGATCTGCTTGAACCAGGATTCTTCGCAGATGCGAAGATGCTCGCGGATTCGATAGCCGCGAAAGACAACCCTCTGATGATCAGGAGGATCAAGGAGGAGCTCAAAGACTTCGACGGAAAGCCCCTCTTCCTGCCTCGCCACGCTACGACGGTGGCGTTCGATCTTCTCGACAAGGAGAAGCTCCTGTACAACGGCGTATCGAAGTACGTGTATGAAGAGTACAACAAGGCCCTGGCCAAGGACAAGAGACGGAATGTGGCCTTCGCCCTCATCATACTCCAAAGACGTATCGCATCGAGTACCTACGCGCTGTTGAAGTCCCTCACCAGGAGAAAGGCACGACTGGAAGCGTTGATCCAAGAATCGGACAGGAGGAAGGTGCAGAGCGAGATGCCAGCCTTCTTTGAATCCGACGAAGTGGAGGAGATGACGGAGGAAGAAAGATGGAAGGAAGAGGCGCTCTGGGAGACGCTGAGTGTCGCGGAGAATCGCGAGGAGCTGCGCAACGAAATCAGCATCATTGAAGGCCTGATCAAACAGTCAGAGGAGATAATCCTCGAAGAGGGTGAAATCAAGCTAAGACAGCTCAAGGAGACCATGAGTGCGCTTCAGAAGAAGTATCCCAACGAGAAGATACTCATCTTCACCGAATCAAAGGACACTCTCGACTACCTGGAAAAGAGGATTCGTTCATGGGGGTTCTCCGTCAACGTCATCCATGGTTCCATGAACCTCGAGGACAGGGTGAAAGCTGAAAGTGTCTTCAAGAACGAAACGCAGGTCTTGATCGCCACTGAAGCGGCGGGCGAAGGTATCAACCTGCAGTTCTGCCACCTGATGATAAACTATGACCTTCCCTGGAATCCCAACAGGCTGGAACAGAGAATGGGTAGGATTCACAGGTACGGCCAGACGAAAGAGGTCTTCATCTTCAACATGGTGGCCGCCAACACCAGGGAAGGCAGGGTCATGGAGAAGATCCTGGAAAAGCTGGAAGAGATAAGAAAAGCGATGCGAAGCGACAAGGTCTATGACGTCATCAGCGAAGTGTTCTACGGAAAGGACCTGTCACAGCTTCTCCTGGAGGCGGCTTCAAGCGCCAGGAACATCGACGACATCTTGAAGGATTTGGACATCCGTGTGGATGAAGAGTACGTCAAGAAGGTCAAGGAGAACCTGGGCGAAAGCCTGGCGACGAAGTACATCAACTTCACACACATCAAGGAGATGTCCGAGAAGGCACGAGAACAGAGGCTCATACCGGAGTATACGCAAGCTTTCTTCCTGAAGGCTTTCACCAAGGCCGGCGGAGTCGTCAGGCAAAGGGGTGATGGATTCCTTGCGATCGAATCGGTCCCCTACGCAATCAGAAGCATCGCGGAGGAATATACCTTCAGGAGGCAGTTCGGCCTGCTTGTGCGGGCCTATCCGAAGGCCACCTTCGACAAGGAGATAGCCTCGAAGAACAACGATGCAGAGTTCGTGTCTTTCGGTCATCCACTTTTCGAATCCACACTGGAATGGGTCGAGACATCATTTGAGCCCGAGCTTGCAAAGGGTGCCGTATTCTGTGACCCGTCGGGGGCGCTGAATGGCTACATCCTTTTCTTCGAGGGAGAGATCGCCGACGGGAACAGCAAGGTAGCAGGGAGGAGGTTGTTTGCCTATTTCGTCGGGGTGGACGGAAGCGTCAAAGCCGTCAGTCCAGCGATAATCTGGGACCTGGCCGAGGCCACCAGTTCCGACGTTGCGAGCGTCATCAACACGGACTCGATGAAAGAGCGGGTCTTCGGCGACATCATAGGCCAGCTTGAATCGTACAAAGGGGAGATCGGCAAGGAGAGGGAAAGACAGGCCGAAATCAAACGGAAATATGGGCTTGAATCGCTCAAGAAGCTCATAATCAAGTTGGATGGAGACCTGATTGAACTGGAAGCACGAAAGGGACGTGGAGACGAAGTAGACATAGTGATACGCAACAAGCAGGAACAGAAGAGGAAGTATGAGGACGCGGAAAGAGAGCTCAAAGATCAGATTGCAAAGGAGACGAACCTTACGATGGGCACTCCCAGATTCCTCGGTGTGATCCGTGTGAGGCCCAGCGAGCAAGTCGAGGCTGCAATGCAACGCGATGAAGAGGTCGAGAAAGTGGGGATGGAGTTGGCCATCAGCTTTGAGAAAGGACAGGGCAGGGTCCCTGAAGATGTCTCGGCGCAGAACCTGGGGTTTGACATACGATCAAGAGATGCTTCTGGAAGAGTTGTGAGATACATCGAAGTGAAGGCCCGGGCAAGCGTGGGAGCTGTGGCGCCTACTCCGAATGAATACTTCAAAGCTCACAGACTCGGACCTGATTACTACCTTTACGTTGTAATGAATACAGCGACTAGTCCACAGCTTTACATTGTCCAAGATCCTGCAGCGAGGCTCCTCCTCATGGAAAAGGTCGAAGTTGTAAGGTACATAGTGTCGGCGGAAGAGATACTAAGCAAGGCTGAGAAGGTTGGTTCTGTTGTCAACTGAAGATACCAGCAGGCGATTCATTGAAGAGTCATTTCCCGTAAAGAAGGTGAGCGAGGAATCCGCACATGAGAAGACCGTCAGACAAGGACACATTTCCACGCTGCATCTGTGGTGGGCGCGCCGTCCTTTGGCATCGTCGAGGGCAACTAACTACGCAGCTCTGATTTCATGGCCAAGATCTGAAGAGGATAGGCAGAAGACGGAGCGGTTCATCGGTACGCTTTCAAAATGGGAGAACTCCACAAATCGTGAATTTGTTGGGAGGGCTAGAAGCGACATTTTGGCAACGAATAACGGAAAACAGCCCATTATCTTGGATCCGTTTGCAGGTGGCGGGGCCATACCTCTAGAGGCGCTGCGTCTAGGTTGCAAGGTGTATGCCAGCGATTACAACCCTGTCGCCACTTTGCTCCTGAAGTGCACGTTGGAGTATCCCCAGAAATACTGCGGCGTTTCGGAAGAAACATACGGGCCTATCTCGAATAAGGCGGACAACAAACTGCTAATCGACTTAGAGAAATGGGGCGCATGGGTCCTAGACGAAGTTACGAGACGGATTGATGAATTCTATCCCAAAGATCAGGATGGATTCTTCCCCGTAGCCTACATATGGGCGCGTACCATTCCTTGCCAAAATCCGTCTTGTAATGCGGTAATTCCGTTAATTCGGCAATACTGGCTAGCAAAGAAGAGCGGGCATGAAGGTAGCTCTACTTCCATACATCTCAGGGAGGTCGGTCGAGTTCAAGATTGTTGGGGCAAATCACGAAAAGATGCCCAAAGACTTTGAGCCAGACAATGGAACCGTTTCAAGAGCCATTGCGACCTGTCCTGTATGCGGTTCGGCAATAGATGACGATGACACGAGGAGATTGTTCGCACGCAAGCAGTCCGCTGAGAGAATGGTAGCGGTCGTTCTGAACAAAGAAGGAACCAGTGGCAAGATATATCGTCCGGCCACTGACCAGGACATCCTTCTGTTCAAGAAGGCGGAGGCACGTTTGGTTGAGGACAGGAAAAGCCTTTCAGAGGAATGGGGAGTCGACCCGGTCCCTGATGAGCCGCTTCCTCCGGCAGGCACGCTGGGTTTCAGGATTCAGCGTTATGACATGAGCAGCTGGGGTGACCTCTTTAACTCTCGCCAGAAGCTGGCTATGATTACTTTCGTCTCTACCATAAGAAGAGCGCATAATCTGATGCTTTCTGAAGGGATGGAGAAGGAGTATGCCAAGGCAGTGACTGAGTACTTGGCGCTGACGTTTGACAAGGTTGCTGACCTTAACAACTGTCTCTGCCAGTGGGAAGCGGATGTCGAATCTCCACGGCATCTCTTTGTGAGACAAGCCATACCTATAACTTGGGATTACGCTGAAGCAAACCCGGTTTCAGGGCTCACTGGCTCTTGGCAGAGCATGCTTAGAAGAACTATCGGCGCACTTCAGTCGATTGACTTCGCAACGGGTCCTGCCACGGTCGGCCAGTCTTCGGCAACTTCACTTCCACAGCAGGAAGGCTTCTTTGACGCGGTTCTCACGGATCCGCCGTACTATGATAACGTCCCTTATTCCTATCTTTCAGATTTCTTCTATGTTTGGCTGAAAAGAATTGTTGGCGAGTTAGAACCGGAATTATTCGCCACGCCGTTGACACCGAAGGAAGATGAGATTGTTGCCTATTCCAACAGAGGAAGTGGCCCTGATGGAGGGAAAGTGTTCTTCGAGGAAATGCTGAAGCGGTCATTCAAGGAGATAGCTCGAGTGCTCAAGCCAAACGGTATTTCTGTCATAGTATACGCCCACAAGTCCACCGCTGGTTGGGAAACGCTGGTCAACGCGTTACTAGATTCTGGTTTAGTCGTTACAGGAGCCTGGCCTATCCACACAGAAATGGGCGCGCGGCTGAGGGCTCAGGAATCTGCCGCCCTCGCATCTTCGATCTACATTGTGGCTAGGAAAACCGAGAGGCTGCCGTTGGGGCTCTATAAGGATGTCAGAGAGGAATTGAGGACTTTCCTAGACGCTAGGATGGAACAACTCTGGAGAGACGGCATTTCTGGAGCCGATTTCCTTGTATCCGCCATCGGTTCTTCAGTTCAAGTGTACGGCAAGTACGCGAAGGTCATCAAAGAGGATAAGGCTGTGCGAGCCGACGTATTTCTTGACGACGTGCGAAGAATCGTGACTGATTATGCACTCAGGCAAGTGCTCCATAATGGTTTTGCGTCTGAAATATCAAACCTAACAAGGTTCTACCTGCTGTGGCGGTGGGCCTACGGCGAGTCGCCAGCTGTATTTGACGATGCCCGAAAACTGGCCCAAGGCAGCGGTATCGATTTGGTAAGTGAATGGGATAGAGGGTTCATCAGAAAGGACAGGGAAATGGTGATCGTGCTTGGGCCTAATCAAAGACGTTTACCCGACATAGAAAGCTTAGATAAGAAAGACATGATAGATGTCCTGCACATGGCACTTCTGTTGTGGGAGAAAGGGGATAGAGACGCCTTGGTAGACCTTCTTAAGGAGACTGGATATGGGTCCAAAGACGCGTTCTATAGGGTCGCTCAAGCCATTGCAGAGACTCTTCCAAAGGGCGCCAAGGAGAAGCTGTTATTGGACGGCTTCGTGCCTGCAAGAGATAGGCTGGGAGACGAGATAAGGAAAGGTGGGAGTCAATCGAGGTTGTTCGAATGAGCTTGCGGGACGGAATTACGAAGGCCTTTCATACGATAGCTGTTCCCCACGAGGATATTCTTGCGCACGCCCTGCTGCAGCCTGGCCTCGCTTACCGAAGACGGCGCCGAGCAGGCGCTTGGAAAAGCTGCTTACCGAACTTTCTCAAGAGATGAGGGAAAAAACTTTAAAAGAAATCCTAAAATCCTGAATATCTAAACTCTAAACAAATTTCAAAAATCAAATGTCAAAAGTTAAAAATACCGGGGCTATCAAGGTTAGGCGGTTCCGCGAGGCAGACCTGCCGGCGGTACACAAACTGATACAGAAGACAATTGATATTTCCTACAACAAGGTATATCCCAAAGAAGCCAACGATTTTTTCAAACAAATTCACTGCCCGGAAACCATTCTGAAAGACGCCAAGGCAGGTTATATCGTAGTGGCAGAGCGGGACGGCGAGCTTTTAGGAACAAGCACGCTGATAGGGTCGCACATCCAGAGGACCTTTGTTAATCCCGAATGCCAGCGGCAGGGAATCGGGCGGGATGATAGCAGATGAACTGGAGAAAAAAGCGGCCATGGAGAAACCGGCAGCCATTACGCTGGAAGCTTCCCTGGTATCGCGGCGGTTCTGGGAGTCGCGGTGGGGGTATAAATTCCAGAAAGAATGCGCCATCCCGGTAAAGAACGGGCAGAAGCTGATTTACTTTAACATGATTAAGGAAATTAAAGAACATGGATTGTAACCTAAAAGCTAACAGGTCCAAATGCAACTGCACCTACGAGCCGTGCGAACGCAAGGGCAAGTGCTGCGAATGCATCGCCTACCACCTGGAAATGAAAGAACTGCCCGCCTGCGCCTTCCCGCCGGAGATAGAGCGCACCTACGACCGCTCTTTTGAAAAATTCGCGGGGTGGGTAAAGGGGAAATGATTTGAATATAAAAACCCCCTCACCCCGTATCTAGTACGGGGCAGGCTCTGACTCCTCTCCCACAAAGGGGAGAGGAGATAAGGAAGAGTGCGTAAGAGGTAAGTTATAGTTGGGGGGGGTGGCGGGGAACGTCGATTCTAAGCTATAGTATTACTGATGAACAAAACAAAAAGAGTCGCCATGCGCAAGCACCTGAAAGCGAAAAAATTGCTCAAGGAAAAGCAAAAAGCACAATCTAAGACAGCTAAATAGAGCATCTTAATGTCGGAACT